>CAKRCD010000003.1 GCA_934307065.1 uncultured Bariatricus sp. | reverse complement strand
CCTGCACATACAATCAAAGGAGGATGCTAATATGACGAAGAAAGACAAAGAATCTGGGACAGAGAATAAGGAAAAGAGATTGGGAAAGAAGAAGGCGAAAGAATTGGCCTAATCAAGGGTCTAACCAAAGGAATAGATGCATCTGCAAAAATAATGTACGACCTGTCTGTTCCGAAGGACGAAGCAGTGATGAAGTTAATGGATGCGTTTGATTTGAGTAAAGAAGAGGCGCAGTCTACAGTCGAAAAATATTGGAAATAGAATGAATTTGATAAAGTTTGGAGAGGCGTTATGGTTAATAAAAAAAATCTTTTCTGTTTATACTGTCTAAGCATTATGCCGATGATAATGAATCAATATGGTTGGAGTAGAACGGCTGGTGCGATAACCGGTTTTATAAATCTTTTTAATCCCATTGGTGTTTTTTTTACAATATTATTTTTTGTAGGGGTATGTGGAAATATGTTTTCAAGTAATACTAGAAAGAAGTGCGGGTTTTTGGGACTTTTTGGGATAGTAATCGCTGAAGTATATACATATTTTACAGCTTACAATTACGGAAGTGTACAGCCAATTGATATGGAAAAAGCAAGAAGCTATGTACTGGTTCCGGAATTTTATATTGGTATTGTAGTTTCTTTATTATGCGTAATCATTTATTTAATATATGTACATGGTAAATCATTTTAGAAACACACAGATGCTGAGATACAATGGTGGTTTGACACAATAGGAAGGTCGTGCATATGAAAAAAGAAGAAAAGAATCCATCTTTCTTATTTGCGTAATTGTCGTGATTTTTGCATGCGGCATGTTGTTTCAAACAGACAGAGAAATAGTACAAGGTTTTTATAGATTGTCTGTCTTGTTTTGAATGGTAAAATATGCTATTCTATTGGAAAGCATTATTTTTCTGATATTCTGGCGGAGACGCAATCGGACTACATTTCTAAGGTCTTATTTATTTTATGAAATCTCAATGCTTTGTTACCAATTAATAGAGCAGTGAGATGTGAATAAGAAAATAGATACAATTGTATTTACTGTGTGATTTTTAGCTATAAGTATATTTATATCTCCTGCATATACAACAGAAGGAGGATGCTTATGGCAAATGAAGAAAAGAACACAAATGTAAGACGGGATTACAAGGCACGATTATTCGAAATGATTTTCCGTGAAAAAGAAGAATTGTTAGGACTTTATAATGCAGTAAACGGGACACACTATTCAGACCCGGAGAAACTGGAAATTAATACATTGGAAAATGCGATTTACCTTTCCATGCATAATGATATTTCTTTTATTATTGATTCCCGGTTGTCGTTGTATGAGCACCAGTCTACTTATAGTCCGAATCTTCCACTTAGGTATTTGTTTTATGTATCGGATTTGTATTCGAAAATGACAAAGGACAGGAACTTATACGGAAGCAGAAGGATTACAATTCCATCACCGAGATTTCTGATTTTCTATAACGGGAAAGAAGAAAGACCGGAAAGAGAAGTATTGGAACTGGCAGAAGCTTTTGAGATTCCGGAAGAAGAACCATGGTTAAACCTGAAAGCAGTTTTATTGAACATCAATCCGGGATACAACAATGACATTGTAAATGCATGCAAGACTTTAAGTGATTATGTTATCTACACTTCAAGGGTCAGAGAGTATGCAGAGCAGATGAAGATAGAAGATGCAGTAGAAAGAGCAATCACGGAGTGTATTGCGGAAGGAATATTGGCAGATTTTCTGACCAAGTATAGAGCAGAGGTGAAGAAAATGAGCATATATGAATATGACGAAGAAAGACAAAGAATCTGGGACAGAGAAGAAGGAAAAGAAGAAGGGGAAAAATTAGGACTTACAAAAGGACTGGAGACTTCAATAAAAATAATGCATGATTTGGGACTATCTAAAGAGGAGGCAACAAAGAAATTAATAGAGGCCGCTGACTTGGATAAAGAGAAGATAATATCATTTGTTGAGAAATACTGGAAATAGAGAAGTAAAAAGCATAATATATTTTGTGGTAAAGGAATTCGCTTAAAAGAGTGAATTCCTTTTTTGCAAAATTGACAGTTAAGACAAATATAGAATAAAGGTGGATGAATGCCAGTAATCCAGTAAAACCTGCTATTTCTCGAATAACTGGTTATTTTAACTGAAATATGCTATAATGAGGTATCATTTTCAGGATAAAATTAAAGTAGGTGTCATATGAAAGTAGGAATATTTGATTCGGGAATCGGGGGATTATCGGTTCTGCATCATGCGATGAAGAAAATACCAGATGGAGAATTTATCTATTATGCAGATGAGGCTCATGTTCCATATGGAGAAAAAAGTGTAGAAGAGATTAAGACATATATTCAAGCTATTTTTGATTTTATGATAAAAGAAGGAGTAGATGCAATTCTAATTGCCTGTAATACAGCGACCAGCGTTGCGACGAAAGAATTCCGGGCGCAGTATCCGGTGCCGATTGTAGGCATGGAACCTGCCGTGAAAAAGGCAGTGGAATTATATGGAGATACAGGAAAGCGGATTTTGGTAGCGGCAACTCCGGTAACCATAGCAGGGGACAAGCTTCATAATTTGTTGGAGCGGGTAGATGTTGAACATGATGTTGATTTGATTCCACTTCCCAAGCTGGTTCGCTTTGCAGAAAGTGGAGACTTTGATTCCGAAGAAGTAAAAGTGTATTTGCAGGAAGAATTGAAGAAATTCGATTTGAAAAATTACAGTGCGGTAGTGCTTGGGTGTACTCATTTCAATTATTTTAAAGAGACACTCAGGAAAGTTTTTCCGGAGGATATTCATTTTGTGGATGGAAACGAGGGAACTGTAAATCAATTGATTCGGATTACCGGAATCGAGAGAGAGGAAAAACACGAAAAAACTGAGCCGAAAGTAACCTATTATTATTCCGGTAAGAAAGTGTCAGAAGAAGAATCTATAGAGATTGAAAATTATATGAGACAACTGGATAAGGTATATTTGTATTCATAAGAAAAGGGGATTCATTCACATCCACGTGAATGAATCCCTTGTTTTGCGATGAAGATGATTATGATAATTCCTGAATCCCGGAAATATCGGAATCTATCATCAGGGAATAGTTGGTATAATATACTACAAATCCCGGCTTGCTTCCGTTTGGTTTCTTGACATGTTTCTTTTCTATATAGTCAACTTCCACTTTTTCTGAGCCGGAGTTTTTGGAAAAATGAGCAGCAAGTCTGCCGGCTTCTTCAAAGGTACGGTCAGGAAGTTCTTCCCCATTTGTTTTGACAATGACATGGGAGCCGGGTGCACCTTTGGCATGAAACCACCAGTCATTTCCATTTGCAAAGTGGAAGGTAAGTTCTTCGTTTTGCAGGTTGTTTTTGCCTACATACATATGGTAACCGTCAGAGGACAGGAAGTGAAGAGGTTTGTTGGTAATCTTCACTTTCTTTTTCGTGAATTTTCTGCGGATATAGCCGGTTCCAATCAATTCTTCTTTGATTTCTGTCAAATCGTCTTCTGTCCGTGCAATGTCAAGGGCAGTGCTGATAGATTCCAGATAGGTAATTTCATCTCCGGTTTCTTCAATTAAGGTGGACAGGGCTTCGAAGGTCCGTTTCTGTTTGTTATATTTCTCAAAGAATTTCTGCGCATTTTCCATGGCAGTTTTCTGCGGGTCTAATGGGATGGTAATCATTTCATTGGTGTAGTAATTGAGCGCTTCCATGGAACGCTCGCCACCGCTTAACTGATAACCGTAAGTGTGCAGCAGTTCTCCGTATACCTTATATTTATCTCTGTTTTCCGTATCCTTTATCTGTTTCAACTGCAAATCATATTTCTTGCGGTTACGTTCTAAAGCAGTCTGCACAACCCTGCGAAGGTCGGAAGATTTCTGCCGGATCCGGGTAATAGTATCCTTAGAAGCGTAGTAGTTACGGATGACTTGCGACATCGATTCGAAAGAAACCGCTTCGTAATCTGCTAAATGAGTGAGTGGAACCGCAGCAAATTCTTTCGGAAGTTTTCCCTCATAATAAATAACCGGATGAAATGCTCCGTTTTTTACATTTTCAAAGAAATAGGTAAACTGGCGGTAGAGATGCGCCAGAATATCGGCATCCATATCCTTTGCCGGAATATCCGAATCCACACCGGAAATCGCACAGATTTCTTCCGAGACCACAGGACTGATTCCGGTAAAGCTGTTGTAAATGGCTTTGCCAAGATTCATCGGTTTTTCACATAAGGCCTGAATAAATGCATCCTCCGAAACCTCCAGTGGATTCAACTTATGCGTGGTGTCTGCGATAAAATATTCTCTGCCGGGAAGAACCTCGCGGACGGAACTCATCTGAGAGGAAACATGTTTAATACTGTCCAGAATCATACCTTTGTCATTACAGAAAATAATATTGCTATGCTTTCCCATGATTTCAACGATCATGGTTTTGCGGCACAAGTCTCCGAGCTCATCCAGATGCTCAATGTCAAAATGAATGATTCGTTCCAAAGATGGCTGCGTGATTGCCACAATTCGTCCATTCCCAATATACTTACGCAGAAGCATACAGAAATTCGGAGCAGTCATAGGACTTGGTTTGTTTTCATCCGTCAGATAAATCAGTGGGAGAGAAGCACTTGCGGAAATGCAAAGGCGTCTCTGTCCACCGGGTGTTTTTATTGTAATTAGCAGCTCGTCTGTTTCGGGCTGTGCAATTTTATTGATACGGCCATTCAGAATTGTCTGGTTTAATTCGTGGACAATTCCGGCGACCGTGATTCCATCAAATGCCATATTTATACCCCTTTTATCAAATTTTTTTAGTATAGCAGATACAGTATAGCAAATATTTATAAGAAGAACAATTGGAAAAGAAAGCAGAAAATACGTAAAGAAAAAGAAAAGTGTAAAAGAAAAGCCAGAAAATGTGTTGACGAACAGAGAAACAAGGGGTATAATGACCGATGTAAAGCTTTAACACGTTGAAGTGCAACGCTTTCGCGTGACAAAGCGGAGGGAGGAACAGTAAAATGAAATGTAAAAAAATATTAGCATTAATGATGACAGCAGCAATGACTGTATCACTTGCAGCCTGCGGAGGAAGCAGTGATTCCGGAAATACAGATGGCAAGTCAGAAGGCGGAGATAAGAAGTATACCATTGGTATCTGCCAGCTGGTTCAGCATGATGCCTTAGATGCAGCTACCGAAGGATTTCAGGATGCTCTGAAAGAAAAACTTGGAGATAATGTAGATATTAAAGTACAGAATGCATCTGGTGATTCTGCAACATGTGCAACAATCGCAACACAGTTTGTAAATGACAATGTAGATTTGATTATGGCAAATGCAACGCCGGCTCTTCAGGCAGCCATGGCAGCTACAGCCGATATTCCGATTGTGGCAACCTCTGTTACTGATTTTGCGACAGCTCTGGATATCAAGGACTGGACTGGTAAAACCGGAATCAATGTAACAGGTACAGCAGACTTAGCTCCGCTTGCAGAACAGGCAGCAATGGTAAAAGAATTACTTCCGGATGCAAAGACAGTTGGTGTGCTTTACTGCTCAGCAGAAGCAAACTCTAAATATCAGGCAGATGTAGTCACAGAAGAACTGGAAAAGCTTGGCTTAGAAGTAAAATCCTACACGGTTGCTGATACCAATGAAATCGCAAGCGTAACAACAAAGGCATGCAGCGAAGTGGACTGTATTTATATTCCTACTGATAACACAATCGCATCTACAACAGCAGCAGTAAATGAAATTGCAGCTCCTGCTAATATTCCTATTATTGCCGGTGAAGAAGGAATCTGTAAAGGATGTGGTGTAGCTACACTTTCTATCAGTTACTACAGCATCGGATATGAAGCAGGTCTAATGGCTTACGATATTCTTGTAAACGGAAAAGACCCGGCTGATATGGATATCCAGTTTGCAACAGAACTTACAAAGAAATATGTAGAAGACCGTGCGACAGCACTTAATATCACAGTACCTTCAGATTATGAAGCAATTGATATGTCAGGCAACTAAAGGACAGACAGAAAAAGAAGTAAAATAGAGGCGGTGGATAACAAATCTACCGCCTTTTTGGAGGAGAGGGACTATGTTAGGATTTTTTACAGCGCTTCCGGGCGCAGTGGCCCAGGGTATTATCTGGGGAATTATGGCAATTGGAGTTTATATTACATATCGTGTACTGGATCTGGCAGATTTAACGGTGGACGGTTCTTTTGGAACAGGCGGCGCCGTTCTTGTTATGTGTACGATTAGCGGAATGGATATCAAAGTAGCTATGTTGGTAGCTGTTTTAGCAGGATGTCTTGCGGGACTGGCAACGGGAATTTTTCATACGGTATTTGGAATTCCGGCAATTCTTTCGGGGATTCTTACCCAGCTTGCACTCTATTCTGTGAATTTAAGAATTTTAGGAAACAAGGCAAACCAGACATTAAGTGTTATGAATTATGATTTACTTGTGTCTCTGAGATATATTACCCGTTCCATTATTGTGGGACTTGTTTTTGTGGTAGTTCTGATTGCAATTTTATACTGGTTCTTCGGAACAGAAATGGGACATTCCATTCGTGCCACAGGTTGTAATCCGGCTATGGCGAGAGCTAACGGTATCAATACGAATACGAGAAAAATCATGGGACTTGTTATTTCCAATGGAATTGTTGCACTTGCAGGTGCACTTTTGGCGCAGTATCAGGGATTTGCCGATGTTAACATGGGTCGTGGAGCTATCGTAATCGGTCTTGCAGCCGTTATTATCGGGGAAGTTGTTTTCGGAAAAATCTTTAAGAACTTTGCCCTCCGTATGACCGCAGTTGTGATTGGCGGTATTATTTACTATATCGTAATCACTCTGGTTCTCAGACTTGGTCTGAATGCCAACGATTTAAAACTGTTCTCCGCACTGGTTGTAGCTTTATTCCTCGGTATTCCTTACTGGAAAGCACAGATAAGACCAAAACAGGGAAGAGCGTAGAAGAAGGGAGAACAGATTATGCTGGAAATAAAAAATATACACAAAACATTTAATAAGGGAACCATCAATGAAAAGGCTGCCTTAAGGGGAATCAACTGGACCTTAAATGACGGTGACTTTGTGACCATCATCGGTGGAAATGGAGCAGGAAAATCTACACTTCTTAATATGTTAAGCGGTGTTTACTACGTAGATGAAGGACAGATTCTAATAGATGGAGAAGACATTACCAATCTTCCGGAGCATAAGAGAGCGAAATATTTTGGACGTGTGTTTCAGGATCCGATGACCGGAACGGCTGCGGATATGCAGATTGAAGAAAATATGGCACTGGCAGCACGAAGAGGAAAACCACGTACCCTCCGGCTTGGAATCCGAAAGGAAGAACGGGAAAAATATCGGGAATTACTGGCTACCCTGAATCTGGGCCTGGAAAATCGTCTGACTGCCAAGGTTGGTCTGTTATCCGGTGGACAAAGACAGGCAATTACCCTTCTGATGGCAACCATGCAACACCCGAAGCTGCTCCTTCTGGATGAACACACTGCAGCGCTGGACCCGAAAACGGCTGCTAAGGTACTGGAAATCTCAGAGAAAATTATTTCGGAAAATCATTTGACAGCCATGATGGTTACACATAATATGAAAGATGCCATTACCTATGGAAACCGTCTGATTATGATGCATGAGGGACAGATTATTTATGATGTGTCCGGAGAAGAAAAGAAGAATCTGACGGTTGCTGATTTGCTGGAAAAGTTCGAAGAAGTAAGCGGCAGCGAGTTCGCAAATGACCGAATGATGTTGTCGTAAACATATGTGCGAACTTGAATCCAGATAAGCGAAATAAACAAAAGAGAAGAAGTGGAGCCAAATTCCGTTTCTTCTCTTTTCTTGCGTTGACGGGGCTTTGAAAATGCCGTATACTATATAAGTAGATTTGCGTCAAAATGACAAATGAGAAGAGGAAAAGCAAATGATTAGAAGTATGACAGGATTCGGACGATGCGAGGTGTCCGAGGCAGAACGAAAATTCACTGTTGAGATGAAGGGTGTGAATCATCGTTATCTGGATGTGAATATGCGTATGCCAAAGAAGTTGAATTTTTTTGAAACTGCAATCCGCAACCGGTTAAAAGACTATGTACAACGAGGCAAAGTAGATATTTTTATCACATATGAAGACTTGTCGGAAGAACAGGTTTCTCTGAAATATAATCATGCACTGGCAGCAGAGTACTTGAATTATTTTAAACAGATGCAGGTAGAATTTGGTATAAATGGTGATGTAAATGCGTATTCATTATCCCGCTGTCCGGAAGTATTGACCATGGAAGAGCAGGACGTGAATGAAGAAGAATTGTGGAACGGACTTCAGAAAGCATTAGACGGTGCTTGCAGACAGTTTGTAGAAACCCGCACGAAAGAGGGCGAGCAGCTGAAGCAGGATATTATCGGAAAACTGGATGGAATGCTTGAAACGGTTGCTCTTATCGAAGAACGCTCCCCGCAGATTGTCACTGAATACAGAGAAAAGCTGGAAACAAAAGTACGTGAACTGCTTGCAGATACACAGATAGATGAGAGCAGAATGGCCTCTGAGATTGTTTTGTTTGCAGACAAGATTTGTACAGATGAAGAAGTGGTAAGATTGAAGAGCCACATCAAGCATATGAAGGATACGCTGGAAGTTGCAGAAGGAATCGGCCGAAAACTTGACTTCATCGCACAGGAGATGAACCGTGAGGCAAATACCATTTTATCCAAAGCGAATGATTTGACTGTTTCTAATCATGCCATTACTCTGAAAACAGAAATTGAAAAAGTACGTGAACAGATACAGAATATTGAATAGTCTTTCCAAATGGTGGCAGAATGTGTTATAATGTGTGTTCCAAATATGGTGATGAAGGAAAGTGGGAGAGAATATGAAGAATCAGGATAAAGGAATTCTTATTGTTGTTTCGGGCTTTTCCGGGGCAGGAAAGGGCACGTTGATGAAGAAACTGCTGGAAAATTATGACAACTATGCACTTTCGGTTTCTGCAACAACCAGAGCACCCCGTCAGGGAGAAACCCATGGAAAAGAATATTTTTTCAAGAGCGTGGAAGAATTTGAAAAAATGATTGCGCAGGATGAACTTATAGAGTATGCTAAATATGTTGATAATTATTATGGGACACCGGAAAGTTATGTGACAAGCCAGTTAGAAGCTGGAAGAGATGTCATCCTTGAGATTGAGATTCAGGGTGCACTGAAAGTAAAAGAAAAGTATCCGGATACATTACTGTTATTTGTGACTCCGCCAAGTGCTGAAGAGTTAAAAGCGAGACTCGTTGGCAGGGGAACAGAATCAATGGAAGTGATTGAAGCCAGAATGAAGCGTGCTATAGAAGAGGCACAATACATGGATTCCTATGACTATCTGATTATTAATGATGATATTGATACCTGTATGGAAGAAATGCATCAGGTTATCAAGTCAGAACATAAGAAGGTAAACCGTTGCCAGAAGATGATAGAGAAGATTCGTAAAGAGCTGCAGGAACTGTAGAAGGAAAAAATGTTTGAATATTTATATGTAGAAGGGAGAATGTGAGATGTTACATCCGTCATATTCAGATTTAATGAAAGTAGTAAATCAGGACGTAGAAGAAGGAGCAACTAAGATTGTAAACAGCCGTTATTCTATCGTTCTTGCAACAGCAAAGAGAGCAAGACAGTTAATTGATGGTGATCCGGCTTTGGTTCCGGCTAAGAGCGGGGAAAAGCCGCTGTCGATTGCAATTGATGAATTGAACAGTGGAAAGATTAAAATCATTGCAGAAGAAACAGAAGAGGAAGAGTAGGAAATAAGGCAGATGCAGACGTTTGTATCTGCCTTGTGAATATATAGGAGAGAAGCAGATTATGAATATATTATTCATCTCACTTGGATGTGATAAGAATCTGGTTGATACTGAAGTGATGCTTGGAATTCTTGCACAGCGCGGACACCAGATGGTAGATGATGAAAATGAAGCAGATGTTATCATCATCAATACCTGCTGTTTTATCCATGATGCCAAAGAAGAAAGCATACAGAATATTCTGGAAATGGCACAGCTTAAGGAGAACGGCAGACTCAAGGCACTGATTGTTGCAGGATGCCTTGCACAACGTTATAAAGATGAGATTTTGAAAGAAATTCCAGAAGTAGATGCAGTTCTTGGAACCACCTCTTATGAGGAAATAGGGAACGTCATTGACAGCGTATTAAGCGATAATGTGATAGAACGTGGGCAGTCACGTATTACCATGAAAGATGTGGATTATCTTCCGAAAGTAAAGACCAAACGTCTGGTAACAACGGGAGGACATTTTGCTTATCTAAAGATTGCGGAAGGCTGCGACAAGCACTGTACTTACTGTATCATCCCGAAGGTCCGCGGCAATTACCGCAGCGTGCCGATGGAAAATCTGTTAAAAGAGGCACAGGAACTTGCCGATGGCGGTGTGAAAGAATTGATTCTGGTAGCACAGGAAACTACAGTATACGGGCAGGATATTTATGGTAAGAAAATGCTTCCGAAGCTTTTGAAAGAGCTTTGCAAGATTGGTGGTATCCAATGGATTCGTATTTTGTATTGCTATCCGGAAGAAATTACTGATGAATTAATTCAGACCATGAAGGAAGAACCAAAGATCTGCCATTATCTGGACCTTCCGATTCAGCATGCAAGCGATGTTATTTTAAAGAAGATGGGAAGAAGAACATCGAAGGCACAGTTAATCGAAACAATTGAGAAACTGCGTGATGCGATGCCGGATATTGCACTTCGTACCACTCTTATTACAGGATTTCCTGGGGAAACAGAGGAAGACCACGAAGAACTGATGGATTTCGTAGACCAGATGGAATTTGAGCGACTTGGTGTATTTACCTATTCACCGGAAGAAGATACACCGGCTGCGAAGATGGATGGTCAGATTGAAGAAGAAGTGAAAGAAGAACGTCAGGCAGAACTGATGGAACTTCAGCAAGATATTGTATTTGAACAGGCAGAAGATATGATTGGCAGAGAACTCCTTGTCATGATTGAAGGAAAAGTAGCCGACGAGAATGCCTATGTGGGACGAACCTACCGTGATGCACCGAACGTAGACGGACTGATTTTTGTAAATACAGATGAAGAACTCATGTCAGGCGATTTTGCAAAAGTTAAAGTGACCGGAGCAATGGAATATGACCTGATTGGAGAACTGATATAGGAGGAGCATTATGAATTTACCAAATAAGCTGACAATATTGAGAGTAATCATGATTCCTTTTTTTGTAGTATTTCTGTTGGCAGATATTACTGGAAGTGCGGATAAATGGATTGCACTTGTTATTTTCTGTGTGGCAAGTCTGACAGATATGTTGGATGGAAAGATTGCGAGAAAACAGAATCTGGTTACAAATTTTGGAAAGTTTATGGACCCTCTTGCGGATAAGCTGTTAGTGTGTACTGCTTTAATCTGTCTTACTGCGATGGACAGGCTGAATGTAGTGGTAACACTGATTATCATTGCAAGAGAATTTATCATCAGTGGATTCCGCCTTGTGGCATCCGATAATGGAATTGTGATTGCCGCAAATTACTGGGGTAAGTTTAAGACTGTTTCCCAGATGGCACTGATTATTGTGAAGATTATGGATTTGGGTGGAATTTTCAGTGGTTTAGAAGGGGTGCTTGAGATTATTGCTGTGGCACTTACCTTGATTTCGCTGATGGATTATATTATGAAGAATAAGGAAGTATTGACTAAGGGAGGCATGTAAAATGGTAGTGGAACTCATTTCCGTGGGAACTGAAATTTTACTTGGCAACATTGTGAATACCAATGCAACATACCTGGCAGAGCAGTGCGCTTTGCTGGGTTGTTCTTTATATCGGCAGAGTGTTGTTGGGGACAATGAAGGAAGACTGGAAGAAGCGGTAAGACAAGCGCTTGGAAGGTCAGATATTATTATTCTGACGGGAGGACTTGGACCGACGAAGGATGATTTGACCAAAGAGATTGTAGCAAAAGTGTTTGGCAGGGAACTCTACCTGGATGAACATACCAAAGAGCGGATTACCACTTATATGCAGAGGCTGAACCGCAGCCATATTACGGAGAATAACTGGAAACAGGCTATGATTCCGGAAGGTGCGCTTATCCTGGATAACGACAATGGAACAGCACCGGGGCTGATTTTAGAAGACCGGAAAAATGGAAAGACTGCAATTTTAATGCCGGGTCCTCCGGCAGAAATGCACCCGATGTTTGAAAAGGATGTGGCACCGTATTTAAACAAACAGCAGCCGGAGGGTATTTACTCCAGAATGGTCAAAATCTGTGGAATCGGAGAAAGTGCCGCAGAAACAACGGTGGCCGATTTGATGGACCGACAGAGCAATCCGACCCTTGCTCCGTATGCCAAGACCGGAGAGGTGCACTTCCGTATTACCGCTAAAGCAAGAACCAAGGAAGAAGCAGAAGAAATGATAGCACCGATGCTGGCAGAAATGAAGAAGCGTTTCGGAAAGGCTATTTATACCACAGAAGAAAATGTCACTCTGGAAGAAGCGGTGGTAGAGCTGTTAAAGCAAAAAAATTTTACGGTTACAACAGCAGAATCCTGTACTGCAGGTAAACTGGCCGGGCGCATTATGAATGTGGCCGGGGCTTCTGAAGTCTATAATGAAGGCTACATTACTTATGCAAATGCGGCAAAAGAAAAACTTCTTGGTGTGAAGCATGAAACACTGGAAACCTTTGGCGCAGTCAGTGAAGAAACAGCAAGGGAAATGGCAATGGGTGCAGCGAAAGAGGCAGGTGCGGATGCAGCCTTAAGTGTAACCGGAATCGCAGGACCGGGAGGCGGAACTCCGGAAAAGCCGGTGGGTCTGGTGTATATCGGCTGCTATGTGCAGGGCGAAGTCTATGTAAAGAAATGCCAGTTTACAGGAAACCGGGAACGAAACCGGGATTCCTCCGTCGTACAGGCGCTTACATTCCTTCGGGAAAAGCTTCTGGATTGCTAAGAAGCAATTGACGAAATTGTCAAACTATGAGAAAATATTGGATAGGTAATGTGAGATGATAAGACATTTCTCAAAATGTGAAATTCATATTTGAAAGGGGTATTAAAATGATATATTCTCAGGAAGTAACAATGATGTGTCCGGTAGCTCAGGGCGCAAATCATGGACCGGCGCCAATTCCGGAAGAGGCGAAATGGGTACAGGTAAAGGAAGTCTCTGATGTGTCCGGTTTTACACATGGTGTTGGCTGGTGCGCACCGCAGCAGGGAGCATGTAAGCTGACACTGAATGTTAAGGACGGAATCATTCAGGAAGCGCTTGTAGAGACAATCGGATGTTCGGGAATGACACATTCTGCGGCAATGGCTGCTGAAATCCTTCCTGGAAAGACGCTTCTGGAAGCGCTGAATACCGATTTGGTCTGTGATGCAATCAATACAGCTATGCGTGAACTGTTTTTACAGATTGTGTACGGAAGAACACAGAGTGCATTTTCAGAAGACGGACTTGCAATTGGCGCAGGATTGGAGGATTTGGGAAAAGGACTTCGCTCTCAGGTTGGTACGATGTACGGAACTCTGGAGAAGGGACCTCGTTATCTGGAAATGGCAGAGGGCTATGTGACAGGAATTGCACTGGATGCCAATGACGAGATTATCGGATATAAGTTTGTAAGTCTAGGAAAATTCACTGACTTTATCAAATCAGGGGATACTCCGAACGAAGCATGGGAAAAGGCACAGGGTCAGTACGGCCGTGTGGAAGACGCAGTGAAAATCATTGACCCAAGAAAAGAGTAGGAGGATTTGAGACATGGCTTTATTTGAATCATATGAAAGACGTATTGACAACATCAATGCGGTATTAAACAGTTATGGAATTGCTTCTATTGAAGAAGCAGAGAAGATGACAAAGGATGCCGGACTGGATGTATATGCGCAGGTAAAGGCAATTCAGCCAATCTGTTTTGAAAACGCATGCTGGGCATACATAGTAGGAGCTGCGATTGCAATTAAGAAGAACTGCCGTACCGCATCGGAAGCGGCAGCAGCAATTGGAGAAGGGTTACAGTCTTTCTGTATTCCGGGATCTGTAGCAGACCAGCGTAAAGTTGGACTTGGACACGGTAACCTTGGTAAGATGTTATTGGAAGAAGACACAGACTGTTTCGCATTTCTTGCAGGACACGAATCCTTTGCAGCAGCAGAAGGTGCCATCGGTATTGCAGAGAAAGCAAACAAAGTTCGTAAGAAACCACTTCGTGTTATCTTAAACGGACTTGGAAAAGACGCAGCTAAGATTATTTCCCGTATCAACGGATTTACCTATGTACAGACAGAATATGATTACTATACAGGAGAACTGAAAGAAGTACAGAGAATTGCATATTCTGACGGACTCCGTTCAAAAGTAAACTGCTATGGTGCCAATGATGTCCGTGAAGGTGTGGCGATTATGTGGAAAGAGGGTGTAGATGTTTCCATTACCGGAAATTCAACGAATCCAACCCGTTTCCAACACCCGGTGGCAGGTACATATAAGAAAGAATGTATCGAGGCAGGAAAGAAGTACTTTTCAGTTGCATCCGGTGGAGGAACCGGACGTACCCTTCACCCGGATAATATGGCAGCAGGACCGGCTTCTTATGGTATGACAGATACTATGGGACGTATGCATTCTGATGCACAGTTTGCAGGATCTTCTTCCGTTCCGGCTCATGTAGAGATGATGGGACTGATCGGGGCCGGAAATAACCCGATGGTCGGAATGACAGTGGCAGTGGCAGTCAGCGTGGAGGAAGCAGCAAAAGCTGGGAAATTTTAACTGAGAAACAGTTTAGTTGTATTTAGAAACTGGAGGGATCATTATGGAATATGAAGGTCAAATTTGTCGCTCCCCTATGGAAAGGTCTGCATTTATGCTCCCTGTAGCGGTAGGGTGTTCTTACAATGCATGCAAGTTCTGTACATTATTCAAGCATTTGAAGTACAGGGAATTGCCGCTTGAGCAGATTGAAGCGGAGCTGATTCGCGTAAGTGAGATTGGTGGTAATCCGAAGCGGGTATTTCTGGGAGACGGAAATGCGTTTGGAATTGCTACGGAGAAGCTGCTTACGATTTTGAAAATGGTGCATAAGTATTTCCCGGATTGTCAGAGCGTGAATATGGATGCTACAGTGACCAATATCCGTGCAAAGAGTGATGCGGAGTTGAAAGCGTTGCAAGATGCAGGGGTAGACCAGCTTTATCTTGGAATTGAGACAGGGCTTGACGATGTACTTCAGTTTATGCACAAAGACCACAATAAAGCTCAAGTATATGAAGCAATTGAACGTCTGCACAAGGCAGGACTGGAATATGATGCACATATGATGACCGGAATTGCCGGAAAAGGTCGTGGTATTGAAAATGCAGAAGCAATTGCAGAATTTTACAACAAAACAAAACCGAAAAAAATAGTGAATTTCTCTATGTTTTTGCATGTAGAAGCACCACTGTACAAGGATATCGAGAAAGGATTGTTTGTTCCGGCAGATGAACTGGAGAACTTGGAAGAAGAAAAACGGCTTCTGGAGCTTCTGGATGTAGACGGCGTAGAGTATGACGGTTTCCATGATTTTGTGAAGGTTCGTGTCAGAGGTATACTTCCAAGAGACAGAGAGAAAATGCTGGCTAAAGTAGAAGAAGGCATTCAAACATATAAGAACAAAGAAGCGGTCTATGCAAAAGTAGGCGGCTGCTGTTGCGAACTGGACTGCTATCAGATGACGGACCCGGATTTCCGATAGATCGTGTAGAAGTATCTATAACGGAATAGATATAACATGGTTAGAAAATCAAATATGAAAAGTAAAAGCGAGACTTGTGTGGGATGCAAAAGTCTCGCTTTTTCGTAGGTTGTCATGCATATGAAAAGTGCCGGACTTTTCCGGGCACTAGACTCTCATAATGTATTCTTGGCTTATTACTTTCCATAGGTATGAGAGAAAACACCTTCTTGATTTTTATTCCGGTTTTTCAGCAACAGAGGAAGTTCATCAAGGCCCTGAATGGAACACTCTGCCTCCGGTGCCTGACCGAATCCGTAACTTGCATAGATAAAAGGCACATTTGCCATCTGACAGGCATCATAATCTCCCTGGGTATCACCAATATAGACCACATCCTGTAAATGATTGGTATCCATCAGCATACGGATGGTTTTCCCCTTTGGAAGGTGGGTCTGTCCGAAGCACAGAGAATCCTTCACATAAGTCTGAAGTCCTGTAGTTTCCAGAAAAGCTTCAATGTAACCACATTGGCAATTGCTGACGATGTAGAGGTCATAAGACTGAGAGAGAAGTTGGAATGTCTCTTTTACATGAGGAAAAAGAATCCCGGGTTCTTCGTATAAAAATGTATTCTCATATTCATAACATGCATTTCCAAGTTTGTCCCTTTTTTCCTGAGAAAAATTCGGGAATAATGCGGCTTCGATTTCATCCATTGTTTTTCCGAACAGAGGCATAAGCTTTTCCCCAGTCAGATGTAAATCCAGATTCTCCTGTTCCATAATGGCTCGATTCCATGCCTTTGCTACCGATTCCGTGGAATCCCACAGGGTTCCGTCTATGTCAAATATAATTCCATCCATGAAAGAAAACTCCTTTTACGATTGTATTTACTAAAAGAATAGCACAGGCGTACAGGAATCACAATTGATAATCTTACATAAATTTACGGAATCGTTTTGCCGAAATTTGTCGAAATATATAGGTAAATAGCGTACTTTGTCGAAAAACGCACAAATAAAAAAATATGTGTTATAGTCTGGAAAATGTCAGAGATGAGAAAAGAAAACGGCATTTAAAAATTAAAATGAGAGAGAGGAAGAAAACATGCGGAAGAAAGTACGGGTAAAAGAAATTGCGTCCAGAGCAGGAGTAAGTGTCACGACAGTATTAAATGTAATACATGGACGGACAGAACGAATGAGCACGGAGACAAAGCAGAAGATTGAGAAAATTTTAAAAGAAGAAGACTATCTGCTGAATGTGCGTGCACGGGTACTTGCGGGGAGAGGAACGAAACTGTATGTCATTCTGGATGGGACTACAAATGGAAGACCGACACAGAGAAGCCGTAATTATGAGTACTTGAAACAAATTGAACAGTATATTTTTAACAAAAACCAGTATGCTCTGATTCATTTCGCAAATGGGATTGAAGAGGGAACCATATTTACCAGAGAATGGAAAGCGGATGGGGTAGTGATGATTGGATTCCCGAAAGAACGCATGCCTTTGTTCGAGGAAGAAACCGGATGTCAGTCTGTATGGATAAGCGAACGGGAGTCGGAAGAAGTATTACACATGAAACTGGAGACAATGATGTACGAGCTGGGACGCATTTCATAAACATAAACCATGTTTGATAAATAGAAGTATTGAATATAAGATGTTTTCTCAGGATTTATAGATTTTATCAATTTGACGAATGACATGTAAAATAATAAACTAGAGGTAGTGACGAAAGAGACAAAAACGGGCTTGAGGTAAGTTCGGAGCAGGAGGAAGACATGTATTTTGTAGGAATTGATATAGGGTCAAGTGCAGCAAAGGTAGTGGTAATGGAAGATGGAAAAGTAATAAAACATCTTCTGCTCAATACAGGATTCAGCAGCAGAAAGACCGCAGATGATATTTATGAAAAACTGGAAGCAGAAGGGATTAATAAAGAAAATGCAACTTACGTAGCAACTGGATATGGACGTATTTCTGTGCCTTATGCTGACCGCGTTGTGACGGAGATTACCTGTCATGGAAAGGGTGCACATTATTTGTTCCATGATGATGGAACTGTCATTGACATCGGAGGACAGGATACCAAGGGAATTTCTTTGAAAAATGGACGCGTAATGAAGTTCCTTATGAACGATAAATGTTCAGCAGGAACGGGAAAATTTATTGAGGTTATGACAAACCGTTTGGGACTGACTCAGAATGAATTGTCTGATTTGGCGAGAAAAGGGGAACATATTACCATCAGCTCCATGTGTACTGTATTTGCGGAATCAGAGGTTATCAGTCTGATTGGACGTGGTACTCCAAGAGAAGATATCGCCTTTGGAGTCATTGAATCGGTAATTATGAAAGTTGTGCAATTAATTGCACAGGTACCAAGTGATAAATATTTCCTGACAGGTGGCTTATGTGAAGACCAGTATGTAATTGAGAGACTGGAAAATGCACTGAAAGCACCGGTTACGAGTGCTCCGCTTGCAAGATATGCAGGAGCGATTGGTGCTGCACTGATGGGTGCGGAACAATAGAAAGCGATTATCATGTAAAAGAAAGAAGAGTACCTGATGGTGTCAGTATGGCAGAATGAGACAGAATGTGTTATACTGTGAGGCAAGGGTGGTCAGTTACAGTTGTATCTGTGTTTGCTGTAACCGGCCACCTTTTGACGTTCATATTTTGAATGAAAACTAGAGAAAGATAAAAGGGCAGTCAGAGGCTGGACCTAAGAATATTTATGAAAAATATATTTATTGCGGAAAAACCCAGCGTAGCACAGGAATTTGCCAAGGCGCTACACTTAAACATGAAGCGAAAAGATGGATATTTAGAGGGGGATGACGCGGTTGTTACCTGGTGCGTTGGACATTTGGTTACTATGAGTTACCCGGAAGTGTACGATGAAAAGTATAAAAAATGGAGTCTCCAGACCTTGCCATTCATACCAGATGAATTTAAATATGAGGTAATTCCTTCTGTAAAAAAGCAGTTTGACACGGTAAAGATGCTTCTGACCAGAGAAGATATTGCATGTATTTATGTATGTACCGACTCGGGACGTGAAGGAGAATATATATATCGCCTCGTAGAGCAGATGGCCGGTGTAAAGGGAAAAGAACGACGCAGAGTCTGGATTGACTCCCAGACGGAAGATGAAATTTTACGAGGAATCCGGGAAGCAAAGGATTTGTCTGCTTATGATAATCTGTCAGAATCCGCTTATTTGAGGGCCAAAGAAGACTATCTGATGGGAATTAATTTTTCCAGACTTCTGACTTTGAAATATGGAGACAGCATTTCCAGATATCTGGGAAATAAATATACGGTAATTTCCGTGGGCAGGGTAATGACCTGTGTTCTCGGCATGGTAGTGCGCAGAGAACGGGAAATCCGGGAATTTGTAAAGACACCGTTTTACAGAGTAATCGAGACGCTTACCACGGAAGGCGGCACCTTCGAAGGAGAATGGCGGGCGGTAAAAGGAAGCCGGTATTTTGAATCCCTGAAGCTCTATAAGGAAAATGGTTTCAAAGAGCGGCAGGATGCGGAAGAATTAATTACATATCTTCGAACCGGAAACGAACCGCTTC
The DNA here is from genome assembly GCA_934307065.1 of uncultured Bariatricus sp. Classification (GTDB taxonomy): domain Bacteria; phylum Bacillota; class Clostridia; order Lachnospirales; family Lachnospiraceae; genus Allocoprococcus. The sequence goes on along the minus strand of CAKRCD010000003.1, from coordinate 113,564 downwards.
AGTGCCGGATTCTTTCCATTGAAAAGAAGAAAGAAAAGAAAAATCCACCGCTTTTATTTAACTTGGCAGAACTTCAAAACGAATGTTCCAAGCGGTTTAAAATCAGCCCGGATGAAACACTGCGGATTGTGCAGGAATTGTACGAAAAAAAGCTGGTAACCTATCCCAGAACGGATGCCCGCGTTTTGTCTACGGCTGTGGCAAAGGAAATTACCAAGAATCTGAACGGTTTGTATAAATATAAGCTTGCAGAGCCATATCTGAAGGATATTTTACAGTTGGAAAGCTATAAGAATCTGGAAAAGACCAGATATGTAAATGATAAGCAGATTACAGACCATTACGCGATTATCCCAACGGGACAGGGAATCACTGCGCTTTCATCAGTGTCCCATATTTCTCAGCAGGTATATGAGCTGATTGTGCGACGTTTTCTGAGTATTTTTTATCCGGCAGCAGAGTATCAGAAAGTTGCCCTTGTGACGCAGATAAAGGAAGAACAGTTTTTTTCCAATTTCCGCGTACTTGCAAAAGAAGGATATCTGAAAGTAGCCGGAGTTCCAAAGAACAAAAAGTCCAGTGAGAATGACAGCGAGGAAAATGCCGAAGGCGAAGGGAAAGATTTGGATATTCATTTATTTGAATATATTCAGAAAATAAAAAAGGGCGATATTCTGGCGGTATCAGGACTTGATATTAAGGAAGGAGAAACCGCACCACCGAAGCGTTATAACTCCGGTTCTATGATTCTTGCCATGGAAAATGCAGGACAATTGATCGAGGATGAAGAACTTCGTGCCCAGATAAAGGGAAGTGGAATCGGAACCAGTGCGACCCGTGCAGAAATACTGAAAAAGCTGTTTAATATCAAATATTTATCCTTGAATAAGAAAACCCAGGTCATTACTCCGACCCTGCTTGGGGAAATGATATATGATGTGGTTGCCAGCTCCATTCGCTCTCTTTTGAACCCGGAGCTGACGGCAAGCTGGGAAAAAGGCCTGACTTATGTTGCCGATGGAGAAATTACTTCGGAAGAATATATGATAAAATTACGGAACTTTATCATTAGCAGAACCAACGGTGTGCTGGGGGTACAGAATCAGTACCATTTGAAAGCATATTACGATAAAGCAGCTTCGTATTATAAAAATAATCCAAACAAGAGTAATAAAAAAAGTACAGCAAAGAGTAAAAAGAGTGAAAAGGAGTAAACAAGCATGAAAGAAATGACAGTAAAAGAAATGTATACGTTGGATGAAACCATAGCAAAAGACATTTTCGAAGGTGTAGAGTACCCATGGGAAGTACTGCCGAAAATCAGTAATTTTATTATGGAATTAGGTGCCACATTATCGGAAGAGGAATATGAAAAACGTGGAGATAATGTATGGATTGCAAAAAGTGCGAAGGTGGCACCAACTGCATTTATCGGAGGACCGGCTATCATCGGAAAAGACGCAGAAGTAAGACACTGTGCATTTATCCGTGCAAATGCCATTGTAGGAGAAGGGGCAGTAGTAGGAAATTCAACAGAGTTAAAAAATGTGATTCTGTTTAACAAAGTGCAGGTTCCTCATTACAATTATGTAGGTGATTCGATTTTGGGATTCAAGGCTCATATGGGTGCAGGATCTATTACATCGAATGTAAAATCAGATAAAAAGCTGGTTGTTGTAAAAACACCGGAAGAAAAAATTGAAACAGGCATGAAAAAATTCGGTGCCATGCTTGGCGACAATGTGGAAGTCGGCTGTGGAACGGTGCTGAATCCAGGAAGTGTGGTAGGAAAGAACACGAATATTTATCCATTGTCTATGGTCCGTGGATATGTGCCTGCAAACAGTATTTACAAAAAACAGGGCGAAGTTGTAGAAAAAAGATAGAAATAAAAAGAAACAAATGATAATAGAAGCAAAGAGGGTAGTGCAATGAAGTATAAATGTGTGGTATCGGATTTGGATTTGACCCTTCTGCAGCATGGTGATGCCTTGTCAGAAAAGACGAAGAGTGTGTTGGAGAAGCTGCAGCAAAAAGGAATTTTGTTTGTCCCTGCAAGTGGACGTCCTCTGTGCTCTTATCCGGAGGCTGTGCTGAGGATAAAAAGCCTGCGCTATATTATTACATCCAATGGTGCAATGATATATGATCTTCTGGAAAAGCAGCCTTTATGGTGTTCAAAGCTTCCGGAAGAAACAGCACAGAAGATATGTGATGTTCTGCGTTCCAGTCCGGTTGCATATGAATGCTTTATTGACGGAAAAGCCTATGCAAGCAGAACATATTGGGAAAATCCTTCTGCATTTGCAGGAAAAGAGATGATTGCCGGTTATGTGGAACGGACAAGAGAACCGGTTGAAGATATGGAAGCATTTCTGACTGCGCACAGAAGGAATCTGGATGGGATTGATGTGGTAGTAAAAGAGGAAGATAAACCATATATCCGTAAGCGGATTCAAGAATCTTTTGATAATGTATATATTACCAGCAGCGCCCGCCATCTGATAGAAATTTCCAACATGAAATCCGGCAAACATCAGGCAGTTCACAGACTTATGAGGCAGCTGGGGATATCAATGGAGTCGGTAGTAGCCTTTGGCGATGGAGAAAATGACTGCGAACTGATTCGGGCGGCAGGACTTGGAATTGCAGTGGGCAATGCAGTACCTGATTGTAAGGATGCGGCAGACTGGATTACAGAAACTCATCATGAAGATGGGGTGGCACAGGCACTGATAAAGATATTTGCGTTATAGGTTTGCTTTTGAAAAGAAAATCAGATAACAAAAAGAAGAAAAGAACTTGACAAAACAGAACATATGTACTAATATGTAGAAAACAAACATTCGTTCGGATATATGAGGAGAAAATATATGGCAAATATGACAGATGAGAATAAAAAGAAAGCGCTGGAGGCAGCGATTGCGAAGCTGGAGAAGGATTTTGGAAAAGGCGCGGTAATGAAGCTTGGAGATCCGGCAGCACAGGTTCAGGTTGAGACAGTACCGACCGGTTCATTAAGCCTGGATTTAGCACTTGGAATGGGTGGTGTGCCAAAGGGAAGAATTGTAGAAATCTACGGACCGGAATCCAGTGGTAAAACAACCGTTGCGCTACATATGATAGCTGAGGTACAGAAACGCGGTGGAATTGCAGGATTTATAGACGCAGAGCATGCATTAGACCCGGTATATGCAAAGAATATCGGTGTGGATATTGATGAATTATATATTTCCCAGCCGGACAGCGGAGACCAGGCATTGGAAATTACTGAAACCATGGTTCGTTCCGGTGCAATTGACATTATTGTAGTGGATTCAGTAGCTGCACTTGTTCCGAAGCAGGAAATAGAAGGAGATATGGGAGATTCTCATGTGGGTCTTCAGGCAAGACTGATGTCTCAGGCACTCAGAAAGCTGACACCGGTAATCAGTAAGTCTAATTGTGTTGTTATATTCATTAATCAGCTACGGGAAAAAGTAGGTGTCATGTTCGGTAATCCGGAGACAACGACAGGTGGTCGTGCGCTGAAGTTCTATGCTTCTGTGCGTATGGACATCAGAAGAATTGAGACATTAAAGCAGGGCGGTGAGATGGTTGGTAACCGTGTCCGTGTCAAGATTGTGAAGAATAAGATTGCACCTCCGTTTAAAGAGGCTGAATTTGACATTATGTTCGGTAAAGGTATTTCCAAAGAAGGGGATATTCTGGATTTAGCTGCCAATGTGAATGTAGTGAGCAAGAGTGGTGCATGGTATGCATATAATGGAGAAAAGATTGGTCAGGGCAGAGAGAATGCGAAGACCTATCTGACAGAACATCCGGAAATTATGGCAGAAATCGCAGAAAAAGTTCGTGAGCATTACGGACTTGGAGAAGAAGCAGCAGAGGATAATGAGAACAAAGAAAAATAAATTCAGGTGCGCAGGTGACAGATAGATGGTTGTGACAGAAATCGAAGCCCTGACGAAGACAAGATATCATATTTATATTGATGAAACATTCGCCTTTGTATTATACAAAGGCGAATTGTCTAAGTATCAGGTACGAAAAGGACATGAGATAACAGAAGAAACCATAGTCCGGATTAAAAGTGAGGTACTTATAAAGCGCGCAAAGCTGCGGGCCATGCATTTGCTGAATGCCATGCCAAGAACCGAACATCAGCTCCGGGAGAAACTGGCTCAGAACGGGTATCCGGAAGATGTGGTGGAAGCTGCCATTTCTTATGTGAAATCTTTTGGGTATATCAATGATGAAGCGTATGTCCGTAATTTTGTTATCAGTAAGAAGGCGAATAAGAGCAAACGGGAAATCAAGATGCTCCTGGGACAGAAAGGTGTCAAAGGAGAGCAGGTAGATTTTATACTGGAAGAAATGTATCAGGAAGAGTCAGAAGCAGATACAATTTTAAGGCTTATGGAGAAAAAAAGATGGGTGCCTTCTGAGATGGATGAAAAACAGAAGCAGAAAATGTATGGATATCTGATGAGAAAAGGATTTTCTTACGAAGAAATTCGAAAGGCACTGGCGAAAGCTTGACATATTTACTAAAACAGTATAAAATTTAACTGTTGTACTTTGTGCAATGAAAACTAAATAAGGAGGTGCTCCTGTGCCGATAATAGGAATAGCTATTGCTGCAGTAGTTGTCACCATGATAGTGGCAGTGCCTATTACTTATTTTGCAACAGTATCCAAGTTAAAGAATGATGCAAATTCCAAGATTGGGAATGCTGATATTAAAGCAAGAGAAATAATAGATGACGCATTGAAAACGGCCGAGGCAAAGAAGAAGGAGTCCCTTTTGGAGATTAAGGAAGAATCTATCAAAACAAAGAATGAGCTCGAAAAAGAAACAAAAGAACGTAGAGCAGAGTTACAGCGTTATGAGAAGCGTGTCCTTTCCAAAGAGGAAGCCGTAGATAAGCGTTCGGATGCTATTGAACGTCGTGAAGCATCATTCACGGCAAAAGAAGAAGCGATGAGGCAGCGCGAAGCGAAAGTAGAAGAGCTTAGCAAGCAAAGAGTACAGGAACTAGAACGAATCTCAGGACTAACCTCCGAACAAGCAAAGGATTATCTGTTAAAAACTGTTGAACAAGATGTAAAACATGATACTGCAAAGATGATTAAAGAATTGGAAAATCAGGCGAAGGAAGATGCGGAAAAGAAAGCAAAAGAATACGTCGTGACAGCAATTCAGAGATGTGCAGCAGATCATGTGGCTGAAACTACAATTTCTGTAGTGCAGCTTCCAAGTGATGAGATGAAAGGAAGAATTATCGGTAGAGAAGGACGTAATATCCGTACTCTGGAAACCCTGACCGGAGTGGAACTGATAATTGATGATACACCGGAAGCGGTAGTATTATCAGGATTTGACCCGATTCGCAGGGAAGTGGCAAGAATTGCATTGGAACGTCTGATTGTTGACGGACGTATCCATCCGGCAAGAATCGAAGAAATGGTAGAAAAGGCACAAAAAGAAGTGGATACAATGATTCGTGAAGAAGGTGAAGCAGCAGCACTGGAAGTTGGTGTACATGCAATTCATCCGGAATTAATCCGCCTTCTTGGACGTATGAAGTTCAGAACAAGCTATGGTCAGAATGCACTTAAGCATTCTATCGAGGTAGCACAGCTTTCTGGATTGTTAGCAGGGGAAATCGGGCTGGATGTCCGTACTGCAAAACGTGCCGGACTTTTACATGACATTGGTAAATCAATTGACCATGATGTGGAAGGGTCTCATATTCAGATTGGTGCAGATTTGTGCAGAAAGTACAAGGAATCTCCACTTATTATTAATGCAGTGGAGGCACATCATGGGGATGTGGAACCAGAATCTCTGATTGCGTGTGTTGTACAAGCAGCAGATACCATTTCAGCTGCAAGACCGGGTGCAAGAAGAGAAACATTGGAAACATATACAAACAGATTAAAACAGTTAGAAGAAATAACCAACCAGTTCAAAGGGGTTGATAAGTCTTTTGCAATTCAGGCGGGTAGAGAGATTCGCGTAATGGTAGTTCCGGAACAGATATCTGATGATGATATGGTATTACTGGCAAGAGATATTTCAAAACAGATTGAATTCGAATTGGAATATCCAGGGCAGATTAAGGTAAATGTAATTCGTGAATCACGTGTTACTGATTATGCCAAATAGCGATAACCATTAATTTAGAAATTCAAAAGAGGTGCGAAAGTATTGGAAAAACAAGGATTCCAGTACTTCGCACCTTTTTTTGCTTTGTCCTATAATATACGGTTTCGTATGATATGATTGGTATCAAATTGGTAAAAAATGGATGAAAGCTGATATTGTATATGGGAAAGGTAAGGAACAGGAATATCATAAAAAGCAAAACCGGACATATAATGGAATATCGGTAGAACGGAGGAAAGATACGTGGTTCACAGAAATAAATATTACTCTTTACTTTTCTTATATATGGCAGGTTTTTTGCTTGGAATTGTATATGCTAATTTTGTCGGTTCAAAGTATGTGACAACCACAGGAATTTTTCATGAATTTTTTCTTGGACAGTATGCAAACCAGCAGATTGTGGCAGAACAGTATTTTATTTATTTGATAAAACAGAGAACGTTACCGCTGGCACTTCTGGGAGTTGCCGGCATGACACGGTTTCGCAAAATAGCAGGTGCGGTCTGTCTTTTATGGACAGGCTTTGCAGGTGGAATCCTGGCTGTTGCTGCTGTGATGCGTATGGGAATCATTGGAATGCTGTTTTATGTGGCGGCACTGTTTCCTCAGATATTGTTTTATGGATTTGCATATGCTATAGTTATTAATTATTTTATGGAGAGCGAGAATATCAGATGGAATGGTTGGAAAATGGGAACGGTTGTGATTATGATGTTTGCGGGAATTGTTGTGGAAACATACATGAATCCTCCTGTAGTGAAATGGATGCTTGAAATTTTTTCTTCAATACGTTGACATGGAAGGATTTATGTGTTAAATTATATCCGTAAATCCTAGTACGTTAGTAGGAAATGGAGGCGGTTGATTGAAAATATCGACGAAAGGAAGATATGGACTGCGTGCATATATAGATTTGGCGAGATATGGGAGTGAAGAACCTGTTTCCATAGGAAGCATTGCCCAGCGTCAGCATTTGTCAGAACGGTATCTGGAACAACTGATGGCCAAGATGAAGAAAGCCGGATTAGTGAAAAGTATCCGCGGAGCTGGCGGAGGATATGTACCTGCAAGGGATGTCAGTACAGTGTCTGTAGGTGATGTATTGCGTGCCTTGGAAGGAGATATGGAACTAGTTGACTGCGCAGCGCTCCATGACGATGAAGAATGTCGTATGAAAGACCAGTGTGTGACAAAATACGTATGGAAAAAGATAAATGAAAGTATCATTCACACAATAGATGAAATAATGATAGATGAACTGGTTGAACGAAGCAAAGTTGAAGGAGGAACAAAATGATGAGCAAAATAATTTATTTGGATAATGCAGCAACAACCAAAACAGCACCGGAAGTATTGGAAGCAATGATTCCATATTTTACAGAACAGTATGGAAATCCGTCTGCTATATACAGCATTGCATCAAAAAATAAGCAGGTTGTAACAGAGCAGAGAGAGATTATTGCAGATGCAATCGGTGCAAAAGGAAATGAAATATATTTTACGGCAGGTGGTACGGAATCTGATAACTGGGCATTAAAAGCAACTGCTGAGGCATATGAAAGCAAAGGAAAACACATCATTACTACAAAAATTGAGCATCATGCAATCCTTCATACAGCGGAATATCTGACAAAGAGAGGTTACGAATTTACATTTCTGGATGTGGATAAAGATGGGCTGGTTTCGTTGGAAGAACTGGAAAATGCAATTCGACCGGATACAATTCTGATTTCTGTAATGTTTGCAAACAATGAAATCGGAACCATTGAACCAATCAAAGAAATCGGAGAAATTGCAAAGAAGCATGGTGTATTATTCCACACAGATGCGGTTCAGGCATTTGGACATGTTCCGATTCATGTAGATGAATGTCATATTGATATGCTCAGTTCCAGCGGACATAAATTAAACGGACCGAAGGGAATCGGTTTCTTATATATCAGACAGGGTGTAAAGATTCGTTCCTTTATCCATGGTGGTGCACAGGAAAGAAAACGTCGTGCCGGCACAGAAAATGTTCCGGGTATCGTAGGATACGGAGCAGCTGTAAAACGTGCAGTTGCAACCATGGATGAAAGAATCAAATATGAGACAGAATTAAGAGATTACATGATAAAACGTATTCTGGATGAAATTCCATACAGCAGATTAAACGGACATACAACAAAGCGTCTTCCAAACAATGTCAACGTCAGCTTTGAATTTGTAGAAGGTGAATCTATGCTGATCATGCTTGATATGGCAGGTGTCTGTGCATCCAGTGGTTCTGCCTGTACATCAGGTTCTCTGGATCCATCTCATGTGCTTCTGGCAATCGGACTGCCACATGAAAAGGCACATGGCTCTTTGAGACTGACACTGAGCGAAGAGACAACAAAAGAAGAGGTAGATTTTGTTGTGGACAAGTTGAAAGAAATCGTAGCAAATCTGCGTAATATGTCACCGCTTTACGAAGATTTTGTGAAAAAACAGAAGAAAAATGAAGAAAAATAGATTATAATAAGTGAAGGAGAATTGGATTATGTATTCAGAAAAAGTAATGGATCATTTTCAGCATCCAAGAAATATGGGAGAAATTGAAAATGCCAGCGGAGTAGGAACCGTAGGAAACGCAAAATGTGGCGATATTATGAGAATTTATCTCGATATTGATAAAGATGGAATTATTCAGGATGTTAAATTCAAAACATTTGGCTGTGGTGCAGCAGTAGCAACCAGCAGCATGGCTACAGAATTAGTAAAAGGAAAGAATATCTCAGAAGCAATGCAGGTAACCAATAAAGCAGTTATGGAAGCATTAGATGGACTTCCACCGGTTAAGGTACACTGCTCACTTCTTGCGGAAGAAGCAATTCATGCTGCACTCTGGGATTACGCAGAGAAAAATGGAATCAAGATTGAAGGTCTTTCAAAACCGAAGTCTGATATCCATGAAGGGGAAGAGGAAGAAGAATATTAGAATGGAAAAGAAGAAAGTTGTGGTAGGCATGTCCGGTGGAGTTGATTCTTCCGTTGCGGCATATCTGCTGAAGGAACAAGGATATGATGTGATTGGAGTTACCATGCAAATATGGCAGGAGACAGAGAATATTGTGCAGGAAGAAAATGGCGGATGTTGCGGACTTTCGGCAGTGGATGATGCGAGAAGAGTTGCTTCCATGCTTGGTATTCCATATTATGTCATGAACTTCAGGCAGGAGTTCCAGAAACAGGTAATTGATTATTTCGTCGGAGAATATCTCCGGGGAAGAACACCGAATCCATGTATTGCCTGTAACAGATATGTGAAATGGGAAGCGCTTCTTAAGCGAAGCATGGATATTGGCGCAGATTATATTGCCACAGGCCATTATGCACAGATAGACTATCTTGCAAACGGAAGATATGCGATTAAACATTCCGCGACCAAGACAAAAGACCAGACATATGCACTCTACAACCTGACTCAGAACCAGTTGAAACATACACTGATGCCGGTTGGGGCTTACACAAAAGAACAAATCCGGCAGATAGCAGAGAATATTGGGCTTCCGATTGCACATAAACCTGACAGCCAGGATATTTGTTTTATTCCGGATGGCGATTATGCTTCTTTTATTGATAAAGAATGCAACAGAACAATTCCAGAAGGCAATTTTGTTTCGTTGAATGGAAAGATATTGGGCAGACACAAAGGAATTACCCATTATACGGTAGGACAGCGCAAAGGACTCGGTTTATCCCTTGGACATCCTGCATTTGTACTGGAAATCCGTCCGGAGACCAACGAGGTGGTCATTGGAACCAATGAAGATTCTATGACCCGGGAAGTGCGGGCAGAGAAGTTAAATTTTATGTCAATGGCAGACATAGAAGACGATATGCATGTATTCGCAAAAATCAGATATAATCATAAGGGTGCGTGGTGTACGGCAAAACGGACAGGAGAAGATGAAATCCTTTGTGTGTTCGATGAACCACAGAGAGCAGTGACACCGGGACAGGCACTTGTATTTTATGATGGAGATTACGTGCTCGGTGGAGGTACCATTATCTAAAAAAATAGGCGGCTATAAGAAACATCAATGCAGCAGGTCTTGAATAAGACCTGCTGTTATTATATGCTTTTTATGCGATGTTAAATATTTCACAAAATTAAAGGGGAGAAAACGGATTTTTAAGAAAATTTGATGAATTTATGTAAAGAGGCGTAAAAAGGGAAAATGCACTTGAAATTTGATGGTGCGTTTAGTACAATAATTGTGATTGATGATTATATGATAATGCAAAAAAGTTACCGTTATTATATAAAATGTCGGAACTTTAGGAGGAAAGAATCATGGCAGTAAAAGTAGCAATTAATGGATTTGGACGTATTGGACGACTTGCATTCAGACAGATGTTTGGAACAGCAGGATATGAAATTGTGGCAATCAACGATTTGACATCTCCGAAGATGTTGGCTCACTTATTAAAGTACGATTCTACACAGGGCAGATATGCATTATGTGATAAAGTTACAGCAGGAGAAGATTCCATTACAGTGGACGGAACAGAGATTAAGATATACAAAGAGCAGAATGCAGAGAATCTCCCATGGGGAGCATTGGATGTAGATGTAGTTTTGGAGTGTACCGGATTTTATACATCAAAGGAAAAATCAGAGGCACATTTAAGAGCGGGTGCCAAGAATGTTATCATTTCTGCACCGGCAGGAAATGACCTTCCAACTGTTGTTTATAATGTAAATCACGACATTATTACGAAGGATGACCATATCATTTCCGCAGCTTCATGCACAACAAACTGTCTTGCACCGATGGCAAAAGCATTGAATGATTTTGCACCAATCAAATCAGGTATTATGTGTACAATTCATGCATATACTGGAGATCAGATGACACTGGATGGACCACAGCGTAAAGGCGATTTAAGAAGATCCCGTGCAGCAGCAGTGAATATCGTTCCGAACAGCACAGGTGCAGCAAAAGCAATCGGTCTTGTAGTACCGGAATTGAAAGGCAAATTAATCGGTTCTGCTCAGCGCGTTCCAACTCCGACAGGTTCTTCTACTATTTTAACAGCGGTTGTGGAAGGCAATGTAACAGTGGATGAAATCAATGCAGCTATGAAGGCAGCTTCTAATGAATCATTTGGATATAACACAGACCCGATTGTATCCAGTGATATTGTAGGTATGACATATGGTTCTTTATTTGATGCTACACAGACTATGGTAATTCCGCTTGATAACGGAACTACACAGGTTCAGGTAGTTGCTTGGTATGATAATGAAAACTCATACACAAGCCAGATGGTTAGAACGATTGAATATTTTGGCACATTATTATAAGAAATAGAAAAGTTGATAAGGGTCCGGTCTGTTTATCAGGACCGGACCTTTTCATATGAGAGGAAATGCTTCTTCTATTATAAAATCAAATATATAGATAAAATCAAATATATAGAGAGGGTTAATACTATGCTTAACAAAAAATCAGTGGATGACATTAATGTGAAAGGGTTAAGAGTTCTGGTTCGATGCGATTTCAATGTTCCATTACAGGATGGAAAGATTACCGATGAGAATCGTCTGGTGGCTGCACTTCCAACAATCAAGAAATTAATTGCAGATGGAGGGAAAGTCATTCTTTGTTCTCATCTTGGCAAACCCAAAGGAGAACCAAAGCCAGAATTGTCTCTGGCACCGGTTGCAGTGCGCTTAAGTGAACTGTTAGGACAGGAAGTTAAATTTGCAGCAGATCCGGAAGTAGTTGGAGCAAATGCAAGAGCAGCAGTGGAAGCAATGAAAGATGGAGAAGTGATACTGCTTGAAAATACGCGCTACCGCATGGAAGAAACAAAGAATGGGGAAGCGTTTTCAAAGGAACTTGCCTCTCTTTGCGATGTGTTTGTGGATGATGCATTCGGTACGGCACATCGTGCGCATTGTTCTAATGTGGGAGTTACTGAATACGTTGATACAGCAGTAGTAGGATATTTGATGCAGAAGGAAATCGATTTTCTCGGAAATGCGGTCAATAATCCGGAAAGACCATTTATTGCTATCCTTGGCGGCGCGAAAGTATCCAGCAAAATTTCTGTAATTGAGAACTTGTTAGATAAAGTAGATACATTGATTATCGGTGGTGGGATGTCTTACACTTTCAGCAAAGCTCAGGGCGGTTCTGTTGGTAACTCTCTGTTGGAGGAAGATTACTGTGAATATGCATTGAACATGATTAAAAAGGCAGAAGAAAAAGGTGTGAAGCTGTTGCTTCCGGTGGATACTGTAATTGCTGATGCTTTTTCCAATGACGCAAACAGAAAAGTGGTAGAAGCAAATGCGATTCCAGACGGCTGGATGGGACTGGATATCGGACCAAAGACTGCTGAACTTTATGCAGCAGCAGTGAAAGAGGCAAAAACGGTCGTATGGAATGGACCGATGGGTGCTTTTGAAATGCCGAATTTTGCAGATGGTACGAAAAAGATGGCAAAAGCACTTGCTGACACAGAGGCAGTGACTATTATAGGTGGTGGCGATAGTGCAGCAGCCGTAAATCAGCTTGGCTATGGAGATAAGATGACACATATTTCTACCGGTGGAGGCGCATCACTGGAATTTTTGGAAGGAAAGGAACTTCCGGGTGTTGCGGCTGCAAACGATAAATAAAATGCCGGAGTAGGAGATATGTTATGGAAAGAAAGAAACTGATTGCGGGAAACTGGAAAATGAATATGACGCCTACGGAAACGGTGGAATTGATACATACGTTAAAGCCACTCGTGGTAAATCCGGAAGTGGATGTAGTGCTTTGTGTTCCTGCCATTGATATTATTCCAGCTATAGAGGCTGCGAAGAACAGTAATATCCAAATCGGTGCGGAAAATATGTATTTCGAAGACAAAGGCGCGTATACCGGGGAAATAGCACCGGGTATGCTGGTAGATGCCGGAGTAAAGTATGTGATTCTGGGACACTCTGAGCGCAGGGAATATTTTGCAGAGACCAACGAAACCGTTAATAAGAAAATGCACAAAGCGTTCGAATATGGTCTGACACCAATTATGTGCTGTGGAGAGACTTTGACACAAAGGGAACAGGGAGTTACTATGGATTTTATCCGTCAGCAGGTAAAGATTGGATTTCTGGGAATTACCGCAGAACAGGCAAAGAAAGCGGTAATTGCATATGAGCCAATCTGGGCAATCGGAACCGGTAAAACCGCAACTACAGCACAGGCACAGGAAGTCTGCAAGGCAATCCGTCAGTGCATTTGTGAAATTTATGATAGAGATACGGCAGAAGCAATCCGGATTCAATATGGTGGTTCTGTAAATGCGGATACGGCACCGGAACTTTTTGCACAGCTGGACATTGATGGCGGTCTGGTAGGTGGCGCATCGTTGAAACCGGATTTTGGAAAAATTGTGAATTATCGGATGTAATATAAGGAGCAGAAAGAATGAGTAAGAAACCCACAGTTTTGATGATACTGGACGGTTATGGATTAAATGACAACAAGATTGGAAATGCGGTGGCAGAGGCAGACACTCCTGTAATGGATGCACTCATGAAGGAGTATCCGTTTGTGAAAGGGAATGCCAGTGGCCGTTATGTAGGACTGCCTGATGGTCAGATGGGTAATTCTGAAGTGGGACATCTGAACATGGGGGCCGGAAGAATTGTGTACCAGGATTTAACAAAGATAACAAAGTCCATTCAGGATGGTGATTTCTTTGAAAATTCAGAACTGATAAAAGCATGTGAAAATGTAAAAGTGCATAGCTCGGATCTGCATTTATTTGGTTTGCTATCAGATGGAGGTGTGCATAGTCACAATGCTCATTTATATGGACTTCTGGAATTGGCAAAAAGGCAGAAGATTTCCAATGTATATGTACACTGCTTTCTGGATGGCCGCGATACCCCGCCGATGTCAGGAAAAGAATATGTCCGTGAACTGACGGAGAAGATACAGGAAATCGGTGTAGGACAGATTGCTACGGTAATCGGTCGTTATTATGTAATGGACAGAGATAACCGGTGGGAGCGTGTAGAAAAGGCTTATGAAGCCATGGTAAATGGAAAAGGTAACAGGGCAGAAAATCCGGTGGAAGCTATTGAAAAATCGTATGAGCAGGAAGTGACAGATGAGTTTGTTGTTCCGACTGTTATTGTGAAAGATGGAGAGCCGGTTGGAAAAGTAAAGGATGGGGATTCTGTTATTTTCTTTAATTTTCGTCCTGACCGTGCAAGAGAAATTACCAGAGCATTCTGTGCGGATGTATTTGACGGATTTCCAAGAGAAAAGAGGATACATACTACTTATGTATGTTTTACAGAATATGATGTTACGATTCCCAATAAGAGTGTTGCCTTTCCAAAGACAAAACTGGAAAATACATTGGGAGAATATCTGGCAAAATGTGGTTTGAAACAGGCCCGTATTGCTGAGACAGAGAAATATGCGCATGTTACTTTTTTCTTCAATGGAGGTGTGGAAGAGCCAAATGAAGGAGAAGAACGGATTCTGGTCCATTCGCCCAAAGTCGCAACCTATGATTTACAGCCGGAGATGAGCGCACCGGAAGTTTGCGATAAGCTTGTAGAAGCCATACGGTCATTGAAATACGATGTGATAATTATTAATTTTGCAAATCCGGATATGGTCGGTCATACTGGTGTAGAATCGGCAGCAATTAAAGCAGTAGAAACGGTAGATGCCTGTGTTGGAAGAGCAGTGGAGGCATTAAAAGAGGTAGATGGACAAATGTTTCTGTGTGCAGACCACGGTAATGCAGAACAGCTGATAGATGAAGCGACGGGCGCACCATTTACAGCGCACACTACCAATCCGGTTCCATTCATTCTGATTAACCGGAAAGAATATGGGCTTCGGGAAGGAGGCTGTCTGGCAGACATTGCACCGACGTTGCTGGAGCTTATGGGGATTCCGAAACCAAAGGAAATGTCAGGGGAATCGCTTTTAATAAGAGTATAGGAAAAGATCTAATTGATTTTTGATTCCGGGTCTGTAAGAAATAAGTATTGCATTTACAGGAAAATGCAATTTACCCACATGTGAGATTGCATAAAATGAATAAAAAATAAATTGATAATTCATAAAATGGTGGTAAAATCAACAAAAAGCAAAATATAATAAAAGAAAATTGCAAGAATCAATTGACGAAAAGTCATTTTGTGTTATACTAAATACCATGAAAGTCTCAGGAGGACGAGGTATTTAAAAATGACAGCATATAAAGACTTAAGCAGAGAAGAGTTATTAGAAATAAAGAAGAAATTAGAAAAAGAATTTGATAAGGTAAGAGCACAGGGACTTCACCTGGATATGTCCCGTGGAAAACCATCGAAAGCACAGCTTGATTTGTCCATGGGAATGATGGATGTATTGACCAGTGATTCAGATTTGGTCTGTATAGAAGGTGTGGACTGCAGAAACTACGGTGTGATTGATGGTATTAAAGAAGCAAAGCAGTTGTTTGCTGATATGATGGAAGTGCCGAAAGATAATATTATCATTTTCGGAAATTCCAGCCTGAATGTGATGTTTGATACAGTAGCCCGTGCCATGACACATGGTATCATGGGAAGTACTCCATGGTGCAAGCTTGACAAGGTAAAGTTCCTCTGTCCGGTTCCGGGATATGACCGTCATTTTGCCATTACAGAACATTTTGGAATCGAGATGATTAATGTTCCGATGACAGAGAACGGACCAGATATGGATATTGTACAGCAGTATGTGGAAAATGACCCGGCTGTTAAAGGTATTTGGTGTGTACCTAAGTATTCAAACCCTCAGGGGATTACCTATTCAGATGAAACCGTTCATCGTTTTGCAACGCTGAATCCGGCGGCAGAAGACTTCCGAATTTTCTGGGACAATGCTTATGGAATTCACCATTTGTATGAGGACAAGCAGGATTACCTGATAGAAATACTGATGGAATGTAAAAAGGAAGGACATCCGGATATGGTTTATAAGTTCGGTTCTACTTCCAAGATTAGTTTTCCGGGTTCTGGAATTGCAGCGATTGCAGGTTCAGATGCCAATATGGCAGATATTCGTCAGATGATGGCAGTACAGACTATTGGACATGATAAACTAAATCAGCTCAGACATGTGCGCTTCTTTAAGGATATTCATGGTATGGTAACCCATATGAAATTGCATGCTGAGATATTAAGGCCAAAATTTGAGGCAATTCTTACATGCCTCGATAAAGAATTATCCGGTCTGGAGATTGGAACATGGCTTGCACCTCGCGGAGGGTATTTTATTTCCTTTGATGCAATGGAAGGCTGTGCGAAAGCAATTGTAGCAAAAGCAAAGGAAGCAGGACTTGTGATGACTCCTGCAGGAGCTACTTTCCCATATGGAAATGACCCGAAGGACAGTAATATTCGTATTGCGCCATCATTCCCAACACCGGAAGAACTGGCTGTTGCAACGAAGGTGTTTGTTCTGAGTGTAAAACTGGTCAGCATTGATAAGATTCTTTCTGGACAAACCGATAACCCTTTATAAATGATTTGAAACAGAAAAAACCGACAAGACATTTTCGCCTTGCCGGTTTTTTCTGTTTATGAGAAATTTGCCACGAGACAGATTTCTTTATTTAGCCTTCTAATTTTTTGTGCGCGGTAGAAAGCATCAGTTTAATACGGTTCAACTGGTTTACTTCACTTGCACCCGGGTCATAGTCGATGGCTACGATGTTTGCATCAGGATGTCTGCGCCGGAGTTCTTTGATAACACCTTTTCCGACGACATGATTCGGCAGACAGCCAAATGGCTGTGTGCAGACAATGTTTGGAGCACCGGTGTGAATCAATTCCAGCATTTCTCCGGTTAAGAACCAGCCTTCGCCCGTCTGGTTTCCGAGAGATACAATCTCGGATGCCATCTTCGCAAGATCTTTGATGTGTGACGGAGCATCAAATCGTTTACTTGCCCGGAGTGCATCTGCAGCAGGTTTTCTCAGCCATTCAATAGCCTTGATACCAAGATTTGCATTTCTTGCAGAAGATTTCTTTGCACCCAGATGATCTGCTTTAAAATTCGTATTATAGAAGCAGTAGAGGAAGAAGTCCAGAAGATCCGGAACAACGGCTTCTGCACCTTCCTGCTCTAATAAATCAACCAGATGATTGTTTGCAGCCGGCTGGAATTTTACCAGGATTTCACCGACAACCCCGACACGAGGTTTCTGGATATCCAACAGTGGAAGTTCATCGAAATCTTTTACGATGGCACGACAGAGACGTTTGAATTCACTTCGGCTCTGATAGCTTTTTGTAAGATAACGGATAACTTCTGTCTCCCATTTTTTATGTAAAGCATTGGCGGAGCCGGGTACTGCTTCATATGGACGAACACGATAGAGACAGCGCATAAAGATGTCACCAAAAATCAGTCCATAAGCACCTTTTATAATCAGACCTGGTGTAATTTTAAAGCCGGGATTACTTTCCAGTCCGCTTAAATTCAGGGAAATAACAGGGATGTGACCGTATCCCGCTTTTTTCAGACCACGACGGATGAAGCCGATATAGTTACTTGCACGGCAGCCACCACCGGTCTGACTGATAATGACTGCAAGTTTATCGGTATCATATTTCCCGGATAACACAGCTTCCATAATCTGCCCTACAACAAGCAGAGAAGGATAGCATGCGTCGTTATTTACATATTTTAATCCCATGTTAATGGCATTTTTGTTATCATTCTTTAACACTTCCAGTTTGTAGCCTGATTTTTGTAATACTGGCTCCAACAGCGAAAAATGAATCGGTGACATCTGCGGGCAGAGGATAGTATAGTCCTTGCGCATTTCTTCGGTAAATATTACCTTTTTGATAGAAGCAGGCTGAATGGTGCGTTCCAATTTCTTCTGTTCACGGACACGGATGGCTGCCAGCAGAGAACGAATACGGATACGCGCAGCTCCCAGGTTATTTACCTCGTCAATTTTCAGGGAAGTATATATCTTTCCGGAACCGGATAAAATATCTGCTACTGCGTCTGTGGTAACTGCATCCAGTCCGCAACCGAAAGAGTTGAGCTGGATTAAGTCCAAATCGTCTCTGGTCTTTACATAGTTTGCCGCAGCATATAGTCTGGAGTGATACATCCACTGGTCCATGACAATCAGTGGCCGCTCTACCGGATTTAAGTGTGAAACAGAATCTTCCGTGAGCACTGCGATTCCGTAAGAAGTAATCATTTCCGGAATACCATGGTTTACTTCCGGGTCATAGTGATACGGACGTCCTGCGAGTACGATGCCGCGGTGTCCGGTCTTTTCCATATAAGCCAGAGTTTCTTCTCCTTTTTTGCGGATATCCTGACGGCAGGCAGCCAGTTCTTCCCATGCAGCGTGAACAGCACTTCTGATTTCAGATTCTGGAATGGATTTTTCTTTGCCAATGGACTGGATCAGACCGGAGGTTACCGTTTCTTTCGTGGTAAGGGCAAGAAACGGATTCATAAATTCTACATTACCTGAAACAATATCTTCCATGTTATTCTTAATATTTTCTGCATATGAAGTTACGATTGGACAGTTGTAATGATTGTCGGCCTCTGGAAATTCATTTCGCTCATATGGAATACACGGATAGAAGATGAAAGGTACCCCTTCATTAATCAACCACTGTACATGTCCATGGGCCAGCTTTGCCGGATAACATTCGGACTCGCTTGGGATGGATTCAATTCCAAGTTCATAAATCTTATGAGTAGAAGCAGGGGAGAGAACCACCCGGTATTTTAATTTTGTAAAGAAGGTAAACCAGAATGGATAGTTTTCATACATATTCAGTACACGGGGAATACCCACTGCTCCACGCGTAGCCTGTTCTTCGGAAAGTGGTTCATATCCAAAATAACGGTTATTTTTATATTCAAAAAGGTTCGGAATATCTTGATTTTGTTTTTCTTTTCCAAGTCCACGCTCACAACGGTTTCCGGAGATGAAACGGCGTCCACCGCTGAATTTGTTGATTGTCAGACGGCAGTTGTTGGTACAGCCATGGCATTTACCCATGGTAGTGCTATATTCTAACCGATTAATTTCATCGATGGAAAGCATCGTTGTATTTTTACATTCTTTAAATTCATAACGCTCTCTGGCAATCAGTGCGGCGCCGAAAGCACCCATGATTCCTGCAATATCCGGACGGATAGCCTGACATCCAGCGATTTTTTCAAAACTGCGGAGTACCGCATTGTTGTAGAAGGTTCCACCCTGAACAACAATATTTTTACCAAGCTCAGAGGCATCTGATACTTTGATAACTTTAAATAAAGCGTTTTTAATGACAGAGTAGGCAAGCCCGGCAGAAATATCTGCGACAGAAGCTCCTTCCTTCTGTGCCTGTTTTACCTTGGAATTCATAAATACGGTGCAGCGGGTTCCGAGGTCAATTGGCTGAGTAGCAAACAGAGCCTCATGGGCAAAGTCTTCTACACTGTAATTCAAAGACTTTGCAAATGTTTCGATAAAAGAGCCGCAGCCGGAAGAGCAGGCTTCATTTAACTGTACGCTGTCAACCGTGTGATTCTTGATTTTGATGCACTTCATGTCCTGTCCACCGATATCTAAGATACAGTCAACAGACGGTTCGAAGTAAGCGGCAGCATAATAGTGTGCAACAGTTTCTACTTCGCCCTCATCCAGAAGAAGCGCAGCCTTAATTAAAGCTTCTCCATAACCGGTAGAGCAGGAGTGCGCAATGGTAACACCCTCCGGGAGAATCCGGTAAATCTCTTTGATTGCAGTAAGCGTTGTGCCAAGCGGGTCACCATCGTTGTTGTGATAGAAGGAATAAAGTAAAGTTCCGTTCTCGTCTACAAGTGCAGCTTTCGTTGTGGTAGAGCCGGCATCAATTCCCAGATAGGCATTGCCTTTATAGGAAGCAAGGTCTGCTACAGGAACCTGATGTTTCTTATGGCGTTCTTCGAATTCATCATATTCAGCCTGAGAGTTGAATAATGGTTCCATACGTTCCACTTCTACGTCAAGCTGGATGTGATCATCCAGTTTCTTTTGCAGCCTGGCTAAGTTCATCTGTGTTTCGTATTTTGAATTTTTAGCAGCGCCTACAGCGGCAAAAAGGTGAGAGTATTTTGGTACAATCGTATGCTCATCATCCAGGTTCAGCGTGCGGATAAATGCTGCGCGCAGTTCAGGAAGGAAATGAAGAGGTCCGCCTAAGAATGCAACGTGACCGCGGATGGGTTTTCCACAGGCAAGTCCACTGATGGTCTGGTTGACAACTGCCTGAAAAATAGAGGCAGCCAAATCTTCTTTGGTAGCTCCATCGTTAATCAATGGCTGAATATCGGATTTTGCAAATACGCCACAGCGGGCTGCAATGGTGTAAATAGCTTTATAATTATGTGCATATTCATTCAGACCGGTAGCATCTGTCTGAAGAAGAGATGCCATCTGGTCGATAAAAGAACCGGTTCCGCCGGCACAGATTCCGTTCATACGTTGCTCGATATTTCCATTTTCAAAATAAATAATCTTGGCATCCTCACCACCGAGTTCAATAGCGACATCCGTCTGTGGTGCATAGTCTTGCAGTGCAGTCGATACCGCAACCACTTCCTGAACGAAAGGAACTCCCAGATGTTTGGAAAGGGAAAGCCCGCCGGAACCGGTAATAACCGGGGATACATTTACCGGGCCGAGTTTATGAATTGCACGCCCCAGTAAATCTGAAAGCGTCTCCTGAATGTTTGCAAAGTGTCTTTCGTAATCAGAAAATAAAACATCATTACTATCATTCAGAATTGCAATTTTTACCGTAGTAGAACCAATATCAATGCCGAGCGTATGTAATTCTATTTGATTCATATGTATTACCTCGTTCTAATTAATTTTATCGTAACTGTTCAAATGTGGGGATTCCTCAGATGCCTCATTCAGAATCCTGTATGCTCCGTACAGTTAGAAAATATTTCCTATTATTAATGTAATAAGTGTGTTATATTTTAATTCATTGTTGAATTTTACACTAGGAAAGAAAAAAAAACAAGAAAAACAGCATGAAGAATTAGTTAAGAAACAGTAAAGAAAGTAAAGTTTTTGGATAGAATTGACAAACGAATTTCGAGAGGCTACAATAGCAACAGTACAAATAATGAGGAGAAAACATATGAATTGGTTGAATAAAATGGAACGGAAGTTTGGAAAATATGCTATAAAAAATCTTACCATATATCTGCTGGCCTGCTACGGAATCGGCTATATCATCAGTATGGTAATGCCGAGTCTGCTGACATATTTTACACTGGAGCCGGCACTGATACTGCAGGGGCAGGTGTGGAGGCTGATAAGCTGGGTAATCATTCCACCTACCAACAGATTTATCTATGTGGTATTTATGATGCTTTGCTATTATTCTCTGGGAAAGGTATTGGAGCAGATCTGGGGAGCTTTTCGGTATAATCTTTATATGCTTTCCGGAATGCTGTTTACGATTATTGGTGCATTTATTGCGTATGGAATTATATATGCAAAGTATCAGGTGATGTTGGGCGGATTTGGAAATGTGGTCAGCACATATTACATCAATTTGTCCATTTTTCTTGCATGTGCGTCAATGATGCCGGATATGGAAGTCCTTTTTTGGGGACTGATTCCGGTTAAGATGAAGTGGTTTGCTATTCTGGATGTGGTTTTGGTAGGAATGGATTTGATTCAGGGGAGTATGGTAACAAGAATTATTATTGTTGCATCCCTATTGAACTTTTTGATTTTCTTTTTCGCAAACCGGAATATGCAGCGCTACAATCCAAAGCAGGTTATGCGCCGGAAGAATTTCCAAAAACAAGTACAGAGACCGGTACAGAATTACGGAAACGGTGCAAGACACAAATGTGCTGTCTGCGGAAGAACGGAGCTGGATGACCCAAATCTGGAATTTCGTTACTGCTCGAAATGTAAGGGAAATTACGAATATTGCAGCGACCATTTATTTACACATGAGCATGTAAAATAAATGTAAAAAGAAAAATGATAGGTAATGCAGAAGTAAATATGCTCAGTATGGAGGTATGGAAATGAAAAAGACAAAAATTATATGCACAATGGGACCAAACTCCAATGACCGTGAATTGATGAGAAAACTAATTCAGAATGGAATGGATGTTGCCAGATTTAATTTTTCACACGGGGATTATGATGAGCAGAAACAGAGAATGGATATGTTAAAACAGCTTCGGGAAGAAGAACAAATACCTGTAGCCATCCTTCTTGACACCAAAGGACCGGAGATAAGAACCGGACTTTTGAAGGATGGGAGGAATGTGGAGCTAAAGGAAGGAGAAACATTTATCCTTACCACAGATGAAATTATCGGTGACGAGAAGAAGGTTTCGATTTCTTATGCAGGACTGGCAGATGATATTTCTGTAGGAAAACATATTTTAATTGATGATGGGCTGATTGATCTGGAGGTACAGGAACGCAAGGGCCATGAGATTGTCTGCAAGGTACTCAATGGAGGCGAACTGGGGCAGAGGAAAGGAATCAATGTGCCGAAGGTTCCGGTAAGACTTCCTGCAATTACAGAAAAAGACAAAGAAGATATTGCTTTTGGTGTATCACAGGGTATTGATTTTATCGCAGCTTCTTTTGTGCGAAGTGCAGAATGTATTTTGGAAATTAAAGCATTATTGAAATCTTTAAAAGCACCTTATATTCCGATTATTGCAAAAATCGAAAATGAACAGGGAATTCAGAATATTGATGAAATTATTCGTTGTGCCGATGGCATTATGGTTGCAAGGGGTGACCTTGGAGTAGAAATTCCGGCAGAGGAGGTTCCTTATCTGCAGAAGATGATCATACAGAAATGCAACGACAATTATAAACCGGTAATTACAGCTACCCAGATGTTGGATTCTATGATCCGGAATCCACGTCCGACCAGAGCAGAAGTAACGGATGTGGCCAATGCGGTTTACGATGGTACAGATGCGGTTATGCTCTCAGGCGAGACTGCACAGGGCAAATATCCGGTAGAGGCATTGAAAATGATGGTTCAAATCGTAGAAAACGCAGAGGAGCATCTGGATTATTCGGCAATCATGGAGAAGAATCTGATGAAATGGAAGCATGGAATTTCCAGTGCAATCGGTTATTCCACCGTGACTACGGCTGATACGCTGGGAGCAAAGTGCATTATTACTCCAACAGTAAGTGGTGCAACCGCCAGAGTGGTGTCGAAGTTCCGACCGAAAACTCCAATTTACGGTGTGTCACCAAATGAAGAATCCCTTCGCCGAATGCAGATGTTCTGGGGGGTACATCCAATGAAGTCTCTGGTATTCCAGACTACAGAGGATATTTGTTCCGGAGCAGTGGATTTACTGAATGCAAAAAAAATTATAGAAAGCGGAGATGTTGTAGTACTGACAGCCGGAATCCCTTCGCCAAATGTACACAAGACAACGAGGGATGGACTTAGCAATATGATGAGGATTGCGATTATAGAATAGAGTACGAGGGGGAAGCAGATATGAAAAAACGACCATTTATTACAAAAGAAAAATTAGAGGAGATTGCACAGACCTATCCGACTCCATTTCATCTGTATGATGAAAAAGGAATTCGTGAAAATGCAAAAGCATTAAAGGAAGCATTTTCATGGAACAAGGGTTACAAAGAGTATTTTGCAGTAAAAGCAACACCGACACCGGCAATTCTTAAGCTTTTAAAGGAATACGGATGTGGATGTGACTGTTCATCTTATACGGAATTACTTCTTTCACAGACCATTGGCTCTGTAGGAGAGGATATCATGTTTTCTTCCAATGATACACCGGCAGAAGAATATCTGCTTGCAGATAAGCTGGGCGCAATTATCAATCTGGATGATATTACCCATATTGATTTTCTGGAAAAAACAATCGGCAAGATTCCGGAGACCATAAGCTGCCGTTACAATCCGGGCGGACTTTTTAAGATTTCCAACAGCATTATGGATAATCCGGGGGATGCCAAATACGGAATGACAACGGAACAGATTTTTGAGGCATTCAAGATTCTGAAGGCGAAAGGTGCGAAAGAATTTGGTATTCACGCGTTCCTTGCAAGTAATACAGTAACAAATGATTATTATCCGGCACTGGCTAAGGTTCTTTTTGAAGTTGCGGTTAAATTGCATCAGGAAACAGGGGCGCATATTAAATTCATTAACTTGTCCGGCGGAATCGGAATTCCATATCGTCCGGATCAGGAGCCGAATGATATCAAAGTCATTGGAGAAGGGGTGCGTAAGGTTTATGAAGAAGTGCTGGTTCCGGCAGGCATGGGCGATGTAGCGATTTATACAGAACTTGGTAGATTCATGTTAGGACCTTACGGTGGCCTGGTAACAAGAGCAGTGCATGAGAAGCATACACATAAAGAATATATCGGGGTGGATGCATGTGCAGCCAATCTGATGAGACCAGCGATTTACGGGGCATATCATCATATTACCGTCATGGGAAAAGAAGAAGAACCATGTACACAGATTTATGATGTAGTAGGGTCCCTTTGCGAAAACAGTGACAAATTTGCGATTGACCGGAAGCTGCCGAAGATAGACATGGGTGATTTGCTTTTCATCCATGATGCAGGAGCACATGGATATTCCATGGGCTATAATTACAATGGTCGTCTGCGCTCAGCGGAAATCTTACTGAAAGAGGATGGAAGCGTAGAGTTAATCCGCCGGGCTGAGACACCGAAAGATTATTTTGCTACGTTTGATAGCCTGGATATTTATCCGGAACTGGAAAAGAATATGATTGAAGCGGCAGAATTTATCAAGGCAGACAGATAAAAGGATTTGTAACCTATGTTTACAAAATAAATTTGCAAATTTATGTAAAATTATCTTGCGAACCTTTGGAAAATATGGTAGTATAAATATCGGTTCGTAAGAACGCCGGTGTGTCGGAATGGCAGACGAGGCAGACTCAAAATCTGTTGTGGGTGACCACGTGCGGGTTCAAGTCCCGCCGCCGGCATGGAAACTCCTTGACGCATGTTCAAGGAGTTTTTTCTTTATCAGAATAAATAGAAAGGTGCATTACAAAATGAGTAAAATTGTATTGATAGATGGACACAGTATTTTAAACAGAGCCTTTTTCGGACTTCCGGATTTGACAAACGCAGAAGGGCTCCACACAAATGCAGTGTATGGTTTCCTGAATATTATGTTTAAAATACTGGAAGAAGAGAAACCAGAATATCTGACGGTTGCATTTGACGTACATGCACCTACATTCCGGCATGAGATGTATGCCGAATATAAAGGGACAAGAAAACCGATGGCAGAAGAATTAAGACAGCAGGTGCCGCTGATGAAAGAGGTATTAACTGCCATGGGTGTTAAAATCGTAGAAAAAGCAGGTCTAGAAGCAGATGATATTCTTGGTACTTTGTCAAAACGCTGCGAAGATGCAAGGATGGAAGTTGTTATTATATCAGGAGACCGAGACTTACTCCAACTTGCAACAGAGCATGTGGAAATCCGTATTCCAAAGACCAAGAGAACCGGTACAGAAATTGAAAATTATTATGCCGCAGACGTGAAAGAAAAATATCAGGTAACACCAACTGAATTTATCGATGTGAAAGCTTTAATGGGTGATACATCAGATAATATTCCGGGTGTGCCGAGTATTGGAGAAAAGACAGCGACGAAGATTGTTGTAGAATACAAGACCATTGAAAATGCCTATGCCCACATTGATGAAGTAACACCGCCGAGAGCAGCTAAGAATTTGAAAGAATATTGGGAACAGGCGAAGATGAGTAAAGCCCTTGCGACAATCAATGTAGATGCAGATTTTGATTATTCTCTGGAAGAAGCCAAGATGGGTAATCTGTATACAGAAGAGGCTTATGTATATTTTCAGAGATTGCAGTTTAAGAATCTGCTTGCCAGATTTGATGTCAAGACGGAAAATGCATTGGAAGACTCTTTCCGGATTGTAAAGAAGCAGACAGAGGCAGCGCACATTTTTGAACAGGCAAAGAAGGCTTCCAAGGTTGGCGCTGCCCTTTATAAGGACACCACCAATGTGCTGCCGTTATTTGTACAGATGGCAGGAATGGATGGAGCAGCAGTCACATTTGGCGATGGAAAGGTCTACTGCATTTCTGCGGTGGAAGAAATTGATATAAACTGGATTCTAAAAGAACTTGAGGAGACAGCAAAACAGGTAGAATCCTATGTTGTGTTCGATTTGAAAGAACATATGTCTTATGTGAAAATAGAAAAAGAAGAAGTGGGATTTGACGCCACAGTAGCGGCTTATCTGCTGAACCCGTTAAAGAACGATTGTACTTATGCAGACGTTGCGCAGGAATATCTGAATCTGTTGATTGATGAGAAGGCAAGCGTAGAAACAAAGGCATGCTACGAAGCTTACACAGCTTATGCGGCTTCGGAAATACTGCAGAAAAAATTAGAAGAAGAACAGATGTGGAAGCTTTTCCGGGAAGTGGAAATGCCACTGGTTTATACCTTATACCGTATGGAACAGGCAGGGGTAAAAGTAGAGGCAGAAGCTTTGAAAGAATATGGAAACCATCTGGGAGAACAGATTGTCCGTCTGGAGAAGGAAATATATGAACTGGCAGGGGAAGAATTTAATATTAATTCGCCAAAACAGCTTGGTGTAATTTTGTTTGAACATCTGGGACTGCCGAATGGAAAAAAGACAAAAACCGGATATTCAACCGCAGCAGATGTATTAGACAAGCTTGCACCGGATTACCCGATTGTTTCTAAGATATTAGAATATCGCCAGCTCAGTAAGTTAAAGTCTACCTATGCAGATGGACTGGCCGTATTTATCCGGGAAGAGGATGGACGAATCCATGGTAAATTCAACCAGACCATTACGGCAACAGGACGAATCAGCAGTACAGAGCCAAATTTACAGAATATTCCGGCACGAATGGAATTAGGGCGATTGATTCGTAAGGTGTTTATTCCAGAGCAGGGATTTGTGTTTGTGGACGCAGATTATTCCCAGATTGAACTTCGTATACTGGCGCATTGTTCGGGAGATGCAGAACTGATTCAGGCATACAAAGAAGCGAGAGATATTCACAGAATTACCGCTTCGCAGGTATTCCATACACCATTTGATGAAGTGACTGATTTACAGAGAAGAAATGCCAAGGCGGTAAACTTTGGAATTGTCTATGGAATCAGCTCTTTTGGACTGAGTCAGGATTTGAGTATTACAAGGAAAGAAGCACAGCAGTATATAGAGCGGTATTTTGAAACCTATCCGGGGATTAAACGGTTTCTGGATGACGCCGTGGCGCACGCCAAAGAAAATGGTTATGTGACAACTCTTTACGGAAGACGCAGACCGATTCCGGAGCTTTCTTCCAGTAATTTCATGCAGCGCCAGTTCGGAGAACGTATTGCCATGAACTCACCGATTCAGGGAACTGCAGCAGATATTATGAAGATAGCCATGATAGCAGTGGACAGAGAGCTGAGAAAGAATCATATGGAATCACGGCTTGTTCTTCAGGTTCATGATGAACTTCTGATTGAGACAAAAGAAGAAGAAATTGATAAAGTCAAAGAAATTTTGAAAAAGGGCATGGAAGATGCGGCAGAACTTGCAGTTCCGCTTGTCATTGATATGCATGTTGGAAGTAACTGGTACGAGGCAAAGTAGAAAAGGAACGGATGTTTCGAATGGTAAAAATTGGAATAACAGGCGGAATAGGAGCGGGGAAAAGTACCGTTCTGGAATATATGGCGAAGCTGCCGGAAACTTCGGTGTATCAGGCAGATTTAATCGCACATGAATTGCAATTGCCAGGACAAGTGTGTTATGATAAAATAATAGAGCATTTTGGAAAACAGATTCTGAAAGAGGATGGATTTATCGACAGAAACCGGCTGGGCAGTCTGATTTTCGGGAACGAATCAGAGCGACTGCTTTTGAATGCAATGGTACATCCTGCGGTCAACCGGCGGATTGAAGCACTTATGGCAGAAGAAGAACAGAAAGGCACAAAGCTGTTTGTACTGGAAGCGGCTCTGTTGACAGAAGATTATTACCGGACTATATTAGATGAAATCTGGTATATTTATGCAACAGAATCGGTAAGACGGGAACGGCTGCGTCATACACGCTGCTATTCGGAAGAAAAGATTACCGGTATTATGCATGCCCAGGCTTCGGAAGAAGAATTCCGCCAAAAATGTGATATTGTGATTGACAACAGTGGTGCATTTGCAGATACTGTGATACAGATAGAAAAAGTGATGAAAAAGCAGGAGCAGACAAAGAATGAGATTATGCAGCATAGCAAGCGGCAGTAGTGGTAACTGTATTTATGTGGGGAGTGATAAGACTCATCTGCTCGTAGATACAGGTATCAGCAAGAAAAGAATAGAAGCAGGTCTTAGTGAACTGGAAATAAAAGGGGAAGAACTGTCAGGGATTCTGATTACCCATGAGCATATAGACCACATACAGGGGCTTGGGGTATTCAGCCGAAAATATGAAATTCCTATCTACGCTACAAAAGGCACCTTACAGGGAATTACAGAATGTAAGAGCCTTGGGAAAATGCCGGAGGGACTGTTTCATGAGATTTCGGCAGATGAAGAATTTACACTGGGAGACATCCAAATACAGCCATTTACCATTTCCCATGATGCAAAAGAACCGACCGGTTATACGCTGCAGAATGAGAATAAACGCGTGGCGGTTGCGACAGACCTTGGAAAGTACGATGAGTATACAGTGAACCATCTGAAAAATGTGAATGCAATGGTACTGGAGTCTAACCATGATGTACATATGCTGGAAGTTGGCCCATATCCTTATCCACTCAAACGAAGAGTGCTTGGGGATAAAGGACATTTATCGAATGAATTGTCAGGCAGACTTCTTTGTGATATACTCCATGATAATATAAAAAGAGTGTTTCTTGGACATTTGAGCAAGGAAAATAATTATGAGCAGTTGGCCTATGAAACAGTGAAATTGGAGATTACTTTGGGCAATAATCCATATAAGGGCGATGAGATTCCGATTGCTGTGGCAAAGAGGGAATGTATGTCCGAGATTGTGTGCATATAATGAAGCCGGTGCGAAGCACGAAGCAAATTGAGTGAGAAGACAGGAGGTACAAAAGCAATGAGTAAGATTGCGATTGTGACAGACAGTAACAGTGGAATTACACAGGCAGATGGGGAAAAGTTAGGTGTTTACGTTCTCCCTACACCGTTCTATATAAATGATGAATTATTTCTGGAAGATATTACACTTACGCAGGAGCAGTTTTATCAGAAGCTTGCCGAGGATGCTGACATTAAAACTTCCCAGCCTTCTCCCGGAGATGTGATAGAATTGTGGGATAAGCTTTTGGAAGAATATGATGAAATTGTGCATATTCCATTATCGAGTGGCCTGAGCAGCACATATGAGACAGAGATGATGCTTTCTGCAGATTATGATGGTAAAGTACAGGTAGTAAATAACCAGAGAGTGTCCGTAACGCAAAGACGTTCTGTATTGGAAGCAAAGGAACTGGCTGAAAATGGAATATCTGCGGAAGAAATCAAGGATTTACTGGAAAAAACAAAGTTTGATTCGGATATTTATATTACTCTTGACACACTGAAGTATCTGAAAAAAGGTGGAAGACTGACACCGGCTGCAGCAGCAATCGGAACCGTACTGAATTTGAAACCGGTTCTCCGGATTAAAGGGGAAAAGCTGGATTCCTTTGCCAAGACAAGAGGATGGAAATCTGCAAAAAAGACCATGCTATCTACAATTCGTGAATTAATGAGCACAGATTTTGCAGATTGCAATGGACCGGAAGATATGTATTTGGATGCAGCATATACCGGAAGCAGAGAGGAAGCAGAAGAATGGAAGAAAGAAATTGAAGAAGCATTTCCAGAATATGAAGTATACATGGCGCCATTATCTCTCAGTGTAAGCTGCCATATCGGACCTGGGGCAAGGGCCATCACACTAACAAAGAAGCTGAAAGTGAAATAAGGAATATATATAACATAAAACATAATATGATAAGAAAGGCCTCCTGCATGTAATATTGCAGGAGGTCTTTTTATAAAAAAGTGTTTAAAAAGCATTTTTTATTTGTATAATACCAGTGACTTCGAATGTTCTTCCGTAAATGGTGTATGAAATTTATCGGTTATAACCGATTCATACAGGTTGGAAGCATAGCAGTCGGTATCTAACATTTTCTGTCCGGCATTCGAAAGTGCGTTGATTTGTCCTAATTTCGTGACAACAGGAACCGCACTGTTTTGCTTGAACAGTTTTAAGATTTCAGCATGCTCCTTGCGGAATCCTAAGACCCGTGCGTAACAGCAGTTTTGTTCGGCCTGATAAGCAGCCATGTCTTCTGTACGAATACCCAGTAGAATATGCGTAAGAGCCCGGCTGATCCGGCTGTAGGTTAGTTCTTTCGTTTTTAATAATTCGCAGAACCCATCCCAACTGACAAACTGGTTTCTCTGATTTATGATTCTGCGTGCCAGAGATTCAGAAATATCTGCGTATTTCATCAAAGAATCACAGGTTTCTGTCAGGAGTTTCGCTTTTAACAATAAAGAAAAATCATTGCTGTAAACAGGTGTTTCTCTGCTGTAGTTATTCCGCATAATCTGTGCCGCAGCAGGAGGCATCTGCTTTAAGCTGTCCTCTGATTCCCAGGAGTTATGTTGTACATCTGCCTGTAAAAGAGAGGCACGGATTGCAGACGCAGAACTAAAAGTTTCGTGAAGTTGATCTGCATGATAGCCAGCCCCTTTTCTGGATAAGGTAAATGGTTTCATGGAGCTGTTTATATGTCGCAGAGCCTTTAAGTATTCGATTCCAAGAATGTTGTTTGGTGTATCTAAGACATTGCATAAATCAGGATTTTCAATATTGTCCTGAAATGCCATTTTTCGTGCAGCAGGATAGGAGAATCCTTTGGATAAATACTGACGGAGTTTTTCTTTATAGTTGTCCGGTTCTTCCAGTAAAATTTCTGCAGTCTGCTGAAGATTTGTTAAATTTCCAAGCTCGCTTCCGAAAGAAAGGGTGTGGATACAGCCAAGAGAATGGAGCAGAGCTACCGCACCGGCTGCAAAATACTCCGCGCTTCCGCAGGCATAGCAGACAGGGAGTTCCAGCACTACAGACGCACCGCAGGCAAGTGCCATTTCCGCGCGAAGATGTTTGGAGAGGATGGCAGGGGTGCCACGCTGTACAAAATCTCCGCTCATTACAACTACGGCTGTGTCACAGCCGGTCTGCTTTAAAGATTCTTTTATATGGTATAAATGTCCGTTGTGAAACGGATTATATTCTGCAATGATTCCTAGAATTTTCATGTTGAACCTGAATCTCCTTACATGGACTTTTGAATGATTATACTATAAATTTAATCATTTGACAAAAAACAGAGAAAATAAATATTGTTAAAAAGATAACAAATGTTGTGCAGGCAGTGAAGATAGGATATAATGAGGACATAGTGGACTATGATTTTAAATAATAAAGTAACACCACGAAGGGAGAAAAAACAATGAACGTATTAGTAATCAACTGCGGAAGTTCATCATTGAAATTCCAGCTCATTAACTCTGACACAGAGGCAGTATTGGCAAAAGGATTATGTGAAAGAATCGGAATCGATGGAAGACTCACATATCAGCCAGCAGGCGGAGAAAAAGAAGTTTCTAACCTTGCTATGCCTACACATACTGAAGCAATCCAGTTTGTAATCAATGCACTTACAAATAGCGAAACAGGTGTAGTTAAGAGCCTTGACGAAATCAATGCAGTAGGACATCGTGTCGTACATGGTGGAGAAAGATTCACAAGTTCTGTAGTTGTAACACCAGAAGTAAAAGCAGGAATCGAAGAATGCAGCGACCTTGCACCACTTCACAACCCAGCAAACTTAATCGGTATCACAACCTGTGAAAACTTAATGCCAGGAAAACCTCAGGTAGCAGTATTTGATACAGCTTTCCATCAGACAATGCCTGCAAAAGCTTATACTTACGGACTTCCTCATGAATACTATGATAAATATAAAGTAAGACGTTATGGCTTCCACGGAACAAGTCACAGCTTCGTTTCTAAGAGAGTAGCTGAATTCCTTGGAAAAGATTACCACAATACAAAGACAGTCGTATGCCATCTTGGAAACGGTTCTTCTATTTCAGCAGTTCTCAACGGAGAATCTGTAGATACATCCATGGGTCTTACACCACTGGAAGGTCTTGTAATGGGAACACGTTCAGGAGATATCGATCCAGCTATCATGGAATTCATCGCTAAGAAAGAAAACCTTGACATCGCAGGAATCATGAACGTACTCAACAAGAAATCAGGTGTAGAAGGAATCTCAGGTGTTTCAAGTGATTTCCGTGACCTTGCTGCAGCAGCAGAAGAAGGAAATGAAAGAGCTGAATTAGCCCTTGAAGTATTCGCATACAGAGTAGCAAAATATGTTGGAAGCTATGTAGCGGCAATGAATGGTGTAGACAACATTGTATTTACTGCAGGTATCGGAGAAAACGACCCATCTACAAGAGCAAGAATCTGTAAATATTTAGGATATCTTGGAATTGAAATCAACGAAGAAATGAACGGAAAGCGTGGAGAAGAAATGATTATCTCTACACCAGATTCTAAGGTAACAGTACTTGTTATTCCGACAAACGAAGAACTTGCAATCGCAAGAGAAACAGTTGCTTTAGTATAATTCAATCCGTAAAAAGGGTACATGCCTTATATTTTTGATTACAGTTCAGCTTTTTAGCTGGACTGTAACATTTTGTGATTCTTTTTTGCAAAACATTGCAAAACATCTAAATATTGGTTGACAAAGAAAAAAATCATGTTATAATAGTTTAGGTATGAATAGGAGTAACAATTATGTTAATAAACCTATCTGAAGTCTTATCAGAACCACATAGAACCATAGTTCAGGATGTAATATCCGAGACAGAATCTGTACAGGTAAGCGGAAGAAAGTTTCCGGTTGCCAAGATGAGTCCGGTTCACTTGGAAATAGAGTATACCGGAGAGAAGAAGATTCACATTACAGGGAATGTAGCACTTACCGTTTTGATTCCGTGTGACCGTTGTCTGGAAGATGTTCCAACAGAATTGAAGCTGGACATTGAGAAGAATGTGAATATGGATTGTGAAGCTGATGATGACGATTCCGATGAAGCGAATTATATTGACGGATATCATCTTGACGTAGAGCAGTTGCTTTACAACGAGATTTTAGTAGGCTGGCCGATGAAAGTTCTATGTAGCGAAGACTGTAAAGGGATTTGCAGCATATGTGGTCAAAACCTCAATCAGGGATCATGTGACTGCGAAGACACAAGTCTGGACCCTAGAATGTCAGTTATCCGCGATCTTTATAAGAATTTTAAGGAGGTGTAACCTATGTCAATTTGTCCAAAGAATAAATCTTCTAAAGCAAGAAGAGACAAAAGAAGAGCTAACTGGAAAATGAGTGCTCCAAATCTTGTAAAATGTAGCAAATGTGGAGAACTTATGATGCCACACAGAGTTTGCAAGAATTGTGGTTCTTATAACAAGAAAGAAATCATTGCTCAGGATTAATTAAAAACGCAAAGAATAGGGGATATCGATTCAGTTCGGTATCCCCTAATTTTATATATAAGTATACAACAAAATGTTTATAAAAATAAATAAAATAATAGAAATATTTACTTTTATAAATATATATGCTATCTTTATATAAAAGAGAGGTGTTCATATGAAAATATCCTATAAGAAATTATTCCATATACTTGATGAAAAATGTATTACAAAAACAAATTTAGGTTCGGCTCTTGATTTGTCTTCTGCAACATTGGCAAAATTAGCGAAGAATGAACAAATTTCTATGTCCACCCTTGTAGCAATATGTGATTATTTGAATTGCCAGCCTGGAGATATAATGGAATTAGAATATGAAACAGATGAAGATTCATTGCTTTATAGATTGACAGAAGAAAAAAATGCAAAATTAAAGGGCGGCATCTATCATCAAACCCAGATTAAACTTGCATATAATTCTAATCATATTGAAGGAAGCAGATTAACAGAGGAACAGACGAGATATATCTATGAAACGAATACGCTGGGATTGGAAAAAGAATCAGTAAATGTAGATGATATTATGGAAACGATTAATCATTTTCAATGTTTTGATTATATGATTGATTGTGCGAATCATACATTAGATGAGGAATTTATAAAAACGGCTCATAAAATATTAAAAACAAATACCTCTGACAGCCGACTCTCATGGTTTCGTGTCGGAGAATACAAATCAAGACAAAATATGGTAGGAGATATGACAACTGTTCCTCCGGAAAAAGTGAAAGCGGAAATGGATAAACTACTAAATGAGTATCAGAAAAAGAAAGAAGTAACTTTTGATGATGTTCTTGATTTTCATGTAAGATTTGAACGTATTCATCCATTTCAGGACGGAAATGGTCGTGTGGGAAGAATTATTATGTTTAAAGAGTGCTTGAAACATAATATTGTTCCGTTTATTATAGAAGATAATCTGAAAATGTTTTACTATCGAGGTTTAAAGGAGTGGAACAGAGAAAAGGGTTATTTAAGAGATACTTGTCTGACTGCTCAGGACAGATATAAAAAATATCTGGATTATTTTGAAATCAAATATGATGAGAATGAAAAGCGTTTTTAAATGAATACAAATACTCAATATATGTAACATTGACAGAAGTGGAGAAATCAACTTCATTTTTTTATTACTATTGATTTTTACAGTGATGTCAAGTAAAATATAACCTAGTAATGCTGGGAGGTAACAGTATGAAAGAAATGACGAAAGTAGTCCTGGATGCGATGGGTGGAGATAATGCACCGCATGAGATTATAAAAGGTGCCATCGAAGCTATTCAGAAAAGAGACGACATCCATGTTATCTTAACTGGTAAAGAAGATGTCATTAATAAAGAATTGGCAGGATATACTTATAACAAAGAACAGATTAGTGTTGTTCATGCAGAAGAGATTATTGAGACAGCAGAACCACCTGTCATGGCGATTCGCAGGAAGAAAGATTCCTCGATTGTAGTGGGCATGAAGCTTGTAAAGGATGGAGAGGCAGATGCCTTTGTGTCAGCTGGAAGTTCCGGTGCTGTTCTGGTGGGCGGTCAGCTTCTGGTTGGTAAGATTAAAGGCGTGGAAAGACCACCTCTTGCGCCACTGATTCCAACAGAAAAGGGATTTTCCCTGTTGATTGACTGCGGGGCAAACGTAGATGCCAGACCTTCGCATCTGGTACAATTTGCCAAGATGGGTTCTATTTATATGGAACATGTCTTGGGAGTAAAAAATCCGAAAGTTGCAATTGTAAATATCGGGGCAGAGGAAGAAAAAGGAAATGCACTGGTAAAAGAAACATTTCCGCTTTTGAAAGAATGTCAGGACATCAATTTTATTGGAAGTATAGAAGCGAGAGAAATCCCACATGGACAGGCAGATGTAGTTGTATGTGAGGCGTTTGTGGGAAATGTAATCCTGAAACTGTACGAAGGGGTTGCTTCTGTACTTGTCAGCAAAGTGAATGCCGGAATGATGACAAGTCTGAGAAGTAGAATTGGCGCATTTCTCGTGAAACCGGCACTAAAAAGCACATTGAAAGCTTTTGATGCAAGTGCTTACGGTGGAGCACCGCTGCTAGGACTAAATGGTCTAGTAGTAAAAACACATGGAAGTTCTACTTCAAAGGAAGTATGCAATTCCATTATACAGTGTGTAACATTTAAAGAACAAAGGATAAATGAGCGCATCAGAGAATGTATTTCGGATAATACGCAATAAGAAAAGAGAGGGTATAAGGATATGGAATTTGAAAAATTAAAAGAAATTATTGTTGAAGTATTAGGCTGCAAGGAAGAAGAAATTACAATGGATACCACATTTGTAGATGATTTGGGAGCAGATTCCTTAGATGTCATTCAGATTATCATGGGAATCGAAGATGCATTTGATATTGAAATCAATAATGAAGATGCAGAAAAGATTACTACAGTAGGTGATGCAGTAGAACAGATTAAGAATGCAGTAAATTAAGAATAGCGTTGAAAAAGCCCGTTATCTGGGCTTTTTCAATTTATGAGGAGAAGATATGGGAAGAAATTTGGAAAGTTTGGAGAAAAAAACGGGATATCATTTCCATGATAAAAATCTTTTGAGACATGCAATGACACACAGTTCTTATATTAATGAGAAACATCTTCGTAAAGTGGATTGCAATGAACGGCTGGAGTTCTTAGGGGATGCTGTTCTGGAACTGGTTTCCAGTGAATATTTATTTTTCGGAAATCCGGAAATGCCGGAGGGACAGATGACGAAGCAGCGTGCCAGTATGGTGTGCGAAAAAGCATTGGCGTTTTGCGCACGCGAACTGGAACTGGGGGAATATCTGCTGCTTGGTAAGGGTGAAGATGCTACCGGTGGAAGAAAGAGGGAATCCATTACTTCAGATGCAATGGAAGCGCTGATTGGTGCGATTTATTTAGATGGTGGTTTTGCTAATGCAAAAGAGTTTATTTTGAAACATATTCTAAATGATTTGGAAGGGAAACGTCTCTTTTATGATAGCAAGACTATCCTGCAGGAGATTGTGCAGGGGAAAATGGAACAGACAATTAATTATCAACTGCTGAAGGAAGAAGGACCGGATCATAACAAGCAGTTTCAAGTGGGTGTGCTTATAGGAGATATCCAGTATGGGACAGGCAACGGAAGAACCAAAAAGGCTGCAGAACAGGATGCGGCATATCAGGCAATTTTGAAAATTAAAGGTGGAGATACATGTATTTAAAGAGCATTGAAGTACAAGGATTCAAATCATTTGCTAATAAGATTGTATTTGAATTTCATAACGGAATTACAGGAATCGTTGGACCGAACGGAAGTGGAAAAAGTAACGTAGCCGATGCGGTGCGATGGGTGCTAGGTGAGCAGAGGGCCAAACAACTCCGTGGAGGAAATATGCAGGATGTTATTTTCTCGGGAACGGAGAACCGTAAACCCCTCAGTTATGCGTCAGTTGCCATTACCCTTGATAATTCTGACCATAAGTTGCCGGTAGAATTTGAAGAAGTAAAGGTTACCCGTAAATTGTATCGTTCGGGGGAAAGCGAATATCTGATTAATGGAAGTGCATGTAGGCTAAAGGATATCAATGAGATGTTCTATGACACCGGAATTGGGAAAGAAGGCTATTCCATTATTGGGCAGGGTCAGATTGACAAAATCTTAAATGGTAAACCGGAAGAACGTAGAGAACTTTTCGATGAAGCGGCAGGTATTGTTAAGTTTAAAAGACGAAAAAACATGTCCGTGAAAAAACTGGAAGAAGAACAGCAGAATCTGGTGCGTGTCAATGACATTTTAGGAGAATTGGAGAAGCAGTTTGGACCTCTGGAACGGCAGTCTGAAAAGGCAAAAGAATATTTAAAGAAAAAAGAAGAATTAAAGAAATATGATATCAATATGTTCCTACTGGAGAGTATCCGTTTAAAAGAACAGATGGAAGATGTGCAGAAAAAGCTGGAACTGACACAGGGCGAATACGAAGAAGCAGAGCAGAAGCATGCCGATATGAAGAAAGAATATGAGCGGATTGAAGAACAGGTTGATGTCATTGAAGCGGAAATGGAAGAAGCTAAGGGACAGTTAAATAAAACGACCCTGTTAAAACAGCAGCTTGAAAGCAGAATCGAACTGTTAAATGAGCAGATTCACAGTGCCAGAATGAATGATGAGCATTACAGCAAACGTTCACAGACTATTTATATGGAACTGGAGGAACGTAAGAAACAGAAGGAGACACTGCAGAAGGAGCAGGCTTCTATTGAAGAAAAACTTCACACAGAGATGGCAAAGCAGCGGGAAGCCAAAGAGACTCTGGATTTCATTCAGTCCAGAATCGCAAGCACTTACTCCGATTTGGAAAAGAGTCAGAGTGAAGTGATGGCAGTGCTGAATAACCGGGTTTCTACCAAGACCAAGATTCAGCATTTTGACACCATGATGGAACAGATGAAGGTGCAGCGCTCTCAGCTTTATAAGCGATTAATGGAAGCAGAGCGTGATGCACAGGAACAGAGCAGCCTGTATAAGAAGTATGAGGAAGAATTGAAGCGTATTTCCGAAAAAATCGTGGAAATGGTAGAAGAGAATAAATCCTACGAGGCACATATCACACAGCTTCAAAGTCAGATTGCCAAAGAAAATGAACAGCTTCGTAC
This sequence comes from uncultured Bariatricus sp., assembly GCA_934307065.1. Lineage (GTDB taxonomy): Bacteria > Bacillota > Clostridia > Lachnospirales > Lachnospiraceae > Allocoprococcus. The sequence continues at coordinate 75,024 of CAKRCD010000003.1, read as the reverse complement.
ATGCCAGACCACTTATCACAGAGAAAATTCCCGGCTGGAATCACTGAAAAACATGACAGAGCGCTACGAGGGTTATGGGAACAGTATACGCAAGGTTATGGAGAAGAAAACAGAAGAACCGGGAATTCTGGGTGTTGTAGCAGATATTATCAAGGTAGACAAACAGTATGAAACTGCCATTGAAACTGCACTTGGCGGAAGCATTCAGAATATTGTTACAACGAATGAAGAAGTTGCCAAGAAAATGATTGGTTACTTGAAGAAAAACCGGTTTGGACGGGCAACTTTCCTACCACTTACTGCGATGCGTTCCGGCCAGGGAATGGCAAGAACCGATGTATTGAAAGAAAAGGGTGTGATTGGAACAGCCAACACGTTGGTTCATGTGGATAAAGCATACGAGCAGCTTGCAGAGAATCTTCTTGGCAGGACGTTGGTGGTAGATACCATTGATACCGGAATCCAACTGGCGAGAAAATACCATCAGTCCCTCCGTATGGTAACCTTAGAGGGCGACCTGTTAAATCCGGGCGGAGCCATGAGTGGTGGTGCATTTAAGAATACCAGCAGTCTGTTAAGCCGCCGGAGAGAAATCGAGGAACTGGAAAAAACAGTAGCAAGATTAAGAGAAGAAGGGTTGGAACTTCAGAAAGTTGTGGAAAAGTCCAAACAGGAACGAACCGACTTATATGAGAAAGTAGATGCTCTGAAGCAGACGCTTCAGCAGGAATATGTTGCACAGAATACAGCGAAGATGAATCTGGAGCAGGCTGCATCCAAGCAGAAATATGCGAGGACTCTGACCGATGATATCCACAAAGAGCGTGGCACACTGGATAATCAGATTCATGAAATCGAAGAAAATCTGGAATCTATCCAGGTAGAACTGCAGGCCAGTGAGAAACTGGAACAGGAACTTTCCCAGCAGCAGGATAAATACCAGAAGAAACTGGAAGAAGAAAGAGAAGCAGAGGGCAAGGAACTCCGCAGAAATGAAGAACTCCGTATGGCCTTTGCTGCTTTGGAACAGAAAAGTGCGTTTGTACAGGAAAATCTGGGACGTATTCAGGAAGAAGCAGAAAAGTTCAAAGAAGAACTGGATGCCTTAAATGAAAATAAAGAAGAGGCAAACGGAGAAATTCAGGAAAAAGAACAGGAGATTGCAGGCACCAGAAAAGCAATTGAAGAATCCAAAGAACTGTTCGAAGAGATTCACGGTGAAATTAAACGTGCGCAGGAAAAGAAAGAGAATTTAAATCAGAAGAACAAAGCATTCTTAGAGAAACGAGAAGAAATATCGAAGCATATGGCTGATTTGGACAAAGAAATCTTCCGCCTGAACAGCAGAATGGAAGGGTACGAAGAAGCTTCTGAAAAACAGATTAACTATATGTGGGAAGAATATGAGCTGACCTACAATCGTGCACTGGAACTTCGGGATGAAAATCTGACAGATTTGGTGGCTATGAAGAAACGGATTCAGGAAATCAAATCCGAAATCAAAGCCTTAGGTCCGGTCAATGTCAATGCTATTGAGGATTTCAAGAATCTGGCGGAACGTTATCAGTTCCTAAAAACCCAGCATGATGATTTGATAGAGGCAGAACAGACTTTACAGAAAATCATTGCAGAACTGGACGAGGCAATGCGGAAACAGTTTACTGAGCAGTTTGCAAGAATTGCAGAAGAATTTAACCATGTGTTCAAAGAATTGTTTGGTGGTGGAAAGGGAACACTGGAACTGTTGGAAGACGAGGATGTGTTGGAAGCAGGCATACGAATCATTGCACAACCGCCCGGAAAGAAACTACAGAATATGATGCAGTTATCCGGTGGAGAAAAAGCCTTGACTGCGATAGCACTTCTGTTCGCTATTCAGAACTTAAAGCCGTCTCCATTCTGTCTGTTGGACGAAATTGAAGCGGCGCTGGACGATTCCAATGTAACGCGCTATGCGCAGTATTTACATAAACTGACAGAAAATACACAGTTCATTGTCATTACACATCGTAGAGGAACCATGACTGCGGCTGACAGATTGTACGGTATTACTATGCAGGAAAAGGGAATTTCCACACTAGTTTCCGTAGATTTGATAGAAAATGAACTGGACAAGTAGAGTAAGGAGAAAAAGAGGATGGCAGAGGAAAAAGTAGGATTTTTTAAACGGCTTGTATCCGGTCTTAGTAAGACCAGAAATAATATTGTATCCGGTATTGACAGTATTTTTCACGGCTTTTCCCAGATAGATGATGATTTCTATGAAGAACTGGAAGAGGTTCTGATTATGGGAGACTTGGGCGTGAAGGCGACTTATGCGATTTTGGATGACCTGAAACGCAAAGTGAAAGAACAGCATATCAAGGAACCTATTGCATGTAAGGAACTGCTTATTGAAAGTATTAAAGAACAGATGGATGTAGGTAAGACTGCGTATGAATTTGAAGAACGGACATCGGCTGTCCTTGTAATTGGGGTAAATGGTGTAGGAAAGACCACAACCATAGGAAAACTGGCCGGAAAATTACGCGATCAGAATAAAAAGGTAGTACTTGCAGCAGCAGATACCTTCCGTGCAGCGGCAGGAGAGCAGTTACGAGAATGGGCAAATCGCGCAAATGCGGATTTGATTGGCGGTCAGGAAGGGGCAGACCCGGCGGCCATTGTCTATGATGCAATCGCAGCAGCAAAGGCACGTAAGGCAGATGTCCTTTTGTGCGATACCGCAGGAAGACTGCATAATAAGAAGAATCTGATGGAAGAACTAAAGAAAATCAACCGTGTAATTGAACGGGAATTTCCAGAAGCATACCGGGAAACACTGGTAGTACTGGATGGAACTACCGGACAGAATGCCCTTGCCCAGGCAAAGGAGTTCAGCGAAGTAGCGGATATTACAGGCATTATTCTCACAAAGATGGATGGAACGGCCAAAGGAGGTATTGCCGTTGCAATTCAAGCGGAACTGGGAATTCCTGTAAAATATATCGGAGTGGGAGAATCCATTGATGATTTACAAAAGTTTGATTCAGAACAGTTTGTAAATGCATTATTTACAACAGAGGAGGAAGAATAAAGAGATGTTTACATTGGACAAATTTGAAGAAGCGAGTGAAATCGTAAAACGCGTAACCAAGCCAACCAATTTAATTTACAGCGAATATTTCAGTTCCCAGACTGGTGCAAAGGTATATTTAAAGCCGGAAAATATGCAGCATACGGGTGCTTACAAATTAAGGGGGGCTTATTATAAGATTAGTACACTTTCGGAAGAAGAACGTGCCAAAGGATTAATTGCGGCATCTGCCGGAAATCATGCACAGGGTGTTGCTTATGCAGCAAAAGCTTATGGATGTAAGGCAACCATTGTTATGCCGGAATCGACTCCTCTTATTAAAGTAAACCGTACAAAGAGCTATGGCGCGGAAGTGGTTCTTTATGGACAGGTTTACGATGAAGCTTGCGCAAAGGCCTATGAACTGTCAGAAAAACATGGATACACCTTTGTCCATCCATTTGATGATTTTGATGTAGCTACCGGACAGGGAACGATTGCCATGGAAATTATCCAGGATTTACCTACAGTAGATTATATTCTTGCACCGATCGGTGGAGGCGGATTGATTACCGGAATTGCTACCTTTGCGAAAATGTTGAATCCAAATATTAAAATAATCGGTGTAGAACCGGCAGGTGCAGCAAGTATGACTGCGGCACTGGAAGCAGGTCATGTGGTAACACTTCCAAGTGCCAATACTATTGCTGATGGTACTGCAGTGAAAACGGTAGGAGAACAGATTTTCCCATATGTTCAGAAAAATGTGGATCAGGTTGTAACCGTAGAAGATGATGAAATTGTAACTACTTTCTTAGATATGGTAGAGAACCATAAGATGGTGGCAGAGAACTCAGGTCTTCTTTCGGTTGCGGCTGCGCAGAAACTGGATTTCTTAAAGGGCAAGAGAGTCGTCTGCGTTATTAGTGGCGGAAATATGGATGTCATCACTATGTCATCTGTTATTCAGAATGGTTTGATTCTGCGTGACCGAGTATTTACTATTTCTGTTTTATTACCAGACAGACCGGGACAGCTCGCAGAAATCACAAAGGTAATTGCAGAGCAGAAGGGAAATGTTATAAAATTAGAGCATAATCAGTTTGTCAGCGTCAATCGTAATCTGGCAGTGGAACTTCGTGTGACAATGGAAGCATTCGGAACAGAGCATAAGCACCAGATTATTGAAGAACTTCGTAAGAATGGATTTGACCCACAGGTTGTAGATGCAAAATTATAGAAAACACAAAGGGTGGTTCTTTCGATTTTACAGAAAGAGCCACTTTTTAGATGGAGGAAATCATGTCAAGAAACATACCAAAAGAAGGACAAATTTACAGACATTTCAAAGGAAACCGCTATCAGGTAATTACCGTAGCAACCCATACCGAGACAGAGGAAAAGCTGGTCATCTATCAGGCACTCTATGGGGAAGGCGGCATTTTTGCCAGACCACTTGATATGTTTATGGAGAAAACAGATAAAGTGAAATACCCAGAGGCATTGCAGGAAAACCGGTTTGAACTGGAAGAAGCAGAAGAAAAGAAAAGCATGCTGATGGATTATCTGGATTTGGAAACGAACGAAGAAAGATTGCAGTTTTTACAAAAGAGGAAAGCGGATGTAACAGAAGCATTTCTGGAAGCAGTGGCACAGAGCATGGATTATACAGAAAAAGCGACCAGTGTTGAACTAAGACTTGTAGATTTGATGAATTATCTGCGGATGCTGATGAAATATGAGCGCAGGATGTAAATAATTGAATTTCTGAAAAAATCACTCTTGACATATAATGTATAATTGTATACAATTATACAAAAATACCGCTTGGGGTGAAATACAGATGGAAACAAGAAAAGTATATTTAAATGAGCAGACTAATTTATTACAACTGGAAGAACATATGTATCCATTGGTAGACGTAGCGTCACCGAATGTTTTCCGAAATTTGTTTCAATATGATGAGATTCCGAAAATTGCGTTTAACGATAGAATTGTTCCGCACCATATGCCAGATGAAATATGGATCACGGATACGACTTTTCGGGATGGACAACAGTCAAGAGCTCCGTATACAACCGAGCAGATAGTAACTTTATACGAATATTTACACCGGCTCGGTGGCCCAAAAGGAAAAATCAGACAGAGTGAATTTTTCTTATATAGTAAAAAAGACAGGGACGCGGCATATAAGTGTATGGAACTCGGATATGAGTTCCCGGAAGTTACAAGTTGGATTCGTGCCAACAAGAAGGATTTTGAATTTGTAAAAGAAATTGGTATGAAAGAGACAGGTATTTTAGTAAGCTGTTCAGATTATCATATTTTTTACAAATTAAAAATGACAAGACGAGAGGCCCTGGAACACTATTTGTCTGTAGTTCGTGAATGTCTGGAAACGGGAGTCCGTCCAAGATGTCATTTGGAAGATATTACCCGTTCGGATATTTATGGTTTCGTTATTCCGTTCTGTTTGGAACTGATGAAGTTGATGGAGGAATATAAGATTCCGATTAAAATCCGGGTTTGCGATACGATGGGATATGGGGTTAACTATCCAGGTGCTGTGATTCCAAGGTCTATTCCGGGAATTATTTACGGTATTCGTGTTCATGCAGGTGTACCGAGTGAATTGATTGAATTTCATGGACATAATGATTTCTATAAAGCAGTCAATAATTCAACCACGTCATGGTTGTATGGAGCATGTGGTGTAAACTGTTCTCTGTTTGGAATTGGAGAACGGACCGGAAATACACCATTGGAAGCAATGGTATTTGAATATGCACAGCTTCGCGGAACCTTAGATGGAATGGATACCAAAGTGATTACCGAGATTGCGGAATATTATGAGAAAGAAATCGGTTATCAGATTCCGCCAAGAACTCCGTTTGTAGGTAAGAATTTCAATGTAACCAGAGCAGGAATCCATGCCGACGGACTTCTGAAAAATGAAGAAATATATAATATATTTGATACGGGTAAATTCCTGAACCGGCCACCACTTGTAGCAGTGTCTAATACATCTGGTCTTGCAGGAATCGTCCACTGGATCAACAGCTATTATCATCTGACCGGAGAGCGGGCTTTAAGTAAAAATTCCATTCTTGCCGCAAAAGTAAAAGAATGGGTGGATGAAGAGTATGCCGGTGGCCGTGTAACCGTTCTTACGGATAATGAACTGGTGGCACATATTGATGAAATTTGTGATAAATACGGAATTGTATTATAGTCGGAAATATAGTTTGTTTTAAAGGATACGGACAAAAGGCAGAAAGAAATAGGGGAGCAGTATGGAAAATTATTCTTTAAGAGGGCAGGTTTTTCAGACCATCCGGGAGAATATCCTAAAAGGAAAATATCAGGCAGATGAAGAACTCCGGGAGGCCACACTGGGCAAAGAACTTGGAGTCAGCCGAACACCGGTAAGAGAGGCACTCAGACAGCTGGAACTGGAAGGTTTAGTAAAAATCATTCCCAATCGGGGCGCTTATGTAATCGGAATTTCGGAGAAAGATGTCCATGATATTTATATGATTCGTTCAGAACTGGAAGGCCTCTGCGTGCGCATGGCGGCAGAGCATATCACAAAAGAAAAGATAGAGGAACTGGAGGAAGCATTGGTTCTTTCAGAATATCATTTGGAAAAGGACAACATGGAACAGCTCACAGAGTTGGACGGAAGATTTCATCAGATACTTTATGCAGCATCGGAAAGCAGGATTTTGGAGCATGTATTATCGGACTTTCATAAGTATGTCCAGCTTGCAAGACGAAATTCCGTGAAAGAAAAATCCAGAGCCAAAAAGTCGATAGAAGAGCATCGTCAGATTTTAAATGCCATCAAAGAAGGCAATGCGGATGAGGCAGAAAAATTTGCCAACGAACACATCTTAAACGTAATGAAGCACCTGCATATGAGTCAGGAATAAAAGGAGGACAATATGAGCAAAATTAAAATGACAACACCACTTGTAGAGATGGATGGGGATGAGATGACCCGAATCCTTTGGGGGATGATAAAGGAACATTTATTGCTTCCTTTTATTGATTTGAAGACCGAATACTATGATTTAGGGCTGGAATACAGAAATGAGACAGATGACCAGGTAACGATTGACTCGGCAAATGCTACAAAGAAATACAAAGTAGCAGTTAAGTGTGCAACCATCACACCAAACGCAGCCAGAGTAAAAGAATATGATCTGAAAAAAATGTGGAAAAGTCCAAATGGAACCATTCGTACCATGCTGGACGGAACTGTTTTCCGCGCACCGATTCCGGTAAAAGGAATCGAGCCATGTGTAAAGAACTGGAAAAAACCAATTACCATTGCCAGACATGCGTATGGAGATGTTTATGAAAATACGGAGATAAAAGTTCCGGGACCGGGTAAAGTAGAACTGGTTTATACGGCAGCAGATGGGACAGAGACAAGAGAACTGGTACATAACTATGATGGACCTGGTATAGCACAGGGAATCCATAATGTCTGCGGTTCTATTGAAAGCTTTGCAAGAAGCTGCTTCAATTATGCACTGGACACCAGACAGGATTTGTGGTTTGCCACAAAAGATACGATTTCTAAGAAATATGATCATACATTCAAAGATATATTTCAGGAAATATTTGACGCAGAATACAAAGATAAATTTGAAAAAGCAGGAATTGAATATTTCTACACTTTGATCGATGATGCTGTTGCACGTGTCATGAAATCAGAAGGTGGATACATATGGGCATGCAAGAACTATGACGGAGATGTTATGAGTGACATGATTTCTTCCGCATTTGGCTCTCTTGCTATGATGACTTCTGTTCTGGTTTCTCCAGAAGGATACTACGAATACGAAGCCGCACATGGAACAGTACAGCGTCATTATTACAAACACCTGAAAGGAGAAGAAACATCAACCAACTCCGTTGCAACTATTTTCGCATGGACAGGTGCCTTAAGAAAACGTGGAGAATTGGATGGAAATGCTGAATTGATGGAATTTGCTGACAAATTGGAAAAGGCAACGATTGATACCATTGAATCCGGTGAAATGACAAAAGACCTTGCACTTATCACAACACTGGAAAACCCGGTTGTATTAAACAGCGAAGACTTTATCAAAGCCATTGCAAAGCGATTGAATTAGATTTTGAGATATTGGTTTCAAGGTCTTTCATCCACTTATAAGCAGGCTCATGTGGATTTAGACTTTTTGACCTTGGCATTATAAATAATGAATCAGGAGAGTGGGGTAAGTTTTGCCAGTATCTCTCCTGATTTGTTTTGTTGGTAAATTCTATGTTTTCTTCTATAGAAAATTATGATAATATGAAATCATAGTATTTGGGAAAAATAAGTAAAGGGGGTGTATGATGGAAGATATTGTAATAGAAATGCAGGATATGAGACACTTAGATTGGGCAGCTCGTAAGATGTCACCTGGGACTCCGGGATGTTTTCTGAAAGCTTATGAAGAAATCAATGGAAAAAGAATGTTTCCGTAAAGAGAATGAAGAAAAGTTGCCTTATGATTTGTATTATGATTTACAGAAAAGAGAACTGGAATCTCCATTAGAATTTGCAATACGAAATGGTTGGGAAAGGTATATTTACCAGATGTTTTGCATTGATTATTTAGTTGTGAACAGAGACCGTCATGGAAGTAATCTGGAAATATTACGTAATGAAATGGATGAAAGTATACGGATGGCACCGTTGTTTGACCAAGGCGTTTCTTTGCTGTTTTCAACATATGGAGATGAGAAAGCAATTGAGAATGTAGATGTTATGCGTGATGTTCCTGTAAATAATTATATAGGAGCAAAGTCATTGGAGTATAATTTATCCTTCATTCCAAATGGTTTTGATTTAAAAATAAATGAACTGAAGCAGAATGATAAAGAGTATATTTTGAAAGATATTAATCAAGTGCTTTCGCAGAGTCACATCAATAAAATCTGGGAACTGATTTGGAAAAGGTGGTGCTATTTTGAAGAAGTACGCAGTAAAAAGAACTGATAAAAACAAAGTGATTGCTATTTTAAATTATGATGAAAAAAATAAAGAATTTACAATAGATATTCCTGACGATGTATCTGAAAAGGAATCACCATTTATGATGTCACTATTCTTGAAAAAAGGAATACGCCATATGGATTCGGAATGGAGTTTGAAATGGGTTCAAAGCAGAATTATTCCAAGCAGCAGACAAAATATTGGTGAAATACTTAGAAATAATGGAATGAATTCATATGATGAATATCAGCTTTTGGTAAAAAATGAAGGAAGAAGCTGTCAGGATGAATATTATATAACAGCTATGGGATAAGAAAGGAAGAAAAAATGGGATACGAAAGAAAAGTACCATCTATTGATGAATGGATGAAAGAGGCAAAAGCTGCACCGGATGCGGAAAAGGTTGGAATGTATCTGACACATAACGGAATCGTCAGAGAGACACCGAAGGCAAAGGTACGTAACGGTGAGGACACTGGAAAAGCAGTGACGGGAATGCAGTTTTCTTATGATAAAGAAAAAGTTGCCGCAGCCATTGAAGAAACAAAGAAACTGGAAGGCATTTATTATGTCAGAGTCTGGTTAAATGAAGGAGAACTTCAGGTTGGAGATGACATTATGTATGTCTTAATCGGTGGAGATATCCGGCCAAGAGTCATTGATGCTCTGCAGAGTCTGGTTGGAACAATAAAATCTGAATGTGTTACAGAGACAGAATTATATTAAAAACAGTAAAGCACTTTTCTGACGCAAACATGTAGATTTTCTGGATTTACTGTGCCGCATATTGCTTGACAAAAATCGAAACTCGCCATAAGGCTCAGACAGTCGATTTTTGTCAATGCTATGCTCGTAAATCTGCGAAAATCAACCAATTGTTTGCTTACAGAAAAGTGCTTCCTTTATCATATAACACTGTTTCTGGTTTACTCTGCCAGTTCTTCCCACTTTTCATAAAGAAGTTCCAGTTCCTCGTTGTTTGCCGCCTTCTCCGTGGCAAGTTCCTGACATTTTACAGAGTTAGTATAAATTTCTTCTTTAGAAAGAAGTTCGTTCAGCTCGGCATCCCGGTTTTCCAGAAATGCAATTCTATCTTCGGTTTTTTTCAGTTCATTCTGGCGTTTTCTTAAGCGCGCCTGTTCTTCTTTTTGCTCCTGCCAGCTCAGTTTTGCTTCAGAGGCAGTCGTTTCAGCAGCCTGAACAGTATCGGAAGAAGTAGAGACAGTGTAGGCTGCGGTCAGTTCTTCTTTTTTCTCCAGATAATAGTCATAGTTCCCGATGTAATTGATGAAACGGTTGTTAGTCAGTTCCATAATCCGTGTTGCAGTCTGATTGATGAAATAACGGTCATGAGAGACGTAAAGTACTGTTCCGGTATAATCATTTAATGCATTTTCCAAAATCTCTTTGGAGGTAATATCCAAATGGTTGGTAGGCTCGTCCAGAATCAAAAAATTGGCTTCGGAGAGCATTAATTTGGCAAGGGATACACGGCCACGTTCCCCACCACTTAAGTCACGAATCAGTTTAAATACATCGTCCCCCGTAAAAAGGAAAGCTGCGAGGATATTGCGAATCCGTGTTCCGGTAAGAGTCGGATAATCGTCAGAAATTTCATCAAAAATAGTCTTGTCCATATTTAATACATGGTGTTCCTGGTCATAGTAGCCGATTTTTACGTTAGTACCAAGGGTAAATGTACCGCTGTCTGCAGGAAGCACCTGATTTAAAATCTTCAGAAGGGTAGTCTTTCCGGTTCCGTTATCTCCAATAATTGCAACATGTTCCCCACGTTTGATTTCAAAATCCACATTCCGGAAAAGAATCTGAGGAGGAAAGGATTTGCAAAGCCCCTCCACTTTCAGAACATCATTTCCACTCACGCATGATGGTTCCAAATGCAGATGGATATCCGTATTCAGTTCAACAGGTTTTTCCAGAGGAACAATTTTATTCAACATCTTTTCCCGGCTTTCGGCACGGCGGATGGATTTCTCCCGGTTGAAGGATTTTAATTTCTCAATAACCGCCTCCTGATGCTTGATTTCCCGCTGCTGGTTTAAATATTCTTTTAATCGGGCATCACGGAGCTGCTGTTTTTTCTGTGCATAAGCAGTGTAATTTCCGTCATAAGTCATAATATGCCCCTGCTCGATTTCAATGACCTTTGATACTACCCGGTTCAAAAAGTAACGGTCATGGGAAACGATAAGGACAGCTCCGGAATAGTTGAGCAGATAGGTTTCCAGCCATGAAATAGAACTCATGTCCAAATGGTTGGTAGGTTCATCCAGAAGCAGAATGTCCGGTTTTGTAAGCAGAAGTTTGCCAAGAGAAACACGTGTTTTCTGTCCCCCGGATAAATCGTCTACACATTTTGTAAATTCTTCTTCGGTAAACCCAAGTCCCTTCAGAACTCCGGTAATTTCACTTTTATAGGTATAGCCGTCTGCACGCTCGAAAGCAGCAGTCAGACGATGATAAGTATTCAGGCGTTCTTCCAGTGCAGTCCCGGATAAAGAACTTAATTCTTCTTCAATCTGGCGGATTTGTGCTTCCATGGCAATGACATCTGCCTTGGCGGATTTCACTTCTTCATAAATAGAGTTTCCATGGGATAAATCCTGATGCTGGGCGAGATAACCGATGGTTTTCCCTTTTGCCAGAACGACACTGCCTCCGTCTAACGGAAGTTCGCCCATAATCATTTTCATGATGGTAGATTTTCCTGCCCCGTTGATACCCACCAATGCTGCTTTTTCGTGCTCCTCTATATGAAAAGAACCCTCATGTACAATAGTCTGTTCGCCGAAAGATTTGCTGATATTGTGACATGCAAGTATCATGTATTATTTCCCTCCTTGTGAGTGTTTCAGTCAATTAATAATTATATCGAAAACAGGGTAAAAAACAACTATTAAGTTTGACATTTTTATTTGAACTTACTATAATAAGGGAAAAACGGTTTTAAAGGTGGATAACACAGTGAGAGAGAGACAAATATCGCAGGCCGTCATTAGAAGGCTTCCGCGCTACTATCGCTATTTGGGGGAATTGTTGGAGAATGGGGTAGAGCGTATTTCATCTAATGAGTTAAGTAAAAGGATGAAAGTGACTGCGTCACAGATTCGTCAGGATTTGAATAACTTTGGCGGATTCGGACAGCAGGGTTACGGATATAATGTAAAATATTTACATGGTGAGATTGGAAAGATTCTTGGAATAGATGTCGCCCACAGTATGATAATCGTAGGTTCGGGAAATCTGGGAAAGGCACTTGCCAATTATGCGGCTTTTGAAAAACGTGGATTTGTTCTGACGGGAATGTTTGATCATGACCCGGAAGTGATTGGAACGAGTGTCCGTGGCATTCCGGTACAGCCTATCGAAGAACTGGAGAATTTTCTGGTAGAACATCCGGCAGAGATTGGAGTGCTTACCATCCCGAAGGCTGCTGCAGTAGAACTGGCAGCAATTCTTGCAAAGCATGGAGTGAAGGCAATTCTGAACTTTGCACATACCGATTTGAATTTACCGGAAGACGTTATTGTTGAGAATGTTCATATATCGGAAAGCCTGATGCGTTTATCGTATAACCTGGCAAGATATAACGAGGAACATCATAAAGAATAGGGAAAATGATGACGTGTGGGGGAAATGTTCCTGCACGTCGTTTTACGTTTATATAGTGCTGAAGCAGATTTATAAGGAGAGATTGGAATGAAATATGTTCTGAATGCAGACCAGATGAAAGCGTCAGACAGCCGTATGATTCAGCAGATTGGAATTCCGTCGCTGGTACTGATGGAACGGGCTGCACAGCAATGTGTGGAAATGATAAAGCAGGAAATGCCGGATGCTCATACGGCACTAGTTGTGTGCGGTTCTGGAAATAATGGCGGAGATGGTTTTGCGGTTGCGAGGATACTGTACGAAGAAGGCGTTTTTGTTGAGACAGCATTTGTAGGGAAACCGGAGTCGCGCAGCCATGAAACAGAGACGCAGATGAAAATTTTGCAGAAAATAGGGGTTCCAATTGTGACGGAACTGCCTGAAAAGGAATACGATGTCATTATAGATGCAGTGTTTGGAATCGGACTTTGCAGAAGGATTGAAGGCAGATATGCGAATGTGATTGAACGGATGAATCAGTATCAGGGGTATAAAGTAGCAGTGGATATTGCGTCCGGTATTTCAGCAGACACAGGAGCAATACTTGGATGTGCTTTCCGGGCAGATTTGACGGTTACGTTTGCGTATGCCAAAGCAGGTCAGCTTTATCATCCGGGTGCGGATTATACGGGAAAATTGACGGTCCGCCCTATCGGAATCTGGAATCCGGAGCTGGAACAGTCCTCGGATGTATATTATCACTTTGAACAGGGCGATTTGAAAACATACATGCCAAAACGCAGGCCGGATTCGAACAAAGGAACTTATGGAAAAGTACTGGTAATTGCGGGAAGCAAGGGTATGTCAGGTGCAGCATATCTTGCGGCAAAAGCAGCCTATGTGACCGGAGCAGGACTGGTGCGGATTTATACAGATGAGTCCAACCGCCAGATTCTTCAGCAGTTATTGCCGGAGGCAGTTCTGACCACCTATCAAAGTGAAGCGGAAGAACCGTTTGGTGAATTACAGTCATTACTAGACTGGGCGGATGTAGTCTGTATGGGAAGCGGGATTGGAAGAAGCCAAATATCGGAAAAGCTTGTGAAGCTTGTATGGAAACAGAATGAGAAACCGTGTGTACTGGACGCGGATGGACTGAACATCTGGTCTGATTTCACAGAAGAAGAACGAATGGAGAAAAAGGCCGTATATATTTTCACACCGCATATGAAAGAAATGGAGCGGATAAGCGGAAACAGTGTTGCACAGATAAAAGAAAACCGTAAAGAAATTTTAAAAAATTTTGTAGAGAAATACGATGTTTATACCGCACTGAAGGACAGCCGGACTCTGGTTACAGGAGCGAATAAGCAAATCTACATGAACATATCGGGAAATGCAGCTATGGCAAAAGCAGGTGCAGGAGATGTGCTTGCCGGGGTCATTACCGGAATTATGGCACAAGGGACAGCCCCATATGAGGCAGCAGCTCTTGGTGTTTATTTACATGGGCTTGGTGGAGATACAGCCAGAGAAAGCAAGGGCGCATACAGCGTATTGGCGCAGGATATTATAGAGGGCATAAGTGATGTGCTCAGGAGAATCGAGGAGTTATAAAATGAAACAGTATACGAGAATCAAGGCAGTCATAGATTTAGATGCAATTAAAGAAAATATGGAACAGATGCATGCGAATCTGAAGGAAGGCACACAGATGATTGCAGTGGTAAAAACAGACGCTTATGGACATGGAGCGGGTCCGATTGCAAGGATGCTTGAGCAGATGGATTATGTCTGGGGGGATGCGGTTGCTACAGTAGAAGAAGGAATCCATCTTCGTAAGGAAGGTGTGAAAAAACCGATTTTGTGCCTTGGAGGTATTTTCCCGGAGCAGATGGAAGAAGTCTTACACTATGAAATCCGTATGACGGTGTATGATTATCATATGGCAGAAGTGATGTCCGAAAAGGCTGTTTCCGAAGGAAAGAAGGCATATATCCATGTAAAACTGGATACCGGAATGTCAAGACTCGGATTTCCTGTCTCAGAGGAAAGTATAGAAGCTATTTGTAAAATAGCAGCACTTCCGGGACTGGAACCAGAAGGACTTTATACACATTTTTCCAAGGCGGATGAATATGACAAGCAGCCGACCAGAAAGCAGGCAGAGGGGTATTTATGGATGAAAGACAAGTTACAGGAAAAAGGAGTAACTTTCACATATTACCATTGCTCTAATAGTGCGGGTATTCTGGATATGCCGGAGGTAAATATGGACTTGGTAAGAGCCGGAATTGCCATGTATGGATTGTACCCGTCAAATGAGGTAGACAAACGTGCCGTTTCTCTCAAACCTGCCATGCAGATATTTGCACAGGTTACCCATGTGAAATGGATTGAGAAGGGTACACAGGTCAGTTATGGCGGAACCTTTGAAGCTGAAGAACGAATGCGTGTGGCAACTATTTCGATTGGTTATGGTGATGGATATCCGAGAAGCCTTTCGAATAAGGGAATTGTCCTGATCCACGGCAAGATGGCACCAATTCTGGGCAGAGTGTGTATGGATCAGATGATGGTGGATGTGACCCAGATTCCAGATACCGCTTTTGGAGACTGGGCTACGATAGCAGGCGAGAGTGAAGACGCGTTTTTGTCAGTGGATACGTTGAGTGAATTATCCGGACGATTTAACTATGAGTTTATCTGCGATATTAATAAGCGTGTTCCGCGAGAGTACGTGATGGACGGAAAGATTGTAGAACAGACAGATTGTTTTTAGTTTTTGAAACTGCATAGAATACATGCTACAAAAGATGGCAATGATAAAACTATCTTGAAAGTGGAGTGTGAATGATGTGCAGATGAAACGCGGTGATATTTATTATGCGGATTTAAGTCCGGTGGTGGGCTCCGAACAAGGGGGAATCCGCCCTGTATTAATTATACAAAATGACATAGGAAATAAACACAGTCCTACGGTAATATGTGCGGCAATTACGTCCAGAATGAATAAGGCAAAACTGCCGACGCATGTGGAAATCAGTTCCAGAGATTATGGAATTGTAAAGGATTCTGTTGTATTATTAGAACAGATACGGACGATAGACAAACAACGGCTGAAAGAATATGTCTGCCGTGTAGACCACAAACTAATGAAAAAAGTCGATGAAGCATTACTAATCAGCCTGATGCTTCATACATAATAAAAGGAGAATGGCACAGGGTATGGAAGAAGGAAACAGTCTGCTGCAGAGAATGCGGAATTTATTTGCAGACAGTGAGGACCAAGAGCAGATTGCCGAGGAAATGGCGGATAAGATTGAAGAGGCTTATCACAGAGGAGTCATCGGGAAACGGGAAATGCAGATGATAGGCAATGTATTTGTGTACATGGATACGGATGCAAAGGACGTGATGACTCACAGAAAAAATATTGTGGCTCTGGATGGAAATACGATACTGTCAGAAGCAATGCAGTTTTTTGTAGAAGAAAATTATTCCCGTTTTCCGGTATATGGGGAAGATATCGATGAAATAGTAGGAATCGTGCATCTGCGTGATGCAATCAAATATTATCTGAACGAAGAAAAACGCGGTATTCTTGTAAAGGAACTGGAAGGCTTAATCAGACCGGTGCGTTTTATACCGGAGACGAAAAGTATTGACAAAGTATTTCAACAGATGCTCAGTGAAAAGTCACTGATGATGATTGTAGTAGATGAATACGGGCAGACTGCCGGAATTGTGACTATGGAAGATATTGTCGAAGAGATTGTAGGTAATATTCAGGATGAATATGACGAAGAAGACGAAATGATCGTGAAACAAGCTGACGGTACATATATAGTAGATGGTCTGACACAACTGGAAGATATCGAAGATCTTCTTGGAGTTGATTTTGAGGAAGAGGACTACGATACGATTAATGGCTATCTGATTGAATGTCTGGACCGGATCCCGTCAGAAGAAGAAAAGTGTACCATCCGGTTTGAAGGATATATATTTACCGTCCTTTCGGTAGACAACAATACAATCCGCAAGATAAAGATTGAGCGGGCAAAGCAGGAAACAGAATAGTTTTCCTTGTCAAGAATTTGAAAGAGTGGTAAAATAGATAGGACTTTGAAGAAACAGATAAAGAGATAGAAAGAGGGATATACAATGTCAGGACATTCAAAATTTGCTAATATTAAGCATAAAAAAGAAAAAAATGATGCTGCTAAAGGTAAAATCTTTACAAAAATCGGACGTGAAATCGCTGTAGCCGTAAAAGAAGGCGGCGGACCGGACCCGGCAAATAACAGCAGACTTCGTGATGCGATTGCAAAGGCAAAAGCAAATAATATGCCAAATGACAATATTGACAGAAGTATCAAAAAGGCAGCAGGCGAAGGCGCTGCAGATAATTATGAGCATATTACTTATGAAGGATATGGACCGAACGGTACTGCAATTATCGTGGAAGCACTTACCGATAACCGTAACCGTACTGCATCTAACGTAAGAAATGCATTTACAAAAGGAAAAGGGAACATTGGTACATCTGGATGTGTATCTTTCATGTTTGATAAAAAAGGTCAGATTATTATCGATAAAGAAGAATGTGATATGGATGCTGACGAGTTAATGATGCAGGCACTGGATGCAGGAGCTGCTGATTTCGCAGAGGAGGAAGACAGCTTCGAAATTCTCACTGAGCCGGATGATTTCAGTGATGTACGTCTTGCGCTGGAGGAGGCAGGAATTCCTATGGCCAGTGCAGAAGTAACCATGATTCCACAGACCTATGTGGCACTGACAAATGAAGAAGATATTAAGAACATTCAGAAGACCTTGGACCTTCTCGAAGATGACGATGACGTCCAGGAAGTGTACCACAACTGGGAAGAAGAATAATCAGTAACAGTTGAATAAGGAGAAAACAGGTATGAGCGATTATAAGATAGAGACAAAGTGTATTCAGTCAGGATATACACCAAAGAACGGAGAACCAAGAATCCTTCCAATTTACCAGAGCACAACGTTCAAATACGATAACAGCGACGAGATGGGAAAATTGTTCGACTTAGAAGCGTCCGGTTATTTTTATACCAGACTTCAGAATCCGACCAATGATGCAGTAGCAGCGAAAATCTGCGATATGGAAGGCGGAGTGGCAGCAATGCTTACCTCTTCCGGTCAGGCAGCAAACTTCTATGCAATCATGAATATTGCAGAGGCGGGGGATCATATCATCTGTTCTTCAGCTGTATATGGCGGTACATATAATCTGTATGCACATACCATCCGTAAGATGGGAATTGCTGCAACTTTTGTAGATCCGAACTGTTCAGAAGAAGAATTAAATGCAGCATTTCAGGAAAATACAAAGGCTGTAGTTGGGGAAACCATTGCCAATCCGGCACTTACCGTTCTGGACATTGAAAAATTTGCCAAGGCTGCACATGCACATGGGGTACCATTGATTGTGGACAATACCTTTGCGACACCAATTAACTGCCGTCCATTTGAATGGGGTGCAGATATCGTTACTCATTCTACTACCAAATACATGGATGGTCACGCAGCCTGCGTAGGTGGAGCCATTGTAGACAGTGGTAACTTTGACTGGAATCAATATGCAGATAAATTTCCGGGACTTACTACACCGGATGAGACTTATCACGGACTGGTATATACAGAGCGTTTTGGAAAAGGTGCATATATTACAAAGGCAACAGCGCAGATGATGCGTGACCTTGGCTCTATTCAGTCACCACAGAATGCATTCTTATTGAATCTTGGCCTTGAAACTTTGCATCTTCGTATGCCGAGACATTGCGAAAATGCACTTGCAGCAGCAAAATACTTAAAGAATCACGAAAAGGTTGCATGGGTAAACTGTCCATCCATGGAAGGAGACCAGTATTATGATTTGGCACAGAAATACATGCCAAACGGAACATGTGGTGTAATTACATTTGGAATTAAGGGCGGTCGTGAGGCAGCAGTCCGTATGATGGATAATCTGAAGATGATTGCCATTGTGACACATGTTGCTGATGCAAGAAGCTGCGTGTTACATCCGGCAAGCCATACACACAGACAGATGAACGAACAGGAATTACTGGAAGCTGGTGTACAGCCTGACCTGATTCGTTTCAGCGTAGGTATTGAAAATATTGAAGATATTATTGCAGATTTGGAACAGGCACTTTCTTACGTATAATGCGTATAAAATATAGTAATCATCTGCTGACAAAGAATTTATATGAAAGAAACTCTGGCATTCGTTGAGAATAGCCAGAGTTTTTTTGTACATAATATTTCTTAAAAAATAGGAAATGGAGATAGATTATGGCAGAGGATATGGAAAAGGAAGACCAACATTTAAAAGAGATGGGAAGTCTTCCGCTTAAAGAAAACAGGCAGGGAAAAATCGAACTGATTACCATTATCGGAGAGGTCGAAGGACATGAGGCGGTTTCCGGTAATGCGAAAGCTACTAAATATGAGCATTTACTTCCGAAACTGGCGCAGATAGAAAATGATGATGAAATTGACGGAGTGTTGATTTTATTAAATACACTTGGCGGGGATGTAGAAGCGGGACTGGCGATTGCGGAAATGATAGCCAGTCTCAGCAAGCCAACTGTTTCACTGGTGCTTGGCGGCTGTCATTCTATCGGAGGTCCACTTGCAGTTTCTGCAGATTACTCTTTTATTGTAGAAAGCGGAACGATGGTAATTCATCCGGTCCGAAGCTCCGGAATGTTTATCGGAGTAGCCCAGAGCCTTCGGAATATGGAGAAAACCCAGGACCGGATTACCGGGTTTCTCGCAGCACATTCGCATATGAGTCAGGAGAGAATCGAGGAACTGATGTTGGATTCCACACAGCTTGTGAAGGATGTAGGGACCATGTTGGAGGGAAAAGAAGCAGTAGCAGAAGGGTTAATTGATGAAGTGGGCGGAATCCGGGAAGCATTTCAGAAGCTTCGCGAGATGATTGCTGCAGAGCATTCCGGAGAACACGCAGACACGGATAAAAAATAGTAATGACAATCACATCTTCCAATGCTATAATTATCCAGTAGGCGAGGAGGAAGTGAAATGGCTTCAAACACAACGAAAAAGAAAACGAATAAAACAAATAGCAAGACGAATACAAAGACTTCAAAACGGTCTAAATATACAAAAGGAACCAGAAAACAAGGCAGCAAACAGAATAGTAATCAGGAATTTCTTGGAAAAGAAATTACCATCTGGCTCACGTTGGCATTCTGCATCCTGCTCATGATTAGTAATTTTGGCGTGGGCGGATTTTTAGGGGATGCTGTAGCCGCTTTTATGCAGTATTTGTTCGGATGGATTGCGTATGTATTTCCGGTCTGTCTGTTTGGTGGGATTGCTTTTGTAATCTCTAATCAGGGAAATAAAGTTGCTTATGTGAAAACCGCAGCAGGTGCGGTATTTCTGATTTTTGCATGTGTCTTTCTACAACTTGTCAACGAGGCAGGCGGACAGACAGGAGAATTGATTATCCGTGGCATCAGTCCTGCAATCGGGGTGGCAGGGACTTATGTGGTAACGGTAGCTGTTCTGTTGATTTGTATAGTGTTGATGACAGAAAAATCAATTTTAAGAGGTGTAAAGAAACAAAGCGAGAAAGCTTATGGGCGTGCCAGAGAAGATATGCAGCGCTACCGGGATGATCATCAGGAAAGAAAAGAAATTCAGCGTGCACGCAGAGAAGAAGTACAGGAAGAGAAACGACAGAGACGTCTGGAACATACGGTTTCAGGGGTGTCTTTTGATACCACTCTGAGTAAACGTGATGAGAATAAGAATGCTGCTGATAAAAATGCAGTGGAGCAGACACTCAAAACAGGTAAATCAGGCAGCGATACCAAAGATGCAGAGCCGGTGGAAACGATTCGGGAACAAAATCCGGAAGAGCTGATAATCAACCGTTCTATGCCGGTTTCTGCGGTAGAACTGACACCGGATCCGGAAATACCGGAAGAAAAAGCACCTCTTAGGAAGAACACAGAGAAAGTAGATATCCAGAAAGAAACCGAAGCAGTGGAACGGGCAGCAAATGCAGTTCAAGTGAAACGGGATTACAAATATCCACCGGTTGATTTGCTGAAAAAGGGAAGTAAGAGTGGTGGTGATTCAGATACTGAGTTAAGAGAAACTGCCCTTAAATTACAGGATACCCTGCGAACATTCGGAGTGAATGTGAAAATGGGGAATATCAGCTGTGGTCCTGTGGTAACCCGATATGAACTGGAGCCGGAACGAGGAGTAAAGGTAAGCAAGATTCTAGGACTTTCGGATGATATTAAGTTAAATCTTGCTGCCACAACCATTCGAATTGAAGCCCCGATTCCAGGCAAAGCTGCAGTGGGAATTGAAGTCCCAAACAAAGAAAAGGCTACCGTATATCTGCGTAATATTCTGGAATCACAGGAATTTAAAAAGAGTAAATCCAAATTATCGATTGTAGTGGGACAGAATATTTCCGGAGATGTGGTTATCTCAGATATTGCGAAAATGCCACATTTGTTAGTAGCCGGTGCCACCGGTTCCGGAAAATCAGTCTATATCAATACGTTGATTATGAGCATTTTATATAAGGCAACACCAGATGAAGTGAAGATGATAATGGTAGACCCAAAGGCGGTAGAATTAAGTGTGTATGATGGTATTCCACACTTGATGATCCCAGTAGTGACCAATCCGAAGAAGGCTGCAGGTGCCTTGAACTGGGCAGTTACAGAAATGGAACGCAGATACCAACTTCTTGCCGAATATCATGTCCGTGACTTAAAAGGATATAATGAGAAAATTGACCATCTCGATATTCCGGATGATGCACCGGATAAACCGAAAAAGCTTCCACAAATGGTAATTATTGTGGACGAGCTGGCCGATTTGATGATGGTAGCTCCGGGTGAAGTAGAAGATGCTATCCTGCGTCTTGCACAGAAAGCCAGAGCTGCGGGAATTCATATGGTTCTGGCAACTCAGAGGCCATCGGTAGATGTTATCACGGGACTCATCAAGGCTAATATGCCGTCACGAATTGCATTTTCTGTAAAATCCGGTGTGGACTCCAGAACGATTCTGGATATGAACGGCGCAGAAAAATTGCTTGGAAATGGTGATATGCTGTTCCTTGCTTCCGGAAAATCCCAACCGGAACGTGTACAGGGACCATATGTCAGCGATGATGAAGTAGAGAAAGTTGTACAGTTCTTAAAAGATTGCAGCGGTGAAGTTACATATGACGAAGAAATTCAGAATCAGGTAAACCACGGCGTACAGGTAGTAGGCATAAACGGAGACAATCCGGACGAGAGAGACTCCTATTTTGTGGAGGCAGGAAAACTCTTTATCGACAAAGATAAAGCATCTATCGGAATGCTTCAGAGGGTACTGCGTATTGGACATAACCGTGCCTGCAGAATTGTTGACCAGTTAGAGGAAGCTGGAGTTGTGGGACCGGATGAGGGAACAAAACCAAGAAAAGTTCTGATGTCCATGGAAGCATTTGAGCAGTATATTGACGAGTATGTATAAATGAAGTATAATAGAAAAGTTATAAAAAGATTTTTTGATATGATTCATATACTGATATAGATGTTACTGGAAAAAGGAGAACAAATATGAAATGCAGAAATTGTGGAGCAGAGCTTTCAGATAATCATCTTGTTTGCCCGGTCTGCGGTTGTGAAGTGCAGATTGTACCGGACTATAATCCTCTGGATGATGTCCTGACGGAGCAAGTCAAAGGTGCAATCAGTGAGACTTTGAAAATTAATATAAATCAAGAACAATTGGAAAAATATAATAATAGCCGGAAGGAAAATCCGAGAAACACCGGAAGAACTTCAGCAGAAGGGAGACCTTACCGTAAGAGTGTAGGAGCCGGACAGAGTGTAAATGTAGCGAATGACGGAGAACGAAATACTGCTTCCGGTGTAAATGGGAAAAATAGCAGTTTAAATAGAAAAAACAGCAGCTCAAATAGAAAAAGCGGCAGTTTGGATGAAAAAGGCAGTGGTACTAAGAGCAGAAGTTCTGAGCAGGAAATGATGCGGGATCAACGTGAGGCAAGAAGGCGGAGGGCTGAGAAGAAGAGACAGCTTGCGAAAAAGAAAAGACAGAGACTGATTATTATCATGGTGGCAGTTATTCTGGCATTAGTTGGAATGAGTGTGTATTTTTATCAGACTTCTTATACAGGAAGAATTAAGAGTGCTTACAAATATTTGAATAATAAAGATTATTCCGAAGCAGAAAGCCGGTTTGAAAAAGCAATTGCAAAGAAAAAAACACGAAGTGAGGCATATACGGGCCTTGCAGAGGTTTGGCTGGCCCAAGGCGATCAAGATAAAGCAGAACAAGTATTTCTGGATGCGATTGCGGCACAGCCGACCAATGCAAAGATTTACGAGGCGGCAATTCTCTTTTATATTGAAACGAAGCAGGAAGGAAAGGTTATGCCATTGATAGAGTCCTGCGTATCGGACGATGTGAAAAATGCACTGAAAGACTATCAGTCATCTGAACCGGAATTCAGTCTGGATGACAAGGATGTTTATGATGAAGTGCAGGCATTAGAACTTACAGGAAATGGAGAAGCCATTTACTATACGACAGATGGAACAGACCCAACTACTTCCAGTGAAAAATACACAGAAGCAATCAAACTCGGAGAAGGTCAGACGGAAGTAAGAGCAATTTCTGTCAATAAGAAGGGAATTCCAAGTCTTGTGGTCAAGAAAGTCTATACGGTAGAATTTCCAATTGAAGCTGCGCCATCGGTAATACCGTCTACGGGACATTACGAGGAAAATCAGGATATTAAAGTTGTGGTGCCGGATGGATATACAGCATACTATACAACAGACGGATCTGACCCGAAGACTTCCGGTACAAGAATTCAGTATACAGGTCCATTCGCTATGCCGGAAGGGAACACGTTCCTGAATGTGGTACTGATGGACTCCAAAGAACGTTATAGCGATGTGACAAAGCGGAATTACGAATTAATTCTTTCCAATGAAGAATAAATAATAAGAAGAATAGTAATAAAAATTATTATAAATGAATAAAAAGACAAAAAGAGTATACGCTGTTTCGAAATTTTGCATATACTCTTTTTTGACATTTGAATTGTCTAATTCTTAACGATTCTTGCTATTTACAGATAGATATCTTATGATAAAAACTAGTGGAAATGAAAAGGAAAAGAGGCGAAAGACCATGTACAAAATCAGAAAGGCAAGCAAGCTTGCAGAAAAGATTTTTCTTATGGATATAGAGGTCCCACGTGTTGCAAAACACTGTAAACCGGGACAATTTGTTATTGTGAAAATGGGTAAAGAGGGCGAGCGTATTCCGCTTACCATTTGTGATTACGATAGAGAAGAAGGAATCATTACTATTGTATTCCAAAGTGTTGGTTTATCTACTGAAAAGATGGCGTGTTTAAAAGAGGGCGATTACTTTCAGGATGTAGCAGGACCGCTGGGATGTGCTTCAGAGCTTATAGATATAGACATCGAAAAATTAAAAAATATGAAAATTCTGTTCGTAGGTGGTGGTGTAGGTGCTGCACCAGTATATCCGCAGGTTAAATGGATGAAAGAACACGGCGTGAATGTGGATGTAATTATCGGTGCGAGAAATAAGGATTACATTATACTGGAAGATCAGATGAAAGCAGCAGCCGGAAATTACTATCCATGTACAGATGATGGCTCGTATGGTCATGCAGGGATGGTTACCAGTAAAATAGAAGAACTGGCAGCTGTTGGGAACCGGTATGATGTCTGCGTTGCCATTGGACCGATGGTTATGATGAAATTTGTCTGCCTGCTCACGAAAAAGCTTGGAATCAAGACGATTGTAAGTATGAATCCAATTATGGTAGATGGGACAGGTATGTGCGGTGCATGCAGACTGCAGGTTGGAAATGAAGTGAAGTTTGCATGTGTAGACGGACCGGAATTTGACGGTCATCTGGTTGATTTCGATCAGGCAATGAAAAGACAGGCCATGTATAAAACCGAAGAAGGCAGAGCCATGCTGAGATGGCAGGAAGGAGCCACCCATCATGGCGGATGTGGTCAGTGCGGAGGTGACGAATAATGGCAAATGTATTAGAACGTATACCGGTAAGAGAACAAGACCCAAAAGTACGGGCAACGAACTTTGAAGAAGTGTGTCATGGGTATAATCAGGAAGAGGCCATGTGTGAAGCATCCAGATGTATTGGATGTAAGAATGCACAATGTGTAAAAGGCTGCCCGGTAGGAATCAATATTCCGGGATTTATCAGTGCGATTAAGGCGGGAAATATAGAAGAAGCATATCGAATTATCAGTGAATCCTCGGCATTGCCTGCAGTATGTGGTCGTGTCTGCCCACAGGAATCCCAGTGCGAGGGAAGATGTATCCGCGGCATCAAAGGAGACTCTATTTCTATCGGAAAACTGGAACGGTTTGTGGCAGACTATGCCCTTGAAAATGATATCAAGCCGGTAAAAGCAGAGAAGAAAAACGGACATAAAGTAGCAATTATTGGTTCCGGGCCTTCTGGGCTTACCTGTGCAGGAGATTTGGCGAAGTTGGGATACGATGTAACCGTATTTGAGGCACTTCACGAACTGGGTGGTGTTCTGGTATATGGAATCCCGGAATTTCGTCTTCCGAAGGAAAAAATAGTAGCCAAAGAAATTGAAAAGGTAAAAGAGTTGGGAGTAACTTTCGAGACGAACGTGGTGATTGGAAAGTCTACAACCATAGATCAGTTAATCGAAGAAGAAGGATATGAAGCAGTCTTTATTGGTTCGGGGGCCGGACTTCCGAAATTCATGGGAATACCGGGAGAGAATGCAAACGGTGTATTTTCAGCCAATGAATATCTGACACGAAGCAATCTGATGAAAGCCGCAAAAGAAGAGTATGATACCCCAATTATCGGTGGAAAGAAGGTAGCCGTCGTAGGTGGAGGAAACGTGGCTATGGATGCCGCAAGAACCGCACTACGCCTTGGGGCCGAGGTACACATTGTATATAGAAGAAGCGAAGAAGAACTTCCGGCACGTGCAGAAGAAGTGCATCATGCCAAAGAAGAAGGCGTGATTTTTGATGTATTGACAAATCCGGTAGAAATTGTGGAAAAAGATGGCTGGGTTCAGGGAATCAAGTGCGTTAAGATGGAACTGACAGAAGCAGATGAGTCTGGAAGAAGACGTCCGACTGCAATTTTGGGTTCTGAGTTTATCTTAGATGTGGATACCGTAATTATGTCCCTTGGAACTTCGCCGAATCCATTGATTGCCTCAACCACAGAGGGACTTGCAATCAATCAGTGGAAATGCATTGTGGCAGATGAAAAAGGGAAGACAACCAAAGAAGGGGTATATGCCGGCGGCGATGCGGTTACCGGAGCTGCAACTGTAATTCTTGCCATGGGTGCAGGAAAAGCTGCAGCACAAGGAATCCACGAATATTTGTCGAATCAGTAATCGTGCAATGGAATAAGAAGATAAGGGGATAAAGGAACATGTATCAATATATTTTATTTGATTTAGATGGAACCATAACCGAGTCGGGACCGGGAATTATGAATTCCGTTGCCTATGCGGTAAAGAAGATGGGTTATGCAGTGCCGGACAACAGTGTCCTCAGAAGATTTATCGGACCACCGCTTTCTGAGTCATTTCAGAAATATTTCGGTATGAGCGGGGAACAGGCAGAAGAAGCAATTCGGTGTTACCGTGAATATTATACCAATGGTGGAATATTTGAAAATGAAGTGTACGAAGGAATTGTAGAAAGTTTTCGGGTATTAAAAGAAAATGGAAGAAAACTTGCCATTGCAACATCGAAACCGGAAAAATTTGCAAAGCAGATTGCGGAATATTTTGAATTTGATAAATATTTTGATGTTATCTGCGGAGCGTCCATGGACGAATCTCTGGTTGCAAAAGCTGATATTATGCGGAATGCACTTGTAAAGCTGGGAGTTACTGAAAAAATGAAATCTCAAGTGCTGATGGTGGGTGATCGGGAACATGATATTTTTGGCGCAAAGAAAAATCAGGTTGCTTCACTAGGTGTACTGTATGGTTATGGAGACAGAACAGAACTGGAAGCCGCAGGAGCAGACTATATTGTAGAAAAGGCCAATCAAATTGCCGGAGTGGTTTTGAAATAATCCGGTGCTGCAGGGCATTTGACAGAAAGCTCCGAAGGATATTTTCTGGTAAAAAAAGTGAGGAAGAACGATGGAACGTAGAGATAAAATCAATTACTATCTGGATTTGGCAGAAATGGTGTCTCAGAGAGGAACTTGCCTCCGGAGACGATACGGTGCAGTCATTGTAAAGAATGACGAAGTTATTTCCACAGGTTATGTAGGTGCACCGCGCGGGAGAAAGAATTGCTCCGATTTGGGAATGTGTATCCGGCAAAAACTGAATGTGCCACGGGGAGAGCGGTATGAGCTTTGCCGTAGTGTCCATGCGGAGGCAAATGCGATTATCAGTGCCTCCCGTGATAAGATGATTGGAAGCTCCATTTATTTAGTGGGGGTTGAGATGGATACGGGCGAATACGTCAAGAATGCCAATAGCTGTTCTATGTGTAAACGTCAGATCATCAATGCAGGAATCGAGAAAGTATATATCCGTGATACCAAAGACGAGTATCGCACAGTAGATGTGTCTGACTGGATAGAGAATGATGAATCATTGGAAGGAGCTTTAGGTTACTAGACAATGAGAATTACTATTTTAACAGTCGGAAAAATCAAAGAAAAATATTTAAAAGACGCAATTGCAGAGTACAGCAAACGTCTTAGTAAATATTGTAAATTAGAAGTAATCGAAGTCGCAGATGAAAAAACACCGGAGAATGCCAGCGAAAATGTAGAAAATACTATCCGTGCAAAAGAAGCAGAGCGTCTTATGAAATATATGAAGGATGACGCATTTGTCATTACATTGGAGATAGCGGGAAAACTACTTTCTTCCGAAGAACTGGCAGACAAAATTGATACGCTTGGTGTTCAGGGAAAAAGCCATATTATTTTCGTAATAGGCGGTTCGATTGGTCTTGGTGCTGAAATCCTCAAACGTTCTGATTTTGCGTTAAGTTTTTCAAAAATGACATTTCCGCATCAGTTGATGCGGGTTATCCTGTTAGAACAGATTTACAGAAGTTATCGTATTATTTCAGGGGAACCATATCATAAGTAGAAAGATGAGAGATATGAAATTCTCCATATGTTAACTAAAAATTAAGAATGAAGTTGTAAATTGTTAATATAAAAATGATATAATAGTATAAATTTTAATACACAGGAGGATAAGGTATGATTTTTGAGGTTTTAGACATGGTGGGGGCGATTTTTCCGATTGCTATTGTTGTAATTTTTGTGGTTGCATTATTAGCAACAGGATATGTGAAAGCGTCACCGGATACAGCTTTCATCATTTCAGGTCTTAGAAAGCAGCCAAAGGTACTGATAGGAAAGGCCGGAATTAAGATTCCTTTTCTTGAGAAGAAGGATGAACTGAATTTGCAGTTGATTCCGATTGATGTTAAAACATCCAGTGCAGTACCGACAGCAGATTATATTAATATCCGTGTGGATGCGGCTGTCAATGTAAAGATAAGTGACCAGGAAGAACGGCTTGCACTTGCGGCACAGAATTTCCTGAATAAGCCGACAGATTACATAGCACAGGTTTCCAGAGAGGTCCTGGAAGGTAATATGCGTGAAATCGTTGGTAAGATGAATCTGGAAGAAATGGTTTCTGACAGACAGAAGTTTGCAACTCTGGTAAAAGAAAATGCAGAGCCGGATCTGGCTGCAATGGGACTTGATATTGTCAGCTTTAATGTGCAGAACTTTGTGGATGGAAATGGTGTTATTGAAAACCTTGGTGTAGATAACATTGTCAAAATCCAGAAAAATGCAGCGATTTCCCGTGCGGAAAGTGAAAAAGAGATTGCAAGAGCACAGGCAATGGCAAAGAAAGAAGCAAATGATGCCCAGGTAACAGCAGAACTGGAAATTGCCAATGCACAAGCAAGAGCACAGAAAGAAAAAGCAGTTGTGCAGGCTCAAGCAGACCAGGAAGCGAAAGAAGCTGAGATTAGTGCAGCAACCTTGATTGCACAAAAGGAAACAGATTTGAATATCCGCAAAGCAGAACTCCAGAAGGATGCGGATACGAAGAAAGCGATTGCAGATGCGGCTTACCAGATACAGAAAGAAACAGAGCGTAAGACCGTGGAAATTACCACAGCCGATGCAGATTTGGCACGTCAGGAAAAGGCGATTACCTTAAAGGAAAAAGAAGTTGAATTAACAGAACGCAGTCTGGAAGCGACCATAAAGAAGCAGGCAGAAGCAGACAAATATGCAAAACAGCAGGAAGCAGATGCCAAGCTTTATGAAACCCAGAGAAACTCAGAAGCACAGCTCTTTGAACGTCAGAAAAATGCAGAAGCAGATAAGTTTGAGCGGGAAAAAGAAGCAGAGGCATTAAAAGCAACCGCAGAAGCTCAGAAATACGCAATGGAGCAGGAAGCGGAAGGTATCCGTAGCAAAGGTCTTGCAGAAGCGGAAGCAATCAAGGCAAAAGCCCTTGCGGAAGCAGAAGGTATTGAAAGAAAAGCAGAAGCTATGAAACAGATGGGAGAGGCTGCAATTCTGGAAATGTATTTCAAGGCAATGCCGGAAATTGCAAAGAATATTGCAGAACCTCTGGGCAAGGTTGATAAGATTACCATGTACGGAGATGGAAATTCCACAAAGCTTGTAAAAGATATTGTTGGTACATTCACACAGGTCACAGAAGGTTTGAAAGAATCAACAGGTGTAGATTTACAGTCCGTTTTAGCCGGATTCCTTGGCGGCAAGCTGGCAGATGGCGGTAATGTGACCGATGGAGCAGGCGAAGAAAAAGAAGAATAAAATAATACGAAGTACAATGTAAAAGTGAGAAATATGTTTATTCATTAAATGACAGGCAGTTAATCGAGAAATGATTAACTGCCTGTTTTCTAATGTTATAGAATGAAACATTTTTATATGATAAAAATTATAATTTAGAAAAAAATCTGTCCTAAAAGGGCTGTTACTTTTTGCAATTGTTCATTTGGCATAGATGAATAGTTCAGTATTAATGTATGTGTGTACTGTTCCCGCTTTTCGGTACAATATTCTGAAAGACAACATAAGTTTATCTTTAACTCGGCAGCTCTCTTTTTTATTACCGCATCGGATAAAGAGGTATTTAACTTTACCAGTAGATGAGTTCCGGTTTCAATCCCGCTTATTTCTACAATGGGAATCGATGGTGTGTCGAGCAGTGCATTCTTGAGCCGTGTCCCTTGTTGCAAATAATATTTCCGCATACGGTTTAAATGTTTGTCAAAATATCCATCATGTAGAAAACGGGCCAAAGCTTCCTGCTCTAGGTTAGAGGAAGTATTGGAATAGAAATTGGTAGTGTTTACATATTTCTTTAAGAGATCAGGCGGAAGTATCATATAGCTGATACGCAAGGCCGGAGTCATGGTTTTACTGAAAGTATTCATATAAATGACACGTCTGCTCTGATCCATTCCATACAGAGCGGAAATTGTATGTCCATGATAGCGGAATTCACAGTCATAATCGTCTTCGATAATATAATGGTTTTCAGATTCGCTAAGCCAGGCAAGAAGCTCCTGTCTTCTTCTGGCTGACATTACGGTACCAAGCGGATAGTGATGTTCCGGGGAAGTATGGACAACGGTGGCGTTACCGTCCCGAAGACTTTTCATATTAATTCCATTTTCATCCATAGATGTGGAGATCCAGTTCACGTGATGATCCTTAAAAATTCTTCGGATTTTTTTATAACCGGGATTTTCTAACGTATAAACTGCATTTTCAGGAAGCAGAGAAATCAATTTATAATACAGGTATTCGATTCCGGTTCCGATAACAATATAGTCAGGAGACACCAGAATATTTCGATTCTGATACAAATAGTTTGCGATTTCCTGACGTAGTCTAGGACTTCCCAGAAAATCTCCTCGTTTTGCAAGCTGAATATGATAATCCGTAAGAACCTGCCGAATCACTTTCGACCAGACAGAAAATGGAAACTTTTCATAAATACAAGTATTTGTGGTAAAATCAATGATCCAGTCTTCTTCCGGTTCAGGAGCCGGAAGCGGGATATTTACTTTTTGGAACCTTAAAGGTGAATCAAAATCAGATACCACATAGTATCCACTTCGTTCTCTGGATTCCAGATACCCTTCTACTAAAAGCTGGTTATAGGCATTTAATACGGTGCGGATACTGATGCCGTTATCTTCAGCAAGTGTACGCTTTGAGGGCATACGGGATCCTTGTGCAATGCGCCCTGTCACGATATCTTCTTTCAGACAGCGGTAGAGATATTCATATTTAGATAATTCATTTCTTTTTTCAAAATCATAGTGAAGCATAAATTCAAGTCCTTTTTCTGTTATTGTCTACAAGTATTTTAGTACATTTATGAGTAAAATTAAAGGAATTGATATCTTTTTTTATATTCTTATTGGGCATTTAAAAGAGTCCAAAATAGGATTAATATAATGCCATGGAAAGGAAATAAAAAATGCTGACAGGTATTTTTATAGAGCAGCTCAGAAGGAGGACTTGAATATGGGAAATTTTAATGGAAAGACAGTCATTATTACAGGGGGAGGACGTGCAGTATTAAGTGATGGAAGCTGCGGCTCCATTGGTTATGGTATTGCAACAGCATATGCAAAAGAAGGAGCAAATCTGGTTATAACCGGACGTAATTTACAGAAATTGCAGGATGCAAAAGAAGAATTAGAAAGACTTTATGGAATCAAAGTTCTTCCGGTACAGGCAGACATAGCGGCAGGTGCAGATAATGAGGCTGCTGCAAAACATGTGGTAGAAGAAGCAATCAAAGAATTTGGCAGAATTGATGTACTGATCAATAACGCACAGGCATCTGCTTCCGGTGTGACGATTGTAGACCATACCACAGAACAGTTTGACCTTGCCATTTATTCCGGACTTTATGCAGTATTTTATTATATGAAGGCCTGCTATCCATACTTGAAAGAAACAAAAGGTTCTGTCATCAATTTTGCTTCAGGGGCCGGACTTTTCGGAAACTATGGACAGTGTGCATATGCAGCAGCGAAAGAAGGAATTCGTGGCCTTACCAGAGTCGCTGCAAATGAATGGGGACCAGATGGAATCAATGCCAACATTGTATGCCCGCTTGCATGGACAGCACAGCTTGAAAAGTTTCAGAAGGCTTATCCGGATGCATTTAAAGCAAATGTGAAAATGCCGCCGGCAGGACATTACGGAGATGTAGAAAAAGAAATTGGACGTGTATGCGTACAACTTGCTTCGCCGGATTTCAAATATATGAATGGTGAGACAATTACTCTGGAAGGTGGAATGGGCTTAAGACCATAGTGAAATATATCAATACAGATATCCCAAAATTGATTAAAAAAGCCATATGTTCATCCTAATTATCCAATAAAACAGAAAATCCCTGCACACAGGAAAAGGAAGAAGTACTTCCAATTTAACTGTAGCAGGGATTTTTGCTGTCTGCTATTTGATAATTTCTTTATCAATTGTTTTTTATTGAGCATTCTTAGTTCCAGTCTTTGCAGACATCAATCCATTCTTTATAACCAGAATATTTTTCCATCTCCGGAATAGTAAGCTCTATTGCACTATTGCTGCTTCCACAGGCTGGGAACACCGTTTCAAACCGGGCAAGGGATTTGTCTAAGTACACGCTGACATCATCCGGGATGGCGAAAGGACACACACCGCCAATGGCGTGTCCAATCAGTTCCAGAACTTCGATTGACATGATTCTACCTCTTTAAGTATAATGTTTTATGTTAGCAAGTTTAGGATGGAAAATATAATTTGTCAATGAAGAATCTTAAGAAATTCTTTCGGATTTTATGAAGGTTCTTTTTGGTTTCCTATTTTATGATATATCCATACATGAGAGAACTGTAGCAGAAAGGAAGAAACGGGAATGAGTGATACATATCGAATTTTAGTTGTGGAGGACGACGAGCAGATTCGGGATGGAATAGAAATCTATCTGAAAAGCCAGGGCTACGAAGTCAGTAAGGCAGGAGACGGGATAGAGGGACTGGAAGTCCTGAAGAAAGAAAAGATTCATCTGGCAATCGTGGATGTAATGATGCCAAGAATGGATGGAATCCATATGGTTATGCGTCTTCGTAAGGAGTATGATTTTCCGGTTATTATGCTTTCTGCAAAATCAGAAGAAGTAGATAAAATCATGGGGCTGAATATGGGGGCAGACGATTATGTGACAAAGCCGTTTCAGCCAATGGAACTTCTGGCAAGAGTCAATTCACATTTACGCCGCTATGCAAGATTTATGCAGATGGTAAATGCCAAGGATGAGGAGCAGAATAAAAATGTTTACACTATCCGTGGACTGGAATTAAATGAGGACACCAGAGAAGTCAGAGTAGATGGGGATCTGGTAAAAATGACTCCGATTGAATTTAAGATTTTATCACTTTTGATTCGCAATCCGGGGCGTGTGTTTTCGGCAGATGAGATTTATGAAAGAGTCTGGAATGAAAGTGCGATTAATACGGATACAGTGATGGTCCATGTACGCAACATTCGGGAAAAGATTGAATATAACCCGAAAGAACCAAAATATTTGAAGGTGGTGTGGGGAGTTGGATACAAAATTGAAAAAAACGCATAAACTTACCGTATTTATCATTGCACTCGTGGTGCTTGTGCCGGCACTGATTTTAACTGCACTTTATCCAAAGATGGAGAAAGAATATTTAGAAAAGTACAGCGAGTATAAAGGTAAGCAGGAGCAGAGCAGTCAGAATAGTGCAATCGTTGGACTTTGGGGAAACTTTGCAAATTATGCCACGGAGGCATCCTATTTTCTGTATGGTAGTCTGATAGAGGAAGCCGTGACAGATGCAGGACAGAATTTGGATGTGTTATACGAGTATGGATGGGATTCTGATTATGAAGATGTGGAAGCCAATACACAATATTTCGCAAGATATACTACAGACGATGGCAATGTATTTACCACTCAGAATGCAGAGGAGGATTTGAGTGGACTGCTGGATAATCCGTCGGATGAAATGCTGGAAGAGTGGAAAGCAAAAGGAGCAATTGGTTATCTGGTTGTCAATTTTGACAAATACGGAAGACCTTACAATATTTCTTTTACAGATTTGACGGATGGTAATCTGGCGTATGCGACAGGGGATGTTTATGACGATGTCAAAGCTTCCGTGAAGCAATACGAGAACAATGTAAAAGCATATAATGAGGCAGATGATGTCTATGGCAAAATCTATTCAAAAGACCTGCTGCCGAAGAATTTTAATGCTGTGTTCCTGGTTGACGGTGATTCCGATTTTGTCTGGAATCAAAGTGGAACTTACTATAGCTATGATATGTCCCCGGAACAGATTTATGTGGATAACGGGGTAGTCTATATTATCGCCGCACTGGTGGTTGCAGTGGCACTTGCAGCACTTCTGCTTCCGTTTATCCGTTCCTTAGATACAGGATGGGAAAGAATCTTTTCTATGCATCTGGAAACGAATCTGATTATTGTGGGACTTGGAATTGGTGGAGCTTATGGCATGTTTGAGGCCATGTGTCATTCGAATTATACGCGGATTACAGAAGTGCTTGCAAACCATAGCGGAATGAAAATATTGGGATATGGTATCAATCCAGATGCATTATACTGGACACTGCTAGTATTGAATTTTATTGGATGGGCGATACTGTTCTTCATGGAATATGCAGTTGTTTCCAACTTCAGACAGTTTGTCTGCTTGCCGAAAAATTATATTAAGAACAATCTGTTTATTGTGAAATTCATGAGATGGTGCGTGAAGAAAGTGCATGTATTGATTGACTGGTTTTCTCGCATTGACCTTACGGATAATCTGCAGAAAAGTATTCTGAAGATTGTCGGCATTAATTTTGTGATAGTGACTCTGCTTTGTACTTTGTGGTTTGCCGGACTCTTTGGAGTTATCGTTTATTCCGTTATTCTATATGTGATTTTGACGAAATGCGGTGAGAAAATACGCAGACAGTATCAGAGCGTGTTAGATGCTACAGAGAAAATGGCAAACGGAAATCTGAAGATTACACTGGATGAAGACCTTGGTATATTTGCACTTTTGGGAGAAAAACTGGAACAGATAAATGAAGGCTTTGCAAAGGCAGTTCATGAAGAAGCCAAAAGCCAGAACATGAAAACAGAACTGATTACCAATGTGTCCCATGATTTGAAGACACCGCTTACAGCAATCATTACTTATATTGATCTGCTGAAGCAGGATAATGTGTCGGAAGAAGACCGGAAATCCTACATTCAGACCTTAGACCAGAAGTCGCAGAGACTGAAGGCCTTGATTGAAGATTTATTTGAAATCAGTAAAGCCAATTCTGGAAATGTGAAGATGAATTTCATGGATGTGGATGTGGTAAATCTGATGAAACAAGTTCGCTTAGAGCTAGAAGATAAGATTGCTGACAGTGATTTGACGTTCCGCTGGAATCTGCCGGAGGAAAAGGTCATCCTGAAACTGGATGGACAGAGAACCTACCGTGTATTTGATAATCTGATTAATAACATTTTAAAATATGCAATGCCGCACTCCAGAGTGTATGTGGATATAACCGACAGTGAGGATAAAGTACAGGTTATTTTCCGTAATATTTCAGCAACTGAACTGGATTATAATGTGGAACATCTGACTGAACGTTTCGTCAGAGGCGATGTTTCCAGAAATTCAGAAGGAAGCGGACTGGGTCTTGCAATTGTGAAGAGCTTCGTAGAATTGCAGAATGGTATCTTTAAGATAGAAGTAGATGGGGATTTGTTTAAGGCAATTATTATCTGGCAAAAATAAGGCAAAGATTTCCTGACAAGACATATATCAAGCGATATATGTCTTGTCATATTTACAGGGAATTTGTATAATGGCGGTATCGGGTAATAAGTGTATGTTTACAAGACGAGGTGTCGAGATGTGTCATGCTCTGGCGACAGGATTCGATGGAATTCGATGTCGTAAAAAGATATAATACTCATGTTTCAAAAAAGTGATGAGAAGCTTATAGGAGGATATACTTGATGGAGCGATTGAGCGTGGCGATTGCCGATGATAATGAGAGAATGTTAGATTTACTTGGAGAAATTGTCGACGGTGATAGAGAATTAAGTCTTGTAGGTAAAGCGACAAACGGTGAAGATGTTTATCGAATCATCAAAGAAAAGCAGCCAGATGTGGTTCTTTTAGATCTGATTATGCCGAAGACGGACGGAATCAGTCTGATGGAGATTGTGAATGAAGATAAAGGAATAAAGAAGCATCCGCATTTTATTGTCGTAACAGCCATAAGTCAAGAAAGAATTACGGAAGATGCTTTTGAAAAAGGAGCATCTTATTATATTTTAAAACCATTTAATAATGAGGTCGTTTTGCAGAGGATTAAAAATGTAGGAAGGAAAAGAACGGAACTGTATAATCAGGAAGAAAAGATTTACAGAGAAGTCGAAGAACAGCAGGTTGATATGGAAACATGTGTCACTAATATGCTGCATGAAATCGGAATTCCGGCGCATATTAAGGGCTATCATTACTTAAGAGATGGAATCTTAATGGCAATTGAAGATATGGATGTACTGAATGCAATTACAAAAGTACTCTATCCAACTGTTGCAAAGAAAAACCAGACTACATCAAGCAGAGTGGAACGTGCAATACGACATGCCATTGAAGTGGCATGGAGCAGGGGGAAATTAGATACACTGGAAGAATTGTTCGGATATACAGTAAGTAACGGAAAAGGAAAACCTACGAATTCGGAATTTATTGCTTTGGTTGCAGATACAATCAGACTAAAGTGTAAAAATAGATAAAATCTTTTCAACAGGCTTCATTTACGCTATAATTATATAATAAGAATGAGAGACGAAGGGAGTACAGAATGAAGAAAATATTATTTGCAGCGTCAGAAGCAGTACCATTTATCAAGACCGGAGGTCTGGCAGATGTAGTAGGATCACTTCCGAAGTGTTTTGATAAGAAGAAATATGATGTACGTGTGGTACTTCCAAAATATGCTTGTATAAGTGAAGAATGGAAGTCGTTATTGGAATACAGATTCCATTTCATTATGGATTTGAACTGGAGGAAACAGTATGTAGGTGTGTTGGAATACCAATATGAGGGGATTACATTTTATTTTATAGATAATGAATTCTATTTTAGTGGACCAAAACCATATACAGATTTTAACTATGATGCGGAGAAATTTGCATATTTCTCGAAAGCAGTGTTATGTATGCTTCCAAAACTGGATTACAAGCCGGATATTATTCACTGCCACGACTGGCAGACCGGTCTGGTTCCGGTGTTTTTGGACAGTCTGAGACAAAAAGATGATTTTTATCTCAATATGAAAACGATAATAACAATTCACAATTTAAGATTTCAGGGAATGTGTGATATGAACCAGGCAAAAGATATTACCGGGTTGGCGGATTCCTATTTCACAAATGATAAACTGGAGTCGTATGGATGTGCGAATTTCTTAAAGGGTGGAATTGTTTATGCAAATAAAATTACCACAGTAAGCAGCAGTTATGCGGAAGAAATTAAAACCCGGTTTTACGGGGAACGGCTGGATGGGCTTATGAATGCCAGGGCAGACAGTCTTGTGGGAATCGTGAATGGAATTGATTATACGGAATACAATCCGGAGACGGATGAGGTAATTGCCAGAAACTACACAGTCAATACCTTCCGCAAGAAAAAGAAGAAGAATAAAAGTGCTTTACAGGAAGCTCTTGGTCTTGCGGTAGATGAGCACACAATGATGATTGGCATTGTTTCCAGGCTTACCGA
This sequence comes from uncultured Bariatricus sp., assembly GCA_934307065.1. Taxonomy (GTDB): domain Bacteria; phylum Bacillota; class Clostridia; order Lachnospirales; family Lachnospiraceae; genus Allocoprococcus. The sequence goes on along the minus strand of CAKRCD010000003.1, from coordinate 37,321 downwards.
TCAAAAAGGTCTTGATCTGATAAACTATATGATGGACGAGTTATGCCAGGATAACATTCAGCTTGTGATTCTGGGAACCGGGGAAGAACGCTATGAGAACAGTTTCCGCTTTTTCGCGGGAAAGTATCCGGACAAGGTATCGGCACAGATGTATTATTCGGAGATGATGTCACATAAGATATATGCGGCATGTGATGCACTTTTGATGCCGTCTTTGTTTGAACCTTGTGGTTTAAGTCAGTTAATCGGCCTGCGTTACGGAACCATTCCAATTGTGCGTGAAACAGGAGGACTGGTTGATACGGTAGAAGCTTATAACGAATATGAAAAGACCGGAACAGGATTCCGGTTCGCCAATTATAATGCACACGAAATGTTGGCTGCAGTGCGTTATGCGGAACAGATTTTTTATGATAAGAAGAAAGAATGGAATAAAATCGTTGACCGGGCTATGACAAAAGATTTTTCATGGCATAATTCAGCAGGATTATATCAGGAAATCTATGATAATTTATAAAATATCTGCAAAAAAATAAAGAAATATAAAAACAGTTCTTGTGGTAACGCAGGAACTGTTTTAAAATGTATGAGAAAATTTACAGCAGGAGTAGAATAAAGTATGAAGATTATCGAAAGAATAAATGAAAATAAGGTACATATATCATTTGAGGTTTTTCCACCAAAAACAGATGCCGGGTATGAATCCGTGAAGCGTGCAGTAGATGAGATTGCCGTTTTGAAGCCAAGTTTTATCAGTGTTACTTATGGTGCCGGTGGCGGAACCAGTAAAAACACAGTTAAAATTGCATCTCATATTAAAAATGAACTTGGAGTGCCAAGCATTGCGCATCTTACCTGTATGTCATCGACGAAAGAAGAAGTTCGGAACGTGATTGAACAGATGAAAGTATCTGGAATTGAAAATATTCTTGCACTTCGCGGAGACAGACCGAAGGATTTGGAAACCCCGCTTCCGAATGACTATCACTATGCAAGTGAGTTGATTCGTGACATTAAAGAACAGGGAGATTTCTGTATTGGTGCAGCCTGTTATCCGGAAGGTCACGTAGAATCACCATACAAAAAGGATGATATTCTTCATTTGAAAGAAAAAGTAGACTGTGGTGTGGATTTCCTTACAACACAGATGTTTTTTGACAATAATATTTTATATAATTTCTTATACAGAATCCGTGAAAAGGGGGTTACGGTTCCGGTTCTTCCCGGAATTATGCCGGTTACGAATAAAAAGCAGATAGCACGTATCTGTTCCCTTTCAGGAACCATTCTGCCGGCCAGATTTTATGCCATTGTGGACAAGTTTGGCGATAATCCGGCAGCAATGCAGCAGGCAGGAATTGCGTATGCCACAGACCAGATTATCGATTTGATTGCAAATGGAATCAATAACATTCACGTTTATTCTATGAATAAGCCGGAAGTTGCGGTTGCAATTATGTCCAATCTGTCAGAAATTTTGAAATAATAGTGGAGTGTGAAGGTATGGATGCAAGGACAAGGGAAGCAGTCCGGTATCTTGGATTTGGAAGAAATGCCGTGGATGAGCAGACAGAGAAACTGATTTCAGAAGCATTTGCTGAATTGGACAGGATTGCCCGCCCGAAAGCAGTTCATCGTATCTTCCCGTGTGTACAAAAGGAAGATGAAATACAGATTGGTTCGATGAAGGTTCACAGCAAAAATCTGGCAAAAAATCTGCAGGGATGCACACAGACTGTACTCATGGCAACGACCCTTGGAATTGAGGTAGATCTTGCTATGCACAGGTATACACTGACAGATATGGCGAAGGTTGTCATCTTTCAGGCATGTGCAGCGGCAGTGCTGGAAGAATTCTGCGATCAATGTCAAGAGCAGATTGCAGATGAAATGGCTCCTGAATATAAGGGGATGCGGCCGAGATTTAGTCCCGGATATGGAGATTTTGATATTCATCACCAGGAAGACATTCTCAGAATGTTGGAGGCACATAAGAAAATAGGGCTTTCCATGACAGAAAGCTATATGCTGACACCGACGAAATCTGTGACAGCTTTGATTGGATTTGCAGAGAAAGAAACCGGCTGCCCCAAAAGTGGCTGTGAGGCTTGTGAAAAGAAAGACTGCATTTACCGAAGAACGTAAGGAGGAGCAGATTATGAATATAAAAGAACGGCTTGGAAAAGAGCTCTTATTCCTTGACGGAGGGATGGGAACCTTGTTGCAGGAGCAGGGGCTGGAGGCCGGAGAACTGCCGGAAACATGGAATATCAAATATCCGGACAGAATAACGAATGTACACAGAAGGTATTACGAAGCGGGAAGCCATATTGTGCTGGCAAATACTTTTGGAGCAAATGCCTGTAAATTCCATGATACAGAGATGACACTGGAATCGGTTATCAAAGCAGGGATTGAGAATGCAAGGAAAGCTGGAAGAGAAGCAGGACGGGAAACCTATGTGGCACTGGATGTGGGACCGACAGGAAAATTGCTGAAGCCGATGGGAGATTTGTCCTTTGAAGAAGCCTACGAAACCTTTGCAGAAGTGGTAAGATATGGTGTGAAATATGGTGCTGATTTGATTCATATTGAAACCATGAGTGATACTTATGAAGTAAAGGCGGCAGTGTTGGCAGCCAAGGAACATTCAGAACTTCCGGTGTTTGTGACGATGATTTTCGATGAGAAAGGAAAACTTCTGACCGGAGGGGATGTGCCTTCGGTTGTTGCAATGTTAGAAGGACTCCGTGTAGATGCAATCGGACTTAATTGCGGACTTGGACCAGAACAGGCACTTCCTATTCTGCAAGAAATGCGCAGTTACAGTTCGCTTCCTCTTATTGTGAAGCCAAATGCAGGGCTTCCGAAGCAGAAAGACGGGCAGACCTACTATGATGTAGAACCGGAAGCATTTGCGGAGACCATGAAACAGATTGTAGCAGCGGGAGCCTGCGTGGTCGGCGGCTGCTGCGGAACCACGCCGGAACATATTAAGAAGATGACAGATTTATGTGCAGGATGTCAGGTTCAGCCAATCCAATACAAAGAAGAAACGATGGTTTCTTCCTATGGAAAATGTGTGGTTCTGGGAGATAAGCCACTGATTATCGGTGAAAGAATCAATCCGACAGGAAAAAAACGCTTAAAAGAAGCCTTAAAAACCAAGGATTTTGATTATATTCTAAAAGAAGCAATTACCCAGCAGGATAAAGGAGCACATATTCTGGATGTCAATGTGGGGCTTCCGGATATTGATGAAACTAAAATGATGAGAGAGGCAGTTACCCAGATTCAGAGTGTAACCAATCTGCCGCTCCAAATTGATACGGTAGATGCCGAAGCGATGGAAGCGGCTATGCGTATTTATAACGGAAAGCCGATGCTCAACTCGGTCAGCGGAAAACAGGAATCCATGAATCAGGTATTTCCGCTGATTCAAAAATATGGTGGAGTAGTGGTAGGACTTACCCTTGATGAAAATGGAATTCCGCAGACTGCTGAAGGCCGTGTGGAAATTGCGGGAAAGATTATCGCAGAAGCAGAAAAATACGGTATTCAAAAGAAAGATATTGTGATTGATGTACTGACAATGACCATCAGTTCTGAAAAAGATGGAGCAAAGATTGTATTTGATGCACTCCGCCAGGTGCGTGCAAAATATGGTGTGCGTACCGTACTTGGAGTATCCAATATTTCCTTTGGCCTTCCAAGACGTCCGATTATTAATAGCTATTTTTATGCAATGGCAATGCAGAGCGGATTGACGGCAGGCATCATCAATCCGTCCTCTACGGAAATGATGCAGGCATATGATTCTTATGTGGCCTTAATGGGCTATGATGATAACTGCCAGTCTTATATTGAAAAATATGCAGTGTCAGATGTGGATAAAAAGCCGGTAGAACAGAAAAAAACTGATATGACGCTGCAGTATGCCATTGAACGCGGTTTAAAGGAAGAAGCATATAAACTCACAAAAAATATGATTGACAGCAAAGACCCGTTGGATATTATCAAAGAAGATCTAATCCCTGCACTGAACGTTGTGGGAGATGGATTTGAAAAAGGCACTGTGTTCCTTCCACAGCTTTTGATGAGTGCGGATGCCGCCAAAATTGCATTTGCAGTTCTGAAAGATGTTATGAGCAGCAGTGGCGAGCAGGAGGAAAAGAAGGACAAGATTATTCTTGCGACGGTAAAAGGGGATATCCATGACATCGGAAAAAATATCGTGAAAGTACTTCTGGAAAATTATGGTTTTGATGTATTGGACATGGGAAAAGATGTGCCACCGGAGGATATCGTGGAAAAGGCAATCAGTGAAGATGTTCATCTGGTTGGGTTAAGCGCACTGATGACAACAACCGTAGTGAGCATGGAGGAAACCATCCGCCAGCTCCGCAAAGAAAAACCAGACTGTAAAGTGATGGTAGGCGGAGCAGTGCTGAATCAGGATTATGCCGATATGATTGGAGCAGACTTCTACGGAAAAGATGCCATGCAGTCCGTACACTATGCACAGGAATTTTTTGGACAATAAACGGAAAATGCTCAGAAACAATTTGGATAGACTTAAATTGTGATTTAATAGAAACGTCTACACGATTTTGCGAAAAAGGTTTGAAATGCGTGACAGTTTGTGTTACTATAGATGTAGTTCAAAAAGCGAAATCTACAATTAGGAGGCAATAGATATGGCGTTTTTTTCATCATTAATTGGCTATTTATTTAAAATGGTAGTAATTGGAGCAGTTGCATTTTGCGGTATCTTACTTGGAAAGAAGCTGCGTGATAACAAGGATGCAAAGACAGCAGCGAATACAGATGCTGAGTAGTCAAACGGACAGGCATTTATAGTGAAGAAGTAAACAAAGTGTTTAAATTGAATCTAAAATAAGAAAATGGGCAGGCTGCAGAAATCTGTGGTCTGTCTTTTGCTGTTTATAAAAGATTTCCAGTCATTGACAAAGTTTAGAAAGGGTCTTATAATTAATAATTAGCAAATTTTCATTTTTTATAAATGATGGGAATATACTAGGAGGACAAAAATGCAGGCATATGGAGTAAATGAATTAAGAAGAATGTTCCTCGAATTTTTCGAGAGTAAAGATCATTTAAAAATGAAGAGTTTTTCACTTGTTCCACATAATGACAACAGCTTGTTGCTGATTAACTCAGGGATGGCACCATTAAAGCCATATTTTACAGGACAGGAGATTCCACCGCGCCGTCGCGTGACAACGTGTCAGAAATGTATTCGTACAGGGGATATTGAAAACGTTGGCAAGACAGCACGTCACGGCACTTTCTTTGAAATGCTTGGAAACTTCTCATTTGGAGATTATTTTAAAACAGAAGCAATCCACTGGTCATGGGAATTCCTTACAGAGGTAGTAGGACTTGACCCGGACAGACTTTATCCATCTATATACGAAGATGATGATGAAGCATTCGAAATCTGGGAGAAAGAAATCGGAATTGCACCGGAAAGAATTACCCGTCTTGGCAAAGAGGATAACTTCTGGGAACATGGTGCAGGACCATGCGGACCATGCTCAGAAATTTATTATGACCGAGGAGAAAAATATGGTTGTGGAAAACCGGACTGTAAAGTGGGATGTGATTGTGACCGTTTCATGGAAATCTGGAATGATGTATTTACACAGTTCGAAAATGACGGACACAATCATTATACTGAATTAGAGCAGAAGAACATTGATACCGGAATGGGTCTTGAAAGACTTGCATGTGTCGTTCAGGATGTAGATTCCATGTTTGATATTGATACATTGAAAGCACTTCGTGACCATGTATGTCAGATGGCAGGTGTAACTTATCAGCAGGATGATGCAACAGACGTATCCATCCGTGTAATCACAGACCATATCCGCTCTGTATGTTTCATGATTTCCGATGGTATTATGCCATCTAATGCAGGAAGAGGATATGTACTCCGCCGTCTGCTTCGTCGTGCATGCCGTCATGGAAGACTTCTCGGAATTGCACCGGGATTCCTTACCGAGCTTGCTCAGACAGTTATCGACGGTTCCAAAGACGGATATCCAGAACTGGAAGAAAAACAGGAATTTATCAAAAAAGTTATCCGCAAAGAGGAAGAACAATTTGATAAGACAATCGACCAAGGACTTGGTATTCTTGCTGAAATGAAAGAAAATATGGTCAAAGAAGGTGTAAAGACATTATCAGGAAGTGATGCATTCAAGCTTTATGATACTTACGGATTCCCAATCGACCTTACCAAAGAAATTCTGGAAGAAGAAGGAATGGCTGTAGATGAAGATGGATTCAAAGCTGCTATGGAAGTTCAGCGTGAACAGGCAAGGAAGATGCGTAAAACTACAAACTACATGGGAGCAGATGTAACCGTATATGAATCTATTGACCCAAGCATTACTTCTAAATTCGTAGGATATGACCATCTGGAATATGAGTCAAAAATTACCGTTCTTACAACCGAAGAAGAAGTGGTAGATGCACTCTCTGATGGAGAAAAGGGAACTTTATTTGTAGAAGAAACACCATTTTACGCAACAAGCGGTGGACAGGAAGCCGATAACGGTATTATCCGGTGTGCCGACGGTGAATTTGTTGTAGAAGATGTAGTGAAGCTTCTCGGTGGAAAGATTGGGCATGTTGGATATATGAGAAAAGGTATGATGAAAGTAGGAGATACGGTTTCCCTTTCTGTAGAACCTGAGAAACGCAAACTTTCTGCAAGAAATCACAGCGCAACACATTTGCTTCAGAAAGCACTCCGTACCGTACTTGGAACTCATGTAGAACAGGCTGGTTCTTTTGTAAATGAAGAAAGACTTCGTTTTGACTTCTCTCATTTTTCGCCGATGACACCGGAAGAAATACAGAAAGTAGAAGACTTGGTAAATGAAAGCATTTCCAATTCTCTCCCTGTTATCATCAAGAATATGCCAATCGAAGAAGCAAGAAAGACCGGAGCGCAGGCCCTTTTCGGAGAAAAATACGGTGATATCGTCCGTGTTGTAAATATGGGGGACTATTCAATCGAGTTCTGCGGTGGTACTCATGTATCGAATACAGGCGAAATCGGCGCATTCAAGATTCTTTCTGAATCAGGTGTGGCAGCGGGTGTACGTCGAATCGAAGCACTTACTTCCAAAGGTCTGATTCGTTATTATAATGAACTGGAACATAAGATGCAGGAAGCTGCAAAGCTGCTAAAAGCAACTCCGGACAATCTGATTGAAAAAATTGGACATTTACAGACCGAAGCAAAAGAACTTCACAGCGAAGTAGAAAGCCTGAAGAGCAAGCTGGCAAAAGATGCAATGGGCGATGTTATGGATCAGGTGGAAGAAGTAAATGGTATGAAAGTTCTTGCTGTCCGTGTAAATGGCGTAGATATGAACGGACTTCGTGAACTCGGAGATCAGTTAAAGACAAAACTAGGTGAAGGTGTTGTTGTGATTGCTTCCGAAACAGACGGAAAAGTCAGCCTTATGGCAACTGTCACAGACGGAGCACAGAAAGCAGGCGCTCATGCAGGAAACCTGATTAAAGGAATTGCTGCATTAGTAGGCGGAGGCGGCGGTGGACGTCCGAATATGGCTCAGGCCGGAGGAAAGAATCCTGCCGGTATTCCGGATGCACTCGCGAAGGTAAAAGAAGTAGTAGCAGAACAGATTCAGTAAATGAAAAGCAGATAACAGCTACATGTTGTAGGACAAGATTATTTTTGGATGTATTTCTCTGGTATTTTTTGGAGAAAATTGAAAGAAAGAACTTGACTAGAAAAATAAATCTGTTATAATATACTCTAGTGCAATAAATATACCCGATCAGTCGTATCATGCACAATACAGGGCTGGAGGGGAGGTTAGGTGTGAGACTATGTCAAATGTAATCGTAAAAGAAAACGAGACTTTGGATAGCGCATTACGCAGATTTAAAAGAAACTGCGCTAAAGCAGGAATTCAGCAGGAGATTCGTAAGAGAGAACATTACGAAAAGCCAAGCGTAAGACGTAAAAAGAAATCCGAAGCTGCTAGAAAACGTAAATATAATTAATAGTGCAAGTAATGGAGTGTTTGTATAAACACTCCATTTTTAAATATAAAAATACGGTATACTATAAAAAATATATGTATACTTCTATAAAATGATGTTGGAGTCAAATGTCGCCAACAGTGATACCTGTGGAGGAGAAACATGATAAAACGAATGCAATTATTTCCACTCAACTTTTATAAAAAGTCAAACTTTACCGGAAGTGACGGAAAGATGAACTTCCGGCTTGGAAAAGAAGAAATAGAAAAAGGCGAAGAAAAGGAGTTGATTCTGAAAGGATATGTCTGGGAAGGGCCTTTTTGCTTTGCTGTCACTCCAAAAGAAAAAATGGAAGGAAAAGAGTTTCCGTTTTCGGAGGGAGGCATCTGTCAGGCCCTTGAGTGGCTGAATCAGAAAAGTACAGAATTTTAGGCGTGTAATAAATATATTTAACTGTGTGCTTTGTCATACAGCTTCTGAATTTCGGCAGGCAGCTTGTCTGGGAGCATGGCACGGATGTTGTCTTCCGTGCCATCTTTCATAGCTGTTTCATAATACCAGCATTTGAACTCGAGCATGGCGTGTGACTTTTCCAATGCTTTGATTTCTTCTTCTACTACCGCTTTTCGGTGTTCAAAAAGTTCTTTGCGGCATCCATAAGTAGAACTACCCTGGGCTACCCACCGGAAAAATAATTTAATATCTTTGATTTCCAGCCCGGATAGCTTCAGACATTCAATGAGGTGGAGGGCTTCCAGTTCATTGTCACTGAATTTTCGTATATTCCCCACACGTTCCAGATTCGGGAAAAGACCCTCCTTATCGTAATATCTTAATGTTGAAATTGGAAGATTGTACATCTCTGATACTTGTCCGATGGTATACATAAATTTCATCCTTTCTAAACCTTGTATAAAATTTTGAAATAGTGCTGCAAAATACTTGACCTGAAGTTAAGTTTAGGTACTATAATATCCATATTATAAAACAGATTACCTTGATTTAAAAGGGAAAGATAGAAAGAAGGAGAAGAATTTATGTTAGGTAATTTCACTTATTGCAATCCGACAAAATTATATTTTGGAGCTGACGCACTTTCCAATCTTGGTACAGAATTGAAGAAGTATGGAAAGAATGTAGTTTTAGTTTATGGGGGCGGTTCCATTAAAAAGAACGGAATCTATGATGATGTTGTCCGTATTCTTCAGGAAGAAGGCAAAAATGTGGCAGAAATTGCCGGAGTTATGCCGAATCCAACCATCGAAAAATTATATGAAGGTGTAGAAATTGCAAGAAATCATCATGCGGATTTTCTGTTAGCAGTAGGTGGCGGTTCTGTTTGTGATTATACAAAAGCGGTGTCTGTATCGGTAAACTGTGAAGAAGACCCATGGGAAAAATATTATATTCGTTTTGAAGAACCAGATTGTGAGACACTTCCTGTAGGATGTGTGCTTACTATGGTTGGAACCGGTTCTGAAATGAATGCAGGTTCCGTTATTACGAATCATAAGGCAAAATTAAAGATTGGACATGTCTTTGCAGATGAGAAAATTATGCCGAGATTTTCTATTATGAATCCAAATTATACATTGACACTTCCTCATTATCAGATGGTAGCCGGAATTTATGATATTTTTAATCATATTTGCGAACAATATTTCTCTGGGGAAGACGATAACACAAGTGATTATATCAGTGAAGGACTGATGAAGTCTTTGATTCATTCTAGCCGCATTGCAAATCAGAATGACCAGGGTTATGAGGCAAGAAGCAATATTATGTGGACCGCAACATGGGCGTTAAATACCCTTGTGGCAAAAGGAAAGGCTACTGACTGGATGGTTCATATGCTCGGACAGTCCGCAGGAGCTGTTACAGATGCAACTCACGGAATGACGCTCTCTGCAGTTTCCCTTCCATATTATAAATATATTATGGATGCCGGACTTCCTAAATTCGTGAGATTTGCGAAAAATGTTTGGGATATAAATCCAGAAGGAAAGACAGACAAAGAAGTTGCACTGGCCGGACTTGATGCAATGGAAAGCTGGATGCGGGAACTGGGACTTGCTATGTCTCTTACTGAGCTTGGAGCTACAGAAGATATGCTGGATGATCTGGTAAATGGAGCATTGATTCTGGAAGGTGGATATAAGCCACTTACCAAAGAAGATATCCGGGAAATTTATAAACAGAGTATGTAAGCATAAGTCAGTAAAAATTATTTTGTTGTGAAAATATGGGCTACGGGTTATAATAAAAGAAAGTAATTGGCCGAAATAGAAGAGTATCTTTGATGAAAGAGGTGGTTGGATGTTGACTAATACAATGAAAGATGAATTGGTTAGAGGATTGCTGGAAATTTTTGAAGATAACATTGAAGCAATTATTTTGTATGGATCCGTGGCGAGAAATGAAAGTACGCAGGAAAGTGATGTTGATATCGCAATTATTATAAGAACGGATATGAGTGATATAACAAGAGAGAAATTTATTCAATGGTCGGCAGAGTTAGACCTTCGGTATGACAGAGTTTTTTCAATTGTTGATATTCAGGAAAAGAATATGCAAAAATGGGGAGATGTTCTTCCATTTTATCAGAATGTTCAAAAGGAGGGAATTGTTCTTTGGAAGGCAGCTTAAAAGAACTGGCCGGATACCGTATGGAACATGCCAGAGAAATGTTGGATGCGGCAGAAGGCAATTTGAAAATAGGGCAATTTAAAACATCTTTGAATCGTTCCTATTATGCGATATTTCATGCAATGCGAGCGGTAAATATTTTAAAAGGTTTTGATTCATCCAAACATTCTGGAGTAATTGCTTTCTTTAACAAAGAATATCTTAAAGAAGAAATTTTGGACAGGAGTTTATCTGTTATCGTGAAAAATAGTGCTTTTCTCAGAGAAAAATCGGATTATGATGATTTTTATATTGCCAGTAAAACAGAAGCAGAGAAACAATTGAATGATGCTCGTATCTTTCTTGGTAAGATAGAGGAGTATTTGAAACAATCATAAGGAATATTTTCATAAAATATTATAATACAAGTATTATGAAAAGCCATGCATGAGTGATTCGTGCATGGCTTTTTGCGTGAAATAGTATTATAATGGGAGAAAGTTATGTTGTGGATTATAAAAAGAAAGACGAAAGAAGGAATTTAGATGATTTTTAATAAAACAGTTAAGTTACAGAATGGGAAAGAATGTATCCTGCGAAATGCAGAGCCGTCAGATGCAGAAGCTTTTCAGGAATATTTTGCATTGGCACATAGTGAAACCGACTTTCTCACAACGTATCCGGATGAGTCGAAGCGTGATCTGGTTCAGACAGCAGAGCGGTTAGAGTCTACGAAGGAAAGCAAGACAGATATTGAAATCTGTGCATTTGTAGATGGAAGATTAGTAGGTTCTGCCGGAAACAGTATCATTCATAACCGGGAGAAAACCAGACACCGGGCAGAGTTTGGTATTAGTATTATCAAAGAATTCTGGGGGCTTGGAATCGGAAGCATCTTAACCAGGGAGTGTATAGAGTGTGCGAAAAAAGCCGGATTTTTACAGTTAGAGCTTGAAGTTGTTGCGGAAAATGAAAATGCTATAAAATTATACCAGAAATATGGCTTTGTGGAATTTGGCAGAAATCCAAGAGGTTTTAAAACCAGAGAAGGAAAATGGCAGGAACTGGTTCTTATGAGACTGGAATTATGTTAGAACAGAGAGAATGAGAGAAAAGGACGAGGACAAAAGAAAATGGAAAAAGATTTAACATCAGGGAGTGTATTTAAGAACATCCTGTTTTTTTCACTGCCCTATTTACTGTCATATTTTTTGCAGACACTATATGGAATGGCAGACTTATTTATCATCGGTCAGTTCAATGGAGTAGACCGTATTACAGCAGTATCCGTGGGAAGTCAGGTTATGCATATGCTTACGGTTATGTTGGTAGGACTTGCAATGGGTTCCACCGTAACAATCGGAAAGGCGATTGGCGGAAAGCAGATGAAGGAAGCCTCTCAGACAGTAGGAAATACGGTCATTCTTTTCATGGGTTTGTCGATTGTACTTACTGCAGTTTTGTTGATTTGTGTAAAACCGATTGTGGCAGTGATGTCAACTCCGGCGGAAGCGGTATCGGAAACGGTCCGTTACCTGACTATCTGTTTTATAGGGATTCCCTTTATTACAGCGTATAATATCATCAGCTCTATTTTCCGTGGATTGGGAGATTCCAAAAGTCCGATGTACTTTGTTACCATTGCCTGTGTGGCAAATATTGTGCTGGACTATTTGTTTATCGGAGGACTGCACATGGGCGCAGCCGGGGCAGCCCTTGGAACAACTCTGGCACAAACACTCAGTGTCATTGTGTCACTGGCTGTCATTATCAGAAAGCAGACCGGAATTACATTGAAAAAACAGGATTTCAAACCACAGGCGGAGAAGATGGGAAAAATCCTGAAAATAGGAATTCCGGTGGCTTTGCAGGATGGATTTATTCAGATTGCATTTATTGTAATTACGGTTATCGCAAACCGCAGAGGATTAAATGATGCAGCAGCAGTCGGTATTGTTGAGAAAATCATCGGAGTAGTATTTTTGGTTCCATCGACTATGCTGTCTACCGTATCAGCTCTTTCAGCCCAGAATATCGGGGCAGGAAAACATGAGAGAGCAACAGCTACCTTGCGTTATGCTATTTTCATTACCGTAGGATTTGGATTAGTGGTTTCTGTCATTACACAATTTATGGGAAGTTCCGTGGTGGGAATGTTTACGGAAAATGATGCCGTGATTATTTTAGGTAATCAGTATTTGAAATCTTATATCTGGGACTGTGTTTTTGCAGGAATACATTTCAGCTTCAGCGGCTATTTTTGTGCGTATGGCTTATCGGGAATTTCATTTTTGCATAATATATTGTCAATTATATGTGTGCGCATTCCGGGAGCATATTTTGCAACGCTGTATTTTCCGGATACCCTTTATCCGATGGGACTGGCTGCACCGGGTGGGTCTTTGTTATCCGTGATTATATGCGTGATTGCATTTATGATATTAAGAAAAAGAACAGGAAAAGAAGCAACAACGATAGCTGAAAATAAGGAAAAACGGTAATTTTACCAATTAGTTATTAATAAAAAGTGTTTATGGATGGAAAAGGATTGAATATGAAAATAAAAACGGAACGGTTGACAATAAGATACCTTGTGGAAGAAGACTGGCCCAGTATTCAGGCTATCTGGAAAGATTTTAACAAGACGGAATATGTTATTTATGATACGGTAAAAAATACAGATAATGATGCTGTAAAAGAGAAGATATCAAAGTGGGCTGAGGCGAATCGGAATAGTGATGCACATATCTTCCTGGCAGTTTGTCTTGAAACGAAAGTGATTGGATTTGTTTCACTTAATAAAAGGACAGAAGGCTATGAAATTGGTTATGGATTTCTAGGCGCATATCATGGATTGGGATATGCAAAAGAAAGCCTGACTGCGATTTTAGGACATATGCAGGAAAAAGGTGTTAAGAAGATTCTTGCTGGAACAGCAATCAAGAATTACCCATCAGTCAGATTACTTAACCGTTTAGGCTTCAAATTGATTTGTACAGAAAGAATTTCCTTTCATAAAGATAATAAGGGGAATGATATTTATTTTGAAGGAGGAAATTTTGAGAAGATATTTCGGTGATTCACGAAATTATAGAGGAATTGAAGAAATAAGAAGATTGTTGGATTTGCCACGATTTTTAACAAATCAACTCTAAAATTCCAATTTCTGTTGATAGAATAACATTTCACCTACTGTTATACTTATGTTAAAAAGAATAGCAGAGGTGAGTAGAATGAGGAAGAAGTATATAGACAATATCAGGTGGATTACCGTGGTGTTGGTTGTAATTTATCATGTAATCTATATGTATAACAGTGTAGAAACTGCGGGGGTAATCGGACCGATTTGCGATGTGAGGTATCAGGATATCTTTCAGTATATTGTATATCCATGGTTTATGCTTTTACTGTTTACCATATCTGGTATGTCAGCGAGATATTACTTGAACAATCATACAAACAAAGAGTTCGTTCATTCAAGAACAACGAAGCTTCTGGTTCCATCTACAATCGGACTGGTAGTTTTTCATTGGATTCTGGGATATTATAATATGCAGATAGCAGGGGCTTTTGAAATGATGTGCGGAGTTCCGAAACCAGTGTTGGCATTGCTTATAATAATAAGTGGAACTGGAGCATTGTGGTACATACAGATGTTGTGGATTTTCAGCATGATACTTATCTGGATTCGGAAAATAGAGAAGGAACGATTTTATCGTCTGTGTAGGAAAACCAATGTAATTACATTGATTATGTTGACTCTATTAGTGGTGGTATCAGCAAAGGTTTTAAACGCTCCAGTGATTGTGGTGTATCGTTTTGGTATTTACAGTGTTGGATTTTTTATTGGATATTTTTGCTTATCACATGATGAGGTAGTTGACAGATTGGAAAAATATTGGTATGTATTTACAACAGTAGGTATTATTCTGGCGGTAGTATTTGTGAAAACGAATTTCGGAAAGCCTTATGCAGAACATGTAGTGCTTGATACACCGTTATGCAGTACCTATGGGTGGATTACAACACTTGCAGTGATTGCATTTATGAAACGATGGGGAGAATGGGAAAGTCCGTTTTCCAGATGGATGATACGAAAGTCATGGGGACTTTATATTTTTCATTATCCGGCACTTGCGGCATGTGCCTATTATTTGAATTTGTATGGGAAAGGAATGCCTGCATTTTTCATCTATATGCTGTCAGCAATTGCTGCTTTTGGCGGGGCATATGTGTTGAATGAAGTGATGAGCCGGGTCCCGTTTTTCAGATGGGCAGTGCTTGGAATTAAAAGGAGAAAATCATAATGTTTGCGGATAATCTGATTGCCTTAAGAAAATTACATAATATGTCGCAGGAAGAACTGGCAGAGCAGATAAATGTTTCCAGACAAACCTTATCAAAATATGAAACAGGAGAGTCAGTGCCGGATATTGAAAAGTGTAGGGCGCTTGCAAAAGTATTTGATGTCAGTATAGACGATTTGGTAAATTATGAAATGAAGGATACGGACAATCTTGGATTTGGGGTTCCGCCTAAAGGGAAACATGTCTTCGGGCTTGCTAAAGTGGGTGAAAAAGGACAGATTGTCATTCCTGCCAAGGCAAGAAAAGTATTTGACATTCAGCCGGGAGATAACCTTATCATTCTCGGAGATGAGGGACAGGGACTGGCACTGATTAAAGAAAAGGGGCTTTTAGATTTATTGCATAGGGTGAGAAAATGATGGGATTTCAAATAAGTGCAGTTATTATTTTACTGGTGTTTTATGGATGTTATTTTGGCAAAATGTTTATGCAGAAGAAAAAAGGAATACAGACAGACCAAATTGGAAAGGGGAAAACTGGATTTGTCAAAATGATTGAACTGACGATGAAAGTAGCAACTTTGCTGGTTCCACTTGTGGAGATAATCAGTATTGCCGTGAATGTATCCAATTTATCAATTATTGCGAGATATTTAGGAATTGTGACAGCAATACTTGGAGACATTGTTTTTGTGATTTCTGTTTGGACTATGAAAGACAGTTGGAGGGCAGGGGTGTCACCTACGGATAAAACAGAACTTGTCACAACTGGAATTTATCAGATAAGCAGGAATCCGGCATTTCTTGGATTTGATTTGGTTTACATAGGTGTTTGCCTGATGTTTTTTAACTGGCTATTGTTTCTTGTATCTGTATTTGCCATGATTATGTTTCATTTACAGATTGTAAATGTTGAAGAGGAGTTTCTGCTCGATTTTTTTGGAGAAGAATATATTTCATATAAGAAGAAAGTGAATAGATATTTCGGAAGAAAATAAATACTTCCTAACCTTTGGTTAATGGTTTTTTCATAAGTTCCATCATATGATACAGATATGATGGAACTTATTTTATGCTGTCAGACATGTGACAAAAATGTTCAGCGAACATTTAGAGTTGCCAAGCATATGTAAAAAGGTCCGGGAAACCTTTTTTGCGTAAAAGGGAAAGGATGGGTGGTATTATGATGAAATGGAAGAATCAGAAAAGAAGAATGGTTTGTATGCTATTGGGTGTGACCTTGGGACTTGGTCTGACAGCCTGCGGAAGTGACAAGAAGGAGAACAAGGAAGAAAAGGCAGGTACAGATTGGAGAACGGAAGGAAATATTGTTGGCAGAGGAACCATTACACATGACGGGGACAGTGTGGATGTGGTAGTATGTGTAGACCCGAATAGTGCAGCGTTCTATTGGGATAAGGAGGAAAAACTTCTGTTTGACAGCGTGGCATTTCCGGAAACTCTTTCCGATGCGGAAACAGCGTTTGAAGATATTTCCTTTGATGATATAGATGGGGATGGAGAGACAGATGTAACCATAGATTTTCATCACAATGATGATACCGACACCTATATGGTATGGATATGGGACCCGGAAGAACGCTATGTATTCCAGCCGGAATTGTCCTATGTTCATGGGGCATTCTATTCACTGGATGAAAATAATGATGCATATTTTGAAGAAAATGGTCTGGACATAGATGGATGGTCGGATGATGGAAGTTATGTACTTACCAATGGTGTTGCAAGTTATGAAGGAGCAGGAGACGGCTATGCGGTTGGGGACTGCAGTTGGGAAATCGAGAAGGTAAGTGATTATATCCGTGATGGTGTGCGTGAGATTGAATTTAATGCTTACTGCTATATTCCGAACGCTTCTGTTCCGACATTTACCGGTGATTTCTGGTCCGTGGTAAATGGAGAACTTTACGATTATTATACAGGTACCTGGTTTGCGGCATCAGATGCTTATTTAAATGATGCAGACGGCTACTATTATTATACGATTGAGTGGGGCGATGAATCTTATGACATCGCATTTACCTACACGACAGAATGGTCAGGTAATACGGGAGAATGGAGTAATGTGCTTACCAAACATTACATGGTATATCTGTCTGAAGAATACGATGGATTGCTCTTTGCAGGAGAGTCTCAGCCAGACAGCTATTGGGAATGTGCAAAGAGGGCTGATCTTGAAAATGTATGCCCAGGATATGGCATTATGGACTGTGACACCATAGATCCGTATGCAAATCTGTATTTCAGTGTGTGCTATTAAAAGAAAAAATGGAGTAAATAAACCGGCAAGGCAAAATGTCTTGCCGGTTTTTATATCCAAATTTATGAGATAAAAAGGATTAGTATTTTTTATATATTATTAATTGAAAAAATCCTCAATTGGGGTAGCTAGAATTCTAGATAATCCCATCAGTTCAATGTCCGT
The DNA here is from genome assembly GCA_934307065.1 of uncultured Bariatricus sp. Classification (GTDB taxonomy): domain Bacteria; phylum Bacillota; class Clostridia; order Lachnospirales; family Lachnospiraceae; genus Allocoprococcus. The sequence goes on along the minus strand of CAKRCD010000003.1, from coordinate 19,898 downwards.
GACTGTCCGGCTTCCATCTTCGATACGGGAAATAGAACCACGGCATATATATATGGCCAAGGTTTCCAGTTTATCAGAAAGTTGCTGCTGACTGAGTCCTTTTTCTTGACGTAATTGTTTCACTTTGCTGCCTACTAAATTTTTCTGTTCATTGTCAATAATCCGGGCCATATATTTACTCTCCTTTGTCTTGTAATAAGACAACTTAAATGGTATACTATTTGGAAAGTTACGTTGTCCTGTTATAGGACAATATGCGGAGTTTCGTAATAAAATATTCATATCAAAATGGAAAAGTCAGGAGTTTTAGAAAGACTAGAGAATAATGCGAGAGGACAAAAGTAAAATGGGGAACTGCTTTTGTTTTACAACGCTGTGTAAACTTTTAAAGTACCAAATTTTCGTTGGTAAGTATTGAGAATCGCAGAGTATCACGGATAATGTCATATTTTCATCTTACATCACTTATATTATAGTAATAGAATAAGTGGAGTTTTGTATGAAAAGGATAATTGCAGTGATACTCTGCGTTTTGCTATGTTCCCAGACCTGTTATGCTATGTCTATGGATAATGTTGTTTCTATGGAAGAGAAAACGGCAGCAGATAGCGGCTCAGAGGTGGAACTTTCGGCAGAAACAGCCATTTTAATGGAAGCAGAGACAGGTACAGTTCTGTTTGAACAGAACGCAGATAAAGAGCTGCCTCCGGCAAGCGTCACGAAGGTAATGACCTTACTTTTGATTTTTGATGCACTGAAAGAAGGTAAGATAAGTTTGGACGAGGAGGTAACGACATCGGAATATGCTGCATCTATGGGAGGCTCACAGGTATTTTTGGAAATTGGAGAAAAGCAGACGGTAGATACTCTGATTAAATGTATTGCGGTTGCAAGTGCAAATGATGCCTGCGTTGCAATGTCGGAGAGGATTGCAGGAACGGAGGAACAGTTTGTCCAGCGGATGAATGAACGGGCAAAAGGACTTGGAATGGAGCACACCAATTTTGTGAACTGTAATGGACTGGATACAGACGGACATGAGACTACGGCCCGGGATATTGCCCTGATGTCGCGGGAATTGATTTTGAATTATCCACAAATCTTTGATTACACGCAGATTTGGATGGAGAACATCACTCATGTGACCGCCAAAGGAGAAAGCGAGTTTGGACTATCCAATACCAATAAACTGATTCGTCAGTATGAATATGCAACCGGATTAAAGACCGGTTCTACCAGTCAGGCGAAATTCTGTCTTTCTGCCACCGGTGCCAAAGACGGAATTCAGATGATAGCGGTTGTGATGGCAGAGCCGGATGCTAAATCAAGAACGAAAGATGCCATCAAACTGCTGAATTACGGATTTGGAAGATGTAATTCTTATCAGGATGAAAATGTGTTGGATGAGCCTGTTTATGCAGAGGTGAAAAAAGGAAAAGAGGATAAAGTCACTGGTATGTGTGAAGAAAAGTTTCAATACGTAGATTTTGACAATACAGATTTCAGTCAAATACGGAAAGAAGTGGAGATGGAGACGTTAAATGCCCCGGTGGAAAAGGGGGATGAAATTGGAAAAGTCAGCTATTTCCTGAATGATAATCTGATTGGCGAAGTACCGGTTCTGGCAGAAACTTCCGTTGGAAAGATGAAGTTTACAGATGCAGTGAGCGAAATACTGGAAAAAGCAGCGTCTTTTTGAAAAATTATTGGAAAATAAAAAGTAAAGTTTAGAGAAGTTATTTCGTTTGATAAATGAGGTATACAAAATAAAGAAAATCGGCTATCATATAGTATATGCAGGGAATGAACAGACAGGATAAAAGATCTGAGGAAAGGAGTAAGTAAATCATATGGGAAAATACTTAAACATAGGAAATGCCGGATTTGAAGCTGTCAGAAAGGGAATCTATGTAGATAAGACGGATATGATTTCTTATATCAATGGAGTACTTGGTACAACGGATAAGATGATGTGTGTAAGCCGCCCGAGAAGATTTGGCAAGTCTTTTGCAGCAAAGATGCTTTGTGCGTATTATGATAAAAGCTGCGATTCGAAAGAACTATTTCAAGGGCTTAAGATTTCAAAAGATAAGAATTTTGAAACATACTTAAACAAATATCTCGTTATTTATCTTGATATTACATTGTTTACGTCCCGTACATCTGATATCAATACAGTTGTTCAGGATATTAATCGCGAGGTTACGACGGAAATTACCCATGTTTTTCCGAATGTTGAAGCAGGAAAAGATTTGGCAGAAATATTGCTTCATGTCACAGAAAAAACGGGTGAAAAGTTCATTATGATCATAGATGAATGGGATGCCGTTTTTCGTGAAGCCAGAGAGAATACAAAATTACAGAAAGAATATGTTACTTTTCTGAGAAGTTTATTTAAAAGCAGTTGGACAGATATTGTGTTTGAGGCAGCGTATCTTACTGGAATTCTTCCAATCAAGAAGTATGGAACACAATCTGCAATGACCGATTTTAGAGAGTATTCTATGCTTGCACCTAAAAAACTGGCAGAGTATGTAGGATTTACAGAGCCTGAAGTCAAAGATTTGTGTAATCAGTATCATATGGATTTTGAAAAAATGAAAAAGTGGTATGACGGATATTCATTCAATAAAGTGAAATCCGTGTACAATCCGAATTCTGTAATGGAAGCAATTAAGAGTGAGGAGTTTGGCAATTATTGGACACAGACAGAGACGTATACTTCATTGCAATTTTATATTGATATGAACGAGGATGGACTGAAAGAATCAATTACACAAATGCTTGGTGGTGCGCGGATTAAAATTGATACTGGAACGTTCCAAAATGATATGACAACCATAAAAAGCCAGGACGATGTTTTAACATTACTGGTTCATTTGGGATATTTGGCTTATGATGCAAACGATAAAGTTGTGTTTATTCCAAATGAGGAAATCCGGGAGGAATTTGTACGTGCGGTGGCAACTGGCAGACACATGGAATTAGCGAAACTCATCCGAAATTCGGATAATTTGTTAGAGGCGACACTGAATCAAGATGAAGAAGCGGTTGCACAGGCGATAGAAGAAGCACATAGTGCCGGAACAGCACCGACTTTTTATAACAATGAACAGGCATTAAGAAGTGTAGTGCGATTTGCATATATCAGCAGTGTAGATGAATTTCTGAAGATTGAAGAATTGCCATCAGGTCATGGTTATGCAGATGTGGTTTTTTTTCCTAAAAAATCATCGGATATGCCAATGCTGTTAATTGAACTGAAATGGAATAAATCAAATGAGGGGGCAATTAATCAGATTAAGAAAAATGTTTATCCTCAGGCGATTAAGGATTATGGTGGAAAGATTTTATTGGTTGGCATTAACTATGATGCAAAAACAAAGAAGCATACATGCATAATAGAAGAGTATCAGTATCAAAGATAAGCAGTGTAAAAGAAAGAGATAAAGAGGAAAAGAATATGTGGTTAGGAATACTAACCTTATTAATGATAGTGGCATTATATCTCATCATCGAAATTTACCGGGAAACCCATACTTTTGTGGTGACTCATTACGAGATAGAATCGGAAAAGCTTTCAAAAGAATCAGGTGGGATTCGTATTGCCTTTCTGAGCGATTTTCACAATCAGGAATATGGTCCTAAGTCTTGTAACCTGGTGCGTGCGATTGCAGCAGAGAACCCGGATTATATTTTAATTGGTGGAGATATGCTGGTTGGAAAGAAAGGGCACTCCTATGAAAATGCGGTAAACTTTGTGTCACAGCTTCCCAAGATAGCACCGGTGTATTATGCAAATGGGAACCATGAGCAGCGGATGCATGAGAATACGGAAAAGTATGGAGAGACTTATAACAAATATAAAGCAATATTAGAGAAAGCAGGAGTACATTTTCTGGTAAATGAGAAGACCGTGGTGGAAAAGAATGGTCAGAAAATCGAAATTGCCGGCATGGAACTGCCGAAGGGTATCTATGTGAAAGCCAGTCATTATATGCTGAAAGAGGAAGAAATCGAAGCAAGGATTGGAAAATCTGGAGAAAACTATACCATTTTGTTGGCGCACCACCCGAAATATGCGGAAGAGTACTGGAAGTGGGGAGCAGATTTGGCACTTTCCGGCCATTTACACGGAGGAGTTGTGCGCCTTCCGATTATCGGAGGAGTTATCAGCCCACAGATTCATTTGTTCCCGTATTATTCGGGAGACTGCTATCGGTCGGAGGGAAAGACTATGGTAGTCAGTAAGGGACTTGGAACCCATACTTTGAATATCCGTCTCTGGAACCGGGCAGAACTTGTCATTTTGACGCTTAATGGAAAATAATTTTGTTGAGTTGGACAGAATTATCCGCTATAATGAAAAGGTTAGGAGGCTGATGACATGGGAATTCCGGTTAAATTGCAGGTGTTCGAAGGACCACTGGATTTACTCTTGCATTTGATTGATAAAAATAAAATAGATATCTATGATATTCCAATTGTTGAGATTACCAATCAGTACATGGAGTACATCAATGCAATGGAACAGGAAGATTTGAATATCATGAGTGAGTTCCTTCTGATGGCGGCAACTTTGCTGGATTTAAAGTGTAAGATGCTGCTGCCGAAAGAAGTGAACGAAGAGGGCGAGGAAGAGGACCCACGTCTAGAACTGGTAGAACAGCTTCTTCAGTATAAGATGTATAAATACATGTCCTACGAACTGCGTGACAGACAGATAGAGAGCGAACATATTTTATATAAAGAGCCAACGATTCCAGAAGAAGTAGAGGCTTATGTGGAACCGGTAGATTTAGACGAACTTTTAGGTGATTTGAATCTGGCTAAGTTAAATGAAATTTTTCAGGAAGTATTAAAGCGGCAGACGGATAAGCTGGATCCGATCCGAAGCCGGTATGGGAAGATAGAGAAGGAAGAGGTGACTTTGGAGGAGAAGCTGAGTTATGTGGAAGAATATGCCAAAGTACATAGTCATTTCAGCTTCCGTGATTTGCTGAAGAAGCAGGCTTCCAAGACACAGATTGTAGTTACGTTTCTTGCCATTCTGGAACTGATGAAAACAGGAAAGATTCAGATTACGCAAGAACATATTTTTGATGATATCGTTATTACAGCGAAAAAAACAGGTGAGGAACAAGATGGAAATTAAAAGGTTGGAAGGCATCATTGAGGCTATTTTATTTACGATGGGGGAATCCGTAGAGGTGGAGCGGATTGCAAATGCAATTGAACATGACGTACCGACTACGAAGAAAATCATCCGTAATATGATGGACCGTTATCAGGAAGAGGACAGAGGAATCCGCATTATTGAGCTGGAGGATTCTTTCCAGATGTGTACGAAACCGGAGGTTTACGAATATCTGATTCGGATTGCCAAGCAGCCAAAAAGGCATGTTCTTACGGATGTCATGCTGGAAACCTTATCGATTATTGCGTATAAACAGCCGGTAACCAGACTGGAAATCGAGAAAATCAGGGGTGTGAAATCCGACCATGCCATCAATAAGCTGATTGAGTACAATCTGGTATGCGAGGTCGGCAGACTGGATGCACCGGGAAGACCGCTTCTTTTTGGTACTACAGAAGAATTTTTAAGACGGTTCAGCGTGCAGTCGTTGGAAGAACTTCCGGGAGTAGACGCAGAGAAGATGGAAGTATTCAAAGAAGAAGCAGAAGACGAAGCACAATTAAAACTGGATATTTAGAAGCATAGAGTTTCTTCTATTTTCATACCTTAAAAAGAGAGGAAGAAGATGGGAGAGACATGATATGTGGAATGAGAGAAAAAGAGTATGGAATCAGAAACCTCACTTTCAGAGAGGAATGGCTTTCCTGCTCTTTTTTGTTATAATTATTATCAACTCTTTGGGAACGGTATTTTCCAGTCAGGCAGAGGAAATGCCGGAGGAGTTACAGAATTTACATGCCCTTTCAGCGGTTCTTATGGATGCAGAGTCTGGAAGAGTCCTGGAAGCAAAAGAAGGGGATGTGATGCGCCCTATGGCGAGTACAACGAAGATTATGACTTGTATTCTTGCATTGGAAGAAGGAAATCCAGAAGATGAGGTAATGGTGTCGGCAGAAGCAGCGAAGCAGCCGGCAGTTCATCTGGGAATGCGGGAAGGACAGACCTTTCGGCTGGAAGATTTGCTTTATTCACTGATGCTGGAATCCCACAATGATACGGCAGTTGCCATAGCGGAGCATATTGGTGGCAGTGTGGCAGGTTTTGCAGAGAAAATGAATGAAAAAGCTCGGGAACTGGGATGTGAGCATGCGTATTTTATTACGCCAAATGGTCTGGATGCATCGGATGAAAATGGTACACACAGTATTTCAGCAGCAGATTTGGCAACGGTTATGTCCTATTGTATTTTCAAATCACCGAAAGCAGAGCAGTTTCTTGAAATCACAAGGACAAACTCATATAGTTTTCAGGATTTATCTGGAACCAACAGTTATTCCTGCCAGAATCATAATGCATTCTTAACAATGATGGAGGGCGCATTATCCGGGAAAACCGGGTTTACCGGAGATGCGGGTTATTGTTATGTGGGAGCCTTAAAAAGGGATGACAGAACCTTCGTTGTGGCACTTCTGGGATGTGGATGGCCGAATAACAAGAATTATAAGTGGTCGGATACAAGAAAACTGATGGAATATGGGATTGCAAATTATACATATAAAAAGATTCCGGTTGTGCAGGAATTTCAGAGTATTGACGTGGCGGACGGAATGAAGGGGGGAGCAGGGCTTTTTGAACCGGTTACGGTAAATGTAGGTCTGAAAGAGAAGGAAAATGAATTTCTGTATTTGATGAAGGCTGGGGAAACGGTACGCGCTGAAATTTCCAGAAAATCGATGTTTACTGCTCCGGTTAAAAAAGGTGAGAATGTTGGAACCCTTACCTACTATCTGAACGAAGAACCGGTAAAAATCTATGATTTGGTGACGATAGAAGCAGTGAAAAAAAAGAATTTGAACTATATTGTACAAAACATCTTTTATATTTACTTGGATTTTTCGGCAGTTATATGCATGAAATGATGAAATTCGGGTTAAAATTCTGTATAGATTTATGAAAATATATGATTGTAATCTATAAATTGGTGTGGCATAATAAAAAAAGCAATGTAAAAAATATGTAAAATCTATATTAGATACAGAGAAAAGAACAAATTTGTAATACAAAAGAAATTATCCGGGCGTGGAGCCGGAGGATAATCAGAGGAGAAGGTTATGGCAATTGTTTCAATGATATTATCTTTGCTTAGTGGGGTTGCGTTATTTTTGTTCGGTATGTCTCTTATGGGAGATGGACTGAAACAGGTTGCGGGGAATAAACTGGAGGCATTTCTATATAAGATGACGAACACGCCTCTGAAGGGAGTTGCACTTGGAGCAGGAGTGACCAGCGTAATCCAGTCCTCATCTGCAACTACGGTTATGGTAATCGGTTTTGTTAACTCTGGTATGATGAAGCTGAAACAGGCGATTGGTATCATCATGGGGGCAAATATTGGAACAAGTATTACAGGGTGGATTCTCTGTCTTTCTTATATTCAGGGCTCGAATGGAATCGCAAACCTTCTTTCGACTGCCACGATTTCGGCAGTGGTAGCTGTGATTGGTATTATTATGCGCATGTTCTGCAAGAGAACCGTACATAAGAATATCGGAAATATTATGCTTGGTTTTGCGATTCTTATGACCGGAATGCAGACCATGAGCGGAGCTGTTGCGCCATTGAAAGACAGTCCGGTGTTTATTGATATGCTTACGATGTTTTCCAATCCACTTGCGGGCATCTTAGTAGGTATCTTATTTACGGCAGTGCTCCAGAGTGCTTCTGCCACAGTCGGTGTATTACAGGCACTTTCTGTAACCGGACTTCTGACCTTTGCAAGTGCATTTCCGATTATACTGGGTATTGGAGTAGGTGCAGCCTGTCCGGTACTGATTTCAGCCATTGGTGCCAATAAGAACGGGAAAAGAACAGCACTGGTTTATCTGATTAATGACTTGTTTGGTATGATTATCTGGTCAGTGGTATTTTATAGTATCCATGCGATTGTTCATTTTACCTTTATGGACAAGGTAATGGAGCCAGTCAGCATTGCGCTTCTGAATACGGTATTTCGTGTGGTAACGGTTATCGTTTTGTTCCCATTTATTCCGAAAATCGAGAAACTGGTATGTTACCTTGTAAAGGACAGCGCAGAAGAACTGGAAGATGAAGCAGACTTTGACCTTCTGGAAGAACGTCTGATTAATTATCCTGCTCTGGCAATCGGTCAGTGTCACCGAGCCATGAATGGAATGGCGAAGAATCTGCGTAAGAATGTGAACCGTGCCATGAACCTGCTGAATAATTATCAACAGGATAGGTATGAGAAGGTACAACGCAAGGAGAATTTAATTGACAAGTATGAGAGCCGGCTTGGGGAATATCTGATTCAGATTACAAAGCGGGAGATGAATACGGCACAGACGAGACAGGTGTCTTTGTATTTACACACCATTAATGACTTTGAACGTATTGGAGATCATGCGTCATATATTGCGCACATTGCAAATGAAATGCATGATGACCATACAGATTTCTCTCAGGAAGCGTGGGATGAACTGAATGTGGTAATGGAGGCGGTACGTGAAGAAATCAATCTGACCTGTACGGCTTTTAAGAATGATGATAAGGAGATAGCACAACGTGTGGCACCGCTGGGAGTTGTGATTTCATCTTTGTGTGATGAGCTGAAGTTACACCATGTAGAACGGTTAAGTGATGGAACTTGTGGATTGGAAGAGGGAACTGTGTTTACAGATATTCTGAACTGCTTTAACCGTATTGCGACTCATTGCGCAAGCACAATGGTGGCTTTAATGCAGAGCGGGGAAGCTTTTCAGGAGGTTCATATCCATAACTCCAAGGTGCATCCAACGGATACGAAGGAATATCATACGTATTTCAATGAGTACAATCAGAAATATGATTTAAAAACCATTGGAAAAGTACTCAGTATGGAACCGGAAGAAGTGGAATAATCTGAAATGGTTGGAATGAATAAAATAAATCAATTTATATGAATAAATTTGTCACTTGCATATAAAACAGAATATGATAGTATTGTAGAGAAGCTAAAAAAGGACAATGTTATTGACTAAAAAACGCTTGACGAATATTTCGAATCTATTTTATATACAGGAGAGAGAACATGAAAAATTTTGAAAAGTATGAAAAACAGTATTTTATGCCACCGGAAGTCACATATGACTGGGTGAAGAAAGATGCCATTGAGAAACCGCCGATTTGGTGCAGTGTAGATTTGCGAGATGGTAATCAGGCACTGATTGAACCGATGAGTCTGGAAGAAAAGTTGGAGTTTTTCCAGATGTTAGTAGATATTGGGTTTAAGGAAATTGAGGTAGGTTTCCCGGCAGCGTCAGAGACAGAATACCGCTTTATGCGTACTTTGATTGAAAAAAATATGATTCCGGATGATGTGACTGTACAGGTACTGACCCAGGCAAGAGAGCATATCATTAAGAAAACATTTGAAGCAGTAAAAGGTGCACCGCATGCAGTGATTCATCTGTATAATTCTACTTCTGTTGCACAGCGTGAACAGGTGTTTAAGAAAGACAAAGAACAAATCAAACAGATTGCTGTAGACGGGGCAGTTTTATTGAAACAACTGGCAGATGAGACAGAAGGAAATTTTACGTTTGAATACAGTCCGGAAAGTTTCTCTGGTACAGAACTTGATTATGCGGTGGAAGTATGTAATGCAGTATTAGATGTGTGGAAACCGACACCGGAGAAGAAAGTGATTATTAATATTCCATCTACTGTAGAAAATGCAATGCCACATGTATTTGCATGTCAGGTAGAGTATATGCATAAGCATTTAAGCCATAGAGACGGGGTCGTTTTATCCCTGCATCCACACAATGACAGAGGATGTGGTGTGGCTACTGCAGAGCTTGGTGTACTGGCAGGTGCAGACCGTGTGGAAGGAACGTTGTTCGGAAATGGCGAACGTACCGGTAATGTGGATATTGTGACACTTGGCATGAATATGTTCTCCCATGGAATTGACCCGGGACTTGATTTTTCAAATATTCCACATATTCGTGAAGTATACGAGCATCTTACAAGAATGCATGTATATGAACGTTCTCCGTATGCAGGTGATTTGGTATTTACTGCATTTTCCGGCTCACATCAGGATGCTATTGCAAAGGGCATGAACTGGAGAGAAGAAAAGCAGTGTGATAAATGGACAGTGCCATATCTTCCGATTGACCCGAAAGATGTGGGCAGAACCTATGATAAGGATGTTATCCGTATTAACAGTCAGTCTGGTAAGGGCGGTGTAAACTACATCCTGAAGCAGAATTATGGAATTTCACTTCCAGATAAGATGAAGGAAGAAGTAGGATATCTGGTAAAGGATGTTTCCGACAAAGCGCATAAAGAACTTACTCCAGAGTGGGTTTACAATATCTTCGAAGAAAACTATGTCAACTGTAAAGGTGTATTTACCATTGTGGACTGCGACTTCAAGAAAGAGGGCGAAGGCATCCTTGCAGAGACAACTCTCTGTCATGCGGGAGAAAACAGAACGATTACCGGTTATGGTAATGGACGTCTGGATGCAGTAAGTAATGCAATCAAGCAATATTTCGGAATCAGTTATGAGCTTTCTTTCTATGAAGAACATTCTCTGACAAAGGGTTCTTCCTCAAAGGCTTGTGCGTATGTGGGAATTATATGCAGGGGACAGCGTTACTGGGGTGTCGGAATTGACGAAGACATTATCCATGCATCTATGGAAGCACTTACGGTCGCAGTAAACAAAATTGATGAAATCAAAGAAGCGGAAGAGTGTAAGGATGAACGGCTGATAGAAATTTTGAATTATATTCAGACCAATTACCTGGATGTTACATTGGAAGACTTATCGGAGAAGTTTTATCTTTCTAAACCGTATCTTTCTAAATATATCAAAGAAAAATCAGGGATGACTTTTGGTGAAACAGTCAAACGTGTCCGCATGAAGAAAGCAAGGGCGCTTCTGAAAAGTACGAATATGACGGTGGAAAGTATTGCATTGTCAGTAGGATATCAGAATGTAGAACACTTTAACCGGCTTTTTAAAAAGGCATATAAGATGACACCGGTCCAGTATCGAAACAGTAGATAAGTATGTAATAAGAAATATTTCAAATGAAAACAGCGATGAGGCAGCTTATGAGAGGCTGCCTTTTTGATTATTGGAAAATTTCGTTTCTAATAAGTAAGCAAGGATGTGAAAAAAATAACGAAACAGACTGAAATAGTTGCACACTATTCTGAAAATCGTTATAATAAATATAACAAAAATGAAAGTTTTATTAGATGAATAGAGAAGTATGGAGGGATAGTTTATGGAGAATAGGAAGACATCAAATCCGGCAAAAATCAGAATTGATGCCTTGCTGGATGCGGAAAGCTTCGTAGAAATAGGCGGTGCGATAACTGCGCGCGCAACGGATTTTAATCTGCAGGAAAAATGTGTTCCGTCGGATGGTGTGATTACAGGATATGGCACCATTGAAGGTAGTCTTGTGTATGTATACAGTCAGGATGCTACCGTTTTAAACGGGTCAGTAGGAGAAATGCATGCGAGAAAAATAGCTGCACTTTATGATATGGCAATGAAGATGGGTGCCCCGGTTATTGGATTTGTGGATTGTTCAGGCATCCGTCTGCAGGAAGCTACCGATGCATTACATGCACTGGGAAGTATGCAGTATAAGAAAGTAATGGCATCGGGAGTGATTCCGCAGATTACAGCAGTTTTTGGTAATTGTGGTGGAGGACTTGCTGCGGATGCGGCTTTGACAGATTTTGTATTTATGGCACAGACAGGGAAAATGTTTGTGAATTCCCCAAATACTATTTCTGGAAACAGCAAAGACAAATGTGATTCTTCCAATGCCGGATTTCAAAGTGAGAAAAATGGATTTATTGACATGGTAGGAACAGAAGGAGAAGTTATCGAACAAATCCGTGCACTTGTTGCAGTTCTTCCGGCAAATAATAAGGATCATGATTCTTATGAAGTGGGAGCAGATGATTTAAACAGACTTTGCAAAGAAATTGAAAGCAGAGCGGAAGACCCGGCGGAGTTGCTGGCTATGATTGCAGATGAATACTTCTTCTTCGAAACAAAAAGGAACTATGCAAAAGATATGGTAACGGGATTCCTGAAGCTGAATGGTATGACAGTAGGGGCAGTTGCCAACCGGAGTGCAGTTTATAATGAAGATGGAGAAAAGACGAACAATTATGACGGATGCCTTTCAGCAAATGGATGCCGGAAGGCTGCAGAATTTGTGAAATTCTGCGATGCCTTTGGAATCCCGGTACTTTCCCTTACGAACGTGTCAGGCTTACACGCTTCTATGTGTTCGGAACAGCACCTGGCTAAGGCAATGGCGATGCTGACGTATGCATTTACAGATGCGACTGTACCAAAGGTCAATGTAGTGACAGGCAAGGCATACGGAAGCGCTTATGTGACAATGAACAGTAAGGCTATTGGAGCAGATTTGGTCTATGCATGGCCGAATGCAGAGATTGGTATGATGGAAGCTGATATGGCAGTGAAAATCATGTATGAAGGTGCAGATGTAGAGGAACTTGAACGTCAGGCAGAAGTTTATCGCAATCTGCAGTCTAGTCCGGTTTCCGCAGCGAAGCGTGGATATGTGGATGCGATTATCGAGCCACAGAATACAAGAAAATATCTGATTGCGGCCTTTGAAATGCTGTTTACCAAAAAAGAAATACGTCCAGAAAAGAAACATGGAACTGTATAGTGAGGTGAGAGTAAATTGAAAAAGAAATGGAATTTTCTTGTCTCGATTGTCTGTGTCATTATGTTTACAGTACTTGCCACAGGGTGTGGGCAAAGCAAACAGATTGCATATGATGAGGCACAGATAGAACAGGCATGTGATAATATATTTCAATTGATTTCCAGTGGCTATCTGACCGAAGAAAGTGTCGGTGAACTATCTGAGTGGAATCAGGGATATCTGATGGCACAGGTGGAAGATAAGACGGGAATCAAGATGAATGCGGAAGATTTTGCTACGGCACTAGAAGGCTGGGAGGCATCTCAGGAGGAATGCGGAGTTTACATCAGCCATGGAGATTATACGTGTGAAGCATCGGCTACAGGAGTTACGGTTACGACACCGGCAACATTTTCTGACAGGGAAGCAGAGCTGGAATTTAGCTTTGATAAAAATCTGAAATTAGAAGCCTTTACCGTTAATGCACATTTCAGTGTAGGAGAGATTATGCAGAAGGCGGGAATCAATACAGTTCTTGGAATGGGAACGGTATTTCTAGTGCTGATCTTTATGAGCTTTTTGATTTCTTTGTTCAAATATATACCTGCTCTGGTACAGAGAAAAGAAGATAAGAAACAAGGAGAGCGGAAGCAGCCACAGGCTTCGGCAGAACAGGTGGACGAACCGGAAAAAACAGATGAGACGGAGTTGGTGGCAGTAATTGCAGCAGCCATTGCAGCCTATGAGGGAACGACAACAGATACCTTTGTGGTGCGTTCTATAAAGAGAAGAAAATCAAATCAGTGGAATCGATAGTTGGGAGGAAGGACAATGAAAAGTTATACAATTACGGTAAATGGAAATGTTTATGATGTCATAGTAGAAGAAAAGGAAGAAGGAGCCGCTTATACAGCGCAGACCCGGAAAACAGCTAAGGCACAGACCTCGGTATCTTTACCGGCTGCTCCAAAGAAGGAAGCCGGTAATGGAAAGATTAAAGTGGTCGCAGGTGCTGCAGGAAAAGTGTTCAAATTAGAAGCAGGAGTCGGACAAAAGGTGGAAAAAGGTGATACAGTTGTAATCATTGAGGCAATGAAAATGGAAATCCCGGTAGTTGCACCGGAGGCAGGAATTGTTGCCAGTATGGATGTAGCAGTTGGTGACCTCATTGAAGCCGGACAGGTGCTTGCAACTTTGAATTAGCATTTACCGGAGAATGAAAACCATAAGAGACAACTGGAGGTTTTAACATGGAATATATAACAACAACCCTGGGAAACCTGGTTCACCAGACTGCGTTCTTTAACCTGACATGGGGAAATTATGTCATGATAGGTGTGGCATGTTTTTTTCTGTATCTGGCAATCCGTCATGAATTTGAACCACTTTTGCTGGTGCCGATTGCATTTGGAATGCTTTTGGTTAATATTTATCCGGATATTATGCTTCATGCAGAAGATGCGGCAAATGGAGCCGGGGGACTCTTGTATTATTTTTATAAATTGGATGAATGGGCAATTTTACCTTCACTCATTTTTATGGGAGTAGGAGCTATGACAGATTTTGGTCCGCTGATTGCCAATCCTAAAAGTTTTTTGCTTGGTGCGGCAGCCCAGTTCGGTATTTTTGCCGCTTATTTACTGGCAATGCTGCTCGGATTTTCAGATAAGGCGGCAGCCGCGATTTCCATTATCGGTGGAGCAGACGGACCGACTTCGATTTATCTGGCGGGAAAGCTGCAGCAGACATCCCTGATGGGACCGATTGCAGTGGCAGCATATTCTTATATGTCACTGGTTCCGATTATCCAGCCACCGATTATGAAAGCACTGACTACTGAAAAAGAACGGAAAATTAAGATGGGACAGTTGCGACCGGTAACAAAACTGGAGAAAATCTTGTTTCCGATAATCGTTACTATTGTGGTTTCTTTGATTTTGCCAACTACAGCACCACTTGTTGGTATGCTGATGCTGGGAAATCTCTTTAAAGAATCCGGTGTGGTACGTCAGCTTACCGAGACGGCTTCTAACGCAATGATGTATATTGTCGTAATTTTACTTGGTACCTCGGTCGGAGCAACCACCAGTGCCGAAGCTTTCCTGAACTGGAATACCATTAAAATTGTAATCCTTGGTCTGGTGGCATTTGCTTTTGGAACAGCGGCAGGTGTCTTGTTTGGTAAACTCATGTGCTGGGCAACCAAAGGTAAAGTAAATCCACTGATTGGTTCGGCAGGTGTTTCCGCAGTTCCGATGGCGGCACGTGTTTCCCAGAAGGTGGGGGCTGAGGCTGACCCTACCAATTTCCTGCTTATGCACGCCATGGGACCAAATGTGGCTGGAGTGATTGGAACAGCAGTGGCAGCCGGAACCTTTATGGCAATTTTTGGCGTGATGTAAATAACAGTAAGTGACAGGGGAAATGTGAAAATTAGGGAGGAGACCTTTATGGCAAATAAGATAGAAGCAAAACCAGTTAAAATTATGGAGACGGTACTTCGTGATGCACACCAGTCTTTGTTGGCAACACGTTTGACAACAGAGCAGATGCTCCCAATTGTGGATAAGATGGATAAAGTAGGGTATCATGCGGTAGAATGCTGGGGAGGTGCAACCTTTGATGCATCCTTGCGTTTTCTGAAGGAAGACCCATGGGATAGACTGCGGAAGTTCCGGGATGGATTCAAGCACACGAAACTGCAAATGCTTTTCCGTGGACAGAACATTCTTGGTTATCGACCTTATGCAGACGATGTAGTGGAATATTTTGTACAGAAATCTGTGGCAAATGGAATTGATATCATTCGTATTTTCGACTGCCTTAACGACCTTAGAAACCTGGAAACAGCGGTAAAGGCAGCAAATAAAGAACACGCAGAAGCACAGGTGGCACTTTCCTATACACTTGGAGATGCCTATACCTTAGATTATTGGGTAGATATTGCAAAAAGGATTGAAGATATGGGCGCAGATTCCATTTGTATCAAAGATATGGCGGGATTACTTCTGCCATATAAAGCAACGGAACTTGTCGGAGCACTGAAAGAAGCAACGAAGCTTCCTATCCAGCTTCATACACATTATACTTCAGGGGTGGCTTCTATGACTTACTTAAAAGCAGTGGAAGCAGGTGTGGATATTATTGATACGGCTATATCTCCGCTGGCACTTGGCACATCGCAGCCGGCAACAGAGGTTATGGTAGAGACATTTAAGGGCACTCCATATGATACAGGCTTAGATCAGAAATTACTCGCAGAAATTGCAGATTACTTCCGCCCAATCCGGGATGAGGCATTGGAAAGTGGGTTGTTGAATCCAAAGAATCTGGGGGTAAATATTAAAACCTTGTTATATCAGGTTCCGGGTGGCATGCTTTCGAATCTGACTTCCCAGTTAAAAGAACAGGGAGCGGAGGATAAGTTCTATGAAGTTTTGGAAGAAGTTCCGCGTGTACGAAAAGATTTAGGAGAACCACCACTCGTAACACCGTCTTCCCAGATTGTAGGAACTCAGGCAGTGTTTAATGTACTGATGGGTGAGCGCTATAAAATGGCAACCAAAGAGACAAAAGATGTACTGAGCGGTAAATATGGAGCAACAGTTAAACCGTTTAACGAAGAAGTCAAGAAAAAGGTTCTGGGAGAAGAGGCGGAAGTTATTACCTGCCGCCCGGCAGATTTGATTCCGGATGAACTGGAAACACTGGAAAAGGAAATGGCGCAGTATAAAATGCAGGATGAAGATGTCCTCAGCTATGCATTGTTCCCGCAGGTTGCAACGGAATTCTTCAAATATCGGGATGCACAGATTAAAAAAATTGATACGACGATTGCAGATACGGAGAATGGCAGTTATCCGGTATAGAACAGAAGCTGGGGAAAGTTAGAACAGAATACCCATAAGATAAAAATTGCAAACATTTACAAGTTGATTTTTGCGTGGTACAATAGAGAGAGTGAACAGGCGTGGCCTGAAGCTCGGAGGAAGACAGTGAGTACACAGAATGAATTATTAGCAAGATTAGATGACAAATATCCGAAGTTAAGTAAGGGACAGAGACGTCTGACGGATTACATCAGACAGAATTATGATAAAGCGGCATTCCTGACAGCGGCCAAGATGGGGGAGGCAGTCGGAGTGAGTGAATCAACTGTTGTCCGGTTTGCTACACAGCTTGGATATAAGGGATATCCGGAATTTCAGAAAGCATTGGGCGAAATGGTTCGCACAAAGCTGAATTCGATTCAGAGAATGGAAGTTACTTATGGAAGAATTACACAGAGTGAGATTTTGACCAATGTACTGCATTCGGATATTGAGAAAATCAAACTGACTATGGAGAGCATTGACCAGCAGGCTTTTGAGATGGCGGTTGATACGATTATCAATGCAAAGAAGATTTATATTGTTGGAATCAGAAGCTGTGCACCCCTTGCAAATTTTCTGGCATTTTATCTGAATCTTATTTTTGATAATGTTGTTACGGTAAATGCCAATGGTTCCAGTGATATTTTTGAACAGATTATTCATGTGGATGAAGAAGCAGTTGTAATCGGAATCAGTTTTCCGAGATATTCTATGCGCACATTAAAGGCATTGGAATTTGCAAGTAACCGTAAGGCGAAAGTGATTACGCTGACGGACAGTGTGCACTCGCCAATGACACTTTATTCTTCCTGCAACTTGATTGCCAGAAGCGACATGGCATCGATTGTGGACTCACTGGTTGCGCCACTCAGTGTGATTAATGCATTAGTAGTGGCGGTCTGTATGAAGAAGCAGAACGAAGTAATAAACACACTTGGAAAGCTAGAAGAAATCTGGGACGAATATCAGGTTTATTCCCGCGATGAACTAAATCCGGTAAAGGAAAGTGTGGAGCTGAAAATGGAAAACGAAGAAAGATAAAAGGAAAATCAGATGAGTAAAGTACTGATTGTAGGTGGAGGCGCAGCAGGAATGCTAGCCTCTATTTTCGCGGCACGTAATGGAAATGAAGTGCATGTATTTGAAAAAAATGAAAAGCTTGGGAAAAAGCTGTTTATTACGGGGAAAGGAAGATGTAATCTGACGAATGCCTGTGATATGGATACCTTATTTGCAAGTGTTGTAACAAATGATAAATTTTTATACAGCAGTTTTTATGGATACACGAATCAGGATGTAATGAACTTTTTTGAGTCCATCGGATTACAGATAAAAGTCGAGCGTGGAAACCGTGTGTTCCCGGTCTCAGACCATTCTTCGGATGTGATTAAAGTGCTGGAAAAAGAGATGAAAGTACAAGGTGTTCGGGTACATTTGTACCAGACAGTGACGCAGATAGGTCAGGAGAATGGAAGATTTGCATTTCTGAAACTGGCAGATGGAACGAAAGTGGAAGGAGATGCCTGCATTGTCTGCACGGGAGGAATGTCTTATCAGAGTACCGGTTCTACGGGGGACGGCTATCGGTTTGGAAGAGAACTAGGGCATACAGTTACAGAGCTCAGACCGTCACTGGTTCCAATTGAGACAAAAGAAGGTTTTGTACCTGATTTGATGGGATTGTCCCTGAAAAATGTAGAAATCCGGATTCTGGACGGAAAGAAAGTATGTTATCAGGATTTCGGTGAAATGTTATTTACCCATTATGGAGTAAGCGGCCCGCTTATATTAAGTGCAAGTGCTTATGTAGGCAAAGCACTTACCGGGAAAAAGGAACTGAAGTTAAGTATTGATTTAAAACCGTCTTTATCAGAAGAGCAGTTAGATGCGAGAGTGCTCAGAGAGTTTGAAGCAAATCATAATAAACAGTTTAAAAATGCTATAGGAGGGTTGTTCCCTTCCAAGTTAATTCCGGTAATGATTGCACAAAGCGGAATTGATTCTGAGAAGAAGGTAAATGTGATTTCCAAGGAAGAACGGCAGGGATTTGTTCACTTGATTAAGAATTTTGAAATGACTCTTACCAGACTGCGTGATTATAAAGAAGCAATTATCACACAGGGTGGAATTAAAGTGAAGGAAGTGAATCCGTCCACAATGGAATCCAAATTAGTGGAGAGGCTGTATTTTGCCGGAGAAGTGCTGGATTTAGATGCCGTGACCGGTGGATTTAATTTACAGATAGCATGGTCAACAGCCTATGCTGCAGGGAGTAATATCTGGTAGATCAAGGTAAGGAGAAAAAAATGGGATACAATATTGCAATTGACGGACCGGCCGGAGCCGGAAAAAGTACCATAGCCAAACAGGTGGCAAAAGAAAAAGGATATATATATGTAGATACAGGTGCCATGTATCGCGGACTCGCCATTCATTTTATGGAAAAAGGAATTCAACCGGATAATGTCGCAGAGATTGAACAGGCATGTGAAGATGCAGATGTTACACTGGGATATGAGAATGGAGTCCAGCAGATTTACTTAAATGGAAGAAATATTACTTCCAGGCTGCGTGAAGAAGCAGTGGGAAATATGGCCTCCAAAAGTTCTGGTATTCCAAAGGTACGTGCTACACTTATGGATTTGCAGCAAAATCTGGCAAAAACGAAAGACGTTGTTATGGATGGAAGAGATATTGGGACAGTGGTTCTTCCTCATGCAGATGTTAAAGTATTCCTGACAGCAAGTGTCTCATGCAGAGCGAAGAGGAGATATTCAGAACTGCAGGAAAAAGGGGTTCCGTGCGAATTGGCAGAAATAGAAAAAGAAATTGAAGAACGGGATTACCGGGACATCCATCGGGATACTTCGCCGCTTGTACAGGCAGAGGATGCAGTATTAATTGACAGCTCCCATATGACAATCGATGAGGTTGTAAAGTCAATTCTTCGGCTTTGTAAATAAGTAAAAACAATAGGAAAAAGAAAATAAAACAGAAATGGAAAAAATAGTATTTTATACTTGCAATTGCGTACATTATCTGTTAAAATACATTATGTTGCGAGTCTGTATGGATAATATAACAGACATATAAGTTCGTTAGGAGGTGCAATCATGGCTAAATGTGCTATTTGTGAAAAGGGTGCTCATTTCGGAAATAACGTAAGTCACT
>CAKRCD010000002.1 GCA_934307065.1 uncultured Bariatricus sp. | reverse complement strand
TCTTTCAAATAAGAGCGTGCCTGTTTTTCGGTAAAGTTTTCATTTACCATATTCTTTACACACACATCAATCAATTCATCCATATCATTATATGTATATGTTCCATCTGCATAGCACCATTTACAATACTCCTCATTTAATGTGCCATCCTTATCACGTCCCAATATACAATCATCATCAATTGGCATTCCACAGCACTGACATATCAGCTTTCTGGGTTCTCCCAAAAGAGTATTAATGGATACATCAAATTCTTTTGATAAGAGCTTTAATGTATCAGTATTTGGAATGGTATCTCCATTTTCCCAGCGTGAGACCGCCTGCCTTGTTACCATGATTTTATCCGCCAGCTCGTCTTGTGACATTCCTCTTTCTGTACGAAGCTTTAAAATAATATTTTTTGTTTCCATAGTCGCCACCTCCGTTACCTTTATCATATCGATAAATCCGCAATTCGAAAAGCAACCTGCTGTTGCCATAAGTTCCTTGTTCAGAAGCCTGTTTTACTGTCATAAACATAGATTATTTCTCTGTTTTCAGATATAGTATGCCACTTTAAGGGAGCCATATCAACGATATCGGAACAACATGTACTAAAATACCGGAACAATGCATCTACTTTCCAATCCGCCTCATCAATCCCCTGAATATTTTATCCTGAAGCAGCATCATCCTATTTTCATCTTTCCATGGATTCAATTTATATTCTGCAAAAAAATCCGGATGTTGTTCCAAAAAATTTTGCTGTTGTTCTTCCGGTTGATTCATCAAAATTCTCTCATAAAAATCCAATTCATCACCCGCGGCAAATTTCCAAAATCGTTCCCATTCTTCTTCTGTTAATTTATGTGTACGCTTTGTATCTTCCATCTGTTCTCCTCCATATATACCTATCATACTACTTTATCCTATTTTATCTTACTTTTAAATACTTTATCTTACAAAATGTTATATTTTACCTAAAGAGGAGGATATACATGAAACCACTAAAGACAAAAGTAAGCATTACACTGGATGCAGATATTATTGCTAAAGTGAAAGATTTAGCAGAAAACGATGACCGTTCTTTCAGTCAGTACATAAACCTTGTTCTCAAAGAACATATTACTTCGCAGACACATAAATACGATTCTAAGCTATAAAAGCATTTACCCCAAAAAGCTATATTATTTAACACAAAAAAGCACCTTCAGAAAGTTTTCTTTCCGTTGGTGCTTAGTTCTATATTTCATTTCGCAATTTTGATTGTTGACAAATCAACTATTTCTCCATATAATTATCTCCGGTAATTATCTATGATAATTATTTCAATAACTATTGAAGGAGATTATACTATTATGACAAATGAAAAAATCAAGCGAATGTTTGATGCATGTTATCAGGCGAAGCGGATACGTGAAATGCTTCCGCCTCTGCCGGAAGGAATTATGCCATCATACATTCAATACATGGATGTTATCCAATCATTATCAAAACAAGGAATTCAGGTAAAAGTATCGGATATCAGTGATACTTTGAACCTTCCTCGTCCGGGTGTTACCAGAACGGTAAAAGAAATGGAACAGAGGGGACTGCTTCAGAAAATTGCTTCACCGGATGACGGACGTGTCACCTATATTTCTATTACCGAAGAAGGCCGAAAAATTTCTCAGAAATACGACGAACACTATTTTAGTGAACTTTCTTCCTATTTAGAAGATATTTCCGAAGAAGATGCCGATTGTATGATTCGGACGATTGAAAAATTCTACCAGATTATGTGTGAAAGGAGGGAGCACCATGACAGATAATAAAGCAGACTTTACGCAAGGCAGCATTCTGAAAAAGCTGATTGCCTTTATGATACCTATTCTTGGTGCACTCATTCTTCAGGCCGCATATGGCGCAGTGGATTTACTTGTCGTCGGAAGATTCGGTTCTACCTCTGGTCTTTCTGCGGTTTCAACCGGAAGTCAGGTATTGAATCTTGTTACCTTCGTAGTCATTCAGTTTGCCATGGGAATCACGGTTCTGATTGCACGTTACTTAGGGGAGAAAAAACCAGAGCAGATTGGAAGTGTAATTGGTGGTGCCGCAATTGTGTTTACCCTCATTTCTGTTGCCTTGTTCCTTATTATGGTATGCTTTGCACGCCCGATTTCCGTACTCATGCAGGCTCCGACGGAAGCAGTGGACTTAACAGCCAGTTATGTACGTATTTGCGGAAGCGGTATTTTCTTTATCGTAGCATACAATCTGTTATCTGCCATATTCAGAGGTTTAGGAGACAGCCAGTCACCTCTTCTCTTTGTTTTAGTAGCATGTATTGTAAATATTTTTGGAGACCTGATACTTGTAGCCGGACTTCATATGGATGCGGCAGGTGCCGCAATTGCAACGGTTGCTGCTCAGGCTCTCAGTGTCATATTTGCTATTATTCTTCTGATAAAGAAAGACTTGCCATTTACCATTACCAAAACAGATTTCCGATTGAATCTGCAATGTAAGAAATTTCTTGAAATCGGATTGCCACTGGCACTTCAGGAATTTCTTACTCAGGTATCATTCCTTGCCCTTTGTGCTTTCGTCAACCGTCTTGGTCTGGAGGCTTCTTCCGGATATGGGGTTGCATGTAAAATTGTAAACTTTGCTATGTTAGTGCCAAGTGCTCTGATGCAGTCGATGGCTTCCTTCGTTTCACAGAATATCGGTGCCGGAAAACCAGAACGTGCAAAACGCTCCATGTTTACCGGAATTGGAGTTGGACTGGTTGTCGGATGTATGGTATTTGTTCTCATTCTGATGAAGGGTGACGTTCTGTCCGGATTTTTCTCTACAGACGCAGTGGTAATTCAAAATGGATATGACTATCTGAAAGGATTCGCACTGGAAACGATTGTTACCGCAGTGCTCTTTAGTATGGTTGGTTATTTTAATGGAAATAACAAAACCGTATGGGTTATGGCTCAGGGACTGATTCAAACCCTGCTCGTAAGACTTCCTCTGGCATATTACATGAGCGTTCTGCCAAACACCAACCTTACGAAAATCGGCCTGGCTGCTCCGGTATCTACAATTGTAGGAATTATCTTAAATGTTGGATTCTATCTTTATCTGAATCATGTAGAGCATAAAAAAGCGCATATTTAGTTTTATCGGATACGGCTTTTATAAAAAACAGTCTGACGGTTATCTCCCTCGAAAAGATGGGTTTAAAAACTATCAGACTGTTTTTATCCTATTTTAATATATCTCTGATTCCTACTATTAGGTTTATCAGGCAATGTCATTCTGACTAATCCTGCTTCCATTGCAGGATTTAAATAGTTTTTTCGGAGTGTCTCCTTAGACTTTAATCCAAGTAATTCCATAATTGTATTGGAAGTATACGGAACATCATATTCCATAACCTCTAAAAGATGATTTACATATTCAGAGTTTTCCATATTGGACTTTTTAATTTGGATAATCACTTCGTCCAAAACCTGATTTATCATTTTCAGCATAAATTCTATAAATACATCTGAGTTTCCATTAACATGGCACTTTGCGATTGCATCATAATATTCATCCTGAAAATGCTCAATTTGACTTTCTAGCGGAATGAACTCAAATACGTTTCTCCAGCGATAAAGAAAAACAGTATGCCACAATCTGGCCATTCTTCCATTTCCATCTGAAAATGGATGAATAAATACAAATTCATAATGAAAGACTGCTGCCATTATTAACGGATGGACTTTTCCTTCATTTTCCCTCACCCATAATAATAAATCTTCCATTAAATTATTTACCATATCAGGCGGTGGTGCAATAAAAATGCATTTATCCCCTGCAAACATCCCTTCATTTCCTCCTCTGAATTTTCCTGATTCGTCTATAATTCCATTGGTCATAATCCCATGCAATCTTTTCAAATCTGCCATACAAGACGGATTAATTTCCGGTATTTTACTATATGCCAAATACGCATTTTTCACCTCTTGAATTTCTATCCGGTCACCTAACACCATATGTCCGTTAATAACATCTCTTACATTAGACAAGGAAAGTGAATTCGCTTCAATCTTTAATGAAGAATGAATAGACCGAATCCTGTTATTCTTCCTTAAATGCGGCTTCGACTCTAATTCTCTATGCGTAGTAATTTGTCCAACTTTTTCTGATATGTCCGAAACAAGTTCAAGCATTTTATTAGAAATTGTATATGGTGGCTCGTAGCTGCTCACTTTTATCACCTCATCTTGCTTATTATCTTGCTTATTATCTTACCCTTTTTTTATAAAATTTGCAAACAATGCCCTTTATAAATATGTATGAAACGTATGATGTCTAATGATTCATTCTGTTTTCAGCTTCTGCCAACCGGGCAAATCTCTATATTCTCGTCGGATTATCCAATACATAATATAATGAAAGACGTTCTTCCCCATTCGTCATAGCCCGGGAACTTTCTTTTACAAACTGGAAGCCGCATTTTTCAATCACTCTTTTTGACTGGTTATTTGTAACAGAATGGCTACAGATTAAATAATCATATTTTTCATTTTGAAAGTAGTATGCAATCACAGCTTTAACAGCTTCCGGCATAAGACCGCGTCCCCAATACGCTTTGCTTAGGACATAACCGATTTCTCTCCCGGCAAGGTTGTCATATTCTCCACCTAGTGAAAGACTCATTTTCTCAAGTCCCAATGAACCTATTACCTTATGATTTTCTCTCAATTCCAGTGCAAATTCATTCTTACCCTTTATAAACATTTCCAAAATAGTTTTTGATTCCTGAACAGACTGATGTGGATTCCAACCCGCCATCTGCCCCACACCATCTACTTTTGCATACTCATAAAAATCTTCTAAATCCGTTTCTTTCCACGCTCTGATGATTAATCTTTCTGTTTCAAGCACAACATCCGTCAAATCAACTTCTGCATTTATCATTTCATCCTTCTCCCACTATCCTACTTTCTTATGAAACCCAGTCAATATTGTTCAAAAACTCATCCACTGCCTGATTAAATTCGTCCGGGCATTTATTAGCAATAAAATGATTTCCTTTGATGATTTTCAGTTTCGAATTCGGAATGCTTTCTGCTATTTCTTTCGTATGAGACTCTTTTATCATATCCTTCGTTCCACATATGACAAGAGTGGGAATGGTAATCTGCCCCAACTCCTCCGGCTTCATATCCGGTTCATTTACCATCAGTCCAAGCAATTCCATATTTTTCTTAGCATCCGGTAATTTGGACGCAAATCGTTTTGCTATTTGATAACCTATTTCGATTGGAATCTGCGTTCCCCGTTTTACACCTTTCGGATTTAGGTTTCCGCCATTCAGGATTAATGCTTTTACCTTCTCCGGATATTTCATCACAAATTCCATCGCAATATTAGCACCATCTGAAAAACCCAGAATCACTGCCTCTGGAATTTCCATCATTTCCATAAAATCATATAAATCATCCGTAAACTGCTCAATCGTAAAAGGTGCCGTGCCTCTTGGTGTCTTTCCATGTCCCCTTGTATCTACTGCAATAACCCGGTACTGCTTGCTGAAATACGCAATTTGATGTACGAAATAAGTCCCGTCCTCTCCATTCCCATGCAGAAGAATAAGCGGCATACCTTTTCCTTTCTCTTGATAATGCAATGTAATATCCATGATTCTTCTCCTGTAAATGTCGTTTTCTTCCAACACTGTTAATCTATTTTCATATATAGCAGTGGCTATGGATTTCCTTTTCCGAACTTTAGTAGTTGATTAATCAACAATTTTATTTCTTCATCATCGGTTGCTCCGCTATCTGCCAAAATAATAATATTGTAATAATCTTTATTTTTGAAACTTTTTAATCCACCAAGTTCATTACAAACATAACAATCCGCAATCTCATTGGCTTTCTTCTGGTTGTAGCTAATTCCAAATTGTAATATAGCTACTGCTCTTTGCTTATATTTATCCAAATGTTGTAAAACATGTCTTAAACAATTATTGATAATCGGATTACTCATACAAAAATTCATTTCAAAACCATACCATCCGATTTCTGACAACTTCCTGTTTCCAAACAACATTATTCTTTTCTTCAAATATATTTTTTAATTCACGTATTTATAAACCTTATTTCAAATAAACATACAAAGCATTGATAACCACAAAAAGAACAATCACAATTCCCCATACCCATTTACGGCTTTTTGAGGATAAGGTAGTGTTCAATATTCCGGCTCCGCCGAAAACAAAAAGCAGGCCGAGTATTCCCGGATAGTGGACTCCACTCGTTCCTCCTGACCAAAGAGGAAGTCCAACTACAGAAAAGATATTATCTCCAATGCAAAATCCTGTATTATTCCATGTACCGCCAAACACAATTCCTAAAACCATAATCGCAACTGCAAAAATCCTTGCTGTCAGTTTATTTTCTCTACTCATTTCATCACCTGTTCCTTCATCTCATGGGTCAGCTTGTAATTACATTTCATCTATTAATTCAATTGCTTCTTGTATCATGTGGTCGCAATGGGTCTTTTTATCTCCGCCTTTTGTTGCATTTGCACGCAGAAGGTCTACACAATTAAGATAGCCATCGTGATTTTCTGCAATTTTTTTGCGAAATGCATTCAGTTTTGATGGCTCAACAATTCCTTTTGCACCAAGGACCATCAATGCACTGGTGACTGCTCCGCAGACGCTTCCACATTTCATCCCACCGCCAAAATTAGCTCCGATTTCGTCTGCCTGCTTTTCTGACAAACCTAATTCTTCCGCATAAGCCCGAAGAATTGTCTGCGCACAATTACAGACCATCGGCTCTGCATTTCTAAGTTCCATCGCTTTTTCTACATGTTGATTCATCACAATTACCTCTCATTTGTTTTTCATCTGATGTATGAAAAATATTATGTAATACATCATTATATCTGTCGCTGTCTTCATACTATCTTCTGCCTCTGAAAAAGTCAACCGGTATGTCGGCTTTCTACAACACATCTGCAACAACTCTGCATGGAAGACTTGTCATCTCAGCATAATTCATTGGAAAGTTGTGGATGTTCTTTAAAATATCTCTGTCTCTCACTCTTCTGACATCAAATACGATTCCATTTCTCTCCGTATACTCCAGTGGAAATTCTTTGTTCATCACATCGAAATGCGTGCCCAAATGTCCTACTAAAGCTTTTTTCTCATTTCCCTGCGCATCCGTAACCATTTTAGGGGTAATCTTTAGCGTGATATCAATTTTCATGTCTTCCTTCCTCGCTCTCCGTATTCCCATACTCCTCAAAACATTTTCTGGATACTATAAATCTAGCATATATAAAAGACTGTCCCTGTTGGGATACACATACTCTATTGGTAATTGAGTCTTATCTGTTTTACGAAACCTGGCTTTCTCATAAAATTTATGTGAAACCCTTGCAACAGAAGGGGTATCCAGAATAAGCGAAATAATCTCATCATCATACTTTCCATTGTATGTTTCTATATGCATATCAAAGTGCCTTCTTATATTTTCCGTCATTCTTATTACAAAAACGGAACCATATAAACAGGAATACAAAATATATCCTGTTCCTTGCACAAATCTTTTGTAAACACTAAATACCTTTTCAAAATTCTACTCGAAAATTTTTCTGTAAATACATCCAAAGATTTATGTGTCTTATAACCTGAAGACTTTACCTCCAACGGTACAATTTTGTTCTTCCTTGACAAAATAAAATCTATTTCATAATTGTGTTTCGAATTTTCATTCATGATTGTGTGATAAAATAATTCATCTCCTTTTGCCGCAAGACACTGTGCCACAATATTTTCATACAAATACCCTAAATTAACCCCTAATTTATCACTGAGTAGTTTCTCATATATTTCATTTTCCGTAAAATCTTTATCCTTAAACATAAGAGTTACAAATAAACCGGTATCATTTAAAAACAGTTTAAAACTGGATAAATCCCTTGTATTCGCCATACCTACACTTGGGTCATTCGTATTATATGATACCAGTACTGTTTTCGAATCCTTCAATTCTGCTATAAGTTCTAAAACTTTATCTGGTTTTTCTCCACCAAGTACACTACAGGTCTGAAATCTGGATGCATTCTTATTCAACTGCGCAGGAATCGCATCAAAAAGCATTGCCAACCGCCCTGTTGAATCAATTTTCGCAAAATCACTTTCATACAAATTTAAAATATCCCTTTTCACTTCATCAACTTTTCTGAAATTATTTGTCTCAATATAGCTCAATACTGCCTGCGGCATACCACCCACCAGCATATATAAACGAAATTGTCTCAATTGCTTTCGATTAAGAGCCTCTCCAAGTCCCTGATTCATTTCAAAACATTTCTTAAGTAACGAAAATGTAGTTTCATCTCCGACTGCCCACAAAAACTCCTCATAATCCATTGGATACATACTAAGTTTTCTTTCCTCACTTGGAATCAAAATATCTCTTACATTCTTTTTTATAGAAATAAGCGAACCTGTTTCAATATAATCATACCTATGATCAGCAACCAAAGCTTTAATAGCCTGACGCGCCACTGGACAAAGTTGTACCTCATCAAATATAATAACTGATTTTCGTTCATACAAATCCACTCTATACTGCAACTGTAATTGCAGAAATAAGAAATTCAAATCAGATACATCCTCAAAGAGTGCCTTTATTTCCTTGGATACTCTTGAAAAATCAATTAGAATATAACTTTCGTATTCATTTTTTGCAAATTCCTCAACTACTGTAGATTTTCCAATACGTCTCGCCCCCTCAATTAAAAGCGCCGTCTTCCCATCTGATTCTTGTTTCCACTCTTTCATTTTTGTATATATTTTTCGTTTAAATATCATCAAATTCTCCTTTCCGCAATTTTTGAATGCCAATTTTTTCTTATTTCCGCATTTTTTATTATATATAATATTCCAATTTCCGCATTTTTTATAATCCAATTTTATCATATTTCCGCATTTTTTCAATTCGAAAATCAAAAAATACAATAACCCACATCCAAAAAGCTGTAGATTATTGTATCTTTTGTCAGGCACCCTTTTTATCCACAAATTGCTTATTTAACTGTTCTCCTCTACCTGAATATGTTATAATTCTTATGCATCTTATTCAATAAATGAAAATATAAAATATAGTTTTACCAGAAAGGATATCCAATGTCGAATCAAAATATTTCCAATAAAACAAATAATTTTTACCAAACCTTTGACCAATCTGCAGTTTCCGACTCCAAAAGAACCCTGAAACGCAGAGGGCGTTTTAATGAGTTGGACCGCCACGGGGAAACGACCGTTAATGTGACCGATACGGTTAAAAATCATATGAGTCAGTTAAAGCAGGTTATACAGTAGGGTACTTGTATTTTCAAGTACCCTTTTATCTTTTTCCCTCTTATATTACCTGATGTTCCATCCATTTTCTGCTATGGAACCGGTATGTAAATACAATCGCCCTTACCGTCCAGTCTGCAAACATTCCAATCCAGACTCCCATCGGTCCGAAGCCAAATCCACGAATCAGTACAACACAGAGACAAAATCTGCACAGCCACATAACAGCACAGGACGTAATCATAGAGAACTTCACATCTCCTGCTGCCCGCAGTCCATATGCCGGTACAAATGCCAATACCCATACCAGAGGTTTTACCACTGTAATCCATTTCATCATATAGATACACATATCTGCACTGGCTTTCTCCATACCACCGAGCATTGTCACTGGTTTTGTCGCTGCAAACACAAGCAGGGAGCTTACAATAATTGCCCCTTCTGCGATTACGGTCAGTTTTTTAATATAATAAGCCGCCTCGTCTTTGCAGTTGGCTCCCATGCACTGTCCTACAATGGTCATGAGTCCGATTCCGATTCCACCGCCTGCAATTCCACTCATATTTTCCAGAATATTTGTCATAGCCTGAGCTGCTATCGCAACGGTTCCAAGTGTCGATACCGTTGACTGGATTGCAAGCTTTCCAAGCTGGAACATACTGTTTTCAATTCCTGATGGAATCCCAATTCCAAGGATTCTTCCAATCATCTTCCAGTTTGGACGTATTTTCAGATACTCACGCACCACTATCATCTGACGGTCTCTGCGAAGTTGAATCAGTACTACCACTGCACAGAAAATACGGGAAACCAGTGTAGAAATGGCTGCCCCTGCAACTCCCATATGGAATACCCAAATCAGAATTGCATTTCCCACAATATTCATCACATTGGAAATCATGGAAATTACCATTGGTCCTCTGGTATTATCCTGCGCCCTGAAAATAGATGCGGCAGAATCATACATTGCAATAAACGGGAATGACAATGCGGTATAAAAGAAATAAGTTTCCGAAGCAGTCATAACCGCTTCTTCTACTGAGCCAAAAATGAGCCGTAAAAGCGGTTTCTGGAATACAAGGCATATTGCACTGACAATCACCGATATCATAGTGATGATAAACAGAACCTGCCTTGCGGATTCATTTGCCCGCTCTTTATTCTTCTGTCCAATATATTGTGCACAGACAATCGCGCCGCCTGCTGCCAGTGCGGAAAATGCCTGAATCACTAGAACATTGATGGAATCCACCAGTGATACAGCCGAAATCGCTGCTGAACCAATATTGCTTACCATCATCGTATCCGCAGTTCCCATGATGGAATTTAATAATTGTTCCATCACAACCGGAATCAGCAGATTTCTAATCATACGATTTGTAAACAAATGCTGTTGTTCATTATTCATATTTGTTTTCTCTAAATCCCTTTCATTTGTAAATAATCTCATCCGAACATTATAGCACAAAAAAAGAAGTATCCCAACACCTGAGATACTTCCTCTTTCGAATTTCCATTTTGAACAATTTCTATTTTATCAATCCGCTTTCTTTCAGCAGAATTTCCACATCCGTTCCTTTGACTGCTTTTAAAACTGCTTTTAAGAGCATTTTTTCTTTGAATGACAATGGAACTTCGTCAATGGTTTTCTTATCAATTGCATAATATGCTGCACGAAGCAGTTCTCTTACATCGTACTTAGAACCCCAGACTTCCGGAACTGCCCTGTCCACATTAAGCAGGGTATATACGGCTTCCATACCGGTACGGATAGAGTATTCCGTTGTGAAAATAGTGTCTCTTGGCGTTTCTGCAAACTGTCCAAGAAATGCAAAGTTCACTGCTCCTTCCGGTACAACCAGTGGTCTGTCTTTTTCCTTTCTTGGCTGGAAGAACGCGTTGATATAAGGCATAAAGCAGGTCGTAGTATTGCAGCGATTCTTTGCCCAGTCATCAATCTTGTCCTTCGGTGCACCAATGTGATATAGCCATTCACGGCAAACTTCTTCACCGGTACAGTTACGCATCGCTTTCTTAACATAATTTCCTGCCTTGTTGGTGGAAAGTGCATAAACCCATACCAGAACGGTATCTTTATTCTGCGCTTTGAACTGCGGCTGACGGTTAATAGTCCATGAAAGATACCAGTTATCCATACTGTCTTTTACCGTGACGATACCACCCGTTGTAACCTTTCCTTCTCTTGGGTCTCTCTTACAGACATTGATAATCTTTTGAATAATCTCTTCATCTGAAGTCTCAACGGTTGCGCTCATCCAGTTGGTTGCCTCATAATCACTGCAGAATTTGTCAGGATTACCATATTCCCCATGTTTCGCCTGCACAGCAATATTTTTCCACAAATCCCACGACTCGCCTACACCATTTTTGATATTGCTAAGGTCCGGTGCTGTATTCTGATCCCCATAACAGGATGTATCGGTACAGCAGCCATTTGTGATAAATACCAGATCATCTTCTACAAGGTCAATGGTATCAGTCTTTCCGTCTTTTTCATACACAATCTGAGTTGCCACTTTTCTGCCATTTTCATCCTTGATAATGACATTTTTCACATCCATTCCGTACTCTACCGTTACACCATGACTTTCCAGATATTTTACAAGCGGAAGAATCATACTCTCATACTGATTATATTTCGTAAAACGAAGTGCTGTAAAATCAGGCAGTCCATCGATATGATGGCAGTATCTGCATAAATATCGCTTCATTTCAAGGGCAGATGACCATTTCTGGAATGCGAACATGGTCTGCCAATACAACCAGAAATTGGTACTCCAGAAGGAATCCGGAAGCACTTCACTAATCTTCTTATCCTCAAGGTCTTTTTCCGGTGTCATAAATAATTTCGAAAGAGCCATTGCTGATTCTTTGTCCAATGTAAATTTCTTGTCTGTATGTGCATCCTGTCCACATTTTTCTGAGGCACGGCACAGAGAATAGTTCGGGTCATGCTTGTTTAACCAATAATATTCATCAAGTACGGAAATACCCGGTGTTTCGATAGATGGCACATCACGGAACATATCCCACATACATTCGAAATGATTATCCATCTCTCTGCCGCCTCTCATGTAGAAGCCTTTTCTGATATCCTTTCTTCCATCACAGCTTCCGCCTGCAAGGTCAAGCTTTTCAAGAAGATGGATACGCTCACCTTTCACTTGTCCATCTCTCA
The DNA here is from genome assembly GCA_934307065.1 of uncultured Bariatricus sp. Lineage (GTDB taxonomy): Bacteria > Bacillota > Clostridia > Lachnospirales > Lachnospiraceae > Allocoprococcus. The sequence goes on along the minus strand of CAKRCD010000002.1, from coordinate 208,431 downwards.
CAAGATAGAATGCAGCTGACAGTCCTGCAAGTCCGGTTCCGATAATGTATGCTGATTTCCGGTCAGCTCCCTCTGGTTTTTCTGGTTTTGCAAATGCTTCATAAGTTCCTGCTGAATAATACATATAAACACGCTCCCTTTCATTTCGATTTCATCAATGCGGAGGGTCATCCACTTATGAACAAGCTCATGTGGATTTAGACCTTTTAACCCTGGCATCTTTCATATCCATAAGTATATCCATAAAATCCAGAAATAAAATACATAAAAAAGAAGAACTGTCATAGATAACGACAGTCCTCCCACATTGCAGGAGAATACGACAAACTTGCCATTCTGTCGTATTTCCATATTAACCCACATTCCTGCATTTACCATTTATATTCTATTTTTATCCAGTCTGGCATTGCTGAGCGCATGGCTAAAGTTTCCCTGAATCAGTGAATTCAGACGTTCAATAATCACCTTCGGGTCCTCTCTCATTCCTTTGTCAATCCATTCCAGCACAAGTCCTACGAATCCATATTTATAAAAATTAGCAATAAACGCCTTGTCTTCTTCCCGTACCACCATGCCTTCTGCCTTTTCTTCCAGCACATTATAAAGAAGCTGATATGTTACCCGGTACAGATAGCGGTATAAGTAATCCTTAGGAACGTGATGATAAATATTGATAATAAATGCCTTATCTCTGTTTATCATTTCAAAGACAGCGTAAAATCCCTCCTGCCAGGTCTCATACGTTCTGTTCTCCTTGATTGCCCGCTCTGCATCTTCCTCACAGATCCACTCAGTAAGTTCTAATATATCATGAAAATGATAATAAAAGGTCTGCCTATTCATTTCACATTTCTCAGTAATATCATTTACCGTTATCTTGTCAAACGGCTTTTCTAATAACAGTTCTTTAAAAGCATATGCAATCGCAAGTTTGGTAGTTGCCTTACTCATTGTTCACTGCTCCTTTTATGACTCGCATTTTGTCACATTACGATTTTCCGTCCTCAATCTGTATTACCATATCTACATTTTGAGTAATTTTCAAATCATATGTTACCATAATTAAAGTCTTTCCAAACCGTTTTGTCAACTAATTTCAGGAAAATACTACGTCCAGTACCATCATCAGACAGAAACCAACCATAAATGCAATCGTTCCTTTATTGGAGTGTTCTCCTTCTGACATCTCCGGCACTAATTCTTCAATTACTACATACATCATTGCCCCGGCCGCGAAGCTGAGCAGATATGGCATTACCGGAACAATCGTTCTTGCAAGAAATACAGTCAGAATACCTGCTGCAGGTTCTACAGCCCCTGACAAGATTCCCCAGATGCAGGCCTTTCCCTTTGACATTCCGGCATCATGGAGCGGCATAGATACAATTGCTCCTTCCGGGAAATTTTGAATTGCAATTCCTACCGACAATGCCAACGCGGCTGTTTGGGAAACCGAAGTGTTTTTCGCAAGCAGACTGGCATAAAGCACACCTACCGCCATACCCTCTGGAATGTTGTGAATGGTAATTGCCAGAATCATCATAAAAGATTTGCTAAGCCCGCTAGGCGGTCCCTCCACTGTTTCATCCAGATGTATATGCGGAGTAACGTTATCTAAAAATAATAAAAAGACCATCCCAAGCACAAACCCGGCAACCACAGGAACAACCCGGTATTTTCCCATGTTTTCAGCCTGTTCAAGAGCCGGAATCAGCAGACTCCACACAGAAGCTGCAATCATAACTCCTGCGGCAAATCCGCTTAATATCTTTGTTGTGCCCTTTCGGAATCCCTCACGCATAAAAAGTACACATAATGCTCCCAATGTCGTTCCTGCGAAAGGGATGAAAAGTCCTGTCAAAATTGTCACACCCATGAAAATACTCCTTTATTTCCTATTTTTTCACTCTTTATTCTACTCCTTTCAGTACTTCTACCATATCCAGTCTCTTAATCCGCTTTGAGAACAGAAAGCTGACAAGCACAGACACAATCAGCACAAAAATACCGGCTTCTATGTACGCTGCTCCATGAATGGAAAGATTATAGTCAAAGTTTTCTCCATTGCTGTTCATCATGGAATTAAAAGTCATTTTACCAAACGGTGCCCCGAGAAGGATTCCGATAGCAGAGAGCCACAAATTCTGTATGGACATCATCCTTCTAATCTTACTGCTCTGGAAGCCAAGCACCTTTAATGTTGCCAGTTCTTTCACCCGCTCATTAAAGGAAAGAGACCCGGAGTTATACAGAACAACGATGATTAGAATCGCAGAAAATACAATCATCAGATACACCAGTACATTCACAATTTCCATACTTGTCTCAAAGGCTTTTTCCATATCTTCCTTAGTATTCACTGCCACCACATCTTCTCTTTCTTTCAGTGCATCATCTTTTGTATTTGTCATCATCAAAGTTGGAGCAAAAGTTTCTCCGCTTTCTTCAAAATCTGACCGTAACATGGTAATCCCCTGACTTTCAGAGCTGCGGTAAATCACACCTACTTTTGCCTGATGCCATTTATTCTTTGTATACAAATGCCAGTATATGGTATCTCCCACAGACACATGCATCTCTTCCGCAAATTTTCTGGAAAGTGCAACCGTTCCCGGAGGGGTACTTGTCACTTCATTGTCGAGGTCTAAAATATTATAAAGTCCTTTTCCCTCCAAAACTGTAATTGTCCCCTTTTTCTTCTCATCAGACTTAGCATTTTCCACCTTGGACACTTCCAGTGCGTCTGTCATAACCAGTTCTCCATCCATGGATTTCGAGAGTCTGTCCAAATCTGAAAGTTTGGCATCTTCCGACAATTTTACCTGATACTCCACCGGTGTAGTTCTGTCAAATGCAATGCTTTCCATATCCCCGAGCAGTCCGTTGCAGGCTGTTCCATAAACCATGAGCAGCATTCCAAATGCAGTTCCTACAATACACATGAATGTTCTCATCTTTCCTCGGGAAATATCGCACAGATTATACTGAACGGTAAATGACAATTTCTCCCAGAAAGGAAGTCTTTCAAAAATACATTTCTTTCCACTCTTTGGCATAGCTGGTCGTAATGCCTCTGCCGGCTGTATTTTCAAAATTCTTCTGCAGCTCATATAAGCTGCGACCGCACAGATACCCACAAGCACGGCTATGAGTACGAGATAGATTGGATGAAAACCACTGGTTCTGTTTGGAACAATGTAATATCCACCAAAGATTTCCAGCATATAAGGTGCTCCCACAAATACACCGATTAACATCCCCGCAATTGCACCAAGTGCTGATGGCAGAATACTGAAGCTTACATAATGAATTAAAATTTTGCCCCGCTTCATTCCCATGGCATTCATAGTTCCAATCTGGGTTCTCTGTTTTTCTACCATACGGCTCATAGATGTTGCAATGACAAGTACCGCTACTCCCACGAAAATCAATGCAAATATGTAAGAAAAGCTCTGGTGCTGTTCCAGTTCACTGTCAAATCTGGCAAGTCCCTGTACGGAAGATTCATCAATAATGGCAGAATAATCATTATCTAATGCCTCCGCAATTTCATCCTCATGCTTTAGTGCACCGCCATCCTTTGTTACAATCACCATTTCCGTAGCCGGAATCATCTGCGAACCGGTCTGCATATCCCCTATATTTCCAAGAGAAAACTTCCCGGTTGTCAGCATATGCCAGATATAATCGTCTGTCGGGAACGCCTCATATGGCATATATACAAACGCAATATTTTCTACGTAAACATCTGCGTCTCCTTCTGCCTGACGATACTCATATTCCGGTGTTTCAATCAGCCCCTTTACCGTCCTTGTGAACGTAATTCCACTATAAGCTATCTTAAATTCGTCCCCTACTTTAATATCTCGTTTTTCTGCAAATGCATTGGTAAGCCATACCCCGTCTGCATCTTCTGCATCGAAAGCTTCTCCATCAATCACGTAGCCTTTATTGACACGCTCCTCGTCCATCATGTAAATGTCTACCTGCGCATCGTCACAGTCAGGTGCTGTTCCTCTTATCTGGGTTCGGAGCTGCGCATCTTTTACAAAATCCAACTTTCGCACTGTTTCCAGTTGCTCCTTGGAAAATCCTTCTCCGTACACCCACAAATCAGACAGATTACATTCCTCATGAAAGGTTTCACGTGCAATCTCTTCACTGAGTACATGCCCTTCAAAGGTCACATAAATCATCATGGCAAGCAGTGCCAGCAGGAAAATGGAAAAGAACTGGCCAAAATGCATTTTCAGTTCTCTAAGCATTTTTCGAAAAAGCATTACCATTCCACCTCCCTGACTGAGCATGGATGTGCATTTTCGTATATTTCACGAATCTTGCCATTTTTCATGCGGATAACTTTATCGGCACACTTTGCAATCTCTGCATTATGTGTAACCAGTATGACCGTTTTCTTCTCCGATTTACACAAATCTACTAACAGCTCCAACACAATTGCGCCTGTCTCTGAATCCAGTGCTCCTGTCGGTTCATCTCCAAGCAGAATTTTGGGATTCTTTGCCAGTGCTCTTGCAATGGAAACCCTCTGCTGTTCCCCGCCTGACATCTGCGATGGAAATTTATTTCTGCAGGAAGAAAGCCCTACCATTTCCAAAAGCTCATCCGGCTTTCGCATATCTTTTACAATACTTTTCACTAATGCAATGTTCTCATATGCAGTCAGACTTGGAATCAGGTTATAGAACTGGAAAATAAATCCAATCGTATCCGCCCTGTATTTTCCAAGCTGTTTATCATTCATCCCCGAAATATCCGTACTATTTACAATCACCCTTCCCGATGTGGGACTGTCCATTCCTCCAAGCAGATTCAGCACGGTAGACTTGCCCGCCCCGGACTGCCCCAGTATGACTACAAACTCTCCTTCCTCAATGCCAAAACTTACATGGTCTACTGCTTTTTGAAGCGCCTCGCCACTTCCATATTCCTTCACTACATCCTGAAATTCTACAATCATAACTACCTCCGTCTTCTCATATATATAAATATACAGGAATAATTTTTATTAGATTAAGCTAACTCGTTGACATTATACTATTCTATTCTGTCATTTTTGTCAAGTTTCTTCCTATTATATATATTTTATGTAAAATAAGAAAATTGCATTTTTTATTGCATTTTTTCGTTAAATTTTACTGCTTTAAAGCGCTTTTGCGCCATTTTGTCTTATATTTGCTACTTTTTTGCCACAATTTGCTTGCAAAAAATGCATGAAAGTAGTACAATAAGCATATACAAAAAATAAAGGCAGGAGAATATATCTGAAAATTTTCCTAAACCAGATAGTATGCCGGTAAATTCCTAATTCGCGATAACGGGGTTTCCTGCATACATCTTCTGTCAAGACTAGATGCATATAAAGGGGGAAATGTTATGTTATCTGTAGTACAAACTATTAATGCGTATCTATCTGATTATATTTTGGTGTTTTTACTTTTAGGTGTTGGTCTTTGGTATTCTATCAAAACCAAATTTGTCCAAGTTCGATTTCTTGGAGCCGGGTTAAAGCAGATGTTTGGTGGTCTTTCTTTAAAAGGTGGTTCCCACGAAGGTGGTATGAGTTCTTTCCAGGCTGTAGCAACTGCTATTGCAGCTCAGGTTGGTACCGGTAATATCGTCGGTGCAGCCGGTGCTATCCTTACCGGTGGTCCTGGTGCTATCTTCTGGATGTGGATTATCGCATTCCTGGGAATGGCTACCATCTACGCTGAAGCAACCTTAGCTCAGGAAACTCGTATTAAAGCGAAAGACGGCACTATTCAGGGTGGTCCTGTTTACTACATAACCACAGCTTTTAAGGGTGGATTTGGTAAATTCCTTGCAGGCTTCTTTGCAATCGCAATTATCCTTGCTCTTGGATGCTTCGGATGTATGGTACAGTCTAACTCAATCGGTTCTACAATCAATACTGCATTCGGTATTCCTTCATGGACCGTTGGTGTTGTTCTTGTAATTATTTGTGGATTTATCTTCTTAGGCGGTGTTGATCGTCTTGCATCTGTAACAGAAAAAATCGTTCCGATTATGGCTGGTTTCTTCTTATTAGGTGCTTTAATCGTACTTATTATCCGTATCAAATATGTACCTGCAACATTTGGAATGATTTTCAAATATGCGTTTGAACCTCAGGCTATCATCGGTGGTGGACTTGGTAGCGCACTTAAAATTGCTATCAGTCAGGGTGCGAAACGTGGTCTTTTCTCTAACGAAGCTGGTATGGGTTCTACACCTCATGCTCACGCACTTGCACAGGTTGAAAACCCACATATTCAGGGTACTGTGGCTATGGCTGGTGTATTTATTGATACATTCGTAGTTCTTTCACTTAATGCTTTAGTAATCATCTCTACTCTTTACACAGCAGATGGTCCTTTGGCAAATGGTTATACCGGTGATGTTGTGAATACCCTGAACAAAGCAAACCTTGCTCAGACTGCATTCGGTGTTGCTTTTGGTAAAGGGATTGGCGCTGCTTTCGTAGCCATCGCACTTTTCTTCTTTGCATTCTCTACCATCCTTGGATGGAACTTATTTGCAAAGATTAACATAACATGGTTGTTCGGCGAAAAAGCTCAGAAACCTTTCATCATTGTTGCATTAGTATTCATCTTCCTTGGAACTCTTGCTTCTAACGATTTGGTTTGGGAACTTTCAGATATGTTCAATAACCTGATGGTTATTCCTAACGCGATTGCGTTGTTCGCATTAGCAGGAATGGTAACAACAAGCTTAAATAAATATGGTAAAAAGAAATAAATAAAGTCGTATAATATAACGTATAAACCAAATCCCCACACTGAATGTTCAGTGTGGGGATTTTTTACTACTGTTATCTACGAATATCTACCAAGTGCATTTCCTCTCCAAAATCTGTATTCATATAAATCTGATTTAACATATCTTCATCTACTACATACCCCAGATGGCAGGTAATTGTTTCTCCCTTTCCTACTGTTGTAAAGAAATAATGCTGGTCTGTATTGGAACTGCAATTCGATGCATCAAAATATACTGGTTCACTATAAACACTGTCATATTGCGGTTCAAAAATCTTGTTTTCGTATTTACCATCCGCGTTCTTTTCCGGAATACATAACTGGAAGTTTACGCAGGATTCGTCATCTTTTCCTTCTCGTGCTGCATCCGCAGGATTAGTAATTTCTAATGTCACATACACAAACTTACGATTTACATGTGTTGTTCCTGTCTGTTCATTAATGGAATTGATACCGTCTCCTGTCTGAATTACCGGACGTTCATACGCTGTCATATTTCCATCCTCATCCACGGCTCCTTCCGGGATATGTTCTCCATTATCCATAAAGTATTTTGCTTCTAATGACCGGATATTGTCCAACACCTCCACCTTCTTAACAGCTAGCTGATAACTACTTATCTCGTCTGTCCAAGCTTCCCCTTGCTTTAGTATTGTCACCGTATCCGTACCTGTTGTATCTGCCTGTTCCGCAAGTGTTTCCAGTTCCTTTTTCCATTCAGCCATAGAACTTGCATAGGTCGCATTTTCCTTCTCCGTAGGCGTCAGAGTAACGCCTGCAGCTATCTTCTTTGCCTCATCCGTGGTAATTCCTTTTCCCATGGAAACCTCTGCCACATACTGTAAATCATCAAAGATTACATAAGCAGTCTTATCGTATCCTGTTCTTGAATCAAATGTGAGAAGCACTGCATCTCTTCCATTCGCGTCAAACTCTTCACGGGAAGTCACATAATCCTCATCAAACTGGAATTGCTCTGTATCCATCTGATATAACCAAAATGATGTACTATGCGCCTCAGAGCCATTATCAGATGGAACCTCGAATTTGTATGGACCACTATCCACCGCTTCTGTACTTCCATCCGGTAAATAAGTTGCGGTAAGTTTTACCGGAGTAAATGCTTCGTTACCTGTACTTTCTTTCGTCAATAAAAGGTTACTTCCATAAGAACCTGTATTACTATTCTGCATACGAATCCATTTATCTGCTGCACAGGCACTGGCCGGTATCAACGAAATTACTGCAACTGCTGCTGCAACTTTATAAAAATATTTATGATTTCTGCTTCCTTCTTTTTGTCTGACTGCATTTACAAACTTTTGTTTCTTCTGCTTATAATCACCCGAAAATGTATGTTCCATATCCATTGCGTCGAATTCTTCCAATGTAATCTCTTTAAATTCTTTGTCTGACATAAATATCATCTCCCATCATCGTCCTGAGTTTATTGATTGCACGCTGCTGGCGTTTTCGCACCAAAGCTTCACTGATTTCAAGCACTGCCGCTGTTTCCTTACTTGAAAGCTGATGAACACATCGTAGCATGAGCACTTCCCTGTAAGAATCCGGTAACCGGCTAAACATTTCTTCTAAAATATTTTCTCCTGCAAGCCGGGAAATCAGATTCATCATGTCATCACGTTCATCTGCAATTTCTCTTTCTTCAATCGAAACAGTTCGTTGTGAACTTATATGATTTTTTCGATATAAATCAATTGCTGTATTCTGTATTGTACGCAAAACATATGCCCGTGTCTTTTCTGCTTCCAGATTCTTTAATCTTCTGATATTTTTGAAAAGCCGTACAAAAGCATCTTGCACCGCATCTTCTGCCTGCCATTCATTATGTAAAATAGAAAATGCAACTGCATACATCTTTTGTTCATACAAGTCATACAACTGCTCCAGCGTCTCACTGTCACTTTGCTTACGCATTGCCATCACTCCTTTCCATTGTATTTCGAACGTTCTATCAATAAAGACGGATGAATATTAGAAAATGTGACACTTCCTACGAAAAAAACTCAGATATATGAATCTGAGTCTCTTTACAAATTATCTTTATTCTGTTTATTGATTGTATCTGTTACTTATCCCTTGTCTCCATCACTACAATTGTTCCACCGATAAAATCAATCTCTACAAGCTCATCTTCAAACCGGTTGCTGACCGTAAGACTGTCCGTTGGTTTCAATACATGATGTTCCAGTGGCCATTTCGTTCCTTTCATATTGAAATCAAAGATATCTCCGCTTAAACTGAACACAGACAAATATTTTCCATAGGCCTCCGATTTCTTAAGCTGACATGGCTTATCTGTCACAAAGATACGATTCTGCGGATCTAAAATATAGGCTCTCACATTGAATTTACATGCTATTGCCAGACTTTGTACATTTGCCCACAGATGGTCGATTCTCCCACCTGTAGCACCAAGAATATAGATTTCTGTACTTCCGATGGTAATTGCTATCCGGATTGCCATTTCTGTATCTGACTCATCCTTTACAGGATTATATTCCCTAATTGCCACATTAGTCTCTGTTTTATAATATTTAATAACCTCTGGCGCAATGCTGTCGAAATCTCCTACAATGTAATTCGGTTTAATCTGATGATGATACAGATATTCTACTCCCTTGTCCACACCGACAATACTTGCTCCCTCATTTTCAGAAAGGACTTTCTCCACAAATCCTTCCTCCAGTTCCCCTCCGCTGATAATAATTGCTTTACTCATATTCTTTAAATATCTCCAAAAATTCCTTAATATTTTCCGACGGGTTACCTTTGAACACTGCAGAACCTGCTACAATGATGTTAGCGCCCGCATTCAGGGCCTCTCTTACGTTTGCCGTATAAATGCCTCCATCTACCTGAATATCCGTTTTAAGGCCCAAATTATCCAGTTTCATGCGTACTTCTTTTACCTTGTCCAAAGCTTCCGGAATCAGTTTCTGTCCTCCGAAGCCCGGATGTACGGTCATAATCAGAACCATGTCCACATCCGGTAAGTATTTATCCAGCACTTCTGCCGGAGTTTCCGGACAGATAGAAATGCCCACCTTCACACCTGCTTCTTTGATCTTGTTAATTGTTGCACGTACATCTTCGCAAGCTTCATAGTGAATCGTAATCAAATCGGCTCCTGATGCCACAAATTCCTCAATATAGCGAATCGGCTCAGTAATCATAAGATGGACATCCATAAACTGGTTCGTTGCCTTTTTAATAGATTTAAGTACCGGCATTCCAAAAGAAATGCTTGGCACAAAAATTCCATCCATAACATCATAATGTAAATATGCTGCACCGGACTCCTCAGTCTGATGAATCTGCTCTCCTAATACTGTAAAATCCGCTGACAAAATAGATGGTGATAAAATACACTTCATTGTCTAATACCTCTTCCTCTCTTTTTGCTCTAACTCCCGATACATTTCCAGATAGTTTTCATAACGTACTTTATGAATATTCCCGGCTTCTACCGCTTCTTTTACGGCACATCCCGGTTCATTTACATGATTGCAGCCCTGAAACCTGCAGCAGCCAAAGTACTCCTCCATTTCAGGAAAATAATGCTTTAATTCCTCTTTTTCAAAATCATTCGTGTATAAAGAAGAAAATCCCGGTGTATCCATAATGTAGGACTCCTCATCGATTGGAATCAATTCCGAATGTCTTGTGGTATGTTTCCCTCTTTCTATCTTCTGACTGATACTTCCTGTCTCCATATTGATGTTTTCCTGAAGGCAATTGATTAAAGAGGATTTTCCAACTCCTGAAGGTCCGGCTACCGTTGTTATCTTGCCTTTCAGCATCTCCCGTACTTTCCCTATATTCTCTTTCTTCTCAGCACTGGTAAAAAGCACGGTATAACCACTTGCCGCGTAAATAGCCTTTAGTGTTTCCTGTTCTGCCGCATCCGCAATATCCTTTTTATTAAAACAGATAATAACTGGAATGTCCTGACGTTCCATCATTACTAAAAAGCGGTCAAGTAAATTAAAATGTGGCTTCGGCTTGGTAATAGCAAACACCACCAGCGCCTGATCTATATTGGCAACTGCCGGACGAATCAGTTCACTTTTCCTTGGCAGGATTGCTGTAATATTTCCTGTCTTCTCTGCCTCATCCAGCACTTCAAATTCTACCATATCGCCTACCAGTGGCTTTATTTTCTCTTTTCGGAAGGCACCTTTTGCCTTACATTCATAAACAGAAGATTCTACTACGCTGTACACGTAGTAGAATCCTGCAATTCCTTTTATTATTCTTCCCTGCATAAATTGTCCTTTATTCTGTACCTGTGCCAGAATTATCCGCACCGGAACCGTTACTTACATACAGTGTGATTATGCTTCCGACTTCTACCTGAGAACCGATATCCGGGCTCATATCCACTACCGTTCCGGAAGGAGACGGACTGTCTGCCCGTTCTTCTTTATAATCTAATCCTCGATTTCTGAGTGCTGAAATTGCATCTGCAAGACTGTACCCTCTTAAGTCGGGAACTGCAACTGTCGCGGCCGGTTTCTTTCCTTTGCTGACTACATAGCTTACGCTAGTTCCGCTGTCTACCTTTTTGCCGGCTTTCACATCCTGGCGAATAATCTTACCTTCCTCTACCGTATTGCTGTACTCTTCCGTACTTCCACCATCCGTAAGTCCTTTCGCTGACAATGCTTCTTTTGCTTCACTCGCAGTCTTTCCTACCAGATTTGGTACCTCTGCCTTTTCTGCGCCTTTGCTGACTACAATTACAATCTTGGTATCTACCGTGGCAGTTGTACCTGCTTCAGGTGTCGTTCTGATAACTTCACCGTTATCATATTCATCACTGTATTCCGTCTGGACTTCATAATCAGTGAATCCCTTGTCTTTCAGAATCTTCCAAGCATCATCCTGTGTATTTCCTGACACATCCGGTACTTCCACTTCCTCTGCACCGGAACATACAACAACCTCAATTACTGTCTGTTTCTTTACCTTTTCTCCTGCCTTGATATTCTGTTCAAGTACGGTTCCTACCGGTTTATCTGACTGTTTCTGACTCACAACTTTCATAACAAGGTTCTTTTTCTCACACATTTCATTGGCTACTGCCTCTGTCTCACCAACCAACTGTGGAACCTCAATATTTGCGCTGTCACTGTTTGATTCGATACCTGTGCTGCTGCCAAACCGGAAAATCCCCGTTGCTTTTCCTGCAACAAGTACAATAATCAGAATTACTACTGCCGCCGCAACGATGGTAAGAATTTTCATCATCTTATTCATCTGAGGATTTACTTCATCGGATTTTCCCTTGCGTTTTCCTCTGTGGGTATTTCCATCTTCCTCGTCATCCTCATCATCTTCATATTCATCATCGTAGTCACTATCTTCGTCGTAGTCATCCTCGTCATCATCGTATTCGCCATACTCTTCACGACCATGTTTGAAACGTCCCATATCTTCTTCCGTAAACATCACAGTTTCATCCAGATTGTAAGGTCTGTCTATTTTAACAAAAGAACCTGACGGGTCTACCAGTGCACGTTTCAAATCCTGAATCAGCAGAGTCGTTGATTCATAACGGCGCTCCGGACTTTTCTGGGTACATTTCAAAATAATTTTCTCCAAAGCTTTCGACATATCCGGTGCATACTGGGATGGAGGAGTGATATTCTCCTGTAAATGCTTCATGGCAACTGTAACCGTAGAATCTCCGTCAAACGGAACTCGTCCCGTAATCATCTCATACATCGTAATACCTACGGAATAAATATCACTTTTAGCATCACAATAACCGCCTCTGGCCTGCTCCGGGGACACATAATGTACCGAACCCATGGCACTGGAGCTTACCGTATTGGAATCTACTGCCCTGGCAATACCAAAGTCGGTTACTTTTACCTTTCCTTCTTTGGAAATAATAATATTCTGTGGTTTAATATCTCTGTGAATAATATTATGCTTATGTGCAGCCTCAATGCCGGTACACATCTGAATGGCAATACTGATTGCCTCTTTAGTAGAAAGTCTTCCCTTCTTCTGAATATACTCTTTCAGCGTAATTCCCTCTACTAACTCCATTACCATGTAATAAAGTCCTCGGTCTTCTCCTACATCATATACATTTACAATATTAGGATTCAGAAGTCCGGCTGCAGCCTGTGCTTCTGAACGGAATTTCCGCACAAAATCCTTATTTTCCCTATACTCTTTCTTAAGAACCTTGATTGCCACATAACGATTCAGCATGGTGTCCCTACCCTTATAGACATCTGCCATGCCACCTGCGCCAATCTTGCTTAAGACCTCGTATCTCTCCCCTAAAACAATACCGCCATCATTTACCATATACTCACCTCATTGGAAAACGGAGCCGCAAGTACAACACCAATATTATCTTTGCCTCCATTTTCATTTGCACGATTTATTAATAACTGTCCGGCTTCCACAATATCTCTGGCACTCTTGATAATCGTAAATATCTCATCTTCATTTACCATATTGCATAAACCGTCTGTGCACATCAGAATGACATCCCCTTTCTTCAGTGCATATTCATAGTAATCTGCTTCTACATCCTCTTTCACACCGATTGCTCTTGTGATGATATTCTTATCCGGATGGTGCTTGGCCTCCTCCTCACTGATTCCGCCAAGCCGTAACATCTCCTCAACAAGAGAATGGTCGCGGGAAAGCTGCTTCACTTCCTGATTAATCAGATACAGCCTGCTGTCTCCTACATTAATGAAATGTAAAGTGTGGTCAATTACGGTTGCAGCTACAAGTGTGGTACCCATGCCGTCCAGCTTTATATCCTTCTCTGCTGTCTCAATCAGCTTCTTATTTACCACCTGCACTGCATCCAGAAGCACTTCTTTTGGTCCTTCCTTCAGCGAATGTTTGATTTCTTCCTTCAAAGTCTCTACGGTAAACTTGGATGCAAAATCTCCTGCCTTGTGTCCACCCATACCATCAGCCACCACCAGAAGATTCGGCAGTGTTCCCTGAGGTTCATCTGTAGCGAACACGTAGTCCTGATTCATCTTTCGCACTTTTCCCACATCTGTTATGGAAAATACTTTCATAATCTGCCTCCTAATGTCTTATGCAGACAATTCTGCCGCACATCAAGACATAAGACTGAATCTGCTTCAGCCTAACTTTCCTGCATTGTTTTACGTCTTAACTGTCCACAAGCCCCATCAATGTCAGAGCCCATTTCTCTTCTTATAGTAACATTTATCCCGCTTTTTTCAAGTTTATTTTTGAAATTACCGGCACTTTTTTTGTCTGGTTTCTGATAATTCCGCTCTTTAATCGGATTTACCGGAATTAAATTCAGATGGCAGTTACGTGAACCCAAAATATGAATCAGTTCCTTTGCGTCCTCTTCGGTGTCATTGACTCCATGTACCAGACTGTATTCGAACGTGATTCTTCTTCCGGTTTTTTCGAAGTAATAATCACAGGCATCCAGCACTTCAGAAAGCTCATATTTATTTGCCACCGGCATAAGCGCCTTCCGCTTCTCCTGCGTGGAACCATGAAGAGACAATGCCAGTGTAATCTGGAGTTTTTCATCTGCAAGCCTGCGGATATTCGGGACAATTCCACAGGTTGATGCGGTAATATTTCTCTGGCTGATATTTAAGCCATGTTCATCACTTAACATATGTATGAACTTCAGGAAATTATCATAGTTGTCCAGTGGTTCTCCGGTTCCCATCACAACCACATTGGAAACCCGCTCTCCGCTTATTTTCTGAATCTGATAAATCTGGCGCAGCATTTCCGATGGTGTTAAATTCCGCTCCAGTCCGTCTAAAGTGGATGCGCAGAAACGGCAGCCCATCTTACAGCCTACCTGGGAAGAAATACAGACCGAATTGCCATGCTTATATTTCATCAGCACGCTTTCCACCATATTTCCATCCTTCAGGCAGAACAGGAATTTATTCGTTCCATCTATTTGGGATATCTGTCTTGTTATCATTTCCACTTTCCGGATTTCATACTGTTCTTCCAGCTTTTCCCGCAATGTTTTGGACAGATTCGTCATCTCCGAAAAATCATTGACCAGCTTTTCATGCAGCCAACTGTAAATCTGGCCGGCACGGAATGGTTGTTCCCCGATTTCTGCCATTTCTGTCTTTAATTCGTCCAGTGAAAAAGATGCAATATCTTTCTTTTCCATCATCTTATTTGGAACTCCTTTTTACTAATTTTGCAATATAGAATCCGTCTGTCTCTCTTGCCGGGAAAATTTGTTTCTCCCACTCCAGTTCAAATTCCGGGTGCTTTGTCAGAAACCATCTGGTGTTCTCTTCATTTTCTGCCTTACAGATTGTACAGGTACTGTAAATCATTACTCCTTCCGGTTTTACATAACGGCATACCACGTCCAGAATCTCTTTCTGAAGCTTTGCTACCTCTTTCTCGGTCTCCGGTGTCATCTTGTATTTCAAATCCGTTTTCTTGGAAAGTACACCGAGCCCGGAACACGGGAGGTCTGCAATCACTACGTCTGCCTTTTCTTCAGATGCTTCATCAAATATAGTCGCATCCTGCTGAACAGCTTCCACATTGTCAAATCCCATGCGCCAGATATTCTCCTGAATCAGTCCTACTTTGTATTCCGTCAAATCACGGGCCTCTACGTGTCCTGTTCCATTTAATAGCTGAGCCGCATGCAGTGCCTTGCCGCCCGGTGCGGCACACACATCAATAATATAATCTCCCGGCTTTATATCTGCACTTTCTGCCACCTGGATAGAAGCCGCATCCTGAATCTGAAAATCCCCATCACGGAAGCTATCTAGTGCTCCAAGATAATCATAATCAGAAATCAGCAGTGCTGAATCCAGAAATGGATGCTCTTCTACATTTACATGTTCACTTTTTAGCTTCTTTATTAATTCTTCTTTTGTGATTTGATTTCCATTTACACGAATTGTAGTTGGTCGCGAAAGATAAAAGCTTTTTAAGATTTCTTCCATCTTCTCTCTTCCATAATCCTCAAACCACATAGCTACAATCCATTGAGGCATAGAATATTTTACCGATAAATAGTTCTCCGGACAAGTTTCATCCGGATAAGGAATCTGCTCCTGACTGCGTACAATACTGCGGAGCACTCCGTTTACAAAACCTTTTAAGGTTCCAAACCCCTTCTTTCCTGCCAGCTTTACCGCTTCATTGCAGGCTGCCGAATCCGGCACATTGTCCATATATTTTATCTGGTATACTGCCATCCGGAGGATATTCCGAATGACCGGCTTCATTTTCTGGACCTTGGTTTTTGAGTATTGGTTAATGATATAATCCAGTTCCAATGTCCGTTCTATGGTTCCTTCCGTAAGACGGGTAAGAAAGGCCCGCTCCTGCTTATCAAGATACTGATATTTTTCCAGTACACTCCGCAGAACAAGATGGCTCTTCTCTCCCTTTTCCACTTCCAGCAAAATGGCAAGTGCCAGCTCTCTTTCACTTTTTTCTTTTTTCTGTAATGCTGTCTGTTCTTTTACCCTATTTTTAATCATCCCGTCTTCCTCTTGTCAGAATAAGTAATCTGAGCAGCTGAAGAATAGAAGCTGCAGCACCTGCCACATAAGTCAGTGCAGCGGCACTTAATACCTTTCTGGCCTGTCCCACTTCCTCGTTATCCAGAAGTCCTGAACCGTCCAAAATGCGAAGTGCTCTGGAAGATGCATTAAACTCTACCGGAAGTGTTACAATCTGGAAGAGTACAGAACAAGAAAACAGTAAAATTCCCAGATTAATGAACAGCCCTGACATATTTCCATTGAAAAGAAGCCCGATGATAATCAAAGGCCATGAAATCTGTGCACCAAAATTTGCCACCGGAACCAACGCTCCGCGGATAGAAAGCGGTGCATAATTGGTTGCGTGCTGAATGGCATGTCCACATTCATGGGCTGCTACCCCTACTGCTGCGACCGATGCAGAACCATAAGTAGAATCAGACAGTCTGAGAACTTTATTTTTCGGGTCATAATGATCGGTCAGTTTTCCTGATATTCTCTGTACTTGAACATCATAAATTCCTGCCTGGTGTAGAATCTGTTCTGCTGCCATCTGTCCGGTAATTCCTCTCCGGTTACGCACCTGTGCATATCTCGCAAAAGTAGAATTTACCTTTGCCGAAGCAGCCAGTGATAAAATTACACCGATTAAAACCAAAATATAAGTTGGGTCATAAAACATTGGATAGTACATAGTTCTTCCTCCTTAACAGCCGAGCTTTTCGCCGGTCTTTACTTGATATCCCCTCAAAAAAGCATCGGAAGACATTTTTTTCTTTCCCGGAATCTGAAGTTCTTTAATCTGGAGAACTCCGTCGCCTGTCTGTACTGAAAATGTCTGTTTTGTAACCTCAGTTATGGTTCCCGGTTCTGCAGTTTCCTGTGCTTCCACTACATCCGCAGCCCATATTTTCATCGTCTTCTCATTCCATGTGGTATATGCGCTTGGCCATGGATTTAACCCCCGAATCAGGCGTTCAATCTCTATTGCCGGACGAGTCCAGTCAATATTGCCAAGTTTTTTATCTAACATCCTTGCATAAGCAGTCGGGGTTTCGCCTTGCTTTTCCGGTTTTAATTCCCCTTTTTCCAGCTTTTCAAGCGTCTGCACACAAAGCTTTGCTCCTGCCTCGGCAAGTAAATCATGCAGTTCTCCGCCTGTAATTTTCTCTCCAAGCGGAACTTCTACCTTCTCCAGCATATCACCGGTGTCCAGTCCCTCATCCATCTGCATGGTAGTAACACCGGATACGCTTTCCCCGTTGATAATCGCCCACTGAATCGGTGCTGCTCCTCTGTACTTTGGAAGCAGTGATGCATGGACATTGATACATCCGTATGGAGTCATTTCCAGAATTTCTTTTGGCAGAATCTGTCCAAATGCAATGACAACACAGACATCTGCCTGATATTTTTTCAGTTCTTCAATGCATTCTGGCCGTCTGACACGCTCCGGCTGATAAACCGGAATCCCCTTTTCCAGTGCATATTCCTTCACAGGTGTATACTGCATCTCTTTTCCTCGGCCTTTGGGTTTGTCAGGCTGTGTAACTGCCAGCACGACTTCATGCCCGGCTTCCACAAGTGCTGCCAGAGTTCCAACCGAAAAATCCGGTGTGCCCATAAAAATGACTTTCATTTCACAGTCCTCCTTTTTCCATGATTTGTCTCTTTTTTATTTTCTCTATTTATTCTATTATCCCTTTATTCCTCGTCATAGGTTACGTCTTCTAACTGACCTTCCACCTTTTCCACATACATATGACCTTCCAAATGGTCCAGTTCATGACAGATTGCCCGGGCTAAGAGCTCTTCACCCTCAACAATATACTCTTCCATATTTTCGTCAAGTGCTTTTGCCTTCACATAGTTTGGTCTTGTTACCTGGCCTGCCTTTCCCGGAAGACTTAAGCAGCCTTCGCTTCCTGTCTGTGAACCGCTGGTTTCCAGAATAACCGGATTTATCATAACAATCGGTCCTTCTCCGATATCAATCACAACGATGCGCTTCAGGACTCCTACCTGAGGTGCCGCAAGACCTACCCCATTTGCTTCGTACATGGTTTCCAGCATATCTTCAATCAATTCCTCTGTTCGGGGTGTCATTTGTTTTACCTCTTTACACACCTTTGTCAACACTTCATCACCCATTATTCTGATTTCTCTGATTGCCATTTTATTTCCTCCTTTTGCCTTATCAGAATCCATTTACGGGGTCAAAATCAAACTGAATCCTGATTTTGTCAAATCCCCTGTTCATTTCAATATATTGTTCCATGTAATCTTTCATGTGGATTAACATGTCGTTCGAATCTGCCTTCAGATAAAGTACCCGTCTGTAAATATCTTTCACTTTTCCAATATACGGACTTGCCGGTCCGATAAGCTGAATCTGACGGTTCTTTCCTATTCTGTGTGCATATTCTTTCAGATAAAATGCACCCTTGTCCAATAATCCTTCGTCCTCTGAAGAAAGCAATACTGCCAGCAAATGTTCTGCCGGTGGATATCCCATCAGCTCCCGGTATTTTATTTCTTCTTCATAAAACTGCTCATAATTCTGTGCGGCTGCCGCCTGGATGCTGTAATGTTCCGGGTTATAGGTCTGAATTACCACTTCACCGGAAACCGCACCTCTTCCTGCGCGTCCTGCTGCCTGAGTCAGAAGTGCAAAGGTTCTCTCCGCAGCCCGATAGTTGTCTGCATAAAGTGACATGTCCGCAGCTAATACACCTACAAGGGTCACGTTTGGAAAATCATGTCCCTTCACAATCATCTGGGTTCCTACCAGAATGTCTGCCTCCTCATTTGCAAAGGCACTTAATATTTTCTCATGCCCTTCCTTTGCCCTAGTGGTATCCAAATCCATTCTGATCACTCTTGCTCCGGGAAACTCTCTTAGAACCAGCTCTTCAATCTGCTGTGTTCCCGCGCGGAACCCACCAATATGTGCAGAACCGCAGGATGGGCATGTCCTGACGACCGGCTCCTCATACCCACAGTAATGGCAGACCATTCTTCCATTATTATGAGTGGACAATGAAACATCGCAATGAGGACATTTTACTACATATCCGCAAGACCTGCAAGAAAGGAATCCTGCATATCCTCTTCGGTTTAAAAACAACATGATTTGTTCTTTCTTTTGCAGCCGGTCCTGCATGAGCTCTCTTAATTTATCACTTAGAATCGATTTATTGCCTTTTTTCAGTTCTTCCCTCATATCCGCTACATACACACTTGGCAGACCGCTTCCAGGAGTCCGGTTTCCCAGCTTCAAAAGCTTGTATTCCCCTTTCTGACACCGGTAAAAGGACTCTAGCGACGGAGTTGCCGAACCAAGTACCACGCTTGCCCCTTCCAGCTTTGCGCGCTGTACTGCTGTCTCTCTTGCATGATACCTTGGAATCTGTTCACTTTTATAAGAATTTTCATGCTCTTCATCTATTACAATCAGACCCAGATTTGGAAAAGGCGTAAATAAAGCAGAACGTGGGCCAATCATTACGTCAATCTTTCCTTCCTTGGCACGCATCATCTGGTCGTACCGCTCTCCTGCCGATAAGCGGGAATGCATAATAGAAATCCGCTCTCCGAATCTTCTTCGGAATCGCATGACTGTCTGATAGGTCAGGGCAATCTCCGGAATCAGCATAATGGTCTGCCTTCCCTCATTTATTACCTGCTGAATCATTTCTATATATACTTCGGTTTTACCGCTCCCGGTAATGCCATACAGCAAATAGGTTCTATAGTCTTTATTATCATAATCTTTCTTAAATTGACTGATGGCATACTCCTGTTCCGTGGTATACACAATATTCTGAATCTGTTCTTCCTGTTCATGTACGGGATTCCGGTAAATCTGCCGGGACACAATTTCCAGAATTCCCTGTTCCTCCAGTGCACGCACTACTGGGAGCGTAATATTCAGTTTCTTGCTTACCAGGGAAAATGGAATTTCTGCATCATCCAAGAGTGCTGCCATCAGCCGTGCTCTCGCTTTCTGGTTTTTATGCAGGTACTGCTCCAGATATTCCTTCCCGGTTTCCGCACTAATCACTCTGTGCAGAATCCGTTCTTCCTTCTTCCGTTCTTCCTTCTTGATAGGAAGCACTGTTTTTAGAGCCTGTATCATGGTTCCACCATAAGATTCCTTCATCCATGCTGCCAGTTCCACTAGATTTGCCTCCACGGCAATCCGTTTTTTTGCCGGCTCCAGAATTGCCTTCATTTTTGTGACATCATACCTGCACTTCTCAGAAAATCCTACGATATAACCATTTCTTACGGTGTTTCCTTTTCCAAAAGGTACACATACTTCCATTCCGATCCGCAGCTTCCCTTCCAGTGCCTGCGGTACCATGTACTGAAAGATTTTATCCAGTTTTTCATGTGTAATATCCATAATTACATCTGCATACATTCTGTTATCCACGCTTTCTCTTACTCGTAGTTTCTGTCCGGCATTTATATACCGTTTTCTTATTCACTGTCCGGGACTCTCCTGTTGTTTCATCAGCAACTCTCTCTTCTGCATCCGTTCTCTCTGCCACATTGCCTCTCTGACCAGCTCGTGGTCATCCATATAATAGCGCACACCATGTATCTCCTGATATTTCTCATGGCCTTTTCCCGCAATCAGCACAACATCTCCGGTTCTTGCCTCCCGGATTGCCTCCGCCACTGCCATCCGGCGATCCATGATTATTTTCATCTTCTTTTCTTCGTTATCTGCTGTCTTCTCTTCTGCCTTTTTGATTCCTTCTATAATATCTCGAATAATCTTCTCTGGATTTTCCTCTCTCGGATTATCATTCGTTAAAATAATTTCATCTGCAAACAGTCCGGCTGCTTCTCCCATTTCCAACCTGCGCGTCTTTGCCCTGCCTCCTCCACATCCAAATACTACAATGATTCGGAATGGCTTATAAGCATGCAATGTCTGAAGCACCCTCCTCAGGCTCATACCATTGTGAGCATAATCTATATAGCACGCAATATTTTCTCCCCAAGGTATCCGTTCCATTCTTCCATTAATGAACACCTTTTCCAGTGTTTTGGCACATGCATCCAGTGGAAGCTTCAGACATTCCACCACGGAAAGTGCTGCAAGTGCATTGTACACATTAAAACTTCCCGGTTGTTGCAGACATACAGGAATTCCTTTTACCAGAAACCGGGTCACTGGAATCCCATTATCCATCAAGAGCTGTATATGCTCTCCGCACAAAATATGTGTACCTTCATACATCCTGGCTTCTTTTCTCCACTGCTGACAGGTATAACCATATTTTTCACATGTGGTTCTACGAAACATATACCCGGTCTGAATATCATCCAGATTCCCGATTCCTATCTGACATCCTTTAAAAAGTCTGGATTTATAATACCGGTACTCGCTTAAAGTGGCATGTTCTCCCGGACCTACGTGGTCTTCTCCCAGATTGGTAAACACTCCAATCAGAAATGGAATCCCATATACCCGTTTTTGTTTCATTCCCTGGGAGGAGACTTCCATAACAACGTATTCACATCCTTTGTCTTTCATTTTAACAAAATACTCCTGGATGGTAAAGGCATCCGGTGTAGTATTCTTAGTGAAAATCCATTCTTCTCCGTCATAAATGCCCAATGTCCCGATAAGTCCGGTCCGTATTCCCTGAGTTTCCAGCATTTGCCGTATCATGACAGACACAGTCGTCTTTCCTTTTGTCCCGGTAATTCCGATAATCTTTAAAAATTCTGCCGGGTGTCCAAAATAATTGGCCGCCATCTGTGCATATGATTCTCTTGTATCCCGTACTAAAAACACTGTCAGATTTTCCGGAAAATCAAACAAATGACCATGTTTCCCTATTTTTTCTACAACCAGTACCTCTGCTCCCCGTTTCCACGCCTCTTCCATATAATCATGCCCATCATGTACCGTTCCATCAATACATACGAACATGTCTCCCCGGCTTACCTTTTTTGAATTGCATGTAATGTTTTTTATTTCATTCTTCTCATATGAATCATTCTCTTGCAGTACCACATAATCCATTCCACACAGTAGTGATTGCAAATTCATGATTTCCCTCATTCCATTTCTTCACTACTGTATTTTATGAAAAATAGAAGCAGGAAGTGCAACCACACTTCCTGCTTTCCACTTCTATACATGTAATCTGTTATACGCTTCCAGACACTCTTTCACTTGTTCTGCATCGGATTTGCACGGCACCTTCTTTGTGCCATACTTGAGCCAGGTTTCGTCTCCCTTTCCCATAATCAGGAATACATTCTTTCCTTCGGCCTCATCCATCGCCATTTTAATGGCTTCCTGACGGTTTTCCACAATTTTGTACGGGCAGTTCTGTTCTTCTACATATACTGCAATCTGTTTGCAGATATCCAGCACATCTTCTTTTGCCGGGTCATCCGCAGTAAGATAAACCATATCTGCATTTTTACCGGCTATCTGTCCCATATCCCGTCTTCGGGTAATTGCTTTATTTCCCGGCGATCCAAATACCGCTACAATCTTATAATCCGGATATTCGTCCTTGGTAGAAGAAAACAGTTTCTCATAACTTAATTTGTTATGGGCAAAATCTACAATTGCAATCCTTTGCTTGTCCTCGCTGCTGTATAATTCCATTCTGCCTTTGGAACGTGCCCGGTATAAGCCTGACTTCATATACGGAACCGGAATATGCAGAAGCATAGCCGCTCCAATAACGGCCAGTGCATTTTCCACGTTAAAAAGTCCCGGCATGGTAAGTCTGAATTCTTCATCAAACTCTTCCGTCTTTACACGGAAAACAGTCTCATGTCCATCCTTCTCGAGTTCATAACCGTAGACATCAGCTTGTGAATCCTGCGTACTGAAAGTAATGGTCCGTTCACACTCTTTTGCTGCCTCTATGATTCGCTCTGCAAAATCCGCATCTTTATTAACCACTGCATATCTTGTCTGCTTAAACATCAGTAACTTGGATGCAAAATAATCTTCAAAATCCGGGTGTTCGATTGGACTGATATGGTCTTCTGAAATATTCAAGAAGATTCCCACATCCAGTTTCATATTTTTTACTCTGCCATATTTCAGTGCCTGAGAGGATACTTCCATCTGAGCAAACGTAATCCCGCTGTCTGCGGCATGGCGCAGATGTTCCTGAAGTTCTATTGCCTCCGGTGTGGTAAGGCTGGATTCTTCCCGAATTACCCCATCATAAATATCAATAGAAGAAAGTATCGCACTTTCTTTTCCACCCGTAGCTTCCATATAGTCATCCACAATTGCTTTCATATAATAAGTAGAGGTGGATTTCCCTTTGGTTCCTCCGATTCCCACAATGGTAAGTTTCTTCCATGGTGCATTGTTGAACATTTCCGCAAGAGCAGGCATGGCACTGCGGATATCCTCTACAAGCAGATAAGGAATTTCTGTCTCTGTCTCATATTTCTTTTCACTGACATAAGCAATTGCGCCTCTGTGAATTGCTTCCTCCAGATATTCCGTCTTGAACGCTGCGCCTTTACAAATGAATAGTGTGCCTTCTGTTACCTTTTTGGAATCAAAAGTAAGGTACTCCACTGTCTCCGCTTCTGCGCCTGTCATACGGCATTCTTTCAATAAATACGCTTTTCCAAGAAGATTGGAATATTCTGCTAATGTATATTTTTTCATCCGTAATCCCTTCCTGTCCGTATTAGGCTTCTTTCAGTTCTGCTCCGGAGCGCAAAATAGATTCTTTCACCAGAATATCCATGGCATCAATACAATCTTCCGGAACCGGATAATATTCTTTAAATACAGAAATCTCTGTACATGCCAGAATCACCGCATCACACCCCTGCTGTTTTAAATCTTCATATGCCCGGTCAAATTTTGCCTTGTCAGCCGGTTTTCCACTCTTAATTTCATCATAAATCAGTGACATAACACCCTTCTGCGCTTCTTCCCCCGGTGCAACCGCCTGTACACCCATTTTCTCGCACACGCGGAAATAAGTGCCTGCACGCAGGGTTCCGTCGGTTCCCATAATTCCAATCTTCTTTACGTTTGGATTTGCCTGTAAAATTGCTTTCACTGTTTCCTCTAACATATTGATGATTGGAATCTTCGTTTCTTTCTGCAAATCGTCCAGAAAATAATGGAAGGTGTTGCATGGGATGGCAATATTTTCCACTCCAAGCATTTCCAGTGCACGAATATCCTGCATGGCAGCCTCTAATACGGCACTTTTATCTCCCGTCAGTATTGCATGGGTTCTGTCCGGCATACTTGCATGACTTAGAATCACAATATCCAAATGCTCTTGATCGCTGGCAGCCTTGGTCCTTCCTGTAATTCTTGCATAAAAGAAGCTGGTAGCCTCCGGTCCCATGCCTCCGATAATTCCTAATTTTTTCATATTGTTTTCCACCTCTTTAGCTGTAATACTTCTTAAATTTCACAAAATGGCTGAAATAAGTTCTGAGCAGTCCGTAAAGCCGCTTTGGTGCCAGATCACCTTTCATGAATACCGGATTGACTACCTTCTTTTCTTTCATTAATTGACGCATCTTTTCCTGATTCTGTGGTTCTTTCACATATTTTAAAGCGACCTGTTTCGGAACCACCATCCAGAGATGTTCATTCTTTGCCATTTCAAACTGTAATTCTTTTCCGTAAATATATTCTTCCACAACATATTTGGCTATATTGTAACCGGAACCGGTTACATAGAAATTGCTTCTTCCCTGTCTGGTATTGATTTCAAAAAATTTGTATTTCCCATCCCGCTTGTCATACTTGATATCGCAGTTAGAAAATCCAACATAATGCATATCTTCTAACAAATTTTTCACGCGGAGCATCAGTTCTTCATTCGGCTCCGTAATGATTAAGGCATGGTTTCCAAGTCCATGTGGTGTATGTTCCTCCAATAGTACATGTCCGAGACACATCATCTTTACTTTGCCGCTTTGGTCTGAATAAGAGGTAAGCACAGCCATGTTCTCATCATTTCCCGGAATCATATCCTGGATAATCATTTTATCCGGATATCCTGCATCATAAGTATCCTTGATTGCCTGATTCAGTTCTTCCCTGCTGTTTACAATAAATACCTTCTTCTGGGTCGGAAACGGATGCTCCCAGTAATGAGTACTTTCTGTCGGCTTTAATACCACCGGATAAGAGAAATTCATCTCAAAATCCAGTCCCATAGACGGTTCATAAATAATTGTACCCGGATAATCTACCCCATGTTTATCACAAAGCTGATAGAAATTATCCTTTCTCTGTAAATATTCCATGAGATCGTAATTCGGATATGGAGCAATAATATTGCTGCCAAGCTTCTCACGGTTTCTCATAATCTGGGCAGCATAACCGTCACTTGCCGCCATCAGAATAATCTTCTTATCCTTGTGTTCCTCTGCGAATTTTCCGATTCGTTCCAGGAAATATGCATCCGTATCAATCCGTGTATCATGTTCATAAATCGTAATTTTACTGTGAAAGCTTGGTCCCGATGGGAACTTGCCAAACACATAAGTCTTAACATGATATTCTTCATAAAATGCGCGCGCTACGCTATATGTGTTAATATCCCCGCCAAGTACAACCGGGATAAATTCTCTTTCCTTCAATGTCAACATGCCAAGAGCTCGCTCCTTTCCTCTTATAGCTTATAGCATTATACCTCATGTTTTTTGAGCATGTCAAGAAATGGGACATGATATCCGAAAACAACTGATATTTCCTAGTGTTTCCTATCTGTCCCACGCATAATCACATCATCACCGTAACGCTTTTTGATTTCTTCCATCACCGCATCCAGTTTCTGATGTTTTTCCTTCTTTTCTTTTTTTGCTCTTGCTTCTTCTAACATCGGCTGTACATCAAAGATGCTGAGTTGTTCCGGCTGTTCTTCCTCCACAAGCTTTGATGTCCGTATGCCAAGCAGACGTATGGGTTCTCCGCTCCACATTTCTTCAAAGAGACTACAGGCTTCCCGGTAAAGCATGTTTCCGTCATCCGTTGCCTTGCCGAGCTGCTTTTGATGGGATGTATTCTGAAAATTATAATACCGGATTTCCACACTTATCATGCTCGCCCGCTGTCCTGACGCACGCAGACGCCCTGCCACCTTTTCGGCAAGCTTTTCAAGCACTGCTTCTGCATCTTCCCGCTTCTCCACATCTTTGGCAAGTGTGGTAGAATTTCCAATTCCTTTTGCTGTCCGTTCTTCCGACTGAACCACGTCTTCTCCGATACCATTAGCAAATTCCCAAAGCATCCTTCCATGACTCTTTAAATGTAACTCAAGGAGAGCCGGGTCCGTCTGAGCCAGCTCTCCTATGGTATTAATTTCTAATTTATGTAAGACTTCTACGCTGGACTTTCCGGCCATGAACAGTTCACCCACCGGAAGAGGCCACATCTTGACCTGAATTTCTTCCGGGAACAAGGTGTGCACCCGGTTCGGCTTTTCAAAATCCGATGCCATCTTCGCCAGAAGCTTATTACTGGAAATCCCTACATTTACCGTAAAACCAAAGGTATCATATACCCGCTGTTTGATTTCCATTGCCGCTTCAACCGGAGATACAAACCGCCCTGCAATTCCCGTAAAATCCATATAGCATTCATCCACACTGACCTGTTCGATTTCCGCCTTGTATGTCCGCAGGAAATCCATCAGTCTCGCACTGTAGCTGCTGTACAACTTATGGTTGGGCGGTTCCATATGCAGGTTCGGATATTTTCGCATAGCCTGTGCAACCGGTTCACCCGTCCGGATTCCATAGCGTTTAGCCGGAACAGACTTTGCCAACACAATTCCATGTCTGGACTGCTGATCTCCACCGATAATCGCAGGAATCTCTCTGATATCCACAGCAGAACCATTTGCCAGCATCTCCACTGCCGTCCAGCTTAAGTAAGCAGAATTGACATCAATATGAAAGATAATCTTCTGCATCTTACCACCATTTTCTTCAAAAAATTATTTGTTATCTACTTCATACATATAACGGATTAAATCCAGAGTCTTGCTTGAATATCCGTATTCATTGTCATAGAAAGCAATGAGCTTGAACAGTTTACTGTTCAGTTCAATTCCTTCTCTTGCATCGAAAATAGAAGTACATGGGTCACCTACAAAGTCACCGGATACTACTTCATCGTCCACATATTCAATAATTCCTTTCATATATGTTTCCGACGCTTCCTTCATCTTTTCGCAGATTTCTGCATAGCTTGTCTCTTTCTTCAGTACAACATTCAAGTCTACTACAGAAACATCAGAAGTTGGTACTCTGTATGAAATTCCTGTCATCTTTCCAAGCAGGGATGGAATAACAAGTCCTACTGCCTTTGCAGCACCTGTGGTAGATGGGATAATATTGTTAAATACACTTCTTCCGGTTCTCCAGTCCTTCATAGATCTTGCATCTACTACCTTCTGTTTTGCAGTTGCAGAATGAATCGTTGACATCAGTCCCTGTTCAATTCCCCAGTTTTCTTCCAGTACACGGCAAAGCGGAGCCAGACAGTTCGTTGTGCAGGACGCATTGGATACAATATCCATATCCGCTTCGTACTTTTCATGGTTGACACCGTATACAAATGTTGGTGTTGCTTTATCTTTCGCCGGTGCAGAGATAATTACTTTCTTTGCTCCTGCCTTAATATGATCCATAGCTTTCTCTGTTGTTGTATATGCACCAGTGGCCTCCACGATATATTCAGCTCCACACTCTTTCCATGGAATATGAATTGCTTCCGTCTCTGAATATACCGGAACCTTCTTGCCATCAATTACAAGTCCACTCTCATATTTATCTAATGACTTTGGAAATCTGCCAAATGTTGTATCATATTTCAGCATATATACAAGATAATCTAAATCCGCATTGCGCACATTGATACCCACGATTTCCATATCCGGCATATCCATGGCCGCTCTGATTACAACTCTTCCAATTCTTCCAAATCCACTAATTCCAACTTTAATTGCCACGTTACAATCCTCCTTAATCTTTTCTCTTTACATTATATAACCTCTTCTTTTCCTGCGTAAAAAAGAAAAGGAAGTATCACATAATTCTATGATACTCCCTTCATTTGCAAAAGTAAATTAATTAAGAATTTAACGTGTTCGTTGATATATTATTAACGATTGATGCGCTTACATCTTTATAAATTCACTTTTTAATTTCTTTTAGTCTTTGCTGTCAATGCTCCATTTTCCACATCAATCAGAATGGTATCTCCGCTTCCCACATTACCTGACAGAATTAATCTTGCTGCCAGTGTTTCCACATGTTTCTGCAGATAACGTTTCAGTGGTCTTGCACCGTACATCGGATCATATCCACCATCGATGACGAATTGCTTTGCTTCTTCGGTCAGTTCAATCTGAAGTTCTCTGTCTGCCAGACGTTTATTCACATCTGCAATCAGAAGTTCTACAATGGCACCAATATTGCTCTTGGTAAGTGGACGGAACATAATGGTCTCATCCAGACGGTTCAGGAATTCCGGTCTGAAGTGTGCGCGCAGTTCAGCCATAACCTGTGCTTCTGCTTCCGGCTTAATCTCACCGTTTTCATCAATGCCATCCAACAGGTAAGAGGAACCAATGTTAGAGGTCATAATCAAAATAGTATTCTTAAAGTCAACTGTTCTTCCCTGAGAATCCGTGATTCGTCCATCATCTAATACCTGTAACAGTACGTTAAATACATCCGGATGTGCCTTTTCCACTTCATCAAACAATACAACAGAGTACGGTTTTCTACGGACTGCTTCTGT
The DNA here is from genome assembly GCA_934307065.1 of uncultured Bariatricus sp. Classification (GTDB taxonomy): domain Bacteria; phylum Bacillota; class Clostridia; order Lachnospirales; family Lachnospiraceae; genus Allocoprococcus. The sequence continues at coordinate 179,299 of CAKRCD010000002.1, read as the reverse complement.
AAGCTGTCCTCCTTCATCATAACCTACATATCCCGGAGGCGCTCCAATCAGCCGAGACACGGAGTACTTCTCCATGTACTCACTCATATCGATACGTACCATGTTATTCTCATCATCAAACAAACTTTCCGCAAGGGCTTTAGCAAGTTCTGTCTTACCTACACCGGTTGGGCCAAGGAACAGGAAGGAACCAATTGGTTTTGTCGGATCTTTGATACCTGCTTTGGAACGGATGATTGCTTCTGTTACTTTCTGGACACTCTCATCCTGACCTACTACACGCTTGTGTAATTCTTTATCTAGATTCAAAGTCTTGCTTCGTTCACTTTCGTTTAACCTGGCAACCGGAATACCCGTCCATCTGGAAACGATTCTCGCAATCTCATCCTCCGTTACTGCTTCGTGTACCAAAGACAAATCCTTATTCTTTATCTGTTCTTCTTCGTCTTCCAGTTGTTTCTGAAGCTGTGGCAGACGACCATACTGCAATTCCGCTGCCTTGTTCAAATCATACTGCTGCTTTGCAATCTGGATTTCCTGATTGACCTGCTCAATCTGCTCACGAATCTTCTGTACGGATTCGACTGCACGTTTCTCATTATCCCACTGGGCTTTCTTCTTGGCAAATTCTTCTCTATGCTCTGCTAAATCCTGCTGCAGATGTTCCAGTCTTTCTTTGCTCAGTCTGTCATCTTCTTTCTTCAGAGCAGTCTCTTCAATTTCAAGTTGTGTTACCTTTCTGCGAAGCTCATCCAGCTCTGTCGGCATAGAATCCAGTTCTGTTTTAATCAAAGCACATGCTTCGTCCACCAAATCAATGGCTTTATCCGGCAGGAAACGGTCAGAAATATAACGATGGGAAAGGGTTGCTGCCGCTACAAGTGCACCATCTGTAATCTTAACACCATGATATACTTCATAACGTTCCTTCAATCCACGCAGGATGGAAATGGCATCTTCTACAGATGGCTCATCTACCATAACCGGCTGGAAACGACGCTCCAGTGCAGCATCCTTTTCAATATACTGCCGGTACTCATCCAATGTGGTCGCACCAATACAGTGCAGCTCGCCACGGGCAAGCATTGGTTTTAACATATTGCCTGCATCCATGGAACCTTCTGTCTTTCCTGCTCCTACAATAGTATGCAGCTCATCAATGAAAAGAATAATCTTTCCTTCACTGTTCTTTACTTCTTCCAATACTGCTTTCAGACGCTCTTCAAATTCGCCACGGTATTTGGCTCCGGCTACCAAAGCCCCCATATCCAGCGCAAATATCTTCTTGTCCTTCAGACCTTCCGGAACATCCCCGGCTACAATACGCTGTGCCAGACCTTCTACTGCCGCTGTCTTACCTACACCAGGTTCTCCAATCAGAACCGGATTATTCTTCGTTTTACGTGACAGAATACGAATCACATTCCGTATCTCTGCGTCTCGTCCAATTACCGGGTCCAGCTTCTGCTCCCTTGCCCGCTGTACCAAATCCTGTCCGTATTTGTTCAGTGTATCATAGGTTGCCTCCGGATTGTCACTGGTAACCCTCTGATTACCACGCACTGTAGAAAGCGCCTGCAGGAAGCTTTCTCTTGTAATACCCATCTCTTTCAACAGCGTTTTCATCTCTCTGCTTGCATATTTCAACAATGCAAGAAAAAGATGTTCTACCGATACATATTCATCACCCATCTGCTTTGCTTCGTCTTCTGCATGAATCAATACATTATTCAGATTCTGGCCGATGTAAAGCTGTCCACCTTGGACCTTCGGACGCTTGTTAATTGCCTCCTCCACACGGTTCAATACATACTCTTTTGACATTCCCATCTTCTCAAGCAGCTTTAATATCAGGCTGTCATCAATGGTTATCAATGCGTCAAGTAAATGTTCCTGTTCTATTTCCTGGTTGCCATAGTCCGTTGCAATTTTCTCGCACTTCTGGACTGCTTCCATAGAACTTCTTGTAAATTTACTAAGGTTCATAAACTACGCCTCCTATCTATCTAAATCACATGAAACATAATTTGTTTTCTTGTTCTATTAGGAATATAACACAAAAGATTAGCACTCGTCAAGTGTGAGTGCTAATCTTTTTTATGAAAATTCTGTGAACTTTTTCTATTTTCTTTTCCGTTACATTTGAATCCATCCAAAAGCATTTGCCACGGAACTAATAAAAATAATTGCGGCAAAAATTGGACACAGATACTGAATCATAAAATTAAAAATTTTCTTTCTGCGGAAAGTACCACCTTCGAGCAGCATTTCCTCTTCTATCTTCTTCACTCCAATCACTCTTGATACCAAAAGACAGGTTGCAATCGCTGCAATCGGCATCATCACAGAGTTGGTAAGAAAATCAAAGAAATCCAGGAACTGCATTCCGATAATACGGACTCCTGCAAGTGGACCGTAGCCCAGCGAAGAAAGACTTCCAAGCGCAACCATAATCACGCCTACAATAATAGTAGCTTTCTTTCTCCCCCATTTCAGTTCATCCTGAAAAGTCGATACTGCACTTTCTGTCAGTGCAATCGAACTTGTCACTGCCGCACACAGAACCAGAACAAAAAACAGGATTCCAACAAAAGTTCCAAGTCCCATACTTTCGAATACCTTTGGTATGGTAATAAACATCAGTGCAGGTCCTGCCTGTAATGTTTCTGCATCTCCGCCTGAAAACGCAAATACCGCAGGAATAATCATAAGTCCGGCCATAACTGCAATGGCGGTATCAAAGATTTCTACATTTTTTGTAGATTCTTCAATCGATACCTCTTTCTTCATATATGAACCAAAGGTAACCAGAATTCCCATAGCAATCGAAAGGGAATAAAACATCTGTCCCATAGCAGCCACTACCGTCATCCAGGAAAAATGTTTCACATTCGGCACCAGAAAATACTTCACACCTGCCAGTGCTCCCGGTCTTGTCACAGAATACACAGAAATAACGATTGATAAAACAACCAGTACCGGCATCATAACCTTAGAAACACGTTCCACCCCGTTTTCCACTCCGGCATAAATAATAAGAACCGTAAATAAGGCAAAAACAATAAAACAAAGTTCTGTGGACATTCCATTGGAAATAAAACTTCCAAAATAGCCATCTGTGGCAAGCTCTGTCCCATTTCCTCTGATATATTCTGCCAGATACTTAATTACCCATCCACCAATCACAGAGTAATATGGTACAATTAAAACAGGAATGATTGCATTCAGCCATCCACCGAAAGACAGCCATTTTGATTTTCCGCCGGAGCGGAATGCTCCTACCGGACTTTTCCTCGTCATACGTCCAAGTGATGTTTCCGCAACAATCATGGTATAGCCAAATGTCAATGCAAGGATAATATAAATCAGAAGAAAAATTCCTCCTCCGTATTTTGCGGCAAGGTATGGGAAGCGCCATATATTTCCCAATCCTACTGAAGCTCCTGCCGCGGATAGTACGAATCCCAGCTTTCCCGAGAACATACTTCTTTTTTCGTGTTGTTTTTCCATAATCTTCTCTCCTTTTCCCTTCATCCTTCCCGGATTCATGGGCATTCTCTTTTAGTGTTTCCAACCTTCACTGTCATTTATTTTAAAGTAAATGTCGGAACGGTCTGACCAAAATGCGAAGCACACTGTAAAATATCTGTTTTTTCTTGTCCAGTGTCTTTTCTTTATACAAGCTTCCTTCTGTTTCCTGTCCGTCAGGCTGCACTTCTTTGCTCTTTTCCATATATGCAGCTTCTATAGCACGTATCTGCTCATTTAACTCCGGGCTCTCAATTACCAGCATCAGTTCTGTATCCAGATAGGTGCTTCGTATATCCAGATTGTAGGAACCTACTATAGAAATATCGTCATCAATCAGAACTGCTTTCGTATGTACTGCATGTTCATTCATTAATTCATACACAGTCACACCGGTATCCAGTATCTTCTGTTTCTGATTCAGATAATCCGTACACCCCCATGGATTAGAGCCTTTCTCCACTGCATTTAAGATGACCTTCGTATCTGTTTTCTCCGAAATATGCTCCAATACTCCGTACATATAATCATTACAGATAACATATGGAGTCTGAATGATCACATGCGCACCTTGCATGGCAAATGCTTCAATCGCCTGGAGTACTTGAGGGTTCTTTCTTCCAGCCTGCGTGCCATTGTCAATCAATGTGATTTTATCCACCGAAAAGGTATCTGTTTCCCAATCGTCATAACTGTCTATATCGGGATACTTTGTTTTCAATGTATCGTATTTTTCTTCTAATATAACGTACTGTTCCGTATAATATTTCTGTTCATGACAGCTTTTCTTCCGGGACACATGCTCCTCATTCCAAATCTGTTGAAAATAGCCTTCCAATTTCAAAAGAGAGGATGACTCCCCACCGGAAGCATCGTACATCAAAATATCCCGGTCCTCATTAATCCCGGTCTTTTTATCCCCAAGAAAAATATCATTGGTATTGCGTCCGCCTAACAGATACATTTTTTCATCTACAATCACATATTTATCATGCATACGGTAATTTAGCCGAAACAGATTCATAACCGTAATCGGATTATAGATTCTGACTTCTACATTCTCATGTGCCGAAAGGGCCTGAAAAAGCTTATTTCCATCCAGAAACAGTTTCTGATAAATTCCATCAATCAGAAGCTGAATCTGCACACCTCTGTCTGCCGCATGGTACAAGGCAGCTAAGATTTCACTTCCACTGTCATCTCCCCGCAAATCAAAAGTAGACAAAACAACACTTTCTTTTGCCGCTCCAATCATGCGAAGCCTCCAGATAAGCGCTTCTTCATTATCATCGATACAGCGGATCCGCTCACTGTTCTCTGTTTTTTCCCCATTTTTCTTCTGTTCTGACTTAATATTTCCTCCCATCTGACTTACTTCTCTTGCATACTCCGAAGTCGGATGTTTATAGAAATACGGGAACAATACATTTGCTATGAAAAGAGCTGCCAGAAGCAGCCCTATGATTATCGTTAATCGTTTTATTAATTTTTTCATGAACTCGTCTTTATATATATTAGTTATAGCTTAACTTTTACAATATGTATTTTCAATCATTATGTATTTTACCACACATGAAGCATGCGCAGAACCGCTGCTGCCACAATAATTACCAAAATGGAAAGCGTTACATTCTTTGGCTTGCGGAGTTTGAAATTGGTAATAAATAATAAACCAACCGCAAGCACAAGTACATGAAGTCCCAGGAAAAAGTCTTTCCCCAACAATGGCTTCAATGCAAACATAATCGGTAATGCAATTGCCATAGAAGTAATCGGAAGACCCTGATAATATTCTCTCTTTTCTGTAGTTTCACTCTGTCTTACTTCTTCCGTCACGTTGAACCAGGCAAGGCGAATCAGTCCTGCAAGCACATAGAACATCAGGATAACAATTCCAACACGGCTGCGCATTCCCATACAATAACAAAGAATTGCCGGACTTACACCAAAACAAATAACATCCGAAAGGGAATCAATCTGGATTCCGAAATTCTTTTCCACTTCTGTACGGTTCTTTTTGGTTCTCGCTATCTTTCCGTCAAACATATCACATAAACCGGAAATGGCAAGACAGACTACTGCATATTGAATCTTCCCATTGACCGAAAACATCATACCACTCATGGACACCACAAGACTGATATAAGTAAGAACCACAGTATAATCATAGACACCTAACATTTTTTAACCCTCTTTTTTCCAATAGTAAAATTTGCTACAATCGTAAATAATGCACTGATAATAAGTTCTGTATAATAGCCAAGTCCACGGCTTAATATCATTCCCGGAAGCAATAGCTGACTACCGAAAATCGGTAGAAATATGATGGAGAACAGTTTCTCACTAATTCCCATTCCACCCGGAAGCGGCAACATATCTACTGATACAGAAATACTTCCCTGAAGCAATGCAATTACCAATGCTGAATATTCCGACAATCCGAATGCACGATAAACAAACCAGGTACCAACGAAAAGTGCAAAACGCTGAAACACAGTAATTGCAAACACTTCTATCAGCACACGTACATGCTCTTTCAAGTACACTGCAGTTGCCCTGTACTGGTCCATTGATGCATTCAGCTTCTCCAACCGGGAACTCTTGTGTCTCATAAGATGTAGCTTTTCCAACACTACAAGACCTCTTACCAGAATCTTCCTTGCCAGTTCCGGATGAAATACCAGTACCAGCATGGCTCCCACACAGAATACATTCAGTGCTGTTCCCAAATAGAATACATGACGAACATCATAAAGGTATGTGTGTATAAATCCCTGACCAAACAATGTAAGCAGAACACCAATTGCAACTAACACCAGTTTGTATGTAATTGTAACAATCATCAGCACTAAAGTCGAGACCGGAATCGGAATCTTTTCCTTTTTCATAAAATAGATTTGTGCCGGCTGTCCTCCTGTTGCAGACGGAGTAATACAGCTAAAGAAAAAACCTACCGAAGAGAACAGAAAACAAGTTCTTTTCTTTAATTTAATTCCAAGCGTATGCATCATGTAGTAAATAATAATGGACTCGCCCCAGATAAATATTACCACACACACAACCGCTGCCATTATCCATAGCGGATTCACGGTCTTTAAAATATTCACTATCTCTCCCAAATCTTCCCCATGAAAGACCCCGTAAAGAGTTCCTCCGAATACAAGAATCAGAAAGATGATATTGAACAGGAACTTTTTTTTGTTTTCCATTGATTCACCTTCTAAAAATCAAGTCATCATTAATATTGTCACATGTCCGTTTATTCTATCACACTTTCTACATAAAGTACATTTATTTTTACTGATATTGCGAATTCATCTCTATTTTTTCTGCCGCATTGCCAAGAATAATATTAAGCACTACTGCTGTCAGAATAATCCCTGCACCTGCAAAAGCAAACTCTCCCATCTTCTCCCCATAAAACAGAAATACCCATACTGGATTTAATATGGCCTCCAGTAATCCTATAAGAGAGGCATTTACCGGACTTGTTAGTTTGCTTCCTCTAGCAAAAAACACATAAGCAAGTCCTACCTGAAAGATTCCCAGTGCCAAAAGTGCCAAAAGTGCAGTTCCATTTAATATAAGAACATTCTTCATAAACGGAATCGCAACGAGAAATGACAGGCCGAAAGCCAGCATACTTGCATCCTCACTACTTGCCTCAGGAAGGGAGTTAATAAAATACACTCCTGAAAAACAAAATCCCGCGCAGATTGCCAGAATATTTCCTAAAAGCTTTCCACCGTCCAACTGGTCAAAGAAAAACAAAATCATTCCTGCAAATGCCATTCCCACAACCGCACACTGATACGGCTTCGGCTTTCTCTTCTGATAAATGCAGTCCCACACCAATACGAAAATCGGTGCTGTATATTGTAACACAATCGCATTGGCAGCCGTAGTAAGTTTATTGGCAATTACGTAAAGCAGATTTGTAAAGACCAGACACATTGCCGCTGCAAATATCTTTTTATTTACTTTAATCTTAATTCTTCTTTTACAAATCCAAAAGAACAGCAATGCTATCAGAGACCTTGCACCATTAATCATCATTGCATTTCCTGGAATGTATTTAATAAGAATTCCTCCCGTTGACCATAAAACAGCTGTCAAAAGTATATATAGATTCCCTTTATTCTGTTGACTCACACTCGTTCCTCCACTTCGCTCACAATTAGTGTTCATTATACCACATTGTAAACAGATATCCAATACCACATTGAATACTTACCGCAACTCCCCGTTCAATACATTCCCCCTTTTCCACGATACACCTTTCTTTCGCTGAAAATAATTGTCTGCACAATGAAAAAGGACACACATGCTGTTTCAGCCGTCTGTCCTTTTACTATAGTACATAAATATTAAGATTTTATTACTATTCCATAATATCTTTTCTTAAGATTTTATAAATACGTTCCTCATTCAACCCACGAATCACTTCTGTAGCCATATTTATTGCTGCATCAATATCATCCATTGCGCAGAAGTTATAATGTGTATGAACATAGCGGGATGGGATTCCAAGAACCAGTACCGGTACAGCCTTACTTTCCAAACTGATTTTTCCGGCATTTGTTCCACCGCCTCTTCTGACAGCATCCTGATATTTGATACCCTTTTCATCTCCGATTTCATGTGCATATGCTGCAAATACCGGATTTGAAATATAACTTACGTCCATCCGGCGAATCTGAACGCCTTTCTTTAAAGCTCCCTGAGATAAAGTTTCTCCATAATAGAAGTCATCTGCTGGAGAGCCTTCAAATACGATTGCCAGGTCCGGCTTAATAATCTGTGATGTCACAGTTGCTCCACGAGTTCCCACTTCTTCCTGAGCCGCAAAACCACCGACTACATCGACTGCCAAATCCTTGTCATTTGCAAGTGCTTTCATTGTTTCGATAATACAGGTGCAGCCGAGTCTGTTGTCAAATGCTTTGCCATAGCAAATTTTCTGTTCTTCATGATACTCGAACGCAACATCCGGCATAATCGGATCGCCCGGATGAATTCCATATACTTCCAGTACTTCTTCCTTGCTGCTTGCTCCTACATCTACTGCTAAATCTTCAATATCAAGGTCACAGCCTCTTTCATTTGCTTTTAAGAAATGAACTGGTTTTGAAGTAACAATTCCTTTGATTTTCTTTCCTTCGTTATTTCTGACAATGACAGAATGTGCAGGAATATTTGTCAGATGGATTCCGCCAAGAGCTACGATATTCAATAAACCATTGTCGCGGATGCTCTGTACCATAAACCCACATTCATCTGTATGTGCGTCTAACAGAATAACCGGCTTCTTTCCCGAAAAGTCTTTACGCTTCATATATACGTTGCACATTGCATCATTGGAAACGTCAAATCCTTCTGTAAATTTCTTAATCACTTTACAAACTTCTTCTTCAAATCCACTTGGTCCAAAAGCATTTGTAATTTCTTCAATCAGTTTAATGTCTGCCATTTTCTTTTCCTCCGTATTATCTCTTTAATAAACAATGAAAGAATGCGCTACCACAATATCGTGATAATTGTCTGATTCCACACAGTTTGTACGTTCATCTACCGCATGTACACCTGGGAAGAAAGACATCGTATACGCCTTTTTCAAGTCTTTATAATTTGCAAGATAAGTAAACTTATCCGGCATTTCTATTTTACCACATGAGAAATCTTTTGAAAGAGCTTCTTTCACTTTTGATCTCAGTTCTTCAATTACAGTCTGTGGGTCTTTGTTGATTGTAGAGCCTCCGCATCCCGATTTGGTGGCTACTGTTGTAATCTCAGGTACCATATCATGTGCCAGCTTACAGATTCCTTCATCCCCTGACAGGAAAAGCACCGGCACACCCATCATGCCTGCGGTGTAACTGTTCAGCATAAATTCGCTCATAGGCTTTCCATTTAATGTAATGTAATTGGTGTTTCCCGTGGAAGTATGACATAGCGGGCTTTCCGGACTGCCTGCCGGTGAATGATATCCCACATAGAATACACCATCAAAAGATTCATCCAGACCAAACATCATATTATATGGATGTCCGCTCTTACCTCTGATTAAGGTAACTCCCTTTGGCATCTGCATCACGTCGATATTTGTAGCATCACCGTGCCCGTCTTTTACTACAATCTCTGTTGCACCTGCTTCCAATGCTGCCTCACAAACCGCCACCACTTCTTCTGTCATTCTCTTTGCGAATGCCTGATAGCAGCTTTCTGTCTTATGTGTTTCTGCGCCTAAAGTCGTTCCTGTACAGCCTTCAATGTCTGCACTAATAAACAGTTTCATGTGATTCCCTCCTGCTCTTATTATATGATGCTGGGGTCAAAAGCCCCAACTCTGATGCCTGTGGATTTAGACCTTTTGACCCTGGCATCATTATATCTTAAATATATAAAAAATACATCTGTCTTTTATCTGCTTTACGCATGGTAGCAAAAGTGCAGAAGGGAATAACTTCCCTTCTGCACTTTTGTTTATTTCTGCTGCTGGCTGTATAAATGACAATATACCTCATGTCCTGGTGCAATCTCCACTCTTTCAGGTGCTTTTTCCTTACAGATACCCATACATTTTGGACATCTTGTATGGAATTTACATCCTGTTGGCGGATTCAGTGCTGAAGGAATATGTCCTTCCAGTATAATTCTTTCTTTCTTTGCTGTAGGATCCGGAATCGGAACAGCAGAAAGAAGCGCCTGTGTATATGGATGACATGGATTCTTGTACAATTCTTTCTTATCTGCCACTTCCACAAAATTTCCCAGATACATAACACCAACGCGATCACTGATATGCTCTACAACGCTCAGATCATGCGCCACAAAGATATAGGTCAGATTGTATTCTTTTTTCAGTTTATTCATCAGGTTCAGCACCTGTGACTGGATAGAAACATCAAGAGCTGATACCGGTTCATCAGCGATAATCAGTTTTGGCTGCACAGCAAGTGCTCTTGCAATTCCGATACGCTGTCTCTGTCCACCACTGAACTCATGTGGATAACGGTTTACATGGTAAACATCCAGTCCAACTTCCTGAATCAGTTCGATAACCCTTGCATCAATTTCTTCCTTTGTTTTTGCAAGACCATGAATCTTCAATGGTTCTGCAATAATATCGTGAACAGACATTCTTGGGTTCAGTGATGCGTATGGATCCTGAAATACCATCTGAATTCCCTTGCGGATTGGACGCATTTCTTTATTATTCAGTTTGGCAATTTCCTTCCCGTCAAAAACAATGCTTCCATCAGTTGGTTCAATCAGTTTACAGATTGCTTTTCCAAGTGTGGATTTTCCACATCCGGATTCCCCAACGATACCGAACACTTCTCCTTCATGAATTTCAATGTCTACTCCGTCAACGGCCTTTACATAAGATGGTTTCTGAAAGAGTCCATTATTCACTGGATAATACACTTTTACACCTTCGGCTTTTAATAAAATATTATCCGACATCCTAATTTCCTCCTTTCACATTCTCGCATCTCCAGCATTTGCTCTGGTGTCCGTTTCCAAGATCGAAGAAACCTGGTTCTTCTTCGCGGCAACGGTCTGTCGCATACTTACAACGAGGTGCAAATTTACATCCCTTTGGCATATACTTTGGATTCGGTACATTTCCCGGAATGGAATCCAGTTCATCTACCTCCACTCCCATCTTAGGAATGGATGCCAGAAGGCCTTCTGTATATGGATGACTTGGGTTTGCGAACAAATCATACACATTTGCTTTTTCGACCACACGTCCACAATACATAACTACAACATCATCACAGACTTCAGCAACAACACCGAGGTCATGTGTGATAAATAAAATGGATGTTCCGATTTCATCTTTTAGTCGGTTCATCAAATCCAGAATCTGTGCCTGAATTGTAACGTCAAGCGCTGTCGTTGGTTCATCTGCAATCAGAATCTTCGGATTGCAAACCAAAGCCATGGCAATCATAACACGCTGTCTCTGTCCGCCGGAAAGCTGGAACGGATATTCATCGACCATTTTTTCCACACGCGGAAGTCCGGTCTTTTTCAGAATATCAATCGTCATCTTCTTTGCTTCTTCTTTTGATACTTTCTGATGAAGCAAAATATTTTCCATAATCTGGTCCCCGATTTTCATTACCGGGTTAAGGCTGGTCATAGGTTCCTGGAAGATCATCGAGATATCACGTCCACGCATCTCTCGTCTTTCTTCATCAGAACATTTTAAAATATCTTTTCCTTCAAAAAAGATTTCTCCTTCTACGACTTTACCTGTTGTCCCCATTAAGAGACCCATAAGAGAAAGGGCGGTAACACTCTTTCCACTTCCTGATTCTCCTACGATCCCCAATGTGGCTCCTTTTTTTAATTCTATATCCACACCATCAACTGATTTCACAGTTCCATTATCAGTAAAGAAATAGGTGTGCATATTTTTTATCTCTAATATATTATTATTGTCCATATACTTCCTCTTCTCTTAATCTGATAATTTCGGGTCCAATGCATCACGAAGACCATCGCCTAATAAGTTAAAGCTTAATACGGTCAGGAAAATTGCAAGACCCGGGAAGAATGTGATGTGCCAACTGTTCATCATATAGTTTCTTCCATTACTTAATAACAGTCCCCATTCCGGTGTTGGCGGCTGTGCCCCCATTCCCAGGAAACTAAGACCTGATGCTGTCAAAATGGAGTTACCAATTGACATTGTATATTGTACGATAATATTTGGAATTGCTCCCGGCAGAATGTGCTGGAATAAAATTCTGGCATCACTTGCCCCCAGACTCTTTGCTGCCTGAACGAATACGCTGCCCTTTAAGGATAATGTGGCGCTTCGTACCAGTCTGGCAAATGTCGGTGTACTGAATACTGCAACTGCGATTACTACATTACCAAGACCACTTCCCAAAATAGCTACAATAGCAATTGCCAGAATCAATCCAGGGAATGCAAAAAGTACGTCACAGACTCTCATGATAATCGAGTCTAAGATTCCTCCGTAATATCCGCCCAGAAGTCCAAGAATTGTACCGCATACTGCTCCGATTGTTACGGAGAACAAACCGACAGACAATGAAATTCTTGTACCGCAGATTACACGAGAAAAAAGGTCACGTCCAAATTCATCTGTTCCAAACCAATGTGCAGAACTCGGTCCCTGCATAATGGCACTATAGTCATATTCATTAATTCCATATGGTGCTACCTTATAGCTGATAAAAGATAAAACCACCAAAAAGAGTATAAAGCCTAACGCAACAAGTGCGGTTTTCTGCTTCTTAAATTTTCTGACAAATTCTTTAAAGGGAGTTTTAATATCGTCTTTTTCTGTTTTTGCCGCTGTGTCTACTGCTGCTTTTTTTGCCATTCTCTTATCCTCCCTTCCTAACTTAACTGAATTTCCGGGTTCAATACCGCATACAGGATATCAACCAGCAAATTAATAACAATAAAGTGCAAAGAGAAAATAAGAATGAGTGACTGAATCGCTGGATAATCACGGTAATTTACAGATTCAATCAACAAACTTCCCAATCCTGGGTAAGCAAATACACTTTCTGTGATAACCGAGCCTCCAAGGAGGAAACCAAACTGTAAACCGATTACAGTTACTACGGAAATCATAGAGTTACGGAATGCATGCTTCCAGACTACGATTTTTTCTTTAATACCTTTCGCACGAGCTGTACGAATATAATCTTCTTTCAATACTTCAATTAATGAAGAACGCGTAAAACGAGCTACTACCGCAGCTACACTTGTTCCCAGTGTAATAGCAGGAAGTACAAGACTCTTTAACGAATCTGCTCCTGTAGTAGGGAACCATTTTAAATTGACACCAAATACAATAATAAGCATAAAGCCTATCCAGAACGAAGGCAGCGAGATACCGGACACCGCTAACGTCATACCTGTATAATCCTGCCATTTACTTCGATTCTTTCCAGACCATACGCCCAACAAAATTCCAACAAGAGAGCTCCACAGCAGACTGGCAAGTGTCAGTTTTACTGTATTCGCATATCTGTTGGAAATTTCTGTAGTAACCGGTCTTTTTGTTCGAAGTGATGTTCCAAGGTCTCCCGAAAAAAGACCTGTAACATAATTAACATATTGTGTTGGAATTGGTTCGTTTAACCCTAACTCTTCACGAATAACTTCAATATCTTCCTGAGTTGCCTGGGCCCCTGCAACCATCTGTGCAGGGTCCCCAGGTATTAATCTTACAAAAAAGAATACAAAAGTTACAACGATGATCAGAGTAGGAATTACTTCGACAATTCTTTTCGAGATGTATCTTAGCATTTCTAATCACCTTTCAACGGCTGACATTCTTTATTTTGCCATTCTGGCATTTCTGATCCACAGACCACCATCCGGCATGTTACCTACATTAATAATGTTCTTATTGTTACCCCATGTGTTGCTGTCGAATGCAAGGCAAACCATTGGAGATTCTTCCCAGATAATATCCTGAGCTTTTTTGTAAGCTTCTGCTCTCTTATCCGGATCTGCTGTCTTAAGTGCATCAAAGAGGAGAGAATCCACTTCTTTATTTTCATAATAGCAGATATTGTAACTCATTGGCGGTTCTGACTCAATTGCAACAAGTGGACGAATACCCCAGTCAGCATCTCCTGTTGATGGTGACCATCCGATTGTGTACATATCTACTTCTGCGTCAGCACCTGCTGCTGTGCAGCTCGCTACTTTTTCCTGAAGGATGGCATTTTCCATACCATTCAACTGAAGATCGATTCCGACCTGCTCTAACTGCTGTTTCAGGAATTCTGCCTGTTTCTGGTTACCTGTTGTAGAAGCATACATAAGTGTTGTTGTAAATCCATCCGGATATCCTGCTTCTGCTAACAGTTCTTTTGCTTTTTCAATGTTATACTTGTATACGTCATTGGCAACATGGAACTGTACGTTTGTACCAATGATAGAGTCTGCCGGTGTTGCAAGACCATTCTTAACAACTGCACAATATGCATCTTTATCGATTGCATAGTTGATTGCCTGACGTACTCTCACATCATTGAATGGAGCTTTCTGGTTGTTCATGAATAAGTAACGAACAACGATACTTTCGTCACTTTCTACATTAAGATTAGAATCCTGTGACAGTGCTTCAAAGTTTTCACTTGGTACCGGCCAGATTAAATCTGCTTCGCCAGACTGGAGCATAGCTACACGTGTTGCAGATTCAGCAACCGGTTTGAATGTAATTGTCTTGAATCCTGCATCAGATTCTGCAAGTGGTGTTCCACCACAGATATCTTTGTCATATCCCCACCAGTCTTTGTTAAGTTCCAGTGTAAGATGTTCGCCTGCTACCCATTCTTTGAATGTGTACTGACCTGTTCCTACAGGTTCTGCTGCAACAGTTGCGCTTCCTTTTTCAATCTGTTTCGGGCTTACGCAAACAGTACATGGATGAGCAAGGTTGTTGATGAATGCACCAAATGGTGAAACCAAAGTAACTTTGATTGTATATTCATCTACGATTTCTGTCTTGTCCAGAATATTTGACAGGAAAGTTGTTCTCTTAAGACCAAGGGATTTATCTGCCCAACGGTCGAAGTTTGCTTTTGCTGCTTCCGCATTCCAAGGTGTTCCGTCTGAGAAAGATACACCTTCACGAAGTTTGAATGTGAATTCTGTTGCATCATCATTTGCTTCATAACTTTCAGCAAGCATATTTACTACATTCATATCTTCGTCGAATCCAAATAAACCGTCCATCATCAGTCTCTGAACGTCACCTGATAAGGTATCATTGGTATCCATTGGATCCAAAGTTGTGAAGTCAACTGCCACAGATGCTACAAGATCGTGATCCTGAGACACTGATTCGCCTGCTGCGACTTCTGTTTTTTCTGTTGTCTTGTTGTCTGTTGTACCTTTAGAGTCTGTGTCCTTTCCTGAAGATCCACAGCCAACCATAGCGACTGCCATAACTGCTGCAAGAGTCCAGGCTAAAATTCTCTTCTTCATAATACAAGAAACCTCCTTTAATCATTTTTTAATGAAATGTCAAATCCCTGTCATCCTTTGCCGTTTCATTATTATTTTTCCCATTATAGCATTACATCACTTTTCTCGTCAATACTTTCTATGTTTCTTTACCTCTTTAACGTGCGAAAATTTTTTTGTACTATTTATTACTGTTACTTTTAAAGGGTGTTTCTTCTTATTTAAATATAATTGTTAATAATTTATCATTTTTTTTACATTAACCTACCAATTCTAATATCAGAGCTGCGTAAATCTTACAGGCGGTTATAACATCTGCAACATTAACTGTTTCATTATAATTATGAATGCCTTCTGTGTTCGAAGGTCCATACTGGATGGTGGCAATTCCAGATTCTCTAAAATATCTTGTATCACTGCTTGCCCACTGGTAGGTTGCTGCACATTCTATTCCCAGCAGTTCCTCCACACATTCCTGAGTGATTGTAACAATAGAATCCTTTACTGAAACATAATTTCCTCCACGTGGATTATCATATGTTACATATACTCCTTCTATTTCGGAATTCTTTATTATCTCATCTACTTTTTTCATCACTGCCTCGTGAGAAATTCCAATCGGTACACGCACATCCAATTCAGCCATAGCAGTGTCAGCTACTACATTCCGTTTCACACCGCCTTGAATCATGCCTATATTGACCGTCACATGATCCATGATTGTTTCCACACCTTCCGACTTTTGAACTGCTTTGCATCTATCCTTGGATTCCTCCATAACTTGAAGCTGTTCACCATGCAATTCGCTTTTCATTTCGCGCAACTGATACATTTGTGGCAGAATGTGAATTAATTTTTCTATTGCATTCTCACCTATATATGGATTTAAACTTCCATGTGCTGTCTTTCCTGTTGCATATAGATTCATTCCCATGGTTCCTTTTTGTCCAACCTCTATATTATCCATACCAGTTGGTTCTGCAACAATTCCCCAATCTCCTTTTAGATATCCCTGATCACGCAACCATTTCGTTCCAAATTCACCACCCGTTTCTTCATCTGGAACTACCGTCAACAGCACATTTCCCGACAATTCTGTTTTTTGACTCGCTAACAGGCACATTGCAAACATCGCAGCTCCAAGTCCGCATTTCATATCTGAAGTACCTCGTCCAAGCATAATTCCGTCTTTAATCTCACCAGAAAATGGTGGAAACATCCATTTTTCTTCGTCCCCAGCTGGAACTACATCGCAGTGTCCATTAAAAACTAAGGTTTTGCCTTCCGCATTTCCATATCGTGCCAAAATATTGGGCTTATCTTCTCTGGCTGCAACAACCTCATAGGGAATTCCATAGCCTTCTAAATATTGTTTTATATAATGAACAATTTCATCTACATTTCCTGGAGGATTGATAGATGGAATACGAATCATATCACTGCATAATTTCAGCAATTCTTCCTGATGTTCATCAATTAAATTCCAAACGTCTTGTCTAGTCATTTCACTTCTCCTCAGCTTTCTATATCTCTTGATACTATTTTAAAATTTCAATAGTGATTCCATCATATTTTGTAGTTTCAATAATAGTATTCCATATCTTTTCCAACATGCAGTCATTCGCATCCACATGATGTTGTTGGACCTTAATCTTAGCTTCACAATATTCAACAGGAAGCTTATCACTGTTTCCTCTTCCAAGTGTCAGAATGTCATAAGTAAATGTATTCGTTTCTTTCTGAATTTTTTCCAGTTCTTTCAAGATATCTAGCATCTTAAATATCGCATGATCGTGCGCAAAGCTACATACGGAACCTAATATCGGCGTTCCAGAACACTGCACCATATATGTTGTTTCGATTCTTTTTTTACTCTGTTCCATAGGTCTCCTCCTACATCTCAAATCCCATTAGATCTTCCAATACAGCAAAATGGGTTTTTGCGCATTTTAATATATCTACAATTTCCACATCTTCGTTATAGGAATGAATTCCTTTATTATTAGAAGGTCCAAAATGAATCGCTGGGATTCCCAATGCTCTATAATATTTTGCATCACTTGTTGCCCATTGATAAGCCGGATACATTGTTCTCCCAGTAATGTATTCCGCATTTTCTTTGACAGACTGTACAAGTGCACTATCCACATCTGTTCTTGAACCCTCCTGCCAACATTCGTATTCTATCTCACACTCCGCTCCGGCATTTCTTATAATTTCATTCAATTTTTCTTCAATCATTGTTCTAGTAATCATAAATGGTACACCAAATGCCAAATGTGCTTTACATTCCTCTGGCACTTCTCCTTCTTTTCCCACTTCTGTAATATCCAAAATATTGACATTCACGTGATCTATCGCATCTCCAACATCATTTCTATGCATAGCGTGACATATTACTTTTTTTGAGTTCAGAACAATTTTCCTCTCCTGTTCAGTAATTTCCCCCTCTAATTTTGATATTTCTTGAATTTTCGTCAAGATCCGGACCATGCTGTGAATTGGGTTTTCTTCTACTCCATTACTTCTTTTTCTTTTTGTTTTCAGTGTAACACGCACTCTTCCCTTTTGTCCCACTTCAATGTAATCATACGAAGTAGGCTCTGTAATAATACAGAAATCTACATCACTCGCATAACCATGTTCTGCCAACCATTTTGAGCCTTTAAGCCCACCCTTTTCTTCATCATGTACAATGTGTAACCTAATTTTCCCTTTCGGTTCTAAATGATTTTCCACAATCATTTTTAATATAAAAAGAAAAATTCCCACTCCACATTTCATATCCGATGCACCACGACCAAGTATCTGTTTTTCCGTTATTGTCCCACAAAACGGAGGATATAACCATTTTTCCGTATCACCTGGTGATACTACATCATCGTGTCCATTCAATAACGCAACCGCACCATCTCCTCCATTCAATTCTGCAACAATACACGGAGTCCAATCAACTGGGCGCAACACATTGTATGGTATATCCAATTTCTCCAAGAAATTACATACATAATTTACAATCTGCTCTATCCCATTTTGTTCTACACTCGGAATGCGGATCAGGTCTGAACAGATTGAAAGCAGCTCGTGTTGATGTTCTTCTACTAAATTCCATAATTTCTGTTTTTGTTCAATATGCTTCATTTCTTCCTCCTTTTTCTTGATTACTCTTAAAGAAAGGTGCGCAATAATTGCGCACCTTTCTTTATTGAATCTCCCCGTTTTGATATCTAATACAAGCTATCTTATGGCCGTTCCCTAAATCCTTTAATTCAGGAACTTTTTTTCTACATTCTTCTGTACAATGTGGGCAACGATTTCCAAATGGACATCCTGGTGGCATATTCAATGGGCTTGGAATTTCTCCAGTCAATTCAATCGTTTCTTTCTGTTCAAAAGGACTTACTGGAGGTATTGCTGAAAAAAGAGCTCTCGTATACGGGTGTCCTGGATTACTATAGATTTCCTCCACATCACCCATTTCCATAACTCTTCCAAGATACATAATAATGATTCTATCGCTAATATATTTTACAACGCTTAAATCATGTGAAATAAAAATATACGTTAGTCCTAATGAGTCCTTCAGTTGTTTTAACAGATTCAAAACCTGAGCCTGCACCGACACATCAAGTGCAGACACCGGTTCATCACAAACCAATAGCTTTACATCCATTGCCAAGGCTCTTGCTATATTAATTCGCTGACGCTGTCCACCCGAAAATTCATGTGGAAAACGTATTGCATGATAATAATCCAAACCAACCAGTTTAAGAAGTTCCTGCACTCGTTGTTTTCGTTCTTCTGCTGTTCCTATGTTATGAATGATCATTGGTTCTTCTATCAAATCACCTGTTGTCATTCTCGGATCCAATGAAGAATACGGATCCTGAAATACCATATTGATTTCCTTACGAAGCGCATTCATTTCCTTAGGTCCTATTTTCATCAACGATTTTCCTTCATAAATCACATCACCAGACGTAGCCGGAATCAAATTAAGAAGAGTTTTTCCCAGAGTAGATTTTCCGCAACCGGATTCACCAATAATTCCTATTGTTTCCCCTCTTCTCACATCAAAAGAAACATCATTTACCGCATTCAGAAAAGCAGGTTTACCAAATAGTTTTGAACTTTTAATTTTAAAAGTCTTTGTCAGATGATCTACTTTCAAAATGATATCATTATCGTTCATCCTCTTTTCCTCCCATTTTTTCTAATTCTTCTTTCGTAAAATGGCATGCGACAAAATGATTAGGTGCAACTTCTTTCATCTCTGGACATTTTGTCTTACATATCTCCTGACAATACTTACATCTGTTATGGAAATTGCAACTTCCTCCTGTTAATTTCAAATCAGGTGGAGTTCCGGGAATAGATGCCAGTGGAACATTTGGATCGTCTTTTACAGTCGGCATAGAGCGTAGCAGCCCCCAAGTATATGGATGCCTTGAATCAGAATACAATGTTTTTACATCCGCATATTCTACTGTTTTTCCAGCATACATAACCATAACTGTGTCGCACATTTTCCAGACAACCCCCAGATTATGTGTAACTAAGATAATAGAAGCATTGGTTTCCTTCTGTAAATCTTTCATAAGTCCGAGTACCTGTGCCTGCACCGTTACATCCAATGCCGTTGTCGGTTCATCCGCAATAATCAGCTTCGGATTACACGCAATTGCCATAGCAATAATAACTCGCTGTCTCATTCCACCTGAAAATTCATGCGGATATGACTTTAAACGCTTTTCAGGTTCAGGAATCCCTACCATTTTTAATACTTTAATAGCATATTTTTTTGCTTCATCTTTTGACATTTTCTGATGAGCATTAATAACTTCCATAATCTGTGAGCCAATAGTAAATACTGGATCTAGAGCAGTCATCGGATCCTGAAAAATCATAGAAATATCATTTCCACGAATTTCCAACATATCTTTCGCATTTAACTGTGCAATATCTTTATCTTCAAATAATATCTTTCCATCTACAATATGTCCATTCTTGGGAAGGAGTCTCATAATTGAATTAGATGTTACAGTTTTACCAGAACCTGATTCACCTACAATTCCCAATGTTTGACCATAATCAAGAGAAAAAGTAACACCATCTACTGCTTTTACAATGCCGCTAGCAGTATTGAAATGCGTTTTTAAATTTTCCACTTTCAATAATGGATTATTGCTCATAGTGTTTCTCCCTTCAAATTATTTCTTCATTTTTGGATCTAACACATCTCGAATACCGTCACCCAAAAGGTTAAATCCTAATACTGTAATCAAAATTGCAAATCCCGAAAACGTAGCAATATGACTGGCAGAGCGCATACAATCCTGCCCCTCTTTTAAAATAGACCCCCATGAAACATCAGGCGGTGTAATTCCCATACCCAGGAAACTAAGAGATGCTTCTGTTAAAATCGCACTCGCTACATTCAAAGTTGCATATACAATCAAAGAGGAAACTATATTTGGTAATAAATGTCGAAAAAGAATTCTTGTCCTTGATGCTCCCAGAGCTTTCACTGCCTTAATATACTCTTCATTCTTTACGACTAACACTTGCCCTCTAGCCATTCGAGCATATCCAGGAATACTTGCTATACCAATAGAAAGTATAACATTCTGGGTTCCACTTCCCAGAGCAGTCATTAACATTAACGCAAGCAAAACAAACGGAAATGCAGACATTCCATCCATGATTCTCATAAGAACTGCATCAACTTTTCCACCTGCATATCCTGAGACAAGACCTATTAAAATTCCTATTACGGCGCCAACCATCATACCGCCTACTGCTACAATAAGTGATACACGTCCGCCATACACAAGACGTGCTAACATATCACGTCCAAGACTATCTGCGCCCAAAATATGTCCTGCAGTTCCCGGCTTAGCATTTACCATAAGGAAATCCATTGCTGCTGGATCTTGTGACACAAAAAATGGTCCAAAAATGGATACCAGTGTTACAAACAATACCAAAAGCAATCCAAACATAGCCGATTTATTCCTTTTAAGTTTACGCCATGCGCTATTGGCCTTTCTCTCTTTTAAGAGAAGTGCCTGCTGACTGGCTTCGCTCAATCCACTCACTTCATTAACTGCCATTAGCCAGCCCTCCTTTCGGATTCATATGTAACCTTCGGATTAATGTACAAATAAACAATATCCACAACCAGATTCACCGAAACATAAAGAATCGCCATAAATAGAACTGAACCCTGAATCAGTTCAAAATCATTATTATTAATTGCATCTACAATCAATCGTCCAATACCAGGCCATGAAAAAATAGTTTCGATCATAATGGCTCCTGTCATAAGAGATGAAATTCGCATACCTAAAACTGTTACAATTGGTGGAAGTGCATTTTTTAATCCATGTTTCATAATAACGATCCATTCACGAATGCCTTTTGCACGAACCGCTTTCATATAATCCTGATCAATTACTTCCAACATACTAGACCGACTAATTCGCGCAAAATTTGCCATACTTCCAAATGAGAGGCAAAGCGCTGGCAAAAAGATATGTATTAAAACATCGCCTACACCTGATGCCAAACTTCCCATTCCCATTGAAGGAAACCATCCCAAATTAACACTAAACACAAGAACCAACATCAATCCCAACCAAAATGTCGGCATAGAAACACCAATCAATGCTGCAATCATAGACACATAATCAAATACCGAATACTGCTTCACTGCTGACACAATTCCTATCGGAACACCAATCAAAAGTGCAATAATCAAGCTAGTAAGTGCCAGTTGTAATGTATTAGGCAATTTCTCGATAATCAAACCTGCCACTGGACGATTATATCGATATGATGTACCTAGATCTCCTTGAAGAACTTTGGTAATATAATGCACATATTGTACTGGAAGCGGGTCATTCAATCCCATTTCTTCCTCCATCTTTTCGATATCTTCCGCACTAGCCTGTGGTCCTAAAATCGAAACCGCAGGATTTCCCGGAAGAACACGAGTAATCACAAACGTAATACTCATCGTAATCAACAGTACCGGAATTAACTGGATGATACGTTTTACAATCATCTTTAACATACTGTCATTCCCCTTTCCTAGAATATAGCAGACCATTGCGAAATACACAAATTAATCAATTGGAATACTTCGCAATGGTCTGATTCCAAAAGCAAGGAGTGCCACCCTTAGGTAGCGCTCCTGTGTATTATAATCACACTCTGCTTTTATTTTGATAACCAAGTGTTGTTACCGTTTCCAGCAACTTCAATCGTCTTATCCGGACGAACTACATAGTTCTGAACTTTCTTGCTCATACCAACGTTAACATTTGCCACTGCATAATCAATCTGAGCATACTGTTCTGTAATAATCTTAAGAGCTTCTTTATAAAGTTCTGCACGTTTTTCCTGATCTGAAACTGCAACTGCCTTATCCAAAAGATCATTTACCTCTGCAATATCAAACTGCTGTCCATTTCCTAATGTTCCAAGAGATTCTTTGTGGAACATCTTATTCAGATAAAAATATGGATCTGGATACCATGTCCAACTCATTGCAATTGCATCTGCATTACCAGATGCACCAATTTCACTAAATGTTCCCCATGCTGCCTGATGAATATTTACTGTTACATCAATCTGTGCACAGAACTGTTGGAACATTTCACCAATCTTCTTAGACGTTGCTGAATCTCCTGTATAATATTCCAGTGTAAAACCATCCGCATATCCTGCTTCTGCCAATAATTTTTTTGCACCTTCCACATCGTACTTAGGAACTGAATCAATTAAGCTCTCATCATATCCCCATGAGTTCGGTGGCAATGCAAGCCATCCCGCTTGACCTTCATCATACTGATAAAGTGCTGAAACCATTGCTTCTCGATCAACTGCCATCTGAAGTGCTTTACGAACTTTGATATCTGCTGTTGGGCCATTCACCATATTAAAATAAATATAATTCACACCCATACCTGCCTGCTGAACCATTTCCAGGTTTGAATCTGCTTTAATTTCTTCAATTCCTTCACCTGAAAGATCATATGCAATATCAACTTCACCATTCTTAAGAGCATTTACTCTCTGATTAACTTCTGTAATATACACAAAGTTCAATCCATCAAGATAAACTTTATCGCCCCAGAATTTATCAAATTTAACCAAATCTACACCCTGATCTGTCTGCCAGCCATTGTCTGCCATCATGAATGGACCTGTACCTACAAGATGAGCTCCGAATTCATCTCCCCATCCTTCAACTTCTTCCTTTGGAACAATTACATTTCCACTATTTGTTAAAGCTGCAAGAAATGAGGCGTTTGGCGACTGAAGAACACACTTAACCGTAAAATCATCAATTACTTCACAATGATCAAGCATTGTCAGTCGCGCTAATGCTGATTCATTATGTGACCGTTCCAAAGAATATTTAACATCCTCTGCTGTCATCTGACGTCCATCCTGATATTTACCCGGCTGAAAATACACATCATCACGAAGTTTAAACGTATACTCGTCACCAGCTTCATTAGCCTCCCATTCAGTAGCAAGACTGGGTTCAAAATTTGTTACATCATTGTCATATACAATCAATGTATCCGCAATATTTTCGATAATCTGACCTTCGTATACACCTGTATACTTGATTGGATCGATATTGTTGGCTATTGATGCAAGTGCAATCGTCAATGTTCCTCCAGCTTTATCTTCTTCACTTACATTCGTATTTGAAGATGTGTCGCTGCCTGTTGCTTCGTTGCTCTTTTTACCACACCCTGCAAGTAAACCTACTGTCATACAGCATGCAAGTGTCAGAGCAAGCCATCTGCTTCTTTTTTTCATAATAGTTCCTCCTTTGTTTTTTTATGTAAATATGTCTAGCATATCAACATCCTATTTCCCAAGCGTT
The DNA here is from genome assembly GCA_934307065.1 of uncultured Bariatricus sp. Classification (GTDB taxonomy): domain Bacteria; phylum Bacillota; class Clostridia; order Lachnospirales; family Lachnospiraceae; genus Allocoprococcus. Next base: position 154,890 of record CAKRCD010000002.1, on the reverse strand, counting down.
TGAATCTGTTTCATTTCTCCATATTTCGAAACTAAAGTATCAAACTCTTTGCCATCATAAAACTGACATTCGCCTCTTCCGTATGCCTTAGCGGTTTCAAGTACAAATCTTGCGGCCTCTTCTAAGTCAACAGGATGTGTCGCACCAGTTGCACATCCAGCAACCGGTGTTTCCGTTGTAATAGCAACTCCAACAACAGGTGCGTCTGTCGCTGTAGAAGGCTGAAGAATACTGTTCAAGTGAAAAACTCCATTACCATATGGAGTAATATCCTGCGTAGTAATTGCAAAAACATAAGGTAACTTTCCTGTAGTTCTCTGCATAATATCCAAAAGATCTTCACTTACTCTTAAAATGTAGCCATCCTTAACGGTTGGTGAGATTGCAAATCCTCTTGTATTAATAATTCGATTTCCTTTCGTTGTATCAACAGATAAAATTGCATCCAAACTCCCGTTCACTTCATGCTTATTTACCGTTGCCATATCTACAGGAGACCCCATGAATGGGACAGGCTTGTGCGGACTTGTAGGTGCATCAGGACAAATATGTGTACAAACCACAACATCACCTTCCAATTCATCTCCTTTTTTCTTCATATCTAGTAATTTTGCTGCGACAGCCAGCGAAACAAGTGCACCATCACCATCTGATACAAATCCAATCTGTTCAGGTCTTGCCCCAAGTCCGCCTAATCTTCCAAGCACACCAAGCGTTGGCGCTTCTCCACCTGCAATCTTTCCTTTTCTTCCCGGAATGATGACACGAATCATATCCGTCTTTCCTTTTGGTCCTTCAATGGTTGTCACATCCACATTTTCCGCACCAAGGCTTCTCATATATTCTTCCATCATTGCTCCCGAAGCATCAGCTCTATCAAGCAAATCATATACATCCAATATCTGTCGCATTAACATTTCTTTTTTCTCCTTTATTTTTCACCATTATCAGAAGTCATCCAATCTACATACAAATCTGGACGTAACCAATCTAACCACTTCATTGTCTTATGACGTTTTTCTACTTCATCCCTGTAAATTGTCTGTACGTAATATGTATCTGTTTTTTCCCAAAGATTTGAAATAATAAGTCCATCTGGGTTACATACCATAGAACGGCCTACTTTTACGACACCGTTCGACGCAAGACCAACACGGTCAACTGAAACTACGTACACACCATTTTCAGATGAACGCGCCTGATTGCAGATCGTCCAAAGATCATCATCCGGATATGCCCAGCTACTTGTAACAGCAATTACGTGGCATCCTTTTACCGCATATGTTCTGGATAATTCTGGGAAACCAAAATCCGCGCAAATCATAATTCCTATCTTCATTCCATTTAATTCAAACATGCCCAGTTCACTTCCCGGAACAATTGTATCACGTTCACTATTATATAAATGAATCTTCGAATAATCGGCAAGAACTTCTCCGCTTGGTGTATACACCGTTGCTTTATTATGTACCCCATCTTCTTTACGTTCCAGCCGTCCTGCTAAAATATTGGTTCCGGTCTTAGACGCAATACCTTTCCAAAATTCAACAATTCTATCTGAAGTCGCTTTATCAAACTTTTCAAGTGGCGTTCCACTTTCTAAGCACGCTTCATGAAATAAAATCAAATCCACATCCTTCTCGTTCTGCGCAACTTGCATTGCCATTTTTTCAACATTTACCATGTTTCCATCAATATCATTTTGATGAACCGTAACCTGAACACCTGCAACCTTTAATTGACCTTCCATATAATTTACCCTCCGTAACAACTATAGTTTTTTTATATTTATCATGATTATATACTTTTGTCAATTTTATCATAAAATACAACAATAAATATATAAAAACAATCAATATATACATATCATTTTTTCAAAACACATCAACTTTTTTTTATTTTTCTCATAACATTTGATATATTTTTATATTATCACACTTTCACTTTTTTATCAAGTAATTCTTTATAACTTTAACGCGTAAAATCGTTCTTGACACTATAAAGAGGAAAATGTATGATTTATAGTGAATAATATTTATAAGGAGTACACCACTATGAAACCAGTTATCGGCATTCTGTCGCACATCACCCCGCATAACACCAGTCCTCTTGGAATCAGCACATTAGGAAATACCTATGTTGTTTCTATTGAAAAAGCAGATGGGGTTCCTGTGATTCTTCCCGTTTTCATGGAGGAAGAGAACATGGATGCGTATCTCGATATGTGTGACGGATTTTTATTCAGCGGAGGAATCGATATTTCTCCTTCCTATTACAACGAAGAACCACATCTGAAGATTGGGCAGACAAGTCTCAATCTGGACAGAACCCAGATTCCATTTATGCAGAAAGCTCTGAAAACAGGCAAACCGATTCTCGGAATCTGCCGTGGTCATCAGGTGCTTACCGTTGCAACCGGCGGGAACCTCTATCAGGACTTATCGGAGCACGAGGGAACGTGTGTCAAGCATTTTCAGGAAACACACAATGGTGATTATTCCCACACAGTTACGTTAGAGTCGGATTCTCTGATTTCCGGTCTGTTTGAGCATACCATTTACACAAACAGCTTCCATCATCAGGCAGCCAAAGATCTTGGCGAAGGAGTAAGAGCGATCGCTTATTCACAGGATCACGTGATAGAAGCGATTCAGGTGGAAAATCACAAGTTTGCCCTGGGAATCCAATGGCATCCGGAAGCCATGTTTGCACACGGTGACGAATCTATGCGCCCAATTTTTGACGCATTTGTAAATGCTTGCAAGAATAAATAAGGAATTATACGTAAAAAGAAGGTTATGTGTTTTTAGCATCATAACCTTCTTTTTTCTCTTAGAGTAATTTTTCTACCTCTTCCATATAAGGAATGGATGGAGCTGCCCCCGGTCTTGACACCGCAATTCCTGCTGCAACCGCACACATTCTCATTGTCTCTTCCACGGTTTTTCCCTGAATCAGTCCGGCTATAAAATATCCGGTAAAGGTATCTCCCGCAGCAGTTGTATCTACGGTTTCCACTTTATAAACCGGTTGTTGACAGCGTTTTTCTTTATCTGCGTATACAGAGCCATCCCCGCCAAGAGTGAGGACAACCTTTGCATTCTCATAGTTCGCCAGAATTCCATCGATGATTTTATCCGGCTCCGTTTCTCCCGCTATCTGCCCACCTTCAATCTCATTTAACAAAAAGCAGGAAATCTTACCTAAGTCACAACTGTCAAGTGCACTGTCAAAGGGAGAGGGATTCAGGAAAATCTGCATTCCCTTCTCATATGCCTTATCGATAATGTAATCCAATTCATTGATTTCATTCTGAAGCAGGATAATATCGCCCTTTTCAAAGCCACTTAACACTTCATCCACGAACTCACGCGTAACGGCTCTGTTCGCCCCTCCATACAGTAAAATACAGTTCTGTCCGTTTTTGTCTACCTGAATGATGGTATGACCGTTTTTCTCGTCACACACCTGTATGTACTTATCTGAAATTCCGTATTCTTTTGCAGTTTCCTGGAAAATCTTTCCTTCTTCTCCAATAAGTCCTGCATGGTAGACCTCCACTCCCGCTTTTGCAAGTGCCGTGGACTGGTTAAATCCTTTGCCACCTAAAAAGGTGTTCATTCCCTGACTGTTCTGTGTTTCCCCCGGAAGCACCATGTGATCCACTGTATACACATAATCCAAATTCATAGAACCAAAATTTAATACACGCATCTTCTTCCCCTCTTTTCTCTATTTTTCAAAAAATGCAAGAATATCTTGATATACCTGCTCTTTTCCTTCTTCGTTAATGACTTCATGTTTCATTCCGTCATAGACCTTGCTTTCCACATCCTGATAACCAATTCGCTTTAAAGTCCGAATAGTATCTTCCAGCCCTTTTGCTCCACCCGTCACCGGGTCTTCCACCCCACTGATACTAAATACAGGAAGAGTTGGATTCTTGCACTCATACTTTGCAAACCGCTTCAGTTCTGCATCCGCCTCCCAGATTGTCATAATCGCACGGTTCATATATTTGTAACCAGTGCAAAGTGGGTCCTCCCGATAAGCCCGAAGTGCTTCTGGATTCTTCACAACCCAGTCGTTTTCCCCATTGTCACCAATCTGTATCATCCAACGATTGTAGCCTCTTTTGCCACTGAACATCGACAGCACATTTCCAACCAGATTTCCAAATCGGGCAATTGGAATGTAATTGACCGTTCCCGAAAGCAACAGCTTGTCAATCTGATCGTCATTCTCCTGCAAATACACTCTCGCAACCATAGAGCCAAAAGAATGTCCAAACAGGTAAAACGACAGATCCGGATACCGTTTCTTCATATACTCTGTCACTAATATCTGATCCGCAATGATTCCGTCAATCCCTTCCATGTATCCAAGGGGCCAGGCATCACTCACGGATTCACCATGTCCCCTGTTATCCGAAATAATCACCGCATATCCATGATCATTTAAGAAACGAATCAATGGAAAATAACGTTCCTTATGCTCCTTGAGTCCATGTATAATCTGAACAGCAGCCTTGGCATTCTCCACATCGAACACCGCGACTGCGAGCAAAAGGCCGTCACTCGCCTTTATTGTTATCTGTTCCATCCTTTTTCTCCTTCATAGTGGGAATATGGATCTAGTATTCTTTCCTCTCCATAATTTTAAGTGAAATCACATAAGAAATCAACAGCATTACCGCTCCGGCTATCAGTGCCACGCTAACCAGCACCATTGTTTTCTGTCGCATCAACATTTCAAAAAATCCGTCTATATCCACTTCTATTCCCAGTTTTTTCCCTACACTTACCATTCCATAGCCACATATGAACGCAATCAGCACGATTCCTGTTAATGCCATCCGGCTTCTTTCGGCACTGAATTTTAGTTGAATCGGAATCATCCATGCATAAATAATAACAGAAATAAGAAACGTACTGAGGATAAGCAACCCGAACTCACTGCCCTTTACGGTCTCACCGTGTATAACAATTGTTATTCCTGATATAACAATGGAAATCATCAATGTTATCACATCAAGGAGCAGACAGTATCCATACTTTTCCAACACATACCCTTTTCTGGAAACCGGGAGCGCAAACAGATATGCACCGCCATTATTATGTTCATCATAATTAATTGTACCTACTGCAAACATTGCTACCATCATTGTAATATATGGCATGAGAAATGTCGAGTATTTGTTCATGACAGAAAATATAATTGCAAATCCGCCAACCGTCATCAAAAATGTCTTCTGCGCCTTTAATAGTCGTAAATCTTTAATCAATAATCCTTTCATTACTCATCCCCCCGAATCATCATCGTAATCACTTCATCAATACTTCCTTTTTCTATAACAATCCCTGGATATCTTTCCATATAATATTGCTTTTCCTTCGTCAATAGACAGTATCCATATGCTTCTTTCCTGCATTTCAGTATTCCTGTGCGCTCCATATTTTCATACTGTTCATCTGTTACTTTTAAAATTCCATAAGTATCCAGAAGGACATCTGTCTCTTCATGCAAAATAATCTTTCCTCTATCAATCATATAGATTTCATCACAGAATCCTTCTAAGTCACTGGAAATGTGTGAGCTGATCAAAACAGCCCGGTCTTCTGTTTCCATATATTCCCGCAGAATATCAAGGATTTCTGTTCGTGCGATTACGTCCATACCAGCGGTAGGCTCATCTAAGATAAGAAGTTTTGCCTCATGTGATATCGCAAGCAGCAAATGTAGTTTCCGCTTCATACCGGTTGAAAATTCCTTCAATTGCTTATCCATCGGAATCTGAAAATGCTGGCATTTTTGAAGAAATTTTTCTTTTTCAAATGTGGGATACATCTTTTCAAAAACAGCGACAATATCCATTCCATTAAGGTAGTCACTCATTCCGGAATCTGCAAGCACTACACCAATTTGTGCTTTCACTTCCGGTGAACTTTCATTTTTCCCAAAAATATGGATTTCGCCACCGTCAATATGAATCAGTCCCAAGGCCGCTTTAAATGCGGTACTTTTTCCTGCTCCGTTGGCTCCAATCAGTCCTATCACTTTTCCGGCTTCTACCTTCATGGAACAGTCCAGTTCAAAATCTTTGTATTTCTTTTTTACGTTTTTCAATTCTAGCATGACCAGTCCTCCAAAATAATCTGAAACAATTCCTTCAAATCCGCTTCACTCATTCCACAACTTTTTCCTTTACGGATTGCCTGTTCCAGTTCTGTCTCTACTTCCTTCTTCTTTTCCTCCAGCATCAAATCCTGGCTGGCACAGGCAACATAGCTTCCTTTTCCATGAACGGTTACGATAAACCCTTCTTCTTCCAGTGCATCATATGCTTTCTTTACCGTCAATGCACTGACTTTTATCTCCTTGGCAAGTCCACGGACTGATGGAAGCATTTCATTTTCCTTTAGCCGTCCATTCATAATCTGACTCTTTATCTGAGAAAGAATCTGCTCGTAAATCGGCTGCATGGATGAATTATTTAAAATTAATTTCATTATTACCACTCCTTGTAAACAGTATATAACAGCACACAACTGTTGTCAACTGTTATATACTGTTTATTTTAAAAGCAATAAAAAATACCACACAACCATAGGACTGATTGTGTAGCATTTTTCTTATATCTTATATCTTATATCTTATGGTACTTACGGATTGTTCCATGCTTCGCACTCCTGCTTACTTTAGCAAATCCTTATACCCATGCTTCTATTATTTCTTTTGCATTATCCACATCGCTTCCCTTAATTGCCAGACCCGTTGCCACATTTGCTCCCTTTGCTGTCTCTGCAATATGTTTTTCCGTCTTTCCGAGTCCGCTTCCTTCATGTGTACAGAATGGATGAATCGTCTTTCCTGTAAAATCATATGCTTCCAGAAAGGTATACACTGCCATCGGCATAGTTCCGCAATAGTTTGGATAGCCTAGATAAATTTCATCATAATCATTCAGATTCTCCGGCATAACAGCAAGTTCCGGTCTTGCATTTTCCTTAAAATCCTTTGCCGCTTCTGCGACACATTCTTTGTAATCATCTGAATATGGTACTTTCTGTTCCATTTTGAATAATTCTGCTCCTGTCGCTTCTGCAATCATTTTTGCTACTTTCTCTGTATTTCCGACCTCAATCTTGCGATACTGGCCGCCAAAGTAATTCTCTCCTGCTCTCGAATAAAACGCTACTAATTTTGCCATATGTCTTTCTCCTATTCTTCTTTTTCAAATGCATCTGCTACTTTTGTTAAAAGTTTCCGGATTGGAAGATGCTGCGGACAGACCTGTTCACATTTACCGCATTTGATGCAGGAAGACGCCTTGCCGCCATCTTTGGTCGTATCCTGATAATGCGTCTCTGTCTTCCAGTCATAAATCATTTTGTCATTATAGAAATCAAACAAGGAAGGAATACTGATTTTCATTGGGCAGCCATCTACACAGTACTTACACTCTGTACACGGAATGCTGTCCTGCTTCTTCAGAATATCCCTGACTTCTTCGACTGCTTTGTATTCTTCCTCGGAAAATGGCTGAAATTCTTTCATATAACTGATGTTATCTTCCATCTGTTCCATGTCACTCATTCCACTTAAAACCATGAAAATTCCTGGGAAGGAAGAGCAATAACGAATGGCATAGCTTGCATAACTTCCACCGTTTCTTCTGTCAAACACTGCTTTGGCCTCTTCCGGAAGTTGAATCAGGCGTCCACCTTTTACCGGTTCCATAACAATGACAGGTTTTCCATATTTTCTGCAAACCTCATAGCATTCCCGGCTCTGTACTACCGGATTATCATAATCTGCGTAGTTAAACTGAAGCTGTACCACCTCAATGGATGGCTGTTCCTGCAAAATTTTCTCCAATACCTCTGCACTGTCATGGAAAGACATTGCGATATGACGGATTTTTCCTTCTGCTTTCAGCTCCTCTACAATCTCAAAGGCTCTGCATTTTACATATTTCTGATAACTGTTTGCCTGAATGGCATGCATGAGATAATAGTCAAAATAGCTTACTCCGCACGACTCTAACTGACTTTCAAAGAATGGACGGATATCTTCTTCTTTTTCAAAACAGCTTCTGGAAAGCTTGTCCGCAAGCTGATAAGATTCCCGTGGATATCTGGAGGTAAGGCACTCTTTTAATGCAGTCTCACTCTTTCCCTTTAAATAAACTCGTGCTGTATCAAAATAGGTAAATCCTTCCTCCATAAACCGGTCAATCATCTTCGTAAACTGTTCTTTATCTACTTCTTCCCCAATCATGGGAAGACGCATACAGCCAAATCCAAATCCTTTCATTTCCGTTCTCCTCCTTCTGTTGCAATCTGGTATCAAAAGGGGCAAAACACCTTTTGACCCCAATATCATAATATAACATAATATAACGCATTTTTTCTCAAAATAAAATCTTTTCCGGGCTTTTACTTTTTTTTCTTATTATAAAGTGCTATATTATCTATGTTTATAGTTTTTTGATGCCAGACACGAAACAATCCGCAGGCATCATAGTTGACGGCTTTTGCCGCAACATTATGTTATTGTAGGAGGATATGAGAATATCATGTTTCAGAAGAAAAATGAGCCGAAGCAAGGGCTTAATGTTATTATTATCGGCTGTGGAAAAGTTGGTGCTACACTGGTAGAACAACTCAGTCGTGAAGGTCATGACATTACCATTATTGACCAGAATCCGGAACTTGTGCAGGAATTGTCCGGCTTATACGATATTATGGGAATCGTTGGAAATGGTGCCAGCTACAGTGTGCAGATGGAAGCCGGCATTACAACCACAGATCTTCTGATTGCTGTAACTGCATCGGATGAGCTGAATCTTCTGTGCTGTACCATTGCCAAGCAGGTTGGCGACTGTGCTACTATTGCCAGAGTCCGTACCCCGGATTACAGTAAAGAAGCAAATTATCTGCGGGAACGGTTAGGACTTGCCCTCATTATCAATCCGGAACTGATGGCCGCCAGAGAGACTGCAACCATCCTTTCTCTGCCAACCGCCCTGGAAATCAATGCATTTGCACACGGTCAGGCAGAAATGATTAAGTTCAAAGTGCCAAAAGACAACTATATTGACGGCATGACTGTAGCCGAATTAGGTCAGAGCCACACGACCAATATCCACATCTGTGCCATTGAACGTAACAACCAGGTATATATTCCTTCCGGAAATTTTCAGATTGAATCAGGCGATATGATTTCCTTTATCACATCCCGAAAGGTTGCAAAGGCATTTTTCAGAGATATCGGATATAAAAATACGCAAGTGAAAAGTGCCATGATAATCGGAGGCGGTACAGCTGCCTATTATCTGGCACAACAGTTGATTTCCATCGGTGTTTCAGTCAAAATTATTGAACAGAACAGAAAACGGTGTGAGCTGCTCAGCATCCTGCTTCCCAAAGCAATCATCATCAATGGGGATGGAACAGACCAGTCCTTGCTGGAGGAAGAAGGCATCCGCCACACAGAAGCTTTCATTCCACTTACCGGGATTGATGAGGAAAATGTCATGCTGACGCTATACGCAAGGCAGGTTTCTTCCGCAAAAGTAATTACCAAAATTAACCGTATTACATTCAAGGATGTAATAAATACACTGGATTTAGGAAGTGTGGTTTATCCAAAATACATGGCTGCGGAAGCGATTATTGCCTATGTCCGTGCCAAAAATGCTTCCCGGCACAGTGAAGTGGAAACCCTGTACCATATGTTTGATTCCAAAGCGGAAGCGGTTGAATTTATCGTAAAAGAAAGTTCGGAAATTACCGATATCCCACTGAAAGATCTGCAGTTAAAGGACAATCTCCTTGTCTCCCTTATCTGCCGTAACGGAAATATCATTTTCCCAAGTGGTGCAGACTCTATTCAAGTAGGCGACACGGTTATGATTGTCACAACGCACACTGGATTCAGCAGCATTCAGGATATTTTGAAATAAGGGGTGGCAGACATGAATTTATCAATTATTCGTTACATACTTGGACATGTGCTGCGAATTGAAGCTCTGCTGTTGCTGCTACCTTGTCTGATTGCTGTTATTTATCAGGAGCCACAGGGAATGGTTTATCTGGGAACGGTAATCGTAACTTTCCTTTTTGGTTTCCTGCTTTCCATGCATAAACCAAAAAACTCCGTATTCTTCCTGAAGGAAGGCTGCGTCGCAACTTCGCTTAGCTGGATTGCCATGAGTTTCTTTGGCTGTATGCCATTTGTACTGACCGGGGAGATTCCTTCTTTCACGGATGCCATGTTTGAGACCATTTCCGGTTTCACTACCACCGGAGCCAGCATTTTAAGCAACGTAGAGGCACTTTCTCACTGCTCCTTATTCTGGCGAAGCTTTACGCACTGGATTGGTGGTATGGGTGTTCTGGTTTTCCTGCTGGCAATCCTGCCACTTAGCGGTGGTTCCCACATGAACCTGATGAAGGCAGAAAGCCCAGGTCCTTCTGTAGGAAAATTAGTTCCGAAAGTACGGTCAACTGCCATTATTCTGTATTCCATTTACTTCGCATTAACTGTCATTGAGATTTTATTCTTACTGGCAGGGAAAATGCCTGTATTCGATGCATTTGCCACTGCGTTCGGCAGTGCCGGAACCGGTGGATTTGGAATTAAAAATGACAGTATGGCAAGTTATTCTGCTTACCTGCAATGGGTAACAACCATTTTCATGTTATTATTCGGAGTAAATTTTAACTTTTATTATTACATCGTTTTCCGTAAGATAAAAAAAGCATTTAAGATGGAAGAAGTGAAATATTACTTCCTGATTGTACTTGCATCCATCGGTGTCATTTTCTTTAATATTCTGCATCTGTTCCAAAATACAGCAGATGCATTATGCCACGCGGCATTTCAGGTGGCATCTATCATTACCACCACCGGTTTCTCGACCGTAGATTTCAATATCTGGCCAGAGACCAGCCGGACAATTTTGATTTTATTAATGTTTATCGGTGCATGTGCGGGAAGTACCGGTGGCGGAATCAAAGTTTCCCGTATCATCATCCTGGTAAAAGCTTCACTTCGTGAGATAAATTCTTATCTTCACCCGAAGAGCATTAAGAAAATCACAATGGAATCAAAACCAATAAACGATGAATTAATTCATACAACTAGTATTTATTTTGCAACATTCATGTTCCTGTTTACGGTATCTGTCCTGGCTCTTTCCTTTAACGGAATGGACTTTATTACAAACTTTACCGCAGTAGCAGCAACCATCAACAACATCGGTCCGGGATTGGAACTGGTCGGACCAACCCAAAACTTTGGAGTCTTTTCTCTGTTTTCAAAATGGGTACTTATCTTTGATATGCTTGCAGGGCGACTGGAATTATATCCGCTTCTGATTTTATTCCATCCTGCTATTTGGAAGGATTCATTGAAAAAACATAAAAGTAGATGTAAAGGATAGAAATGTAAAAAAAGGGCAGCTCATTTCGCTGCCCTTAACGATTTTCTTTAAATGCTTTCCAAAAGCCTGTCAATATCTTTCTTTAGTCCAACCACCATCAAATGGTCTTTTTCTTTCATCACATAATTGACATTTGGCAGAATATCAAAATCTTCTCCATTTCCTATTCCGAAAATACTCACATGATATTTTGCACGAATATTTGCCTCACCGATAGTATGCCCAATCCATGATTTCTTTGGCTGAATTTCGTAAATAGAATAATCCGAATGCAACTCAAAATAATCAAATACATGGTTGGCACTGTATTTTACAGCCACACGTTCTGCAATATCCTTATCCGGATAAATAACTTCATCTGCACCGTTTCTCAAAAGGAACTTTGCATGAATATCACGGCTCGCCTTACTTACAACCCGCTTTGCTCCCAGGTCTTTCAGAAGACTTGTAACCTCCAGACTACTTTGGAAATTCGAGCCAATACATACAAAACAAGTATCAAAATTTCCTACTCCAAGACTCCTAAGCACTTCCTCATTTGTACAATCTCCGATTTTTACGGTTGTTGCACAGTTCAAAAGCGGCTGTGTAGCGGATTCTTCTTTATCAATTACCATTACTTCGCTATCCATGCGAATCAAATCTCTACAAAGATGCTGACCAAACCTTCCAAGTCCTATTACTAAAAAAGATTTCATATCCTTCTTCTCCTTTTCTGTCCTATTCGTTTTTATCCTATCATGATCTGTTCTACCGGTTGTTTTACAGCCGGTTCATGTTTATTTCCTCTTAAAGAAAGTGCAAATGTCAGACTTCCGATTCGTCCACAATACATCAGAAAGATGAGCACTATCTTCGAAGCACTACATACACTTCTTGTAATACCTGTTGTCATGCCTACTGTACCGATTGCAGATGCCGCCTCAAATAACACATCTGTCAATGCAAATGGTTGTAATGCCAACATAATAATTGTAGCTGTCAACATTAACAGCAAATTCGTACACATAACCGTGCATGCCTTTCGGACGGATTCTTCGTCCAGTCTTCTGTCCAGAATATTATATCCATGCTCCTGACGAATATTTGCACGCACACACACCAGTAACACAATGAGTGTGGTAGTCTTAATTCCACCTGCAGTTGACCCCGGACTTCCACCGATAAACATCAGCAAAATCGTAACAAACTTGCTTCCTTCGGTAAGTGTTCCTGTATCCACCGTATTAAATCCCGCTGTTCTGGCGGTTACAGACTGAAAAAATGAAGCCCATATCTGCTCTGCAAGAGGCATATTTCTCAGTACATTATTCTGTTCTGCAAAGAAAAAGAAAAGTGCACCGCCAATTATCAAAGATGCGGTTACCATCAATACAATCTTGGTATGCAGTGTATATCTTCTAATCTTTAGTTTCTTGTCGGCAATATCATCCCATACAAAGAACCCGATTCCACCAATTACAATCAACGACATAATCGTAAGATTTACCAGCCAGTCTCCTGCATATCCACACAAAGACAAATACGGTTCCGTATAGCCCATCAGATCAAAGCCTGCATTACAGAATGCAGAAACCGCATGGAAAATACCATACCAGATTCCACGCATCAATCCAAACCTTGGTATAAAGCGGTACATCAAAAGTAATGCCCCAACACTTTCAAAAAGTAACGTTCCCTGAATAATCTTCTTGGCCAGCTTTACAATTCCACCAATCTGCAGACTGTTGATACTTTCCTGCAAAACACCTCTGGTTTTTAAGCCAATCCTTCTTCGCAGCAGAATCGCCATATAAACACCAAGTGTCATAAATCCCATTCCACCGACCTGAATCAATGTCAGAACAATAACCTGTCCAAAAATTGACCAGTGCGACCATGTGTCTACTACTACCAGCCCTGTTACACAGCTTGCGGAAGTTGCCGTAAAGAGGGTGTCCAGAAACGGAGTGACTTCATGGCTTCGCGATGCCCATGGAAGCATCAGAAGCAGACTTCCTGTCAAAATAATTAATATATAACCAGCTACAATCATCTGAGTCTGGGTCAGCTTGCTATGTATATGTTTCATGTCTTAAACTACCTTTCTTTGAACTCCTGCTATATCATACGCTTCTTCTTTCCATTCTGCAAGGAGAAAATATATTTCTTAGTTATTTCATAATTTTTTACACAGCTTGACGAAAAAGATTACTTTTCTTATAATGAATATGTTAAAATTTTATACAATAATTTACGCAGAAAGGCGAAATGATTATGAGAGCTTATGAAAGATTTTTAAATTACGCAGTAATTCGCACTCCAAGTGACGAAAACAGCGGTACTTTTCCTTCCAGCCAGTGCCAGTTCCAGCTAGCCAATCTTCTTGCGGAAGAAATGAAAGAACTTGGGCTTCAGGACGTGGAAGTGGAAGAACACTGTTATGTTTATGGCAAACTGCCAGCCACACCTGGGTATGAAAATAAAATCAAATTAGGATTTATCGCACATATGGACACTGTGTCTGATTTCTGTGACCACGATATCAAACCGATAATTCACGAAAACTACAATGGCGGGGACCTTCCTCTTGGCACAAGTGGACGTATGCTTACCGTAAAAGATTTCCCACATCTGCCTAATCTGGCAGGACGCACGCTGATTACTACGGATGGAACAACTGTACTTGGTGCAGATGACAAAGCCGGTATTGCCGAAATTCTGACTATGGTAGAGCGTCTTCAGACAGAGCAGATTCCTCATGGTCCAATCAGCGTGGCATTTACACCGGATGAGGAAATCGGAACCGGAACTGCACATTTTGATGTAAAAAAATTTGACGCAGACTACGGCTACACTCTGGACGGTGGTCAGGAGGGTGAAATCCAGTACGAGAACTTCAATGCATGTGGCGCAGATTTTGAAATTCAGGGCTTCAGTGTTCACCCGGGTTCTTCCAAGGATACCATGATTAATGCCGCTTTGGTTGCCTGTGAAATCAACAGTCTGCTTCCGGGATGCGAAACACCTCGCGGAACAGAAGGTTACGAAGGCTTCTATCACCTTACCCACATGAGCGGAGATGTTGGTAAAGCAGAGATTCACTATATTGTCCGTGACCATGACAAATTTTCCTTTGAAGCACGCAAAAACACTTTACGTTTAATCGAAAAGAATCTGAACGAAAAATGGGGCGAAGGAACAGTAAAACTCACAATCAAAGACCAGTACAAAAATATGTCTGAAATCATTGCAGACTGCATGCACCTGATTGACAACGCAAGAATTGCCTGCCAGGATGCAAACATTGTCCCGATTGTAGAACCAATCCGCGGCGGTACCGACGGATGCCAGTTAAGTTATCAGGGACTTCCTTGTCCAAACCTTGGAACCGGCGGATATGCATACCACGGACCATTCGAACATATCACGGTGGAAGGCATGGACCTTGCAACAGATATGATTGTAGAACTGATTAAATTATATGCGAATTAAAAACACGAAAAAAATGGTGCGGCTTCGAAACAGCCGCACCACTTTTATTTCTTATCTTATTTGACATAATATGCATAGTTTCCTTTTCTCGCTGCCGCTTCTTTTGGCGCTTCTGCCGCATATCCTAATGCACAATGACCGATACCTTCGTATTCGCCTTCGATTCCCAAATCAGCAAGAATCTTCTTACCAAACTCTGAATTAAATTCCTCTTTAGCTCTGTGAATCCAGATACTTGCTACTCCAAGACTCTCTGCTGCATTCATCAGATTTCCAAGTACAAGTGAACCGTCGTATACATATGTAGGGCATGCCTTGTTGGCAAGTACAATCAAAATCACCGGTGCTCCATAGAATGGGTCAAATCCTTCTTTCCATCCACCAATCTTTCTGTTTTCCTCCGCAATCTGGTTGCGAAGTTCTTTATTCGTTACTGCAATAATAAGCGGAGACTGCTTTCCCATCCCTGTCGGGGCATACGTTCCAGCCTTAATAATTTCCTGAAGTTCTTCTTCAGATATCATGTCTGGTTTAAAATTTCTACAACTTCTTCTCGCTTCTAATACTTTCAACGTTTCATTCATAAAAATTAGACTCCTTTCTTGCTCATATCTATATTATGAACCTGTACGAAACAGACTGCAAGAGCAAGTTTTGCGCAGCATTACCAAAGTTCTACAACCTACCTATATTAGATTGAAGAACCCTTTGAATCCATGTTATAATCTTTAGCAAGGGAAACCTAAGCAAGGCGGCTTGCCCTCTTTATCGGAGGGATGAAAAAGCCCTCTAATCGAAAGAAAGGGGGGGGATATACGATGATTACTTATTCAGACTTTATTCAATCTGGTATTTTCATTGTTGCCCTTGTTGGTCTTTGTTATGAGATTTTCAAGGGCATACGTAAATAGCCGCCACTACTGCAATAGTGACGGCTGTTTGTAATATAATAGCAATATCATTGTCAGGGTAGCCGCTAACGGTTTCCCTTTTGTTATTATCAATATAACACATCTGTCTTTCAGACTCAAGGGATTTTGTACTTTATTTTTTCATCCTATTGCGGGTTTTGCGCAGCATTACCAAAGTTCTACAGCCTACCTATATTAGATTGAAGAACCCTTTGAATCCATGTTATAATCTTTAGCAAGGGAAACCTAAGCAAGGCGGCTTGCCCTCTTTATCGGAGGGATGAAAAAGCCCTCTAATCGAAAGAAAGGGGGGGGATATACGATGATTACTTATTCAGACTTTATTCAATCTGGTATTTTCATTGTTGCCCTTGTTGGTCTTTGTTATGAGATTTTCAAGGGGATACGTAAATAGCCGCCACTACTGCCCATAGTGACGGCTGTATACTTTTACAGTAACTTTATTTTGGGTAAACCGCTAATAGTTTCCCTTTTGTTATTATCAATATAACACATCTATCTGTCAGACTCAAGAAATAATCCTTAAATTTTCTTATTTCTTATTTTTCATGATGAATATCCATATTTGCCGGAAGTACCAGATTTAGCACTACAGCTACTACAAATACTACTGCCACTACATTGGATGCAAACACATCCTGTACCATACTTGGGAAAATATTCCAAAGTCCTTCTTCTGATGCTGCGGTAAATCCAATTCCTATCGCAAGGGATAATGCCACGATTGTGATATTTCTCTGGGTAAATCCACATTTTGCAATCATTTCCACACCGGAGGTCATAATCGTTCCAAACATCATAATCGTACATCCGCCTAAGACAGATTCCGGAAGTGATGCGAAGAAATTTCCAACCGGTGGCATAAGTCCTGCCAGAATCATACACACTGCGCCAGTCATAATCGTGAAGCGGTTGACTACCTTAGTCATATTTACCAGCCCTACATTCTGCGAAAAAGAAGTAACAGGAGGACAACCAAACAATGCCGACAAAGCAGAAGCATAACCGTCACATGCCAGTGAACCCGAGATTTCTTCCCCTTTAATATCTCTTCCAAGTCCTCCCGCAACCATTGCAGAAGTATCCCCAATGGTTTCTGCTGCGGATACAAGGAAAATAATGCATACTGCGAAGATTGCACCCGGATGAAACTCTGGTTTATACGGTAGAAAATGCGGAAGTGAAATCAGTCCCCCCGACATAATCACAGATAAATCTACTTTTCCCATAAAAATTGCCACAATATAGCCGACCACCAGTCCTGCAAGTACCGAAAGCTGTTTCATAAATCCCTTTGAAAAAATATTCCACAATAAACATACTGCCAATGTAATGGTCCCTAATAACAGGTTTGACGCAGAACCAAAATCGTCTGCATAACCACCGCCAAATGAACGGGCTCCTACGCTGAAAAGGGAATATCCTATCGCAGTTACAACAGAGGCAGCCACAACAGGTGCAATGATTTTTCTCCAATACTTGGCAAACAGTCCCAAGGTTCCCTCGAAAATACCTCCTATCATAACTGCACCTACTACCGCCGGATATCCATAATTTGCTGATACCGTACTTAAAACCGTCACAAACGTAAAGCTGACTCCCATGACAATCGGAAGTCCGGAACCGATTTTCCAAATCGGATATAACTGAATCAATGTTGCAAGTCCTGCAACCAGCATGGCATTCTGCAGAAGCATAGCAAGTTCATTTCCTGACAAAGACGGCTGCGCTGCACCTGCAATAATCGTAATCGGTGTCAGATTTGCAACGAACATAGCCAGAATATGCTGAAGTCCGAACGGAATTGCTTTTCCAATCGGGACAGTTCCCTCAAGTCGGTAAATGTTGTTAATGTTACAATTATTCTGTTTCATCTCTCATCCTTCTCTTTCGTATTCATTCAGAAATTACTCCTCTTTGAAACCTTCCCCTACGACCTCATTAGATTCCATGATAACCAAAAACGCTTTTTTGTCAACCTGTTTAATCAACCTGCGAATAATTACCATTTCTTTATTATTACAGGCGCACATGACAACATCTTTTTCTTCCTTAGAATAACTTCCGATTCCTTTTAAAATAGTAGAGCCTCTTTCCAGCACCTCATCAATTTTGACACAAATCTCCGTACCATGTTCTGTCACAATCAGTGCCACTTTACCTTCGTCAATTCCGTACATCACTTTATCCACTACGGTAGACAAAAGATAGGAAACAATCACTCCATAAATCAGGTTATCGATATCCTTTGACACCAGAACTGTTCCAAGCAGAACCACAAACGCATCCATCACAAACGCAATATTTCCAATGGTCAGATGTGGATACTTTGCCTTAATAGAAAGCGTAATAAAATCCGCTCCTCCCGTAGAGGTCTCACGCAGATATATCATAGCATAACCAAGTCCTGACAAGACACCGCAGCAAATCGCTGACAAAAGCTTATCCCCCGTATAAACCGGAAACAATGTCACTACATAGTCCATGATTACGGATGTAATGATAATTGTACGGACAGAACGCATAAAAAAACGTCTTCCCAGAATCCGATAACAGCAAAGGGCAATCGGAATATTCAGCAGCAAAACCGTAGTTCCGATTGGCATTCCAAGTAAATGATAGAAAATCAAACCGATTCCATTTAACCCAACCATGGGAAACTGCGAAGAAGACGCAAAATTATATACTCCGATGCCAATTAAAATTCCACCAATGACATCTACCAAAATATCAATCGCAAGCTGCATACTTTTCTTTTTATCCATTTCCTTTTGTCCCTCCTGATGTCATGCTTTGAGCTACAGCCGACACATTATCTATATGTATCACATCGAAACTATGCTCAACTAACCAAAAGAGCATTCCCAATTATAAAAAATTATAACCGCAAATGCTCTTCTTATATAGAAGTATACTATTACCGGCGAAAAAAAGTCAACACCTCTTCTTCAAATAATGCTATACTAGGTAAAACAATATGAAACGGCAGGTGACTGATAAATGAAAATTGTATTTTTAGATGCCACAACCATTGGCGAAGACATTGATTTATCTGATTTTGAAGCACTGGGAGAAGTTGTAAAATACGGATTTACCACTCCCGAAGAAGCACCGGAGCGGACAGCCGATGCAGACATCATCATCACTAATAAAGCACCTATCAATGAGCAGACGATTGAAAATGCCACAAATTTAAAACTGGTATGTGTGACCGCCACAGGAACCAATAATCTGGATAAACCTTATCTGGATAAGCGTGGAATTGCATGGCGCAATGTACCTGCTTACTCCACGGAAATCGTTGCCCAGCATACCTTTGCACTGCTGCTCTATCTAATGGAAAAGCTGCGCTACTATGATGACTATGTAAAAGAAGAACGTTATGTAAATGACACGGTATTCACTCATTTTGCAGAACGCTTTTTCCAGATTTCCGGGAAAACCTGGGGCATCATCGGGCTTGGAAATATCGGACGCAAAGTCACGGAAATCGCCCGCGCTTTCGGTGCAAATGTCATCTATTATTCTCCGTCTGGAAGCCCTGCCCAGGAAGGCTATACACAAGTGGACTTTGATACTCTGCTTGCCACTTCAGACATTATCTCTGTACATGCTCCGTTAAATGAGTATACGGAAGGTCTGATGAATGCGGAAGCATTTGCCAAAATGAAACCTACTGCTATCTTCCTGAATCTTGGCCGTGGACCGATTGTAGTGGAACAGGATTTGTACGAGGCTTTGGAAAATAATACCATTATGGCGGCAGGACTTGACGTATTATGTCAGGAACCAATGAGCCCAGACAATCCACTTCTTAAAATCAAGGACAGTAAGAAATTATTTATCACGCCTCACATTGCATGGGCAAGTGTAGAAACCCGTACCAAACTCATGCGGATTATTTACGGACAGATAAAAGAGTTTCTTAACGAATCATAGTCCAGCTATTATAGTATTAGCATCCGTCAAAGTTTCACGCAGACATGGCTTGATTCATTGTACACATATACAAAAAGGAATGTCATCCGCTCACATACGCAAGATAACATTCCTTTTCTTATAATACTTATTTTCTTTTATCAAAATTCCCGATACACATCAGAATTGCCCCGATAAAGATTGCAAAATCGCCAATATTATAGGTAATTTTGGCAAGTTTCTCTTTCTTGAACGGAAAACCAATGTAATCCACCACATAGCCCCGCTTTATCCGGTCATGGGTATTGCTGACAGCACCACCTGACATCAGTGCAAGACCAATCTTGCCCATATGATTTCCCGGTTTTCGAAACAGCCACAGCTCATAAAGAAATGCGGCTACTGTCGCTGCAAAGGACAGGTTCTTAACCGTATCCGGCTTTTCATCCAGGCGATTAAGAGCAAATCCTTGATTATGTACTTTCCGGAGCTGAATCTTTCCACCGGCAATCTCTTCCGTCTGATTCTTTTGAAAGTGTTCTTCGATATATCGTTTTCCAAGAAGGTCTGCCCCGGCAATCCCTATGATCAGAATGATACAGGCAACTACCATCTCTTATTCTCCTTTAATCCGGGAAATTTCTGTCTCCAGACTTCCGATTTCACTTTCTCTCTTGGCGATTGCTTCGCAGAATGGGCGGAATTCTTCAGCAACTTCTTCCTCATTCTTGTACTTTTCATAGATGATCTTGCCCATATCCACATAATCTCTTTCGTTGGTGCGCTTCATGGTACTAATCTGGCTTTTCATTTTCTGAACTTCCAGTGTATCCTCTGCTTTCTTTCCAAAGTCTTCTATGGTATCTCCGATTTTCTTACCCCATTTTTCAAATAATTCATCCATCTTGGATTCTCCTTTCTTCTTTTGCCAACTTACAGACGCCGAAGTACATCAAAAGTCTGATATAAATCCAACATCCCATACCCCCACTCCCGGTTGGGGTACTCTCTTCCGTCCATCCTCTGGGTTCCAAGTATCAATAAATTCTTCAGTTGTATGGAATTCGGTGTTCCGTCTCTTCTTACCAGCCACTCCATCAGGAGAGCCTCTGCCCCAGCTGTAATCGCTGTCGCCACACTGGAACCGGAACGTCCTACAAACTGTCCTCTTACATTTACCCCCAGCACATTGATTCCCGGTGCCGCAAAATCAGGTTTTATTAGATTAGTTCTAGTATACCCCCTTCCCGAACTGACTGCAACACTTTTATCCCGTCCATTATAGTAAGCTGTGCAGGCCACTGCCCTCACATTCCCCGGTGCCATAACCGTATAGTCCGGATTGGAACGCAGAAAAAATACTTCTCCATCCAGAAACGCTTCCTGCAAAAGCCATGCATGAATTACTCCGTCACCAATCTGAATTCCATACACCTCTACTTCCCAGATTCCATTTAAAGGTCTGTCAAACTGCAGAAGAACAATCTGTGCATTGGCGTTTTCCTCCATAAACTGATAAGTAATGGACACTTTGGTCTGTTCCAGAATAAAATCATACTCTCTGTTCCGGGTTCCAATGGATATAAGTCCACTGTCGGTGCCCGTAGGGGAGCGCACAGACACCGTAATAACATTGGGAATTTCCGTCCAGATTTCCATGGTAAAACCGCTTACCTGATTTCCCACATTGATTTCCATTTTCCTGCCTGTGGCATCTTTGATATTTCCAAGATAATGGTGCCTTTTATCCGCTTCATTTCCCGTTCCTGCCACCAAACCAATCATGGAAATATTTCCCAGCACTTCCATATAGGCAGGAACCGGTGCAGCACCACTATGTCCACCCATGCTGGTTGCCATTGCCAGACAGACAATCAGTGGCTTCTGTTCTTCTTTTGCAACCTGATGCAAATAAAAAAGGCCGGCAAGAATATCATTTTCCTGATAACATTCTTCCGATGAAATAAAATAAAAGTCCTTCAGATACTGTTTTGCCTCTTTTAATTTGACCATAACAATCTCCGCTTCCGGCGCTGCTCCCTGAAACTGATTTTCCACATCTGCACTTCCGCAGGCCACACTTGCCACATAGGTACCATGACCGGATGTATCCCTTGACGGAACAACCTCTTCTGGATTATCAGAACGGAGTGCCTGATTAATGTCCTCTGACGTGTATTCGCTGCCGTAAGGAAGTCCTTCCGGAGGCTTACCTGTCTGAATGGTCTGGTCCCAGATACGCAGAATCCGGGTACTTCCATCTAATCTGCGGAATACCTGAGAAGCATACCAGATACCAGTGTCAATGAAACCTACGATGACCCCTTCCCCGTAGAGTTCAAAACCAGGGAAGTTCTGGATTCTGGAAATGCCAGCCTGATCAAGTGCCTGAAAATCTACCGGTGCGTAACACTTTGGAATGCTGAAGTAGGGGAACTGATAGAGCGGGCGGTTCTTCATTTGTTCCTCCGTAGCATAAAGAAGCTCAAAAGAATATTCCAGTGGTATCCGGCAGACTCCATTTTCCAGAATTTCTTTCCAGAAGCTTCGATAGCCGGTATAAATAAAATCACGATAATCAGGAGAAAGAATGGCTTCTTTGCAATCTTTTAATGGCATAAAAGACCCCATACCCTTTTTCCAAAGTATATGAGGTCTTCTGATTACTTATGTATGCATACAAATGCACTTACATTTCACGCCATCTCTATGGCTAGGCATTCTGCTCAATTCGTGGCACACTCTGCCCCCGGAGCTGAATCAGTGGTCCGCCTGTACCTTCTATGTATGCTTCTGTAATGGTTACCTGACCAATGCTGTCATCTTTTGGAATTTCATACATAATATCCAGCATGAATTCTTCGATAATCGCGCGCAATGCTCTGGCTCCGGTATCTTTCTCCATCGCCTTTCTCGCAATAGCATGAAGGGCTGCTTCATCAAAGTCCAGACTGACTTCATCCAGAGCAAGTAATTTCTGATACTGCTTCAGGATTGCATTCTTAGGTTCCCTTAAAATCTGAACCATCATTTCTTCATCTAAGCCCTTTAAGGTAAAAATAATCGGAAGTCTTCCGAGAAACTCCGGTATCATTCCAAAAGTCCGCAAATCTTCTGTCGTAACTTTCTCCAGAATATCTTTCTCTTTATCGAATTTGTCTTTTAAGTCTGCTCCGAAGCCCATGGACGCATTCTTTGACAGACGTTCCTTGATAATCCGTTCCAAATCCGGGAATGCACCGCCGCAGATGAAAAGAATATTCTTCGTATTTACCGTCACAAGCGGAACCATAGCATTCTTGCTGGTTGCTCCTACAGGTACCTCTACTTCACTGCCCTCCAACAGCTTCAGCATACCCTGCTGTACAGACTCGCCGCTCACATCTCTCTGACTGGAATTTTTTTTCTTGGCAATCTTGTCAATCTCATCGATGAAAATAATCCCCTGTTCTGCTTTATCCACATCGTTTCCTGCAGCAGCTAACAATTTGGAAACCACACTTTCAATATCATCCCCGATATAACCTGCCTCTGTAAGTGAGGTTGCATCCGTAATAGCAAGCGGTACATCCAGAATCTTTGCCAGTGTTTTTACCAGATAGGTCTTACCGGAACCGGTTGGTCCAATCATCAGCATATTGGATTTCTCGATTTCTATCTGGTCTGCCGGGTCTGCTGCCACTCTCTTATAATGATTGTATACCGCAACCGACATGGCCTTCTTGGCATATTCCTGTCCGACTACATATTCATCTAATTTCTCTTTGATTTTATGTGGTGCTGGAATATCTTTAAGCGCAATAATCGGCACACGTTCTTCTTCCGGTGCTCTCTTCTTTACACGCTGTGTTTTCGGCATTTCATTCTCCATCTCATCCCAGCCCATTACCGGCATTCCCGGATTATTCATAAACTGATTATAATCAAATGGCATATTGTTCATAGCATCCATACTTTTCTGCATACAGTCCGGGCATACAAATAAATTCGGCTGCAGCGCAATCATCTTCCCCGTCACGCTCTCCGGCCTTTTACATACAAAACATATCTTTTCATATTCTGACATCGTTTTTTCCTCCTGAAATCAGGCGCTTATGCCTGCTGTGTAATTCCTGCAAGTGTAAGAAAATCCTCTTCTGATAAAATCGGTACTCCTAGTTCTCTTGCCTTTTTGTTCTTTGATGATGTAGAATTTACATCATTGTTAATCAGGTAATCCGTCTTTCCGGTCACGGAACCGGTTACCTTGCCGCCAAGATTTTCAATGACTTCTTTCAGCTCATTCCGGTTGGAAAAATGCATCACACTTCCGGTAATAACAAAGACTTTGTCCTGCAGAGTCTGCGCCTGCTCCCCTGCTGTTTCCTCCGGAATATTCAGTTCTTCCAGGAGTTCCTTTAACTGTGTCCGGTTCTCTTCTTTCTGAAAATATGTGGTAAATGCTTTCGCCATAACCGGACCCACGCCTTGAATCTGGCTCAGGGCTTCCTCTGACGCTTCCATCAGTTTCTGAGGGTCATTGCCAAATTCTTTACAGATAATCTTGGCATTTGCAAGACCAATCCCGGAAATTCCCAATGCATAGATAAGTTTCGGAAGAGTGGTCTCTCTTGCCACTTCAATGCTTTGCATCAAGTTGGTATAAGACTTTTCCCCAAAACCTTCCATAGTCTGGATAGCCTCCCGATGGCGATCTAGATGGAAAATATCCGTATATTTATGAATAAATCCGTGTGCGATAAATTTCTCTAAAGTTGCCTCCGACAGTCCATCTACATTCAAAGCATCTCTGCTCACAAACAGAGCAAACGACTTTACCCTCTTTGCCTGACAATCCGGGTTGGTACAGTACAGTGATTTGGCATCATTCTGTCTTCTGATTTCTGTAGCACCACCGCACACCGGACAGACCTCCGGTATTTCAATATTTCTGCTGCAAGTCAGATTCTTCGCAATCTGCGGAATAATCATGTTTGCCTTATAAACTTCTATGGTATCTCCGATTCCAAGCTCCAGTTCTTCCATGATGCTTAAGTTATGGACACTGGCACGACTGACTGTTGTTCCTTCCAGTTCCACCGGTTCGAAAATTGCCACCGGATTGATTAGTCCGGTTCGAGACGGACTCCATTCAATTTCCAGGAGAGTCGTTTCCCGCACCTCGTCTGCCCATTTGAATGCGAAAGAATCTCTTGGGAACTTGGCAGTTCTTCCAAGGGACTGCCCATAGGCAATATCATCATAAACCAAAACCAGTCCGTCCGATGGGAAATCATTTTCTGCAATTTTATTTGCGAAAAACTGTACCCGGTCTTCCAGCTCATCTGCTGTTACCAGATAATGCTCTACCACATCAAATCCCAAGGATGCCAGCCATGCAAACTGCTCTTTTCTGGAATTGTGAAAATCTACATTCTCAGCTTTTACTAACGAAAATGCGTAGAAACAGACATTCCGTTTTGCGGTAATCTCATTATTTAACTGTCGCACCGAACCACTGCATAAATTTCTTGGATTCTTATACTTAGCATCCACATCCTCTATAGTCTCGTTAATCCGCTCAAAATCCCTATAGCCAATCACTGCTTCTCCCCGGAGAATCAATTCTTCTTTATAATTAATCTGCAGAGGAATGTTCTTAAATACCTTCGCATTGTTGGTAATGACCTCCCCTACTTCCCCATTTCCTCTTGTTACTGCTTTATACAGCTTTCCATCCCGGTAAGTAAGCACAATGGTAAGTCCGTCAAGTTTCCACGAAATCAGGGCTTTCTGATTCCCCACGAATTCTTTCAGCCTGCTGACCTCTTTGGTCTTATCCAGAGAAAGCATTGGCGATTCATGCCGCTCCTTTGGCAGTTCACTGATGACCTCATAGCCCACATGAATGGTAGGACTGTTGGAAAGCACCGTTCCCAGTTCTTTTTCCAGCTTTACCAATTCATCATAAAGTGCATCATACTCATAATTGCTCATGATTTCCCGCGCTTCCTGATAATATGCTTTTCCTGCTCTGTTCAGAAGCTCTACCAGCTCCTGCATTCTTTTCTTCTTATCCATGTCTTACCCCAGTTTCCAAATCTTTATCAGGATAATAGTATCCCCACTTTTACTTAATGTATCTATTATAGCAACAAACAACAATTTTTCAAATGCCATTTTCAAACGGAATTTCATTCTTTGCAAAAATACGTGCTGCCATGGCATCCCATGCATTTTCCAGTGACTTATCCAGTGTAAATAATTTCATGGAGGTTCCCGTTGTACAAGTAAGCTTTAATCCGTCATATTTGAAATTCAGATACAATCCCTGTATATCATCCATGGTAAAATCCAGTTCTTCCTGTTCCAGTAATTTTGCCACATTCGGTACCGACAGAGCCAGTACAAACCGGAATCCAATCGGTGTCAATTTTCCCTTTATAATCGAAAAACAAAGCTCTCTCTGCTCTTTCCACAAGGAAAACTCCCTTTCCGGAATCATAATTTCCGATGAAGACTGCTGATGATAAAATTCCTTTTTCAGCCTTCCATCTATATGATAGGTATTAAATGTGGTAATCTCGCCCTCTACCAGCATAAAAGAATCAAACACATGCTGAAGTAATAATGCGTTCATACATTTTTTAGTATCTAATGAAAATATCTGCATGAAAAACCTCCCGATAAGATTTGTGTGCGTGCATTTATTATAGCATACGCAAAATCAAATTGCATCCAAATTGACTTTTACCGTA
Organism: uncultured Bariatricus sp.; assembly: GCA_934307065.1. GTDB lineage: Bacteria > Bacillota > Clostridia > Lachnospirales > Lachnospiraceae > Allocoprococcus. Next base: position 128,380 of record CAKRCD010000002.1, on the reverse strand, counting down.
TAAAACGCTATGATAAACTATGAAAAAAGGAAAGGCAGTAACACAATGGCAAACAAAATAGAAAAACAATATAAGGAACGTGGTGTGTCAGAGCCCGTTCGTCTGAATAAATATCTAAGCGAAGCCGGTATCTGCTCCCGCAGAGAAGCCGACAAACTCATCAGTCAGGGTATCGTGTTCGTGGATGGCAAGCGCGCGGAAATGGGCACAAAGGTCACTCCCTCCCAAGAAGTCCGGGTTGGCAAAAAAGTACTTTCCCGCCAGGAGCGCATGGTAGTTCTGGCAGTAAACAAACCCCGCGGAATCGTATGTACGGAGGAACGCAGGGAGCGCGACAGTATTATCCGTTTTCTCAACTATCCGATTCGAATTACTTATATTGGTCGGTTAGATAAGGACTCCGAAGGATTACTCCTTATGACGAACAATGGTGATATCATCAACAAAATGATGCGCGCCGGAAACCGCCACGAAAAGGAATACAAAGTAACTGTAGATAAACCAATTACGGATGAATTTATACAGCAGATGGCATCCGGTGTTCCGATTCTGGATACCATTACCAGACCATGTAAGGTAGAAGCCATCGGAAAATATAAATTCAAAATCACTCTGACCCAGGGCCTGAACCGGCAAATCCGTCGTATGTGCGAAGCCCTTGGCTACGAAGTCCGGGAGCTGTTCCGCATCAGAGTCATGAACATCAAAGTAGATGGTTTAAAACCGGGACAATACCGGGAACTGACAGATGCTGAGCTGAATGAGTTATATGACCTGATTCAGAATTCCTCCAACGAAACCGTCATTCCAAAACCACAATAAAAACTATGAAAAACACCGTGCATGAGATTTCAAATCCAAACCTCAACACGGTGTTTCTTTCTGCAATCACTTATTTTCCATTTGCGTTATTTCTAAGCGCCTTATCCCTAATCGCTCTATTTCATAAGCAGCATCATAATGTCGTTGCTTCGTTTTACAAATGCTGTCATTTCTTCCGGACTGAGTGGTTTGTGAGCCAGCATAGCCAAATCGTAAAGCTGATGGCAAATCATATCTGTATGTTCTCCGTCTTTGTGGTCGAGTACATATTTTACCAGTGGATGATTTACATTCAATACTAACGTTGCATCGGTTCCAAACATAGATGCATCCATGCCTGACATTCCGTACATCTTCATCATTTCTTCCATACGTCTTGACTGCTCAGACAGTGTAATCATAGCGGCTACACTTTCGTCTTTCATCTTTTCCACATTCACATTCAGCTTATCATTGCCGAGTACTTTGCGGAAGAGTTCCATCAAATTGTCACGGGTAGCTTTAAAAGCTTCCTTTTCCTCTTCGGAAATTTCTTCTTTGAAATGTTCGGTAATATCTGCATCAATTCTCTGGAAACGTACACGGTCATTTCTCTGTTCCAACTGTGTGATAAATGGAGAATCAATATTGTGAGACAGAATCACGGCATCCATTCCCTGTTTCTTAAACATATTAATGTACTGGCTCTGCTGCTGTTCGTCTGTTACATAATAAATCACAGTCTTCAAATCCTCGGAAACAATATTCTCGTCTTCGCCTTCGGCTTCTTTCTTTTCGTTTGGTTCTACGATTTCGCCACCGTTTTCTTCGATGCATTCCTTCAGTGTCAGATACTTATGGTCAATATTCTTGAACAGAACATAATCCATCATCTTGTCACAGAACTTCTCGTCCTTTAAGCAGCCGAATTTGATGAATGGACTGATATCATCCCAGTATTTCTCATAATTTTCTTTATCTACTTTGCACATTCCGGAAAGCTTGTCTGCCACTTTCTTGGAAATGTATTCTGAAATCTTATGCACAAATCCGTCATTCTGTAATGCACTTCTTGACACATTAAGCGGAAGGTCCGGACAATCAATGACTCCCTTTAATACCATAAGAAATTCCGGAATGACTTCTTTGATGTTGTCTGCGATAAATACCTGGTTGTTATATAACTTAATGGTTCCCTCAATAGAATCATACTCGGAATTAATTTTCGGGAAGTATAAAATTCCTTTTAAGTTAAATGGATAATCCATGTTCAAATGAATCCAGAACAACGGTTCCTTATAATCTAAGAATACTTTTCTGTAAAATTCCAGGTAATCTTCTTTTGAACATTCATTTGGATGCTTTGTCCAAAGTGGCTGAGGGTCGCTGATAGAAACCGGACGCTTCATGATTTTGACCTTATCGCTTGCCGGGGAAACTTCCACCATTTCTTTCTCGCCATTTTCATTTTCCTTTTCTTCCATCTTAGCGTCTTCATGGATATGTTCTACTACCGTATCCGTATCCAAAAGTTCGCTTTCTTCAATAGTCTCATATTCCGGTTCTGCATTTTCTTTTGATACAAAGATTTCTACCGGCATAAAGGAACAATATTTTTCAAGGACTTCACGGATACGGTATTCATTTGCAAACTGAACACTGTCTTCATTTAAGAATAAAGTAATCTCAGTTCCTACTCCTTCTTTCGTTCCCTCTGTCATCTCATACTCTGTACCGCCATTGCTTACCCAGTGTACAGGGGCTGCACCTGTCCGATAAGACTGGGTATCAATATGAACTTCATCTGCTACCATGAATGCAGAGTAGAATCCCAGTCCGAAATGACCGATGATTTCATCTTCTGTTGTTTTGTCTTTATACTTCTCAAGGAACTGTGTTGCTCCCGAGAACGCAATCTGTGTAATGTATTCTTCTACTTCATCTGCCGTCATTCCAAGACCATTATCGATAAACTTCAGAGTCTTCTTCTCCGGATTCACAATTACTTCAATCTTGGCTTTATAGTCCTCTGGAAGTTCGTACTCTCCCATCATGTCCAGCTTCTTCAGCTTTGTAATCGCGTCACATCCATTGGAGATAATTTCACGTACAAAAATATCGTGGTCGGAATATACCCACTTTTTTATAATTGGAAAAATATTTTCACTGCTAATAGAAAGGCTACCTTTTTTTGATGCCATTGATATCACTCCTTCAATCTGAATCTTTTTCTACATGATATATTAATCCTTGTAAAATTAATTGTCAATAGAAAATTAGCACTCATTTTCCGTGAGTGCTAATAGTTTTGTGAAGTTTATAAAAATTCTATAAACAATTATGTAATTCTATTATTCTACGCTCTTCAAAGATTCCACCATATCTATCTTTTTCAGCTTATAATGCATCAGCCAGTTAATCATCATAGAGAACAGTACCGTCAGTCCGCCTGCATACAGGTAACCGAGCGGATGAATCACTCTGCCAAACATAGCTGCACTGACTTCCACCGTCACAATGATAAACCGATGCAGGAATTTACCAAGCACAGCACCTACCAGTACACCGATAAACGTAAGAATTACATTTTCCCGGAATACATAGGAGCTGACTTCTCCATCATAGAAGCCTAGAACTTTCAGTGTGGCAAGTTCCCGCTTGCGCTCCGCAATATTAATGGTATTCAGATTATAGAGAACCACAAACGCAAGCATACCCGCAGAAATAATCAATACAATCGTAACAAGATTCAAGGTTTCAAGCATGCCATCCAAAGTTTCTTTCGTAGCTTCTGTATAGCTTACGTTCAGCACACTGTCAAATTTCAGAAGCTGTTCACCAATCCCGGCAATCTCTGAATCTTTTCCATCCTTTACCTTATACATGATACAGTTGTATCTTGGCTTTGCCTGATACAATTCCTCATAGACTGCCTCGGACATATAGAGATAATGCCCTAAATAGTTCTCACAGATCGCCTGAATCTGGACTTCTTTTTCTCCCTTATCTTCATCCTCAATCGTGATGGAATCTCCTACACTCACATTCAGCATATCTGCTACTTTTTCTGTGATGATCACTCCGGATTTCTCCAATGAATAAACATCATCCGACGTTCTGCTGTGGAAGCTGAAAAATGTATCAAGGTCTGCCCCATCTTCCGGAACGGTCAGGTAGAGACTTTGTACACCCGTATCTGATTTCACATCCACCTTCTGCATTCTGCCCTGCATATAGGCTTCCAGAGCATCCTGATTTTCCAGTTCATTCAAAATATCTTTCTGCTCGTCCGGATATAATTTATCATCTGTATAAACGGCTGCATCGTAGAACTGGATTTCATTATACTGAATCGTTGCAACATCATAGATACACTCCTTGAGTCCAAATCCCACCAGCATAAGTGCCATACTCCCACTGATTCCAAATACCGTCATAAAGAACCGTTTTTTATAACGGAACAGATTACGAACGGAAGATTTCCATGTGAAGTTCAGATGCTTCCACACAATCGGAATCCGCTCCAGCAAAATACGTTTTCCTACCTTCGGTGCCGGTGGTCGCATCAGTTCTGCCGGCTGTGCCAGGAATTCCTTATAGCAGGCAAATATCGTTGCCGCAAGAATACAGCATACTGCAATCAACGTAGCCATCAGTCCATGATGCAGGTTGTACGGAATAGAAACATCCGGTATATGTGTGTACAGGATCTTATAGCTGACTACAATAATATATGGGAATATCTTTTCCCCAATCAGAACTCCCATGATACTTCCACCTACAGCAGCCAGTAATGCATAAGAAATATATTTTTTTGCAATCACACCTTTGCCATATCCCAAGGCTTTCATGGTCCCTATCTGGATTCTCTGTTCTTCCACCATCCGGGTCATACTGGTTAAACTGATCAGCGCCGCTACCAGGAAAAACAACACCGGAAATACCTGTCCTATAGCCTTCATACGTTCCGCGTTCTCGCCGTAGCCTTCATATTCGACAACCGCCTCATCCCTGTCCTGCACATACCATTTTGGATTTTCTACCTTGGCAATCTCCGCTTTGGCATCCGCCACATCCTGCTGGGCAGATATGAGCTGGGTTTCTCCGTCCATAATCTGCTGTTCCCCGGAGTCTAATTTCTCCATGGCAGTCTGAACACCTTCTTCATATTCCTCATAGCCTTCTGCAAGCTGTTTTTTCCCCGCATCAAGGCTTTTTCTTCCTCTTGCAAGGGTCTGTTCCTTTTCTTTCAGCGTATTCCGGGCTTCATCTAACTGCTTCTGTCCTTCATCAAGCTGGGCTTTCACTGCATTTAACGCTTCCCGTCCTGCTGCAAGCTGTTGTTTTCCCTGCTCTATTTCTGCTCCTTTTTGCAGGAATGTTTCTTTCTGAATCTGAAGTTCTTTCTCTCCTGCTTCCAGTTCCGCAAGCCCGCTGTCAAGCTGGGCGATTCCTGTATTTACGGATTCCATAGAAGTACGAAGCCCTGTAAGCATCGTCTGTTCTTCCTCTGAAAGTTCTCCGAGTGCCTCTTTCGCTTCCAGTGCCGCAATCTGATTCTGAAGTTCTGTCTGTTGTTTTACCAGTTCTGCCTTCTGATTCTGCAAATACTGTGTATTCTCTTTGATTGCCTGCTCCTTCTGTACAAATAACTGCATGGTGCTGTCATAAACATCCTGATACTGTTTTTCTCCATCCAGCAGTTCTTTCTCACTGCTGTCAAGTGCCTGCACCTGAGCCTCATACTCTGCCTTTCCGATGTCCAGACTGGTCTGTTTCTCAGTAATCTGCTGTTTTGCAGACTGCATCTGGGCTTCCCCGTCTACAATCTTCTGCTTCGCCTGATTTAACTCTGCCTCAGACTGCACCAGCTTCTGCCTTGCTTCTGCCAGCTTTTTGGCCGTCTGACTTCTGGCATCCGCCAGTTCATTCTTCGCATCTTCCAGTTCATCTGACTTTTCGGAAATCGTCTGTTCCGCATTCTTCAGTTCTGCTTCTGCCTCTGCCAGGACATCTGCTTTTCTTGCTTCGCAGCGTTCTGCCTCAATCCCTGTTATTTTTTCTTTCACAGCCGCCACTACGTCATCATATGCGCTGGTAAATACCACTGCATCTTTTGCACCTTCTACTGCCACATAGATTTCCGTAAATACATCCATCTGAAATGCAGAATCCGGAACTACCAGAAACCCATTGACTTCACCGTTTCCAACCTGGCTGGTTCCTCGTCCCACTGCAATATACTGCGGATTCTCGCCTGCACCTACAATCGTGAAGGTATCCGTGGCAAGGCTCTCTGTTAAATCTGTGTCATCCCCGGAACGGACCGTGATCTTGTCGCCTATCTTTAAATTATATTTTGTCAGAAAATCCTCGTCGGCCAGACATTCATCTGCTTTTTCCGGCATACGGCCCTCTGTTACTTCCGTTTCGTTAAACTTTTCCGGCTGTGCCATAATATGTATGACCTTTTCCGTATCCTCTACCGAGCACAGGACATCCTTACTGTAAGCTCCTTCCGCGTATTCCACACCGCCTATCTTGGAAATAGCCGCCACATCCTCTTCCGTCAGTCCCATGCTTCCCATGACCTTGATATCTTCCAGATTGGTCCGGTCAAAGAAAGCATCACCCGAATAACGCATATCCGGCTCCGAAGCCCGTATACCGGAATAGAATGCCACACCCAATGCTACAATGAAAAAGATAGAAATAAATCTGCCCAGTGTTTTGCGGATTTCCACAAAGAATTCCTTTCGCAATACATTTTTCTTCATACGCACTCCATCCTTACCATTCAATCGTATCTACCGGAACCGGATTCGGATTCAGGGTAATTTCAGCCACTTTTCCATTCTTCATACGGATTACCCGGTCTGCCATCGGTGCTATCGCAGAGTTATGGGTAATCAGAATTACCGTCATTCCTTTTTCACGGCAGGTGTCCTGCAAAAGCTTTAATATTGCCTTTCCTGTATTATAATCCAGTGCTCCTGTAGGTTCATCACAAAGTAATAGTTTCGGATTCTTCGCCAGTGCCCTTGCAATAGACACTCTTTGCTGCTCTCCACCGGAAAGCTGGGCCGGGAAATTGCTTTTCCGCTCACCTAAGCCGACTTCATCAAGCACAGTTGCTGCATCCAACGGGTCTTTGCAAATCTGTAATGCCAGTTCTACATTCTCAAGTATTGTCAGGTTAGGAATCAGGTTATAAAACTGAAACACAAAACCAATATCATCCCGGCGGTACGTAGTCAGTTTCTTCGCATTGTATTTTGCCACATCACTGCCATCAATCCAGACTTCTCCACTTGTAGCACTGTCCATGCCGCCCAGAATATTCAGCACCGTAGTTTTTCCCGCCCCACTCGGACCGACTACCACTGCAAATTCACCTTTCTTTACCGTAAAATTGATTCCATCAGCCGCTGCGATTTTCACTTCGCCCATCTGATATACCTTGCGCACATCCCGCAATTCTACAAATTCAGCCATTTTCTTCACCTCTTGTTTTCTTAAAATCCCCTCTTCTTCCTTTGTTTTCATTGTTTTTAATAGTAACTGTTAAAAAATCCTGCGTAATCTTCTGATTCTATCATCTCACTCGGAATAAGTCTTACCTTCATCCCTGCAATGTCTATCGTGACACCTTCCGGCAGAACTACATTCTTCAATTCCCCCGCAAATCCGGAATTTCTGTCACCAATCAGCATTCCACAATACTTCTGATACCCTTCCTTATCTTCCACTGTATAATCAAAAATACCTGAACCGGATTCGCATATAACATCATAAACCCCCGGAATTACATCCTTTCCTGCTTCAAAAGATTCTGTTACTTCATAGGACTGTGTGTTTGGATTAGAAATAGAATGCATCTCATCCGTCTGCGCATTCTCACTATGCAGTCTCAGTGTTCCACGTCCCTCAATTTCCAGCATGGCGCCTTCATAAACACGCAAATCTTCCATGTATGTCGTGTCATCCACATTCAAATACTCGTGGATATAAATACCGTTGTCAGAATCATCTAAGATCAGTTCCATATAAGAATTTTGTTCATTTCCGGTTTCCGGCATAAACACTACCTCATAGCTTCCTTCCGGTATGTGAACACCACCCTTGTAAACACCTGCTGTCAGCTCCACTTCATAGGTATCTCCTACGTCAGAAAGTTCCCTGCCTGCGTATCCATATGGGTCATAATCTGCTTCTGTCTCGGGTGTCCTATCATCCCAGAAATAATCATTATCTGAATCCCATTCATCAAAACTGTTCTTAATTGCGCCGAAAATGGAAGAACCTATTGACAGCAGAATGATAACCATAATCAGTTTTCCCCACAATGAGTGCTTCCGCTTCTCCCTGTCCGGAGACGAAGATGTGGATGTCCGGTAGGTCGATGTCTTATAAGTAGAAGTCGGAAACGCGGAGGATGCATTTCCGGCAGACCGATAGGTAGAGGATGAACCGCCGGCAGACTGATAGGTAGAGGACGAACCACCGGCAGACTGATAGGTTCGGGCATTTCGATTCGCGCCCTGTTTTCTGGCCTTTTCTGCCTTCTTCTCCTCGCTTATCCACTCTCTGGTAACCGTCTTTCCTGCCATTGGATTTTCATTGTCCTTGTGGGTGTGGGTCATGCCCTCCCCTGGATGATGAACACTGCCGCTGGAAACATAATTCGCATCACTTTTGGAATTATCCAGACCGCACTCGGTACAAATATTACCTCTAAGCTTTCCTCCACATAGAGAACATCTTTTTTCAAACATGCTGAGCCCTCCTTTCGTTTTTCTACTCTGTATGTCTGTTTACATATTTATTTTCTGTCTTTGAGTACACAATCGTCTGTGCATGATACAGACTCTTATAGCCGGAAATCAGATAGCTTACTGCAATTACCACGCAGTAATACGGCATTCCTGTAAATCCAAATAATTCTGCTGCGATCAGCATCGAGCTGACCGGGCAATTGGTCACTGCACAAAATACACCTACCATTCCGCAGCCTGCGCACAAATTTGTAGGCAGTGCCAGGATGGAAGATAAGGCAGAGCCAAGAGTTGCCCCGATAAATAAAGAAGGAACAATCTCCCCACCTTTAAATCCGGAACTTAAGGTAAGACAGGTAAAAATCATTTTCAGTAAAAACCGTTCTGGGTTTTGTGCATTTACAAAACTGTCTTTCAGAATGGCTTCACCAAGTCCCAAATAATCACTGGTATGTAATATAAGGGCAAGTAAAATTACCGCGATTCCACCTACTGCCACACGCAGATACGGATTCGGGAACCACTTTCCGAATAAATCTGCGCTTTTATGCAGCAGTACACAAAACAGAATCCCTGCTGCAGCAAAAAGCACTGCAAGTAAAATTGCTTTCAGACAGTTCACACCGTAAAATGAAGGCACTTCTTCAATCAGATACGGAATCTTCAAAGTCCGGACTTTTAACAACACGGAAACATATTCCCCGATAAATGCAGAAAATACGCATGGTACAAGGGCGCTGTAATACATTACACCTACGCTTGTCACTTCCATCGGGAAAATGGCTGCTGCCATAGGTGTACCGAATAATGCTGCAAAAGCTGCACTCATTCCGGAAAGCATGATGATTTTCCGGTCACTTTCATTTAATTTCAGTGTCCGTCCCAAAAAGCTTCCCACACTGGCACCAAACTGAAGAGCTGCACCCTCTCTTCCGGAAGATCCTCCAAACATATGGGTAATCGTAGTTGCTACCAGAATAAGTGGTGTAATAACTGTCGGCATTTCTCCCCTCGGTGTACGTACCGTATCCAGAACCATATTCGTGCCTGAATTCTTTGCCTGGCCGCCAAGCTGATACAGATATACCACCAACATACCGCCTATCGGCAGTCCAAGTACCATAAGCGGATGCCCGATTCGGAATTCTGTAACTATGCTGATAACATGTGCAAATCCACTGGCGATGACCCCCACAACACCACCCACGAGTGTCGATAATACAATCCACTTTACCAGTGCTTTCAATAAATTCTGTTCTGATTTTAAGGTTTCTTCCAGTTCCTCTTTCATGCTCATTTCCTCTTTTCCATGTTCTTCTTTCTATTAAAACATCATGTAAAACATCATGAAATTAATCTTCTTTTGCCCATCCGAAAGCATACTTCACTGCTTTATTCCAGCCTTTTATCTTCTTTTCCCGTTCTTCCTCTCCTATCATAGGTTTAAACGTTTTGTCAATGGCCCAGTTCTGCACAACTTCTTCCCTATTCTTCCAATAGCCGACTGCAAGTCCTGCAAGATAAGCCGCTCCCATCGCTGTCGTCTCCACGCATACTGGTCTTGCCACCGGTGCACCGATAAAATCGGCCTGAGTCTGCATTAAGAAGTTATTGGCACTTGCGCCTCCGTCAACCTTAAGTGCCGAGAGCACAATGCCTGAATCTGCTTTCATGGCAGAAAGCACATCATTTACCTGATATGCAATGGACTCCAGTGTTGCACGAATCACATGATATTTATTTACGCCACGGGTAAGTCCCACAATGGTTCCTCTGGCATACTGATCCCAATGCGGTGCGCCTAGTCCGGTGAATGCAGGCACAACATAACAGCCATTGGTATCCTCTACCCTTCGTGCCATTTCCTCCGATTCTGCTGCCGAATCAATTAAATGCATTTCATCCCGCAGCCACTGAATCGAAGCTCCAGCCACAAAAATCGAACCTTCCAGTGCATAACAGACCTTTCCGTCCAGTCCCCATGCAATGGTCGTTACCAGCCCATTTTCTGAGAAAACCGGTTTTTCTCCTGTATTCATTAGTAAGAAACAGCCCGTTCCATACGTATTCTTTGCCTCGCCTGCATGAAAACAAGTCTGTCCAAACAGTGCAGACTGCTGATCCCCGGCTGCTCCCGCTATCGGAATCTCCCCTCCAAAGAAAGACGAATCTGTCATCCCGTATACACAGCTGGATGGTTTCACTTCCGGTAACATCTGCTTTGGAATATCCAGCTCCCTTAATATTTGTTCGTCCCATTCTAACGTATTGATATTAAACATCATGGTCCGGGAAGCATTGGAATAATCCGTTACATGCACCGCTCCTTTGGTAAGCTTCCAGATCAGCCAGGTTTCCACGGTTCCAAATAAAAGTTCTCCACGCTCGGCGCGTTCTCTTGCACCTTCTACATGATCCAGAATCCACTTTACTTTCGTCGCAGAAAAATATGCGTCAATCACAAGACCGGTCTTTTTCCGGAAAAACTCAGTCAGACCTTTCTCCTTCAATGAATCACAATATTCCGAAGTTCTTCTGCACTGCCATACAATAGCATGGTACACCGGTTCACCCGTATTCTTATCCCATACAATGGCTGTCTCTCTCTGATTGGTAATTCCGATGGCAGCAATATCCGCTGCGGCAGCACCTATCTTTGTCATTGCCTCTACTGCCACACCGAGCTGGCTGGCCCAGATTTCGTCCGCGTCATGCTCTACCCAGCCTGCCTTTGGAAAATACTGTTTAAATTCTCTCTGGGCAACACTGCAAGGCCTGCCTGATTTATCAAATAAGATACACCGGTTACTGGTCGTCCCCGCATCCAGTGCCATGATATATTTTGCCATACGCTTCCTCCTCGTATTTCCACACACTTTTTCTTTAGTTTACCACGAATACCCCTAATTCGTGAAGTGCCCTTGTTGCACAAATGTACAAATACTGCTTATAAAACTCATGGTCTTTGTCTCCGCACAGCACAAAAACCTGGTCAAATTCCAGTCCCTTTGCCAGATAATAGGTAGTCACTGTAATTCCCTTCTTAAACGCAGAGGTATCCCGGTCAATATAGTGGACATCCTCCCTGCGTTCTTTCAGAAATGCATACGCTTCCCGCGCTTCTTTTTCCGTCATTGTCAGTACAGCCGTTGTCTCATATCCGTCTTCATATCCATCTGTTCCCAGATGAACCTTCTCAAGAACCTGTTCCAATGCCTGCCTTTTATCTGTCCGTATTTCTTCCACAGCTTTTCCATGACGTTCCAGATAATGGATGCCCTTCACACCCGAAATCTGCTGTGCATATGTTGCAATTTCCAATGTATTGCGATAGCTGTCATTCAGTTCAATAATGCGCAGTCCTTTTTTCCCAAATAAATTCGGCAAAAACTGAAGCACATCCTGTTCTTCGGAATCAATACTCTGTGCCCGATCACCAAGTATAGTCATTTTACAAGGAAACAGTTCTTTCAAAATTACATATTGTAAATAAGAATAATCCTGCATTTCATCAATTACCAGATGACGGATATCCTTGTGCTGTCTGCTCTGATATAATCGGTATTTTAAATATAAAACAGGGTATACGTCCTCATATTGTAAATAGCGTTCCGCAAGCGGAACATCCGGCAATGCAGCCAATCCCTGTTCTTCCAGAAACCAGTTATAAATCTCATAAATATCACGGCTCTCATACATAGACAGAAATTTCTCACGCACAATTTCCATTTCATCATCCCTGAGACTTTTTCCGCACAAGGTCTCATATTCATCCACGCAATATTCCATCACTGCTTCCATGCGGTTCAGCATAGGAATTTCCGTAAACTTATAAAAATATAAAGTCAGCAGTTCTTCTGCGCTCTTTTTCATATTTTTATACTCGATATCCTTAAAATCAATCAGGCGGTCTTCTAACTGCACCAAAAATCCCTCTACCGCTCCGGTAAATGCATCTGACTGTTTCCACCGGTACCGTTCTTCCTCGGCTGCACTTCTTCCATCCATACAATGTTCAATATAATGATACCGGTCATCGCAATCAGCTGTGATGCCCTTCAATTCATGATATGCAAAAAGGTCAAAACTCATTTCCCTGATATTTTCTTCTCCCAGTTCCGGCAGAATATGGGAAATATAATCCGAAAATACACTGTTTGGTGAAAGCACAAGCACATTTGATGCCTTCAGATTCTTTCTGTCATGATACAGTAAATACGCAATCCGGTGCAGTGCCACAGAAGTTTTCCCACTTCCTGCCGCCCCCTGGATAACTAGAATTCTGTCCTTCGCATTACGGATAATGGCATTCTGTTCTTTCTGAATCGTCCGCACGATGTTCTTAAGCTGCACATCACTGTTCCCGCCTAATTCCTGCTTTAAGATATCATCATCAATTTTCACATCACTCTCAAACTCGTACACCATGCGGCCACTGCGAATCTTATACTGCCATTTTTCCGTAATTTCCCCGTTCATCGTTCCGTCCGGTGCTTCATAAGACGCCTCGCCTTTATCATAATCATAAAACAAGCTGCTTACCGGGGCGCGCCAGTCATAAATCAGTGGTACACATCCCGACTGTTCCGCAAAATTTCCGATTCCTATATAAAATGCTTCCGCTTCTTCCTCATCCTCATAGCAGAAATCCACACTGCCGAAAAACGGAGACTCCTGCATCTTTTTCAAACGCACCAGTTCCTTATCATGCTCCTGCTTGGCATTTATCTGGCTTAAGAGTGCCTGCTGATTATCAAAATTCTCATAACCGTACTCGTCCATCTCATTGTAATTTTCCCAGTAATAGGAATTCATATTTTCAATGTCTTTCTGTACTTCCTGTACAGTCTTTCCAAGCTCTATCATACGCTTTTCTATTTTTTCTGTCACTTTAGCAAGATAATCGGTTCCTCTCGACATCATTACCTCCCAGAATAGTTTTATCGTCAATGTCATAGTTTTCTATTTCTTCGTAACAGTATACCATAAAATTTTATGACATACTATGATATTTCTGCTTTGTGACATGTTTAAAATACACAAAAAAGGAACTGATTCCTCAGTTCCTCAAGCTACGGAAAAGGGACTTGAACCCCTACTAACAGAGTCAGAGTCTGCTGTGCTGCCAATTACACCATTCCGCATTATTCTGTTTTGTTAAGATATTTTTATTATAATATCAAGTCGGAGTGACGTGATTCGAACACGCGACCTCTACGTCCCGAACGTAGCGCTCTACCAAGCTGAGCCACACTCCGGTATCTTCTGTCTGAAACTACGGAAAAGGGACTTGAACCCCTACTAACAGAGTCAGAGTCTGCTGTGCTGCCAATTACACCATTCCGCATTATATGTCGCTTTATTCATCAGCGAACATATATCATTATACTCGTTTCCAGACAAAAGTCAACATATTTTTTTGCAAATTTATCCTTATTATCCTTATCCAAATTTATCCTTATTTATCCTGCTGATTTATCCTGATTAAAATTTATCCTGATGTCACTTTTAACCTATCTTCTGGATACGCTTGATTGCCTCCAGCGTATTTTCATAACTTCCAAAAGCGGTCAATCGGAAATAACCTTCTCCGCTTGGTCCGAAGCCAACTCCAGGTGTACCTACTACATTTGCCTTTTCTAATAAGAAGTCAAAGAATTCCCAGGATGACATATGCTCCGGTGTTTCCAGCCATACGTAAGGGGAATTTACCGCTCCTGACACATTATAACCGGCGCTTTTCAGTCCATCATAAATCAATTTTGCATTTTTCTGATAGTATGCAATCTGTTCTTTCAGTTGTGCCTTTCCTGCCTCAGAATATACAGCCTCTCCTGCTCTCTGAACAATGTAAGGCGCTCCGTTATATTTTGTACCATGGCGTCTCGCCCAAAGGGAATGTAACATCACATCTCCACATTTTAACGATTTCGGAATCACAGTGGCTCCCAGACGTAATCCGGTAAATCCGGCATTTTTCGAAAAGCTTCGAAGTTCAATGGCACAAGTTCTCGCTCCATCACATTCATAGATTGTATGCGGTACATTTTCTTCGGTAATATAGGCTTCATAAGCAGCATCGTAAATAATCACTGCCCCCACTTCATTCGCATAATCAACCCATTTCTGTAATGCATCCTTTGTAATTGCCGAACCGGTCGGATTATTTGGGAAACAAAGATAAATCAAATCCGGTGTCTCTTTTGGGAGTTCCGGTGCAAAATCAGTTTCCTTTGTACATGGCATGTAAATCACATTACTCCATGTTTCTGTCTTCTCGCAAAATTCTCCGGTTCTTCCTGCCATTACATTGGTGTCCACATACACCGGATATACCGGGTCACACACTGCAATCTTACAACCTGCGCCAAAAATCTCCTGAATATTTCCCGAATCACTCTTTGCTCCATCCGAAATAAAAATCTCATCTGCTGTAATCTCACATCCGCGCGCCTGATAATCATTCTTTGCCATGGCACTTCTTAAAAATTCATATCCTAGATCCGGTGCATATCCACGGAATGTTTCTGCATATGCCATCTCATCCACTGCTTTATGAAGCGCATCAATAATAGCCGGTACTAACGGCTGTGTCACATCTCCGATTCCAAGCCGGATAATTTTTGCTTCCGGATTTGCCTCAGAAAAAGCACTTACCTTTTTTGCAATATTGGAAAACAAATAACTTCCACGTAATTTCAGGTAATTCTCATTGATTGTATACATACGTCTTCTCCTTTATCTTTTTTATTTATCTTTTTTATTTATCTTTCCTTCAAAGACCTGTTCCGCTTTTCCCGACAGGTATACCCGGTTTGTAGGATACTCCCATGCAACCTGAAGCTCCCCGCCCGGTAGGAATACATTGACATTCCTGTCTGTTTTATCATTCAGTACAGATGCGCAGACTGCCGCACAGGCTCCTGTTCCGCAGGCAAGTGTCTCTCCCACACCCCGTTCCCACACACGGACTCTGATATGGGTTCTATCCACAATCTGACAAAACTCAATATTCATACGCTCCGGAAATCTGGGATGGAATTCCAGTTTCTGCCCTGTTTGCGATACCGGAAATATATCCAAATCGTCAGTAAAGATAACAACATGCGGATTTCCCATGGACACCCCTGTAACAGAAAATACCTGGTCGCCAATCCATACAGGCTCCTGAATCACAATATCTCTCTCACATAAAATCGGAATACTGTGTGCATTCAGTCTTGGACTTCCCATGTCAACCTTCACTGCCTCCACACGACCGGATGACGTATGTATCTTATCCCTACGAAGCTGTAACTCCAGTTTTCGGATACCGGACAATGTTTCTACCACAAGACTGGTTTTTCGTACAAGGCCATGCTCATACACATATTTACCAAGGCAGCGGATTCCATTGCCACACATCCGTGCCCGGCTTCCGTCTGCATTATAAAGCTCCATGCGGCAATCCGCCTGCTCCAATAAAGGACTCTTATTTAGGGGCAAAATCAGAAGCAGACCATCCGCTCCAATTCCAAAGTGCCTGTCACACAAGACCTTTGCCAGTTCATCCGGATGTTCTATGTGCTCTTTAAATCCATTCACACAGATAAAATCATTGCCGGTTCCATGCATTTTTGTAAAATCCATTTGCACTGCTCCATGTGCGATTTCATAATAATATATGAAAGAATACCGGATTCCATTTCACAATGTTCTTTAGTATTATAACCATCTGTTCTTTCATTTGTCAACGCATTAAACTATTAAAATACCATTGCATTTTTATTTAAATGTGTTATGCTCAAAGAAAAAACTAGGAGGCTGTTATGAACTACATTGATTTTCACTGTGATACACTCTCACGTATTTATTATGGATGGAGTACAGAACCATCAGAGACACTTTGGGAAAACAAAGGTCATCTGGATCTTAACCGTATGATTTCTACCGGTTATCTGGCTCAATTCTTTGCCTGTTTTTTACACACTGGCTCTGCTCCTAAAACAGAAAGCCACTTTCAGGATGCTCTGGAAATGACAAAACTTTTGAAAGCTTCTTTGTCCGATTACCCGGGTGCTGCTCTTGCACTTTCTTATTGTGATTATGAGAAGAACAAAGCCGAAAAGAAAGCTTCCTGCTTCCTCACGGTAGAAGAAGGCGGAATCCTCGAAAACGACATGAACCGGCTTCATCGCTTATATGAAAATGGAATCCGTCTTATTACATTGACATGGAACTTTGAAAACTGTCTTGGATATCCGCACAACATGTCTGCTACAGCCGGAACCGGATTAAAACCATTCGGGATAGAAGCAGTAAAAGAAATGGAACATTTGGGAATGCTGATTGATGTATCCCATCTTTCTGATGAAGGATTCTGGGATGTTGCAAACTATACTTCAATTCCATTTATCGCAAGCCACTCCTGCTGCCGCGCCCTTTGCGGGCATTCCCGCAATCTGACCGACGAAATGATTCATCAGCTCGGAGAACGTCAGGGTCTTGTAGGAATTAATTTCTGCGGTGCTTTTCTCCAGGAAAATGGCTCCTCTACCGTGGATGACATGGTGCATCACCTGCGTCATATCATTAACAAAGGTGGTCTGGATATCGCAGCACTCGGTTCTGACTTTGACGGTATCAAAGGAGAACTGGAACTTACCGGCTGTCAGGATATAGTGAAACTAGCGAACGCTTTAAATCAGTCCGGTTTTTCTGCTTCTGAAGTAGATGCCATCTGCTATAAGAATGCAGAACGTATCTTACAGACTGTATTAAAATAATAATCTATACATAAATAAATCCGCAAAGTTTTTCTATTATAACTATAACCAAAACAGGGATGTGGTGCCGTTAGAAACTCCGGCTTCCACATCCCTGTGATTATTTTATATAGAATATTTATTTGAATCTATGATTGAAAACTATTTTATGCCTGCGCTGCGGTAATAATCGCCATAGAATAAACTTCTTCCGCGTTACATCCACGGGACAGGTCATTGATCGGAGCATTCAGTCCAAGAAGAAGTGGTCCGTATGCTTCAAATCCACCTAACCTCTGCGCAATTTTATAGCCAATGTTTCCGGCATTAATATCCGGAAAAACAAATACATTTGCCTGACCTGCGACCTTACTGTCCGGGCACTTTGTTTTTGCCACTGTCGGTGAAACCGCCGCATCAAACTGAAGTTCTCCTTCAATCGGTAAATCAGGTCTTGCCTCTTTCGCTTTGGCTGCTGCTGCACGCATCTTATCAACACTGTCGCCTTTTCCGGAACCTAATGTAGAATAGCTGAGATATGCAACCTTTGGCTCCACACCAAAAAGTTTTGCAAAATCTGCTGTTTCACTTCCGATTTCTACCAGTTCATCCTCTGAAGGTGTCAGATTAATCGCACAATCCGCCATTGCAAGTGTCTCATTTTCTCCATCCTTATTCTGACGGGTCAGGATAAAGCACGAAGATACAATCTTGTTTCCCGGCTTGGTCTTAATGACCTGAAGTGCCGGCCGTACCGTGTCTGCCGTTGAGTAAGTTGCTCCGCCAAGCAGGGAATCCGCAATTCCCATCTTCACAAGCATAGTTCCGAAATAATTCGCATGTTTCAGAATATCCCTTGCCTGTTCCGGGGTCATTCCTTTACTCTTACGAAGTTCACAGAACAAATCCACCATTTCTTCAAAATGTTCAAAATGATTTGGGTCAATTATATCTGCCCCATCAATCTGAAATCCGTGTTTTCCCGCAACATCCTTCACTTCTTCTGCATTTCCTACCAGAACCGGCTTCATAAGCTGTTCTTTCAGAAGTCTCGATGCTGCCTCCAGGATTCTTGGATCCGTTCCTTCGGTAAAAACAATTGTCTTCGGGCTTTCCTTTAGTTTGTTGATCATGCTGCCAAATATCTTCTTATCGCTCATTGTCAACATCCTCCTTTACATCCTATATCCGTCTCGATGTACTGAGACATGAGATAATACTAATGTACCATTTTTCCCATAGGATGTAAAACATAACTTGTATCGTTTTCAGCTTTTACTTCTTTTCCTTCGTTGTACATTGCAAATGCAGGATTAGATAAAAGTGAATACTGTTTGCATGTCTGTTCCTTATCTGTAAGACCTTTCACGATTAAACCAAGCAGAGTGCCAAATACAATAATTGCAACTACCATTTCTAACATATTAATTACTCCTTCCATATTACATACATAATCCCTATACACTGATACCATTCACTCTTGAGCTCTTTGAGATTTCTTATGGTGATTGCATCATAAACCCGTTGAAACTATTTGTCAATAATTCTGAATCTGCTCCTTTCTCATACTTTGTATGACAAAAACAGATAGATACATCCATGTTGCATGACGTTTGTTTCTTTCCGATACTTAAAAAGAACCTGTGGAAACAAAATCCACAGGTTCTCAGGTATAGAGGGGTGTATGTAAAAAACTCACTTAATAACCATACAATCTATCTCTCATCATATATCAAATATGTTTATCTCCAAATAAAGTAAAGAACAAGCTGAACTGTAATAAGGATGCTTCCCCCAATCCAGATAATCTTTTCTGCAAGGGTGTACTGCCTCTTTGGAAGCGACATGTCATCATATACGTTGGAACTCTCCAGTGCAATATCCGGCTCGTTCTCATTCTCTTTTAACTGAAATCCATCCACTACGAAATATTTATTCTGCTTGTCATAATAAACATCCACCTCCGGAGAAGCAAGATATTTATAAAGCGGTTTGTAATAAGCCTCGCTCTTTACCTTTCTAACAAGCTGTCCATGTGAATTTAAGATTTCAATATGTAAGTAATAATGTATTTTATTTTCCTGCCCTTCTTTCGGCAGTTCTTTCGTAATCTTGTAAATGCGTCCTCTTTCAGGCTGATATTCTCTGACAAAATGTTCATGCAGCTGTCTGAACTTAAAAGAACGTCTTACAACTTTCAAATACTGAATTGGAAATAACAATCCCAAAATCAGCAGAAAAACTAAGGTTTCTGAAAATCCCTTTGTCAACATCTGATAGATGAAAAAGGCGGCATATACGCTTATAAAAAGAAGCGGAAATACCCAGCCATGGATTTCTTCATTTGCTGTTCTAATTTTCGTTTTCATAGGTGTCCTCTCTTTATCAAATGATTTGATTAACTCATTATTATGATTATAGCATTCTGCTTTTCTCATGTCCATACTCATATCCGTAACCCTCCTATGAAAACAAGGCTGTCGCAACTATCCTTGCGACAGCCCCTTAATCAACTTAATCAATACTTAATCAATAACTTATAAAATTTCTCTTATACATGTACTTATACGATAATACCAAATACATTAAGAAGAATAATAATCATGAATGCAGGTACTACAAATGTTGTAAGGACTTTATCAAACGGTTTCAGTTTTCCGTCACGACCATCCATGAATAATTCTTTCTCGTAGCCTTCCCATCCCCATACAAATTTGACAAACATACAAATAAGAAGACATCCAAGAGGAAGTAATACATATGCTGTAAAGCAGTCAAACCAGTCAAGGAAGTTGTAGTAAGCGATTCCCTGGAAGCTTGGCCAAGGAAGCTTGCACCATGATAATACACCAAATCCAAGAGATACTAATATATTACCGGCACCGATAATCAGTGTTGCAACTGCAACGGCTTTCTTACGGCCCATTTTCAGTTTTACTTCAAATGTTCGGATTCCGATTTCAAAGAATGAGAACAGTGAAGAGAATACCGCAAATAATACTGCTACGAAGAAGAAACTACCAATGATTCTTCCACCCGGTAAGTTAGCAAAAATACCAGACATAACGATGAATAACAACTTCGGTCCTGCTGTAAGTTCGATTCCTGCACCATATGCAGAAGGAATTACTACGAAACCTGCTGTAATAGCTGCCATTGTATCACATACAGATACTAAAAGTGCATCGCCCTTCAGGTTGTTTTCCTTTGGAATGTTGATACCTAAGGTTGTAAAGATACCCCATCCAATACCTACAGAGAACAATACCTGTGTAGCCGCATCCGCAAATACTTTAATACTGAAATTCTGTGGGGCTGGTAATAAGTAATATTTCAAGCCTTCTACAGCGCCTTCTACTGAGAAGCATGCATAGAATCCACAGATAATTAAAAGTACAAATAATGCAGGCATAATAACTTTAGTTACTTTTTCAACGATTTCTGTGATACCAAATAACAGAAGTCCTGATGTTACACATAACATAATTGCTGTGTAAATAAGTGGTTCAACCGGTTTACTAATAAAGTTATTATAGAATGCATCAACATCATTACCAAAGTTAGCACCCGTGATAAACGTTACTGCATACTTCAGAACCCATCCACCGATAACTACATAGAACATGTTAATCATAATGGTACATAAGTTTGCTATCCAGCCTACGAATCCCCATTTTGGATTAATCTTTTCAAAACAGGTAACGGTATCGCCACCACCGTAACGTCCAATTGCTGTTTCCATCTCTACCATCGGATGTGCCATCAGCATGATAATGATAATATAAGTGATAAGGAAGATTCCACCACCTCCGCGATATGCCAGATAAGGGAATTTCCAAATGTTACCTAAACCAATGGCTGCTCCTGCAGCTACCATGATATAACCAAATCGAGAATTAAATTTCGCTTCGCCGCTTGCATTCGTACTCATAAGCACTCTCCTTCCTGGAGGAAATCCTTCCTCCGAGTCCATCCTAACATTTCCCGTTTAACATCGTTTTCTTTTTAACAAACCGGACCTTATTTTTCAGGTGGCAGCAACCCGCCACCTGAAATCCTCATACTAAATATCCGATTTAATGTTATCAATATTTAAATATCTTTTTCAAATACTGTCTGTTCATCAACTGGTACTGTAAGAGCTCTTAATGCTCTGACGCAAAGTCTTTCACGAATCTTATAAGAATCCTCATCACTCTGTGTTACATCGCCCAATGGATATGGAATACCAATCGCTGGAACGATTCTGTTTGCTCCGATTGTCTTAGAAATCGGAACTACAGTTGCAATATGAACTACAGGGATACCATATTTTTCAATACCTTTTACCATCGTTGCACCGCAACGTGTACAGGTACCTCAAGTACTGGTAAGAATAACGCCGTCTACGCCTTCTGCTTTGAGTCTCTGACCGATTGCATCACCAAATTTTGCTGCCGAACCAGTTGCTGTACCGGTACCGGTCGTTGTTGCAAAATAATCAACCAATTTACCGAACATACCTTCTTTTTCCAGCTTGCGGAGTGCATCAATCGGCACTGCAAGGTTTGGATTCTCTAATACGAACTGACGGTCATAACCACCATGTACTGTAAAGAAATCTTCTTTCGATAATGTATCCATGCCTTCAATTGAATAGTAACCAAATTTTGTAGCATTGGATGATTCAATGTGGTCTGGGTTTCCAAGCGGAACAACACCACTGGATGTAACAACAGCAATTTTAGCCTTAGAAAGGTCTGCGATTGGTGCTGCCGGTGGAACTCTGTCAAATTTAGGCATTGGAAGGTCTGTCTCAAACGGTTCTCCAGCCATTTTCTTAAGAAGCATCTGTAAACCACGTGTTGCTCCACGTTCTTCTGCGAAGTAGTTTACACGAATTCCTCTTTCCAGATATCCTTCAATCTTTGGTCCAAGGATTTCTGCACCTGTTGCCATCTTTTCAATCAGATTAACGAACATCGGAACTGCTTTTCTCATTGTTGCTGCTGAGTTTCCTGTTTCAACAAGGATAACATCCTTCTTAAACATATCAGCACCTGGGTTTTCAATGTACATACCAGATAATACTGGGATGCCAAGTCTTTCTTCTACTGCTTTACAGATTGTACCACAAGCCACACCATAACGTCCTGCGTTAAATGCCGGTCCGGCTACAAATACATCTGGGTTGTATTTCTTAACCATATCGATAATTGTATCTGTTGCAAGGTCAAGATTTTCTCCGAAATAATTGTCACCACAGATAACAGTAGCAACGATTTCGTAATCTTCTCCAAGTCCTGCCTTAAGAGCTAATCCAGGTCCGAGAACATCTTCTCTGACTTCTGGAGCGAAATCAGCTTTATCTTCTCCACCGATACCAGCGAAGAACTGATTCAAATAATGAACGATTTTATATTTTGCCATAACTGTATCCTCCTTCTCAGTATCCTAGTATCCTCTTGCAGCAAGTTTGTTGAAACCATTTGCAATTGTTGAAGCAATGATAATCTGAATTTCAGCTTCAAATGAGCCATCTTCATTGATACATCCAGCCCATCCACCGATCTGGCTTTCAATGTAATCCTGTGTACCAATAACCTTATCCATTGCTGGGAACTGAAGTGTCATATTTCCCTGTCCACAAGATGCAAGTGCTGTTGCTTCTTCACATGTATCTGCAAGTGACTGTGACTTACCATCTTTTCCTGGGAATTCATCAGTAATCAATGTAACTTTTGTTCCTGCGCGTTCTACCTTGCGGCAGTTCATCATAAGGTCTGTATCTGGATTTCCGTATCCTTCTTCTGTAATAAGAACACCATCCAGTCCAAGCCAGTTCGTAAACTTAGCAACCATGTCAGAATGTCTTTCTTTGTCTGCCAGGAATACGTTTTCATTTGTCAAAATAACACCCATGAAGTTGATATCTTTTCCATGATGCTTGTAGCACTCATCAATAACTGGGTTATGAAGATGATGATATGTTGTAACTTTATCACATGGGGCAACACAGTTACCGGAAACAATTGCTCCATCCATGATTTCTGTTGGGTACATGAATGTTGGTACGATCTGTTTTGCATCTACTCCATAATAGTATGTATCATGAAGAAGTCCCTGTGACTGAAGCATGTGAATGTATCCAACCTTTGGAAGATCCGGATACTGAGCTGCCTGTTCAAATACAGGTTTTGTCTCGTATACTTCTAATGTATCTGGTTCAAGGTTTCTTGCAAGTTCTCCAAGGTATGTTGCAACCTTAAGTCCTGCCATACGTCCTGCCTTTTCATATACATGAGTTTCAAGTCCCTCTTGTGGCTCAATTACTACACAGAGATTTACTGTCTTAGAGAATGGGCAGTAGTCAGCAGCTACACCGCTCATATCAATAACACCTTCCTGGAATCCTACGATTCTACCAACTGTAACAACTGTACAGCCGTCCAGTGCATGTGTTCTTCCGCTTCCAACCTGTGGAGACACCTTTCCAATAACACCTGGGAACATTTCTCCACCGCTTACTTTCACACGTGGTTCAATTACGTCTTTAACTGGTGTAATACGTGTTGCTTCTCCTGGTCTTGCGATGTCTAACTTACAACCGATAAGTTTGTCATCTTCCAGTACTAAGGCTTCTACTTCCTCCTTGTTCACGTAAAGTACGTGGTTTTCAATGTACGATTTTTCTGCAAATTGGATGTCTTTAATCTCGAATTTACCAAGTTCCAATTTCATATGCATTCCCTCCTTTGAATGTTGTAATCGCGATAACCCATAGATAAAAAAAATAAATGTTTTTTATTCTGTCTTTATCCTTCATGACTGTATTATAAATCTTATCGCGATTACTTTCAAGCATTATTGGTACACTTTTTTATTTTGTTGCACTTTTCACATATTTTTTTGTATATTTTTGTTATTTTACCGAAAATTATTTTTTTACACGTTTTCTATTGACATTTTTTTGACGTTTGAACTATTTATTTTATCTATAATCAATATTGAGTGATAACTTCAATAATTTTCTTGTTTTTATAGCCGATTCATCGTATGATAAGAATAATAGTAATCAAAAGATTTTACCCCTTAAAATAAGAAAAGGAGGGTAGATGTATGGGTATTCAAAAATATATGTCTTTTGTAAAAGCGGTAGAATACGGCAGTTTCTCGAAAGCTGGTGAAAAGCTTAGTTACTCTCAGTCCGGTATCAGCCGCATGATTGGCGATTTGGAAAAAGAGTGGGGCGTTACTTTATTGGAGCGTGGAAAGGGCGGCGTCAAGCTTACCTCTGATGGGCTAAAGCTGCTGCCCTATGCAAAGAATATTGTAGATGAATATGAGAAACTACAAATGCAGGTAGATGAACTGAATGGACTTCAATCCGGACTGATTCGTATTGGTACTTTCTCCAGCCCATCCACACACTGGCTTCCGAACATTATCCGTGAATTTCAGAAGGACTATCCCCATATCGATTATGAACTTCTTCTCGGAGATTATGCCGAAATAGAAAACTGGATAGCCGAAGGCCGTGTGGACTGCGGCTTTGTATGTCTGCCAACCCGTTCGGAATTTGAAACTATTTTTCTCGATGAGGACCCGTTCATGGTCATAATGCCAGAAGACCATCCGCTGGCCTCACTTCCGGTATTTCCGGTAGCATCACTCTGTGATTATCCATTTATGCTGATGGAAAAAGGGGAAAAAGCAGAAATCTCTGCTCTTCTCGCCCAGTATGGACTATCTCCGAAAATCCATTTTACCACCTGGGATGATTACGCAATTATGTCTATGGTGGAAAGCGGACTCGGTATCAGTATCCTTCCAAAGCTGATTCTAAGACGGATTCCTTATCATGTTGTCATCAAGGAGCTGGATGTTCCGGCCTCCCGCCGGATTTGCCTTGCGCTGAAGGACAAGCGGTCTGCATCCGTGGCCGTGAAACGTTTTCTTGATTATCTGGATTATCGTAATATAGACAAAAAAAAGGCTTAGTCACACTGACCAAGCCTTTTATTCAGCACATATTTACTTTCCATAACCTTGATATCCCTTTAAGTCCTTTGCCAGATGCATCACTACCCAGTCCAGATCGTCGATATACTTCTGTACCCAGAGATCCAGTTCCTCTTCCGGAATCTTATAATCCACTACCATTTTGAAGTAGCCTTCATACAGCACACATGCAATTCGATTCAAGCGTACTGCTTCGTCATAGTCGATCACACCTGCTGCAATACACTTCTTGCAGATCTGAAAATCTCGTCCCATAAAATCTACGGTTTCCAACATCTCAGAAAAGAAGTCGTTCGTCTTATCTTTCTCTTCCGGGAACATCTCATAGTATTCTTTGATAGAGACATTCAACTTGGAATTATCGTTCACTAAAAACAGGGTATCGTACTCATGTTGATGGCGGAATGCTTCTTTACTGTAGCAATCCCAAATTCCTACATAATAATCCCAGATATTCTTCCATCCCTTTTCTGCTTCATTCAGACGATTGATATACCCTTTCAGTGTATGCAGTTCTGCATAATAAATCAATTCTGACAGATTTTCAAAATGTCGGTATAAACTGGCTGATGAACATTCCATCTCCTTGGCAATCCTGCGGATCGATACTGCCTCAACCCCCTCATTATCAATGATCTCAATTGTTTTCGCAATATAATCTTTCTTTGTCAAGCCCTTAAAATAAGCGACCTTCGGTTTCCCGTTACTCATAGTCTTCTACTGCTATTTAGGAAATTCTAGGCATAAAATTATCCACTACCGATAAATCTATGGTCTTGAAATCATTAGCAACCCTTTCTTCGTAATTCGTAGGAGTCGGTGCAATATCCTGCCACTGCCTGTATGTCTCAATACACTTCTCAATCAACATGATATCCTTTGTATTATCCTCATCCCTTTTTGGATAAACCGCTACAGAGCGATATGGTGTCTGATTCGGCTTCAGACTGGATGCCTGCGGATGAGTAAGCAGCACATGCCTGTCATACACCAGATCCCTCACTTTAATTAAAACTGCCTCGTACGATTCTACCAAAATGACGTTCGTAATATCTTTATATTTTTCATAAACACGATCATTATTGGTCACTAAGATGGTGTCTTCCAGTTTCCACACGAAACATCATCTCCTTCCTTCATCAGATAGATTTATTATATCGGTATCTTCCTTAAAAGTCAATTCCATCCTGGTGCCACGTCCCACTTCACTGTGTACAGAAATTTCTGCATTGTGAAGCATTGCACCATGTTTCACAATAGAAAGGCCAAGTCCTGTTCCACCCGTTTCTCTGGAGTGACTCTTATCCACCCGGTAGAACCGCTCAAATATCCGCTCCTGATGTTCTTTTGGAATACCAATCCCTGTATCTGTCACAATAACTTTAATGCCTTGCAGAGTCTTTCCTGTCCACACAGACACTTTTCCATACTCCACATTATACTTAATCGCATTCTCACACAAATTGGAAATCATTTCCTCCAGTACCTGAGGAACTCCTTCTATGCTGACCGGCTCCCCAACCAGCTCCATCTGCACCCACTTCTTTTCTGCTACCGGTGACAGGCGGATAATAATTTTCTTAGAAAGTGCATACAAATCCACCGTCTCCTTCTCCATTCCCGGCAGGCCTTCGTCCAGCTTGGATATCTGAATAATATCACTTACCAGAGTAATCATGCGGCTTGCCTCCTGATAAATACGTTCCGAAAATTTCTTCATATCTTCCGGTTTTACCAGACCTTCTTTCATAATCTCCGCATAACCGGAAATGGAAGTGAGCGGTGTCTTCAGCTCATGGGATACATTTGCAGAAAATTCCTTCCGCATCTGTTCTACTTTTGCTTTTTCCTGATTCTGAGTATCCAGCCGTTCAAGCAGCGGAACCAGTTCTTCATCCACCGTATTTTCCATTGGGTGTTCCAAATCCAGTTTATATACCGGCTGCATCAGTCTCCGTACTTCCAGATGTGCAAGTCCCCATGCAAATCCGAGCAAAACCAGGGCAATAATCAGCATCTGTGGAAATGCTGAAAGTGCTGTCCTGAGAACAGAGTTCATTCCGCGGGACACGCGAAGCACAGATCCATCCTCCAACCGTAATGCATAATAAATCATTTCTTCATCCAGCGTATTCGATTTGCGGATTTGCTCCCCGCTTCCATTCTGAAAAGCCTCCTGCACTTCTTTTCTGGATTTGTGATTTTCCAGTGTTGTAACATCCTTCTCCGAATCATACAATACTTTACCGTCTGAACCGATATGTGTTATCCTTGTTTCTGAATGTACCTCATCCACGCGCTGAAGATAAGATTCTCCGTTTAAATCCAGTGAAATCGCAATATAACCGGCTTCCTGCTTTAATTCTGTTTTTACATTTGCCAAGGTCTGCCGGTAAATCATGAACGTCATCAGAATATAGGAAAGAATCAGTGACAGAAACACTACGAGATACATGCCTCTTCGAATTCTGTTTTTCATAGTTTGTCCCCTATTCTGTAGCCCACACCACGAACTGTCTCAATGCATTCCCCGGCTTTGCCAAGCTTCTGTCTTAAGGTCCGTACATGTACATCCACGGTTCTGGTCTCGCCATCAAAATCATAGCCCCATATTTTCTCCAGAAGCTGGTCTCTGGTTAGTACAATATTTCTGTTTTCCAGAAGATAAGCCAGCATCTCAAATTCTTTTAAGGTCAATACCACCGGTTTTCCGTCTACCATAACCTCGTGTTTCTTCTTATCCAGTGAAATTGCACCGTATGTATGTCCTTCCTGACTGCTTTGCGGCTTTGCCCTTCTTAAGACTGCGCGGATTCTGGACAACAGTTCCATCATACCGAATGGCTTTACCACATAATCATCTGCTCCACTGTCCAGTGCCATAACCTTTTCATATTCCGCTCCCTTGGCAGTCAGCATAATTACCGGAATGTCTTTGGTCCGTTCATTGGATTTCAACCGTTTCAAAATTGCCATTCCATCTTCGCCGGGAAGCATGATATCAAGCAAAACAAGCTCTGGAAGTTCTCCTTCCAGAGCTGTAAAAAAGCTTTTCCCATTTTCAAATCCCTGTGCATGCATGCCCGTTGTCTCCAGCGTATAAATTACCAGTTCGCGGATATTTCCATCATCTTCTACACAAAAAATCATAGTCTCCTCTTTTCCGGATTCTTAAAGCTGCGCGAGACTTGCATGGGTTCCTGTGATGGAAAATTCTACCCATTCTGCAATATTTGTCGCGTGGTCACCGATTCGCTCCAAATATTTGGCAATCATAATCAAATCGATTGCCTGATCAGCATTTGTACTCTCACGCTTTGAAATGAAATCCACCAATTCTTGTTTAATTTTATCAAACATGGCATCTACTGTATCATCCGCACACATGACCCGTCTTGCAAGTTCCAGATTCCTCTGTACATAAGCTGATACACTGTCACGCACCATCTTTGCTGCAGCCTCTGCCATCAGACGAATATCTGTAAGAGACTGATTCTCCTCAAACTTTGTCGACATCACAATATCTGCAATATCTGCTGTCTGGTCACCGATTCGTTCCATATCCGTAATCATCTTCAGTGCTGCCGAAATCTGACGCAAATCCCTTGCAACCGGCTGCTGCTGAAGCAATAACTTCAGACACAAATTCTCAATATCCTTCTCCTGATGGTCTATCTCCTCATCGGATTCAATTACCTTTTTTGCAAGGCTTAAATCTTCTGTTTCCAGAGCCTTTGTAGCATCCTCTATGGCTATTTCACAAAGTTCTCCCATATGAATGAGCATTTCATTCAAAGTTTCCAACTGACTGTCAAAACGATTCCGCATATCTTAACCAAACCTCCCTGTAATATAATCTTCTGTTCTCTTATCTGATGGAATCGAGAACAATTTCTCTGTATTATTATATTCAATGACTTCCCCAAGAAGGAAGAATGCTGTGTTATCAGATATACGGACCGCCTGCTGCATATTGTGCGTTACCATGACAATAGTATAATCTTTTTTCAGTTCTACGGCAAGGTCTTCAATCTTAGATGTTGAAATTGGATCCAGTGCTGAAGTCGGTTCGTCCATGAGAAGTACTTCCGGTTGCACTGCAAGAGCTCTTGCAATACAAAGTCTCTGCTGCTGTCCGCCTGACATCCCAAGGGCACTTTTCTTCAATCTGTCCTTACATTCTTCCCAGATTGCCGCATCTCTTAAAGATTTTTCTACAATATCATCCAATTTGGCCTTCGAGCGGATTCCATGTGTACGTGGACCGTAAGCAATATTATCATAAATACTCATTGGAAATGGATTTGGTTTCTGAAATACCATTCCCACCCGCTTACGCAGCAGATTCACATCCATATCTCCATAAATATCTTCTCCATCCAGCAACACATCGCCCTCAATCCGGCATCCTGCCACCAAATCGTTCATTCGGTTCAGGGATTTCAAAAGTGTTGATTTTCCACATCCACTCGGGCCGATGAATGCTGTAATTTTATTTGCTTCTATATCAAGATTTATATTCTTCAGTGCTTTAAAGTCACCATAATACAAATCTAAATCTTTTACCTTAATCTTCTCCATTTCCATTTCCTTTCGAAATTCTCTTTGCAACCACTGTTGAAATTGTATTGATTCCAATGACTAAAACAAGAAGTACGACAGCCGTTGCATAGGCTTTATCTGTATGTAATCCTTCGTTTGACAACACATACATGTGAAGTGCCAGTGTTCTTCCGGAGCCCATGATACTGTCCGGTATCTGTGCTACCGTTCCTGCCGTATACATTAAAGCTGCAGTTTCCCCTACGACTCTTCCGATTGCCAGAATCACGCCTGCCAGAATACCGGGAACTGCTGCCGGAAGCACAATCCGGAAAATGGTACGAAGCTTTCCGGCTCCCAGTCCAAAGCTCCCTTCACGATAACTCTCCGGAACGGATTTTAAAGACTCCTCTGTGGTCCGCATAATCAGCGGCAGTATCATAATCGCCAGTGTAAATGCTCCGGACAGAAGGGATAATCCCCATTTCAGCTTGGTAACAAAGAACAACATTCCGAACAAACCATATACAATCGATGGAATTCCCTGAAGTGTCTCCGTTGTCAGACGAATGACATCCACAAACCGGTTCCCTTTTCCTGCATATTCTACCAGAAAGATTGCTGCGAAAATTCCAAGAGGAACTGCAATCACAAGTGCCAGCACGGTCATCCAGACGGTATTAATCAGAGCCGGGAACAGGGACACATTATCTGAAGTATAATGCAGTGAAAATAAGTCTGCCGAAAGATGGGGCACGCCTTTCATCAGCAGATAAATAATCAAAAAGAATAATGTCAAAAAGGTTAAAAGCGTGGCAAGCATTACAAGCAGTGCCAGAATTGCTGACCCCGGTGCATTCTTGTATGAAATCAATTGCTGTTTTCGTTTCTTTTTATTCATTTTCTGTCCTCCTCTTCAGGAGTGATACGGAGAAATTAATAATCAGAATAAACACAAACAGTACTACAGCTGTGGCAATCAGTGCCTCCCTGTGCAGTCCTGTCGCATATCCCATCTCCAGCACAATGTTTGCTGTCAGTGTACGGACTCCTGCAAAAATGCTGTTTGCCATTCTTGGCTGATTTCCGGCAATCATAATTACCGCCATAGTCTCACCAATGGCACGTCCGATTCCCAGAACAATGCCTGCTATCAGACCAGATTTTGCAGCCGGAAGTACTACTTTAAAAATGCTTTGTTCTTTGGTTGCTCCCAGTGCCAGTGAACCCTCATAATAATGAACCGGCACTGCACGAATTGCAGACTCTGTAACTCCGATAATCGTTGGAAGAATCATTAGTGCAAGAAGAAGGGATGCTGTCAGAATACTGCTTCCGTTCCCTGCCTTTCGGATAATCCCTGCTGCCTGAAGTGTTTTTGCAAAGCTCCGAATCATTGGAACCATAACCATAATTCCGAAAAATCCATAGATAACCGATGGAATTCCTGCCAGTAATTCTGTGGCAGATTTCAAAACCGGATAAATCTTCTTCGGACAATATTTTGCCATGAACACGGAAGTAAGAACTGCCACCGGAACTCCTACCAGTACAGCTCCTGCCGTTACATATATGCTTCCGATAATCATTGGGAAAATACCATACAAATCATTATTGGGTTTCCATGTCATTCCTGTAAGAAATGCACCAAATCCAATCTCTTTCATCGCAGGGACACCATTTGCAAATAAAAAGATACAAATGAGTGCTACTGCCAGCACCGAAGTGCAGGCAGCCAGAAAGAACACACCCCGCATGATAATTTCTTTCCATGCTTTCATATATGTTACCTCATTATTATTTTACAATTTCATCCCATGTAAGCACATCACCTACGAAGATTGATTTTACCTGTTCGCTTGTCAGTTCTTCTACAGCGCTGTTGTTATTTACGATTACTGCAATTCCGTCATTTGCAATTACAGTTGCGTCTAATTCTTTTGCTTCATCTTCCTTTAAATCGCGGGATGCCATTCCGATATCGCAGATGCCTTCCATTGTGCTTGTCATACCTGTTGTAGAGTCACTTTCGTTGATTTCAATTTCAGCTCCGGCATTTACAGCAGCATACGCTTCTTTTAATTTTTCCATAACCGGTGTAACAGATGAAGATCCAGCTACTACAATTTTACCGGTTGCACCGTTTGATTCGAAAGGTTTTGCACCATCTAAAGCGATATATCCATTGTCAGAAACAACTTTCTGTCCTTCTTCACTTAAGATAAAGTTGATGAAATCCTGTGCTACCTCTGAAACATTACCTTTGGTAGCAATGTTGAATGGACGGAATACTTTGTATTTACCTGATTTAATGTTTTCTTCTGTTGCTTCAACACCATCAATCTTAACCGCTTTTACTTTGTTGCTTAAAGAACCAAGTGATACATAACCGATTGCATAATCATCACCTGCTACTTTAGACATCATAACCTCGGTATTATTTGTGATTTCTGCATCAACTGTAGTATTGTCAACTTTCTTACCGTCTGCACCTTTTTCCTCGATTCCAAACAGTTCGATAAATGCTCCTCTTGTTCCCGAACCGTCTTCCCGTGACATTACTGTGATATCGTTTGAAGCATCCCAACTGCTTTCTGTCTGCTTTGCTGAGTTATCTGATGTATCTGTACTGTTATCTGAGCTTGAACCACATCCTGCCAGCATTGATACTGTCATTACAGTTGCCATTGTAAGTGTAAGTAATTTTCTTAATTTCATAATTTTTCTTTCCTCCACATTTGCGTTTCATTTTTCTTACTTTCGTTTACAACGGCAATATTAATGGCATTTTGTTAAATCCAAAACCCCTTCTATGTTAAATCTGTGTAAAAAAAAAAGAACCTTTCACATAACAATGTAAAAAGTTCTTATTCATACTCTTTTATTCTTTTTTCTCAAACCGTATCAATGGATTATTTGCAATATCTGTATTCATTGCATACGGAATTTCAATGGTTTCCTTCTCCTGAGTCTGCGATGCAAGAATTGCTTCGTTCAGCGATAACATTCTTTCATCCAGTGTAGACACGATTTCTGAACAACGTTTCAGTTCTTCGGAAATATATTCCGGTGCCTGTCCTTCAAATTTATAATGCATCTTATGCTCCAGGCTTGCCCAAAAATCCATGGCAATCGTCCGTATCTGGATCTCCACCTTGGTATCCACCACACTGTCACTTAAGTAAATCGGTACCGTAACCAGCATATGATAACTCTTATAACCACTTTCTTTCGGATTCTTAATATAGTCCTTGACCGAAATCACTTTCAAATCACTCTGATTACCAATCATCTCTGCCAACCGGTAAATGTCTGTAGTATACGAGCAAATCAGTCTGACGCCCGCCACATCATTGACTTCTCTCAGCATGTTTTGAATCGTAATCTCTTTTCCATGCCGCTTCAGCTTCTTGGCAATGCTTTCCGGGGTTTTAATTCTGCTCTTAATATGCTCAATGGGATTATACTTATGTACATATTGAAATTCGTCATTGAGAATATCAAGCTTGGTGCCGACTTCCTTTAAAGCTGCATTATAAAGAAACATAGCTGTTTTCCAGTTATCTATCTCATTGTAATCTTTCACGCTTAATTGCATAAAATTCTGCTCCTTTTTGTAGACCTGTCGCTCGCACTGAGCAAGCTGCGCTTTCTCCCGCCCACTAACGCTCATTATAGCATATATTTTTCATTTCTTGTATCATTTTTACGATGTCATATCCATAATTTTCTCCGGTTGCCCATCCATAACCCTCCGGATTTTCCTGTTGGCCCAGCCACTCTACATAGGGTGCACTTCCTTTTGTCACGTAAGAATATCTGGTATCCACGCAGTTACTGTTTAATGCTTCGTCTGTAGCATAAGCTTTCAAATGCTGAATTTGGGCACGCACCCCTTCTCTCACATCCGCATAACTATTTCCCTGTACTCCGTTTCCCGTCGTACCAAGTCCCGCAAAATTATACTGGGTAACTTCTGCATCTCCACCATATTGTAACCATCCGGTCTCCTTCATGGTCTGAGCAAATGCGACTTCGGAGCGGACTCCTTCTTTTTCTGCCTCTTCACAGTAGATTTGACAGAAGGTTTCAATATCCGGTGCGCCTCCTGCGGATAGTACTTCTACTGGATAAACAGCTCCGCTCTGGTGGAAATACGCTGCCATCTGTTCTGCTGTCACATCTGTCTGTCCCATAATCGGATACTGTCCTTCCACAATGACTTCTACAGACGCAGCATCCTCCGCTGCATTTTCCGTCACATTTGCCGTTCCATCCTCTGTATTGCTTTCACTTATCCGCATATCGTTCGTCTGCTCCTGCTTTACCCCAGATTCTTCTGCTTTTCCGGACCACGGTGTATCAATATAATTTGCAGCTTTCGGAGATACTACATATACGCATGCCAGAAGAAGCAGTACATTTACCGAAAATAAAATTTTTCTCATGACTTTTCCTTTTTTCAATCTCTCATTTCATTTATATACAATTCTTGTCAAGATATGCTATACTGGATGCAGACATAAAAAGAGGAAACCAAAAGGAGAACGTGACATGTTTCGTTTATGGGCTAAAGAATTTAAAGACAACCGTCTGCTCCGCGACACAACCATCTGCGATTCCAGTGATGATACAAGAACACATAAAATCTTTCATGCTCTGGATGAGGTCTGTCTGGAGTTTGATTTAAGTAAACCTATCTGGCTTGACAAAACCATTTCCGAATTTCAGCGGCATTCCAAAACAAGGTTCTATCCGGATAATTTTATAGATTCCATTGATTTTGATTATCTGGAAATTCAAGTCATAGAAGAGTAAAAGGTGCTGTTTTCACGCAGCACCTTTTCTCTGATTCATTTCTATTCCTGTATCAGTCTCGATAATTCTCTATAACTGTCCTTTTTCTTCCAACACATCTTCGGCAATATTTCTCGCATGGTCAGATACACGTTCCATGCAAATAAGTGCATCCAAGAAGATAACACCGGCCTCTGCATCACAGACACCTTCAACCAGACGTTTTGTATGCTTGTTGCGATAAGAAATTTCCAATCCGTCTGCCTCTGTCTCTTTCTCAATGGTATGAAGTGCACTTCCTGAATCCTGTTTTTCAAATGCATCAATTGCCGAAACGTAAGACTCTGTACACACCTCTATCATATTCTTTAAATGTCTGTGCCCTGTCTCTGAAAAATCGATTTTCTTCTCAATCAGACTCTCCACAAATTCTGCAATGTTTTCGCAATAATCACTGACACGTTCAATATCCGAAACTACCTGAATCATGTGGGACACTTCCTGATGTTCCCGTTCACTAATCTGGAGTGCTGATAATTGAATGGAATAATCTGTCAATCCCCGGCTCATCAAATCAACCGTTTTCTCTGTTTTTCTTAAAACTTTGATATCCTCTTCATTCCGGGTCTCAAATATAGTTTCTGTAAGTTCCAGTGCTTTCTGAACCATACGTCCCATACGGGTAATTTCTGACATCATAGAAGAAATTGCAATACCCGGAGTCTCCAGCATACGTTCATCCAGAAGCAGACTGTTCTCATCCTGTTCTTCTTCTGTTACACCACCAATTTTCTTTGCCAGCTTCACGATCCAGTCAGATACCGGGAAAAGAAGAATCGTTGTCACAACGTTGAAAATTGTATGAATCATACTGATCTGTGTCTGTGTAATTGTTCCATTTGCCCATACCGGCCGCACAACCGACATATAAGTAATAACACCAATACTGAAAATAATTGTTCCTATAATGTTAAATAACAAATGCATGAGAGCGGCTGTTTTTGCATTTTTCTTTGCTCCCATAGCTGAAAGAATAGCCGTCACACAAGTACCGATATTCTGACCCATAATAATGTAAATGGCTGCTCCAAACGGAACCAGTCCTGCGGAAGCAAGACTTTGCAGAATACCGACAGATGCTGATGAGCTCTGGATAATCGCTGTCACAATGGCACCCACTAAAATACCAAGAATGGGATTTCCTCCCAGATTCACAAACAAGCTTCTAAGTCCCTCCGACTCACGAAGCGGTGATACTGCGGTTGACATCGTTGAAATTCCTACAAACAAAAGTCCAAATCCAATAATAATACTGGAAATGTCCTTTGTAGAATGACGTTTTCCTGTCATCATAATGATAACACCAAGCATAACCGCAATCGGTGCTAAAGTAGCAGGGCTTAAAAACTCCGCCCATTCCACGCTGGAAACCAACCACCCGGTAACTGTAGTACCGATATTCGCACCCATGATAACACCCATGGCTTGTGTAAGATTCATAATACCTGCATTTACAAAACCTACCACCATGACAGTTGTGGCAGAAGAACTCTGAATAATTGCTGTCACTGCCGCACCCAGAAGCACTCCGAAAAACTTGTTTTTCGTCAGCACTTCCAGAAGGTTTTTCATCCGGTTGCCAGCCGCATTTTCAAGGCCCTGGGCCATAATCTGCATTCCATAAATGAACATTCCCAGTCCACCGATAAACGGAATGATAATACTTGTGTACTCCATAATGTTTTCTCCTCTTAAGTATTTCCGGTTACTCCTTCATCTTCGGTTCAAAAACCAGAGAGGCCAGATAGCCAAACACCAGCGCTGCACTGATTCCTACTGCACTTGCCTTTAAGCCTCCCATAAAAATTCCAAGAAATCCATGGTCATCTACTGCCTCTTTGACTCCCTTCCACAAGGTGTTTCCGAACCCTATCAACGGCACGGACACCCCCGCTCCTGCGAACTCCTGAAATGGTTTAAATAATCCCATAAAACCAAGAAGTGTTCCAAGTACCACCAAAAGTACCATCACTCTTCCCGGCATCATCATTGTTCTGTCCAAAAGAATCTGCACAAGCGCACAGATAAGTCCTCCTATCAGAAATGCATATACATAATCCATATGTTATCCCTCCCGACTTTCTGATTTCACTCTTCCTGATTCAACTTCACTGATTTTCAATCACTCGTTTCCACTGACTCAGTTTTCATGTCACATCTCATGTTCCAGTATGATGCCATGGGCAATTCCCGGCACACTTTCTCCTTCATTGTGACTGACCGTTGACATCAGAGCCCCGGTTGGCACAAACAGTACTTTTTTCCACTCTCCGCTTTCCAGTCTGGGAAGAATCAGAGAGGACAGCACCACTGCCGCACAGCCGCATCCGCTTCCTCCTGCATTGGTATTCTGCGTTTTCTGGTCGAAAATAATCATTCCGCAGTCCATGTGGTTCGCTTTAATGTCTTTTCCCTTCTTGCGGAGTAAATCAAACAAAATTGACTGTCCTACAGAGCCCAGATCACCTGTAATAATCTGGTCATACTCCTGTTCTTCATATGCAAAATCATCCAGGTTACAAGCAATTGTATCACAGGCAGCGGGTGCCATACAAGCCCCCATATTCTGGGAATCGGTAATTCCATAGTCTACAATCTTCCCAATGGTTACTCCGGTAATCCGAACATGGCTCTTCCGGTTCCCCACTAAAAAAGCACCACTTCCTGTTACCGTCCAGGATGCACTAAGTGGTCTCTGGCTGGCATAACCAAGAGGAAAACGGAATTCTTTTTCCGCACTTGCAAAATGACTGGAAGTTACCGCCAGCATCCGTTCTCCGTATCCGGCTGACACACTCATGGATGCCAGTGCCAGAGCCTCTCCCGATGTGGAGCATGCTCCAAAAAGTCCGAATAATGGAATTTGTAGATTTTCAAGTCCAATAGAAGTTGCGATTCCCTGCCGCAGCAAATCCCCGCCATACAGAAACCGCACATGTTCCGGCACTTCCCCTGCCTTATCCAGTGCAATGCGGCATGCCATCTGCTGCATCTGTCCTTCTGCAAGCTCCCATGTATTCTTTCCGAACAAGTTATCCTCTGAGGTTCTGTCAAAACATTTTCCCAAAGGTCCTTCAGACTCTTTCTTCCCAACTACCGAAGCACTGCTGATAATGTAAGGTGCATAATCAAAGGAAATACTTTGCCTGCCCTTAATCTGTCTTGCCCATAATGATTCTTTTTCACTCATACTAAATCCTCATTTTCTAAGCTTTTCTGATGAAACTTTTCTGATGAAACTTTTCTGATTCCGAAAATTTTCTTTTGTATGTTAGTATGAGAAATTTTTTCTGTTTTATACTCTGCCTGAGAGTTTCTTTAAATATTTATCTTTGATGGCACATTCCTGTTTTAATTTTTCATTTTCTGCTTTTAGATATTCCATATAATTCCTTGCCAGAGGGATGCCGCACCGGACAGCCACATCCTCATGCCGCTCCATCTCCTCTAGCCACTGGAGCAAAGATTTCTCCCGGATATCGTTATAGGTATTGTCTTCTATTCCAAACATTTGTGATTCTAGCCTTCTCCCTTCTAAAAGTCACTTCCGTTCCTCTGCTTTAACTACTTCTACTTGTTCTACGCCATAATGCTCAAATAATTGTATCGCATGTGTACCGATTTTTTCCCCGGAAACCGCAATGGGAATTGCCGGAGGACATGCCACCGTCGGCGTCGCACAAATCCGGTCTGACGCTTCACTTACCGGAATTTTTTCACTTTGTGAAAAAATCGCTTCACGGATACCCATGACTGCTTCTGCCTTTGCCATAAGCATCCATTCTCTTTTTTTCGGTTTTCCTTCTATCGCATGCAATATTTTATACAATTGTTCCAGCTCTTTACCTGAATTGTCAGGGGTACACATCAGCACACAGTATTCTTCATCTGCATACTCACATTCTATACGATTCTGACGCAATAATTCTGCGATCTGCTTTCCGGATAAAGTCTCTGCAGCACAAATTGTTATTTTAAGCGGGTCGGATTCTTCAATCTCCCATCCACAGTCATGCAGTTGCTCTTTTACCTTCTCTATCTGACAGACCATGTGCATCAGCTTGTCCCGATAGCCATCACTTAAATAAGCATTACACAAATCCAGTGATTCCAGAATCAAATAGGACGGACTGGTAGATCCAAAGAGTGCCAGTGCCTGTTTGCCCTTTGAACCCAGTATATTTACCATATGCTTATGTAAATGCAGATAAGCACCTCCTGTCAGTACCGGAAAGGTCTTATGTGCAGAATCACAACACATATCCGCTCCTAAGTCCAGTGGATGCGTAGAGTCTTTCAGAAAATGCAAGTATGCTCCGTGAGCGTTATCCACCAGAAGTAATATGTCTTTCCGGTGGCAGACCTCTGCAATAGCACGGATATCCATCTGACCGCCCAGATAATCCGGACTGGTAAGATACACGGCTGCCGGCTTTTCCTTTTTATCTTTCATCAATCTCTCAATTTGTTCTTCGATTTGCTTTGGACTGACCTTGCAGCTGCAAAGAGATTTCATCCCTTCTTCCGGCCAGAGCCATTTCACATCAAAATCCAGGAGTGCTGCAGCATAAACAAATGCCTTATGCACGTTTCTTGCAGCCAGAATAATAGGTTTTCCCGTTCCTCTGTACTGACTTAAGGTAAGATAAAGCATGGCACGGATACACTGGCTGGATCCTTCTGTCGAATAGAAGGTTCTGCCGGAGCCAAATAAATCAGAAGCATTCTTCTCACTCTCAGCAATAATCCCATCCGCCTCATAAAGTGAATCAGCACCACTGATTTCTGTAATATCCGCCCACTCGCATCCCAGATATGCCTGTCCTTTATGCCCCGGCATATGGAATCTGGTTCCTCCGTCCTTCTGATACCTTCTCACAAAATCCACAATTGGCGTCTGCATTTATTTGTCCTCGTTCTCCGTCTCCCTGGCAACCTGCATCATAATGGCACATTCAATACGCTTGCGGAACAATTCACATCCCGGCTCGTAAATCCCACGAATGGATCCGCTTGCATGGTATGCGTTTGCCGCACAACCGCCTGAGCAGTATAATTTTGCCCAACAGTCTGCACATTCTGGTCTTGCATAGGCATTACAGCAGCGGAATTCTTCACGCAGTTCATGATTGGTTACTCCGTTCCAGATATCACCAAGTTTATAGGATTCTTCTCCAACAAACTGATGACATGGGTACAAATCTCCCCATGGTGTTACAGCCATATATTCGGTTCCGGAACCACAGCCTGAAATACGTTTGTAAATACATGGACCTTCTTTTAAGTCAAGCATATAGTGATAGAAGGTAATTCCTTGTCCTTCTTTTTCCCGTTTCAGCATTTCTTTTGCAAGAATCTCATACTGTTCTTTTACGATTTCCAAATCCTCTGCCGTAAGGGATGACGGGTCATCCGGTGCGCCTACTACCGGCTCCATACTAAGCTCGGTAAATCCAAGGTCTGCCATATGAAATACGTCTTTCGTAAAGTCCGGGTTTGCATGGGTAAAGGTACCACGCATGTAATAATTTTTTCCACCACGAGCCGCAACCATCTTCTGGAATTTTGGAACAATCTTGTCATAGCTTCCATTTCCCGCATAATCCACACGGGTCTTGTCATGGATTTCTTTTCTTCCATCTAAGCTTAATACTACATTGCTCATTTCCTTATTTGCAAACTCAATGACATCATCATCAATCAGCATGCCATTGGTGGTAAGCGTAAAGCGGAAGTTCTTATTGTGAATCTTCTCCTGCTCTCTGGCATAGGCAACAAGTTCTTTTACCACATCCCAGTTCATAAGCGGTTCCCCACCAAAGAAGTCTACCTCTAAGTTCCGTCTTGTTCCGGAATTTTCAATTAGGAAATCCAATGCACGTTTTCCGACTTCCAGACTCATAAGTGCCCGGTCTCCATGATATTTTCCCTGACTTGCAAAGCAGTAAGAACAGTTCAGATTACAAGTGTGCGCCACATGAAGACAGAGTGCCTTTATTACATTTCCGGAACGTTCTTTGAAAGTGCCTGCCATATCTGCAAATGTATCTGGTGTATACAGCTTGCCATTCTGCTTTAAATATTCCACATCTTCCATACAAAGACGCAGGTCTTCCTCAGTCACATCGTCTCTGTCCTTATATTTCTCAAGCAGCTCTTTCACAATCACATCCTGCGGCTTTTTCTCATAATCCGCAATGATGTCATATGCCACTTCATCCACTGCATGTACCGCACCGGAACAAGTATCCAGTACAATATTATATCCGTTTAATTTATATTGATGTACCATACAATCTCCTTTTGTTTGTATCACTGGTTCTTATAATAATACGGAAAATCATATTTTCCTTATCATTATAAAAGTGCCGTCCCACGGGCGGCACTTTTAAAAACTTCTGTGATACTGATTATTTTTCTTCGTTTTCACATTTCTGATTTGCTACACCGCAGCTTGTCTTGCAAGCAGACTGGCAAGATGTCTGGCATTCACCGCATCCACCATGTTTTGCGCTTTCGCAAAGGCTTCTAGTTTCAAGAGTTTTAATTCTTTCCATCGTTCTATTCTCCTATCTATATGATATTTTTCCCGATAAAAACTATCAGTGTCATTCTAACATATTGTAAATATATCTTCAAGATGAAATTTATCGATAATATCGTTCTTCAATCATATCCAGAAATTCTTTACTCAGATAGCTTTCCATTTTTCGGAAGGTTTCCTCATTGCGGATCAAGCGGCCCGGCTGCTGATATTCTACCCATGCCATGGCACACCAGGTAATTCCCCGAAGACAAGTGATTGGGATAAAGATATTCAGTCGTTCCTTCACTCCGCTTACATCAAATCTGCCATTTACAGCCTGGATATAATTGTCTGTAAATGCATCCATTTCTTCTTCGGTCAGAATCACATCGGTCTTCCAGAAAGTAGTAGTCGGCGCGAGAAAATGTCCCAAATCCTGAACCGGGTCCCCATATAATGGTTTCTCCCAGTCCACCAGATAGTTTGGCTTTCCTTCCCCATTTATCAAGAAATTCCGGGAGTTCAGTTCTGTATTAATGCAACACCGGTAACCG
The DNA here is from genome assembly GCA_934307065.1 of uncultured Bariatricus sp. Lineage (GTDB taxonomy): Bacteria > Bacillota > Clostridia > Lachnospirales > Lachnospiraceae > Allocoprococcus. The sequence continues at coordinate 86,580 of CAKRCD010000002.1, read as the reverse complement.
TCATAATCTTTAATCATATCTATTTTCTTCTGTCCTGCCTGAAGCAGTCGGCGGATCTGTTCTTTCTTTTCTTCACTTCCAAGGTCTGAATCGTAATAGGTCTGAACCATCTGATTACATTCATCTAAAATGGACTGAAGCGGATTCGATGGAGAAATCAGCACCTCATCCCCCATAACCGGAACACTGTGGATATCAGCCAGACACTCTGCTGCCAGAGACAAATCCTTGCGATAATCCAGCGCCTCTCCTTCCAGGAATTCCATTACCATCACACCATATGGCAAGTGTTCTTTACTTCCATCCACGAATACCGGACGTGGGGTTCTCCCTGATTCCTGCAAAATTTCCAACGCATGATATTCGTATTCTATCTGATGCTCTAGATGCATCTGGCTTCCTGTATTGACCCGCAGCACCATTTTTTGATTCGTAACCGGATGTGCAAACCAGAAATTGATATTATATTCTCCCTGAGCCAGTGGATGATAAGTAATCTCCGTTTCTTCTGCCAGTTCCTTCGGAATGCCGATTCCTTCTTTATAAAAAACTGTGTTTACATATGCTCTTAAGCCTTCGATTCTGTCCATGCCTTACGCTTCCAATCCTTTCCACTTTTGATCCTTCTCACTGAGAATATAGCCGCTATCTATTTTGGGCCACTGGATTCCAAGTACCGGGTCATTCCATGCAATTCCGCCTTCATCCCCCGGATGATAAAAATCCGTACATTTATAACAGAACTCTGCCCGCTCACTCAGCACCAGAAATCCATGTGCAAATCCTTCCGGAATATAGAGCTGTTTTCTGTTTTCCTCCGCCAACTCAATCCCATACCATTTTCCATAAGTCTCACTGTCTTTCCGGATATCCACTGCGACATCAAACACAGCTCCCCGGATAACCCGTACCAATTTTCCCTGTGGATATTCCTTCTGATAATGCAGTCCCCGCAATACACCTTTTACCGAACCGGACTGATTATCCTGCACAAAATTCACATGGAATCCTGCTTCCTGCATATCCCTCTGATTGTAGCTTTCCATAAAATACCCCCGTGCATCCAGATGTACTTCCGGTTCTATGACACACAGACCTTCTATGCCTCCCACATTCTTCTCTACCTTTATCTGTCCCATTTTATCTGTTCCATCCTTCTTCTCCCAAATCCTGTAAATATCTGTGAAGCGCATCCTTCCAGTCTGGCAATGGCTGAAATCCGGCTATCCGCAGCTTCGTCCTGTCCAGTCTGCTGTTCAAAGGCCGGACTGCTTTAGACCGCCCATATTCTTCTGTTGTAACCGGGTATACTTTCGGAAGTTTCTTACCATAATCCATAAACCCAAGTTTGCCTGCCTGCCGGAAAATTTCCATGGCAAATTCATACCAACTGATATATCCCCCTTCATTAGTCGCATGATAGCAGCCATAATTATCTGTCTCTGCCATATCAATTAAAAGCCTTGCCAGGTCTTCTGTATAAGTTGGTGTCCCAACCTGGTCAGACACTACCCGCAGTTCTTCATATTTTCTTCCAAGACGCAGCATTGTCTTCACAAAATTATTGCCATTTCTTCCAAACACCCATGATGTCCTGACAATAAAATATTCATCCAACACTGCCTGAACTGCCCGCTCGCCTTCCAGTTTTGTTTTTCCATAAAAATTTCGAGGACCATACTTGACACTGTCAGCCTTCCATGGAAGATTTCCCTGTCCGTCAAACACATAGTCTGTACTAATGTAAATCATTTTCGCGTCCAGCTTTCTGCACATCCGGGCTAAATTTTTTGTACCCTCTACGTTGATGTTCCAGACCTTTTTCTGATTCTCCGGTTCTTCCGCTCCATCTACGTTAGTCCATGCCGCACAATGCACGACTACCTCCGGCCTGATCCTCTCAAGTGTATCTCTCATACAGATTTCGTCTGTAATGTCCATTGATACATAAGAATTTGTCTCATTTTCTTCTGCCAAATCCGTTCCGACAGCCTCATAGTTTCTTTTCTTCAGTTCACGCAGCACATCATACCCGAGCTGCCCTGTCGCTCCTGTTACCAAGAACTTCATCCCACAAAATCCTTTCTTATATTATCCGATTTCCATCTGTAATCTGACTGTCATTCGATGTCCCGGTTCTTCCTCTCGTACTCTTTTCCAGAATCGGCTCCCACCATGCACGGTTCTCCAGATACCATTCAATCGTTTTTTTAATTCCTTCGGCAAATGTTGTTTCCGGAAGCCATCCAAGCTCCCTGTGAACCTTAGCCGGGTCAATGGCATAACGCCTGTCGTGCCCTTTTCGGTCTGCCACATAAGTAATCAATTCTTCCGGCTTTCCAAGTTCTTTACAGATAAGCTTCACGATCTCGATATTCTGCATTTCATTATGTCCGCCAATGTTATAAACTTCCCCGACTCGTCCATTCTGTAAAATCAAGTCAATGGCATGACAGTGGTCTCCCACATACAGCCAGTCCCGTACATTTTTCCCATCTCCATAAACCGGAAGCTGTCTGTCATGCAATGCATTCACAATCATAAGCGGAATCAATTTCTCCGGCAAATGATAAGGTCCATAGTTATTGGAACATCTGCTGATCGTCACTGGCAATTTATAAGTGCGGTAATAGGATTGCACCAGCAAATCCGCCGCAGCCTTTGATGCGCTGTAAGGACTGCTTGTGTGAACCGGTGTTTCTTCCGTAAAGAATAAATCCGACCTGTCCAAAGGCAAATCTCCGTAAACTTCATCTGTAGACACCTGATGGTATCTCTGGATTCCATATTTCAGACAGGCATCCATAAGGACGGAAGTTCCTTTGATATTGGTATCCAGAAAAATCTCCGGATTCTCGATAGAACGGTCGACATGACTTTCTGCTGCAAAATTCACTATCACATCCGGCTTCTCTTCTTCGAATAAACGATACACTGCTTCCCGGTCCGTAATAGAAGCCTTTACAAATCGGAAGTCCGGGTTCTCCATTGCCGGCTCAAGCGTAGATATATTTCCCGCATAGGTCAGACAGTCCAGACAAATAATCCGATACTCCGGATGTGCCTTAAACATATAATAAATAAAATTGCTTCCTATAAATCCGGCTCCACCGGTCACAATCATTTTCATGTCATCCTTCTCCCAAGTCTGTGTCTCATTCAAGTCTATGATAAATTCTCCCGGAATTTTCCATCTATTACATCTTTCAAATACTGTCCATACTGATTCTGCTTGTAATCTTCACAAATTCTCTGCAAAACCTCTCTGGAAATCCAGCCGTTTAAGTATGCAATTTCCTCCAGACAGCCAATCTTCCTGTGCTGATGGGTCTCCATTGTCTTTACAAAATTAGTTGCATCCGTAAGACTTTCATGGGTTCCCGCATCCAGCCATGTAAATCCCTGACCCAGGACTTCTACTTTCAGACTGCCCTGCTCCAGATACATACGATTCAAATCCGTAATTTCAAGCTCTCCTCTCTCGCTTGGTTTTAACTTCTTTGCATATTCTGTTACCCGGTTATCATAAAAATATAACCCTGTAACGCAATAATTACTCTTTGGCTGCGTCGGTTTTTCTTCGATAGAGATAACATTTCCACCGGAATCAAACTCTACGATGCCAAATCGCTCCGGGTCATCCACATAATATCCAAAAATCGTCGCCATGCCGTCTTTGGCACGCTCTACCGCTGTCTGCAAACGCTTTCTAAGACCATGCCCCGAAAAAATATTGTCCCCTAATATCATTGCCACTGAATCTGTTCCGATAAACTCCTCTCCGATCAGAAATGCCTGGGCCAGCCCGTCCGGACTTGGCTGGACTGCATAGGAAAGCTGTAATCCAAAACTGCGTCCATCTCCAAGCAGTTCCTGAAACCTTGGCAAATCCTGCTCCGTACTGATAATCAGAATTTCACGAATCCCGGCACTCATAAGCACAGACATAGGATAATAAATCATTGGTTTATCGTAAATCGGTAATAGCTGTTTCGAAGTAACCATTGTAAGTGGATAAAGTCTGGTTCCCGAACCACCAGCCAGAATAATTCCTTTCATTTATATATCTCCATCTTTCATAGTTGGAGGCAATAGACTCCAACCTCATATTTATTCTCCCATTCTAACATGAAATGTATTACATTTCCAATTTTCCACGAAAAAACACCTGATTTATTTATCTTATTTATCTATCACATGATATTTATAGATTAAAACTATTAGGACAAATCAACCAAAAAATGGTATACTGTACCTGTAACCAAATTTTGAAACAAGGAGGAAAAATGAGAAGAAAATTTTTACCGTTAGTTTTAACTTGTGCATTGCTTCTGAACAGTTCAATGGCATTCGCTGCCGATGTGAACGAAACAGTTGAAGGCGATGCACTTACTACTGTGTCTGAAACACAGGAAGACGCTGTTGTTGAAGAAGAAACACAGGAAGAAGTTGTAACAGAAGAAGCTAAAGAAACTTCTACACCAGTTGTATTAGAAAATACTACTCCATCAACAATTACTATTACAGATTTCGGAAAAGCATATGAAGCATTAGAAGGAGTTGGTGCAGCAGTAAGCGGCACTGACACTGTAAAGGCTGCTCAAGATGGTTCTGCTGTAGTTTTAGATGTTCGTTCTAAAGTAAACTACAAAAAAGCACATTTAAATGGTTCTATCAATGTTCCTGTATTCAATGATGACGGAAGCGTAATTTCAACCAGCGAAGATGCTACTGCAAAAGCATTTACAGAATACGTAACTGCTCACAAGGCTGAATGGGATGGAAAAGACATCTACATCATCTGTAACAGTGGTGCAAGAGGAGCTCAGGCAGCAACTGTATTATTAGTTGGTGCTGGCTACTACTCAGTAGATAAACTTCACACAGTTACAAACGGAGCAAAAGACTTACAGCTTCGTTACGCTATGTTAAACACAGATGGAAATCCTGTAACTGGCGAAGAAGCTGTCAAAGCTGTTGGAAACAAAAACATTGCAATCTTAGATATCCGTGCGACAGAAGATTATACAATCAGACATTTGAAGGGTGTTATCTCTGCACCTGTATTTGGACCTGAAGTTGCAGCAACAGACTCTGCTGAAATAGCTCAGTCATTCTTAGCAAAAGTAAAAGATAACAGCGACCTTGCCAATAAAGAGATCTATGTTCTCTGCTATTCCGGAAACAAGGGTGCAAAAGCTGCTACTGTCTTATTGACACAGGCTGGATACTCACTTGATAAAATTCATACAGTCACAGGTGGAGCTAGGGGACAGGATGTTGCAAACGCTTCTATCTATATCTCTGACACCTTTGTAAACGATGCAATCAACAATAACGAAGAAGATATTCTTGTACTTGATGTACGTAATGCAGAGTTATATGCAAAAGGACATTTGAAAGGTTCCCTTTCCCTTCCTTTATTTAACGAAAAGAACGAACTTCCGGATGACCTTGCAAAAGCGTTTACAGAATATGTAGCTGCACACAAGGCTGATTTCGACCACAAAGCAATCTATATTCTCTGCAACAGTGGTGCAAGAGGAGCTGAAAAGGCTGTCGAATTATTATCAGCAGCAAACCTTGAGGGTACTTTCCTTCGTATAATTGAAGGCGGTGCTAAGAGCGAATTGCTTCAGGCTAATTTTGTAACAGATACGAAGCCTGCTACAACAGAACCAGCCAAGAAACCGGCTAACAGCAAATCACCTAAAACAGGCGATGCTGCTCCAATCGTACCACTTACAGTATCAATGTTCGCTGCACTTTGTGCAATCGTTGCTATCAGCAAGAAAAAAATTGTAAAATAATATTGTGTTTTCAAAATATACGGTTACAAAAAAGGATGCTTTCAAAAGCATCCTTTTTCATATCTGATATTCTTTTTATTTCTCCAGTTCTTCTACAGCACACCATCTATAGAAGGATTCGTCATAGTTTTCTGAATTTTCAAATCCACACATTTCCAATACAAGCTGCATGTATGCGGAACGGATACCGCCTGTACAGTAAGTTACGATGTGGTCGCTCTTGGAAAGTCCTGCATCTTCGAACATCTTTGTCAGGTCTTCTACACTTCTGAGTGTACTGTCGCTGTTGAACATATCTGTATAACGGATATGAATTGCTCCCGGCAGATGTCCACCATTGGCTTCTCCGTATAACTTCTTACCATTGTACTCTTTGTCTGTACGAACATCTACGATTTTACACTCATCATAAATGGATTTCAACTCTTCTGTATTGATGTCATGTGTCTCGTCGATAGACTCAATCTTTACCGTTGTTTTCTCCGGTGTTGCAACTTCTTTGACAATCTCTAAATCAGCAGCTTTCAGTGCTTTGATTCCGCCATCTACCATCTTCACATTGTCATATCCTGCTGCAATCAGTTCCCATGCGATACGTCCATCTTCGCCCCAGCCTTTGTCTGCATTGGAAAACAGAACAATTTCTTTGTCCTTGGAAAGTCCCAGTTCACCAAGACGTTCACTTAATCTCTTGGTGTCAAGAATACATCCCCAGTTCTCATCTCCGGCTTCTCCGTCCTCACAGGTTGCCAGATACTGCCATGTGGTTGCAATCGCACCTTTGACTGTTCCTTTCTTTGCTTCATCTTCCCCTCTCGCATCTACCAGAGTAATGCTGTCCAGATGTTCTTTCACATACTCCGCATCCACAATGTACTTTCCTTCAAAAGCTTCGGTAGAATCTGGTGCTTTATTACCAGAACCACAACCAGTCAATGCCACTGTGAGTGCCATTGCAAGGATTAATGCTGTTTTCTTCATAATCTTTCCTCCAATTGTTATCATTCTCTTTGATGTATCTGAATTGTGCCTGATGATCACAATCACATCCCTGTCTTCCACTATAATATATCTCCGTTATGCCGTCTAATAGATAGTTCTTATATTTCAAATCAATCATTGGATTTTTCAATAATTTCCTCTATTTCGTCAATCCAGTCAACGAACTAATATTCGCACTGAACTAATAAAAGTCAAACTGTCATTATTCCACATCTCCGACTACTGCCCAGCGCCAGAAAGACTGGTCATAGTTATAAGATTTCTCAAACCCACACATTTCCAGTACCAACTGTGTATATGCAGAACGGATACCCCCAGTGCAGTAGGTTACAATTTCATCCGATTTGGAAAGCCCTGCGTCCTCGAACATCTTTGTTAATTCTTCGTTTGTCTTCAGGTAGCCATTTTCATCGAACAAATCCGTATAACGGATATGAATTGCTCCCGGTAAATGTCCTCCTTTTGCTTCGTTGTACAAGATTGCTCCATCGTATTCTTCGTCCGTACGTACATCCACAATTTTGTACTTATCGTAATTCTTCTGTAATTCCTCTGTTGTCATAACATGGGTGTAGTCAATTTTATCAATCTTGACTTCTTCTGCCTCCGGCTTTGAAGCAAAGAGCTGTGTTTCTGCGCCATAAGCTTTCATGGCAGAATAACCGCCATCTACCATTTTCACATCCTTATATCCTGCTGCCAGAAGTTCCCAGACAAGCCTTGCATCATCTCCCCAGCCATCTAAGGTTTCCCCCAGCACAATAATTTCCTTATCTTTTGTAATGCCAAGATTTCCCAGTATCTGTGCCAAATCATCTGCTTCTGGGATACAACCCCATTTTTCATCACCCTGGTTTCCTTCGCTGATACACCAGTCATTCCAGGTGGTAGCAATGGCACCTTTAATCGTACCTAACATTGCCTGCTTTTCTCCACGTCCATCCACAAACAGTGTATTTTCATCTCCAATCTTGCTGACGGCATATTCCGGGTCAACCACCCACTCACCGACAAAGGTGTTGACTGAATCTGACTGTCTCTGAACTGCTGCTCTTTTGCTGCATCCTGCAAAAACAAGTGCTGCCAGAAGTACCACACTGCACAACCATTTTCCACGTTTTCTCATTGTTGTTCTCATTACCTTTTCCTCTCTTTCCAGTATTCTTCATTCATAGTCAACTCCAGCACCATGCGTTCCGGAAGCCATTTATAATGCTTTCCAAGCTGATAACCTACATATTTAAGGCTGCTTTCTATAAGAAATTTCCCCATCTGAATAAACTGCCTACTTTCTGTCAATTCTCCCATAATCTTAAAAATCATACGGATTCCTTCCTTTTCTGACTTCATATGCTTAAAAACATCCGGATAGCATGCCTGAGATACTCCCATGTCAAAATTGCGCTTCACAAGCTGTTTATAAGTATAATCATGAGAATGGCGGACCATTGCCTCTGCATCGTATGCAATGAAATATCCCTTCTGAATGACTTTTGCTGCATATACCATGTCTTCATTAAAAATAATGTGCTTTTCAAATCCACCAAGCTTCTGGTAAATATCTCTGCGGTAAGCAGCACAGACATTGGAACAGAAATACGTCTTAATCCCAAGCCCCCGCAAATCTAATTTTGATTTTACCCGGCTTTGGGATGGATAGTTAAATGCCCGTGTATACCGCTCCAATATATTACTTTTACTTTCCGGTATCTGTCTTCCATAAACCACCGCAATTTTCTCATCCTGCTCCAGTGTTTTCATCAGGCTTTCCAGTAAATTTTCACGAAATGGCACTGCATCCTGAGTCATGCACAGTACCACATCTGCTTCTGACCTCTGCATCCCTCTGTCTCTGGTTCCACCATGGTCAAAACTCTGTTTTTCTACTCTGATTATCTGTACTATCCCAACTATACTTTCAGGAATTGCCCAATTCAGTTTTTCCCTGACACCTCTTTCCTCTGTATGAAGAAGAAAAATGTGCTCCGGCTGACAAGTCTGTCTCTCGATTCCAAGCAGCAGTCTATGCAATTTTTCGTCCGGATGATAAACCGGTATTATCACATCTAATTTCATACTACAAATCCTTCATATCGTAACCGCGTCACTATAGCTTTTATATCACAACTTTTTATATCATAGCCATTAGAATCATACACTGATTAATGCTCCATTCCCTTGAACAATGTCAGACACAGAATCTTAAAGTCCAGTCCCAGACTCCAGTTTTCGATATAATATAAATCATACTCAATCCGCTTCTCTATGGAAGTGTCTCCCCGATATCCGTGAATCTGCGCCCATCCGGTCATTCCGGGGCGCACCTGATGTTTTACCATATACCTTGGAATCTCGTTTTTGAACTTTTCTACAAACTGCGGGCGCTCCGGCCGTGGTCCAACCAGACTCATTTCTCCCTTTAACACATTGAAAAGCTGTGGAAGCTCATCGATACTCATTTTTCTGATAAACTTACCAATCGGGGTAATTCTTGGGTCATCTTTCACAGTCCAGCTTGTCTTCTCACATGTTTCATCCTGTTCAACCATGGAGCGAAATTTATACATATAAAACCTTTTATTATGCATTCCAACTCGTTCCTGTTTATAAATAACCGTTCCGTTTCCTGCTATTTTAAGTGAAATTGCGGTAATCAGCATAACCGGAGAGAACAGCACAACTGCAATGAACGCACCCGCAATATCCACTGTCCGCTTCAGGAACTGGTTCCATCTGGAATTCAATGGCACCCTCCGGATATTAATGACCGGAATGCCCTGCACATCTTCGATATAAGGTCTGGTAGGAATCAGATTCCCGTAATCTGGGATAAACTTGGTATGGACACCGGATTTCTCACAGATATCCACAACCCGTTCCAGCTTTTCATATTCGCTCATTCTAAGCGTAATCACAATTTCATCTAAATCATGCTCTCCAATGGTTTCTTCCAGTTTATCTATATCAGCAAGCACGCCAAGCACATGGTATCCCCATCTGGGATTCTGCCTGATTTTTTCCTGATACTGCTGGGCTGCCCTACTGTTTCCCACAAGCAGGATATGCTTCTGGTTGAAGCCCTGACTTCGCATTTTCCAGAGTACATAACGGATGATATTTCTGGAAATACACTCTAAAGTAACGTTGATAACCAGAAACAATACCAGCATCTGCCTTGAGAAATGTTCCTGCTTCGTAAAATAAAGGACAAGAATAAATCCCATGAAACCAATCACATTTGCCCGGATAATATTCCAAAGTTCCCGTCTGTGACTTTGTACACGCCTTGGCATATAAAGTTGGAAAAGACTATACAATATCAGATACACCGGGATTACAAATATTAATGCCGACATATAGACATTTACCGGAAGTCCCCCTGGTGACGGTGGGAAGAACGCACTTTGAAATCGCAGATGCCATGACAGAATATAAGACACTGCTATGATTCCTGCGTCTGTAAGCACTTGTATTCTATTAAAAATATGTTGATTGTTCTTAATCAAATTGTCACCATCTTTTCTATCTCTGTCTTGCAGTCAGATTCACACTGAAGTCATTTCTGTCCAAAGTAAGATTCGGATTGTAGTAAGGGTCTCCCTGTTTTAAGAAATCCTTCCATCTACTCTGGAAGAGCTGAATTTCACTTTGGAAACGATTGACTTTCTCTGCTGTATCGTCATATCCTCTGGACTTGGACTCATAATGAATCAGCTCCGCATAAGGGTTGTATACAACCAAGTAACCTGCCCGACGTACTTTCAGGCAGAAATCCACATCGTTAAATGCTACTGCAAATGCCGGGTCAAAACCGCCCACGTCTTCGTAGACACTCCGTTTTACCATCATACAGGCTGCCGTCACGGCACTCAAATCCTGTGCAAGCAGCGCTCTTGCAAAATATCCCGGTTCTCCCATGGGCAGTCCCAGAAAGGCATGTCCAGCCACACCGCCAAGCCCTACAATCACTCCGCCATGCTGAAGAGTTCCGTCATCGTAATACAGTCTTGCACCCACAATTCCTACTTCTTCGCGCATACAGTAACCAAGCATTTCTTCGATACAGTCTTCTTTGATAATCTCTGTATCATTATTTAATAGCAGCAGATATTCTCCTGTCGCATGTTCTACACCATAATTATTGATGTCGGGATAATTGAATCCTTTCCCTTTCCAATATAGCACCTTCGCCTTCGGGCATTCCTGCTCCAGTTTTTTATAATATGCAAAGGTTTCTTCCTTCTCACTGTTGTTTTCCACAATCAGGTATTCCATGTTGTCATATGTATTCTTCTCCTCCAGAGAAAGGATACAGTTCTGCAAATCCTCGATGTGGTCTTTATTCGGAATAATGACCGACACCTTGGGGTGCGTATGCAAATGATATTTGCTGCGATACATCCCTCCATATGCCAGTGGGAGAACCTCTGCATCTATTTTCAGCCGTGTATAATGCGCCTGAATTGCCTTTGCCCCGGCTTCTATGATATACGTCTTATTCTTCGCATCTTCCGAGGTAGAACCTTCACATGCCCTCCAGTGATACAGCACTTTCGGAATATGGTAAATCTGTTCCGCCCTTGTTTTTTCCACACAGCGCAGCACAAAATCGTAGTCCTGTGCTCCGTCAAAATCTGGATTCAAATTTCCAACCCGTTCATACAAATTTCGCTTTACCATTACCAGATGGCAAAAATAATTCGTACTCCGTAGCAAATCCATATTAAAATCCGGTTTAAAATGCGGCAGAAAATACTCTTTTCCGTCCATAGTAACCTTATCTTCATCGGAGTAAATCAGTTCTATACCATTCTGTTCATTGATTGCTTTCACACACTCATAAAGTGCATCCTCCGAAAGCAAATCATCATGATCTAAAAAGGTCAGATAATCTCCCGTTGCCATAGAACAAGCCATATTGGTGTTTTCTGCAATCCGCAATGGCATAGCATTACATTGTAAATGAATGCGTTTGTCCCTCTTCAAATACGGTTTCAGTATTTCCTGAACAGGTGAATCCGCACCGCTTCCGTCCGATAAACACAGCTCCCAATTTTCATAAGACTGGTTCCGCACAGAATCTATCATTTTCTTTAAGTATTCTTCGGGTGTTTTATATAAAGGAACCAGAATGGAAATCTTTGGCATAGAAGAAAACTCTTGTTTTCTTTGTCTGCGAAGTACCCTTTTCGATGGACGGTTCCGTCGCAGCCACTCACTATATCCCGAATACTCTCTTCCCATCAATTTGTCTGTTGCCCGAATCCAGGTTGCTTCCAGCCCAAACTGCTTATAATATTCCCGCAGCTTATGCTCCATCACTCTTGCATCCCGCACCCGCTGTTTCAGAAGCTTCTTCTTAAGTCCAACCTTTATTTGATTTTCTTTCGTTCCATCCTTTACACTAACTGTTACTACCTGCGGGACCACACCATGATACACTGCGGAAAATCCGGTTACATCTTCTTTCACATTTTCCGGATATTCTCTGAGTACATCCAGTCTTCTGGTTTCTGTAACCTGCATCGCAAGCTCCTTACCGCTGTCATCTGTCACATGAAACACGGCATGTTCACAATTCATATACCAGCCTTCTATGGTAAAACTTTCTCTACCCGTTCTGGCAATATCCACACTGGCAGCCAGATAGTTCTCCAACTTTTCAAGCTTTCTGCCGGATAACTTTTTACGGCACACCGCTTTTCCATCCTGTATCTGGAAAATCTGTAAATTTCCCAATACTTTCCAATTATCCGGAAGTGTAATCCAGTAAAGCATCTGTTTCGTAATCAATCTGCCGTTTACCTTGCGGAACTGTACCGGATGGAGCCGTATCTCCTGCTCTTTATAAGACAGTTCTACTCCGTTCATACAGAAACAGAGCAGCTCATTTTCCCAGTGATTTTCACGGAAATACCCGGTAACTGCCAATATATTCTTTTCTTTGGTATGAAAACGACATGCTGTCACGTCAAATGCATTCGTCATACTTTCTATCTCCTCTATCTGATTCTGTCAAACCTCTTATCTGGAAAATAACCGTTTCAGGAACCGGAAAAAGAAATACACATACAGAACCAGAATCAGAAAGACTCCAAAGGTTTCGATATCAAACCGCTTCGTAACTGTCTTCATGAGCAAGGTTGCATCCTGCTCCGCTCCATTTACCGACAGTTCTGTTTCCGGCTGAATACCCTGCTGTACAAAACAGGTCAGAGCTTTCCCCTCTAAAACCATCTGATAGGTCTTGCCCTTACAATTTCCCACTGTTTCAAAGGAAAATGTATTCCATTTTCCATTTTCTATCTCTGACAAGGCTTTCGTAGAACTGGCAGCTGTCTTTCCCGATTCCAGGTCTGTTAACGTCAGCGTTACATTTCCTTCCCCTGCCTGTTGAACCTGACATTTCACCTGAATAGCATCCATAGATGCCTCTTTACAAACAAATTTCTGTTCTATCACAAGCCCTGTATTTTCCGCAATCCCATAGGTGCTGTTATCACTTTGACGGTCATACACTGCATTCGCTTTTGAAATATGTGCATAGAAAAATGCCGCCAGAATCACAAGCGCACACACAACAATTCGTTTTATCTGCTTCATGTTTTCCTCTGCTATTCTCCCTGATATTCCTGACAGACTTCCTCTGCTGTTCCCGTTCTGCGAATCCTGCCGTGCTCCAGCCAGATTACCCGGTTACACAAGGCTTTAATCTGCTCGGTATTATGGGAGACAAATAAAATCGTAGTTCCCTGTTCCTTCATCCGGTTGATTCTTGCTTCGCATTTCTGCTGAAAATGATAATCACCCACGGAAAGGACTTCATCTACAATCAAAATATCCGGAGTTCCAATGGTGGCAATGGCAAACGCTAATCGCGACACCATACCGGAAGAAAAATTTTTCACCGGGACATCCATAAAAGTCCCCAACTCCGAAAATTCCACAATATCATCATAATGCTGTTTCATATATTCTCTGGTATAACCCAGTATCGTTCCATTTAAAAATACATTTTCCCTGGCAGTCAGTTCAAAATCAAACCCTGCTCCAAGTTCAATCAGCGGTGCCACCACACCGGAAACCTTCACGCTCCCTTTGGTCGGCTTCATAACCCCTGCAATAATTTTCAACATGGTGCTTTTTCCGCTTCCATTTACCCCGATTAAACCAAGGGTTTCTCCTCGTTCCACTTCGAAAGACACATCCGAGAGTGCCCAGAATTCCTGATACGTAATCTTTTTCTTCATTCGTTGTATCAGATATTCTTTAAAACCGTCAAACCGCTCCGATGCCAGATGAAAACACATGGATACGTGATTAACTTGAATCAATACATTTTCGTCCATTTTTACTCCTACAAATCCAAAATAAAGCTGTCCTGCTTTTTATAGAATATATAAAATCCAAGTGCCAGACACAGTGCTGCTTCTATGCCGGTTACCGCAAAGGCTGTCACGGAAAATACCCGGTCATATAGCACCACATCTCGGAACATATTCAACACATTCGTAAGTGGGTTCAACATTACCAGCCGACGCAGCCATTCCGGTAAAATTGAAATCGGATAAATAACCGGTGTCAAATATAAAAACACTGCCATCAGCACGGAGTATAAATGAATGACATCACGGAATTTTACCGTGATTGCTGCAAGAATCAGCCCTACCCCCAGCGCAAACAGCACCAAATAAAAAATCGGCACAATCGCCAGTATCATAGTCCAGTGAAGTTCTGCCCGCATTCCTATCATAAGGATAAACAAGGCTGCGCAGGATGCCATGAGATTAATCAGGCTGGAACAGATTCTGGAAAATACAAAAATATATTTCGGCACATACACTTTCTTAATCAGCGATGCATTTCCCAGAATCGATGACATTGCATTGGTAGTCGCATCGTTGAAAAAGTTAAAAATAACCTGTCCACTCAATAAATAAAGCGGAAAATTCTCTATGTCAAATCGAAATAAATTCGAGAACACCACTGACAATACAGTCATCATAAGCAGTGGGTTAAGCAATGTCCAAAACACGCCAAGCACTGAACGACGATATTTAATTTTCACATCTCTGGAAACCAGTTCTTCCAGTAGTGGTTTAAACTTTAAAAAGTTCTGTATATAAGCAGACATCTGTTTCCCCTTTATCGCACATCTCCATACAGTCTGGCAATTTCTTCGACTGATACCCCATCACGGTACATAGCCCGCAAGCGGTTCATCAGCCACATCAGCCGCAGCTTCTCCACCGTATTTCCCTGAAATCTTCTGTCGGAAGTATAAATACGGCTTCTTGTCATTCCAAGACGGATTCCCTTTTCTTTCAAAGTAATGGAAAACTGATAATCTTCGAGAATTGGCATATCTGGGAACATTCCCACTTCAAAAAACAGCTCCCGCTCTACAAAAATCCCCTGATCGCCAAACATGACCTTCCGGTCTTTCACACGATGATTAGAAATCACTCTGCACGTAAACATGAAAAAATTATAGGAATGAAAAGCAATACCAAAACATCCTGCCCTGTGGTTTTGCATTACCCGCTCGATTTCTTCCAATGTATTTGCCGGAACTTCGCTGTCACAGTGAAGAAAAAACAGCACCTCTCCATGGCTTGCCATGGCACCACGGTTCATCTGCTTTGCCCTGCCCTTTTCAGAGGAAATTACCGGATACTCCCCGTTTAGCAGTTTCAGTGTCCGATCCGTACTTCCGCCATCCACAAACAGGATTTCACATCTTCCTTTTAACGGTTCCAGTGTCTCTAACAGTCTTTCAATTGTTGTCTCTTCATTATAAGTCGGTATAATAATCGATACTTCCATCTCTTACTCAATTTCTCCAAACCTGACATTCAGCCAGGTGTCATAAATATTTCTCCGGAATCTTGTTTCTTCCCCAATTACCGGGATTTCCAGTGTACAGTTCTTCTCTTCCCCATCAGGCAGTGTCAGTCTCCCCTTTTTCAGGGCTTCTACAGACAGACAAAAATCTGTCTTGTTTACCTCAAACAGCTCTGGATGCATCATATATGCTGCCGCAATCACATCCCAGTTATAGTATCCCGGAATTCCGTACACATCCATATTGTTATCAAACCAGTAGTCCGTTTCTTTCTTAATAAATCTTACCACATCCAGGCTCTCATCTGCAAACTCTCTTTCATATTCCTCTCGTGTAAATAACACTTTCAGACAATTATTTCCTGTAATGACCGCCACATCCGTTCCACTGGTAAGTACAGTATAGGTTGCCAGTGGGTCACAGGAAAAATTCAGTTCATTCATTTCTTTTTTTGCAAACAGCAGAGGCTGGGTTGTTCCACCCATAAGTACAATCCGTTTCACCTGCTCAAAAAACTTTGGATTGTGCTTCCATGCCCCATAGAGATTCGTCACAGAGCCGGTCACCAGTATTTCCAGTTCCCCGGCATATTCCTCTGCCATCTTTGCCAGATAAAGAGAAGCTTCGCTGTCTGTTTCTCCGGCTTTTTGTCCACCCTTTAACACCGGCAAATCCGATCTTCCGATTTTTTTCACAAATTCCTTTGTATTGGCATAAACCCGTTCCAGTGTATTATTTCCATATGCAGTAGTCACACCGAGAACCTCGGCCTCTTTATCGCCTAAAAGATAAAGCAGTGCCAGCCCGTCATCTACATCACATCCGTTAATTCCAAATGTACAGTCGCAGTCGTGTATAATTTTACGCATAACGCTCTCCTTTGCCTGATTATTTTCATTTCACAAAACACGATTTCCTATGCACAGAACTTTATTTCCTATGAAATGGAAATAAAATTCCATCCTCTGTGTTTATCAGAACACCTATCTGCTCTCCTTCTTCTGTGGAAAGTCCGTTCCACTCCTTGTGAAGCATCCAAGAAGTCAGTTTCTCCTCCCCCAGGCGCAGACTGACTTCTGCCGTCTCACCTTCAAACAATACTTCTTCTATAGTATATGGACAACCTCCTTCTCGGGTCAGTTTCACAGCCGACGGGCGTACCATGAGCTCATATTCTCCATCTGCATTTTCCGTAGCAAATTCTGTCGCAGGGCTTGAAAATCTGCCTCCGGACACCTTTCCTCTGATATAATTGGTCTGTCCCATATAATCTGCCACTGCTTTAGAAACCGGATAATAGAACATCACTTCCGGCTTATCATATTGAAGTACTTCGCCATCTTTCATCAGCGCAATATAATCAGACACTTTCATAGCTTCTTCCTTATCATGAGTTACCATGACAACCGTAAGTCCCAATTCTTTGTGCAGTTTGCGGACCAGTTCTGCCATCTCACACCTGAGATTCTCATCCAGGCTGGAAAATGGCTCATCCAGAAGCAGAATCTTCGGGTCTGCCGCCAGCGCGCGTGCCAGTGCAACCCTCTGCTTCTGACCACCCGACATTTCACGTATTTTTCGCTTTTCAAATCCGTCTAGCTGAACTGCATGGAGCAGCTCTGCCACCCGTTTTTTCTTCACTTCTTTCGACATTTTCTTAATATCCATCGCAAATCCAATGTTCTGCTCTACCGTCATATGCGGAAATAACCGCAAATCCTGAAACACAATAACGGTTCCACGCTTCTCCGGCGGTAGTTTCATAATGGATTTTCCATCTATCTGAATATCTCCCTCCTTCACATCCAGAAGTCCGGCAATACTTTTTAACAGTGTTGTCTTTCCGCATCCGGACGCTCCCAAAAGAGAGACAAATTCTCCCGTATTAATTTCCAAATCTATGTTTTTTAGAATTTTTGTCTTTTGTAACTCCACACTAAGCTCTGTAATTTTCAGACTCATGTGCTCCTCCTGTCATTTAATAATATTCTACTTCCTGTTCCTTTGTAAAATGGCCGACCATCCATTCTAAAAGTCCGAACACAATGGTCATGGTTGTCAGGAATATCAAACTGTATACACTTGCAAAGTTACGCTCACCGCTTGTTAAATACGGAACCATCACAACAGCGAAGGTCCGTACACTTCCTCCCCCTATCATCAGCGTCAGGAAATACTGGCTGAACGATACAATAAACGACATCGAAAATGCCGACAGCATCACCGGAAAAAGACTCGGAAGGGTTACCTTGAAAAACGCTCTCCATGGTCCTGCCCCGAGCACTCTTGCCTGTTCTTCCAGGCCCATGCCCACTGCTCTTGTTCCATCCTGCAAAAGCGTTACTGCATAAGGAAGGGAACAAATCAGATGTACAATAATAACTCCCGGAACCGTACCGCTTAATCCTGCCTTGATAAATGTAACCTGGATTCCCATTGCAAATACACTTCCCGGCACAAGAAAAGGTAATATAGATATTACCGAAAATGCTTTCTTCCCTATAAATTGATAGCATTCCAATGCTCTTGCCGTCATTGTCCCTATTGTAACAGATAGAAATGCTACCGTAAATGATATGAGTATGCTGGACATAAATAATTGTGATAAATTCGCCCTGTCCCGTAACACGCCTTTCACTGCACGCAAAGAAAACGTTTGTGGAATTAAGGACGGCCATGCCCACCGTTCCGTAAATGCCCAGACAAGAATCGTCAGAATGGGCGCAATAATCAACATCAGAAAGATTCCGATGATAAGTTTTCCCCATATGTTTTTTCTTTTCAACCTTTGTCCTCCTAACCTGCCAATTTCTTCGTGCTTCTGGAAAGCAGAATGTAGTAGATAACCGCCACTGAACAAGAAACTGCAATCATAAGACCGTTAATTGCCATAGCATAAGGTCTTGCCAGTAAATCCGGCTTGGAATATTCAATGTAAGCAAGCACCGGAAGGGCTCGTGGAAGTGTAGCTCCCAGAATAAACGGAAGCTCATATGCTCCCAGAGCAAACACGAAAATAATCAAAAATCCGCTAAGAATGGTATTCATGCAGAGTGGAAGTGTAATCTTCCAAAATACTTGAATCCGGTTTGCACCGAGATTGGTAGCAGCTTCTCCAAGACTGTCACTGATATTTGCCATCAGTGCAATCACGAAATATACGATAAATGGAATTTCTTTCCACAAATAAGCAAGAATCACACCGATTCCATGACCGTCATACAGAAGCAGTGGAAATTGCTGCTGATCAGAAATCAGTCCAAGCTGCGCTCCGATTCTTGCAAGAATTCCATTCTGCGACAGAATATTGATCGCAAACAAAGCCACAATCACATGAGGAACAATAATCGGAATCTGTACAACCCGCATCACTTTTCCTTTTACCTGTCTTAAATTTACCAGAATCGCACAAAGTATGGTTCCGATGGATGTAGCAAAAAAAGCCGATACAAATGCAATATATAAGCTGTACTTCAGCGACTGCAGAATATCGGACCTTGTCAAAATTTCTTTATAATATTTTAATGTCGGTTCCGTTAAGCCAAAAGCTGGAATCACCCCTAAACTTTGGATGATTCCAGTTCCCAGACCAATGATAAAAATCGCGCCTAATATAAGTTGCGGAACCAACAATATATAAGGTGTTATTTTTTTCTTCATTCTATTTTCCTACAACTTCCTCTGCCCAGATTTCTTCGATAATCGGAACAAGTGCAGATGGCATTTCAGGAAGACGTTTTGACAGAAGTTCATCCTGAGCAATTACACCTTTACCGATATCTACTTTATCGAAAGCTTCTTTCTGTGCATCACTTAACTTATTGTAATCCACGACCGGCACGGTACGGATTTCAGCAAAACGGTCAGCCTGTACTTCAGGGTCCATCATTTCATTGATTGCCACCTGTGCTCCGGCTACATTTCCTGAGTTTGCTGCGATTGCAATATAGTTTGTATTTCCAATCGTTCCTTTATCAAACTGGAAAGACTGTGTAGTCTCTGCGTAAGTACCATTTTCAATATTTGTCGCAACGGAATAAGCACCATAGACAACATTCATCACTAATTCGCCATCAGCAAACATATTTGTTACAGTAGTAGAATCCTGTGGGAATGTCTTTCCTTCATTCCATAAGTATGGGTTCAGCTCACGAAGGTATTCCAATGCAGGTTCAATGGCTGCTTTTACTGTTTCTTTATCTGCTTCCATATCCATAAACTGTTCGTATCCGCAGATATCGTAAATGATGTTACGCACAAATGCACTTCCTGTGAAATCAGGTAATGCAGGGTAAGTTACCTTGCCCTTGTTTGCCTTACAGAATTCCAGAAGTTCGTCTGTATTCTTCGGATAATCCGGTGTCACGGCTGTATCTACCATCATAACAAGCTGTGATTTACCGTATGGCGCTTCATATCCTTCGATTGGATAACAGAAATCTGCCTGGTTTTCTTCATCACTTGCATCAATATATGCCTGATAGTTTGGTAAGTTCTCTGCAAATGGTCCATAAAGCATATCGTTTTCTTTACAGGTCTTGAAGTTCTCACCGTTAATCCAGATCATATCGATATCGCTGTCTGTCTTCTTTGCATTCTTTTCTCCCTGCATCTGACTTAAAATATCTTCAATGTTCATTGGAACACGTTCCAGTGTAATATCATATTTTTCTTTCAGGCGTGGTGCATAATAGTTGTCCAGCCAGTCGTTCAGGTTGTCATCTCCGCCCCATCCATAAAATGTTACTGTTGTTCCTTTTGCAGCTTCTACAAGCTCATCATAAGTCATATCCTCTACAGCCTTTGTAGATTCTTTCTTACTCGTATTATCCGAGTTCTCTGATTTTGCGCCACTACTGCATGCTGCCAGTGAAATCACCATCATCATGCTAAGCAAAAGCGCAGTAATGCGTTTCTTCATAGTACCAATTCTTCCTCCTTATGTTTGGTAAAAATATACAGAGTGCTTCAGCTATATTTGTCTGCAAGGCAAAAGCATCCACGATATGATTATAACAGACTTTCTGTTGAAACTCCGTACTCTCTTTGTTGCCGCTCATCAACACTTCGTTGCGGCAAGATATTCTTCTAAAAACCGGACAAATTTGTCAACTGCGAAATCACCCGGACTGTCTTTCAGTGTCAGAAGCCCAACCTCCCAGACCATATCCGGTTCCGCAAATGGAATCATACGCAGACCATCATTTTTCATATCCTCATGCACAAAATCGACAGTCACGGAAATTCCCTTTTTCATACGGCACATCTTATAACACAGATTAAACCCATTTGTCTCGAACACAATCTCCGGCTCAAAGCCTTTATTCCAGCATTTACTTTGAATAAATTCATTCAGCTTAAATCCGCTGTTTTCCAGATACAAAGGTTCTCCGGCAAGGTCTTCCACGCTTACCTGTTCCTTTTCCGCCAACGGATGTCCTTCATATACCAGCAGACCCAGTCTACATTTACACAGACTTTGCACCTCAAAGCAGTCCCCTGCGAAGGGTCCCACGGAAAGTGCCACATTTCCTTCTTTTCCAAGAAGCATCCGTTCTACCACTCTGTCCGGATATTCTACATAGGAAAAAGCTACATTGGGATAGGTTTCCTGAAATTTCAGAATACATTCCGGCGTAAGAAACCGCAGTACATCATATGCAACCAGAAGGTCCACAACTCCATCGGTCCGTGCCCGGATATTTTCAATATCCTTCTTCATCTTCTCATACTCACCCAGAACAATCTCTGCATACGCATACAGACGCTCCCCGCTTTCAGTGAGTTCAATTCCGGATACTACCCGATCCACCAGCGTACATTCTAATTCATTTTCCAGATTCTTCAGTACACGGCTTAATCCCTGAGGAGACATAAACAGTTCCTTCGATGCCCTCGCAAGACTGCCGCGTCTGCAAATCACTCTAAATTCTTCCAGTTCCTTAATTGTCATTCTTACTATTCCAGTCCTTACTTCTACTTATCCTTACATTTATCCTTCATTTTTTCATTCTATTTGAATTTACACTTCGCCCGGTTCAGAATCGGTGTTTTTCCAAGCGGAACTTTCTCATCCACTTCCATTAGGATTGGCAGAATATGCTTCGCTTCTTCATACCCCCTGCGACGGAAACTACAGATACAGGAAGCACAATAGGTATAGAGTTCTTTCTCTTTTGAAGCCTTTACCCGGTCGGCAAGTGCCTGGGCAACGTCAGCTTCTTTTCCTGCCGCACAGCCTCCAAGACCACAGCACTGCACATTTGGAAAAGCATCTGCTATCTCTCCCTTTATAAATGGAGCCATATCTTTAACGAACTGTCTGTCCCTTCTGTCCGGACACGGATAATACATTGGAATATGTTCCATTTCAAAGGTTTTCCCGATTCCAAGTTCCTGCATTTTCTCATACACACTGATAATCTCCGCATCCAGTCTTCCCCGTAAGAAATAATAGCAGTTCGGACATGCCATCACGACCTGCTCTACTCCGGCATCGTTCAGCTTTTTATTAATCCGTGCAATAATTCCTGCCGCTTCGTCTACGAGCCCCAGTTCTTCAATGGGTTTCCCACAACAGTCATATACTACCCCTACATCATGCTTACGGAATTCTTCCACCAGCTTATCCGTTGTCTTTGGAAAGAAAGAAGGAAAATTACATCCGGTAAAGAATACTGCCTTCTTTCCGGCATGGCGGTAATTGGCAAACTTATATGGACTCTTCTCCAATAAAAGTCCGTCATAGGAATTATCCGGCAGCTTTCCACCGCCCTTTTCGACTATCTTTTCCCGGTTTTCCAGCGCAATGACCTTGCCGTCAATTTTCATCGGACAGACATCTTTGCAGCGTCCACATAAAAAGCAGTGATACGCAAGCTCCGGTTTCTCCTGTAATTCCTTTAAATCAATTTTGTATTTTTGCAAAAAAAGACAGTGTTCTGTACATGCTCCACAATGTACACAGTCATCTATATTAAATGTTCTCATCTTCTCTCTCCAACTTTTCTTTTAGTACAAGTTCCAGATAATCAATCGTAACAGGGCAGTTGCAGATAGCCCCTTTTTCAATATCATGATATAAGTGCAGCAAATCGTCTTTGTCGTCCACATCGTAGTACATCTGACCTACTGCAGTAGAAAGCCGTTCATTTCTCATATGCTGCAGAGTATCATAAATGACCGTATTCGTTCCATATCGTTCAATTTTCCAGATGGAGTCATATTCCTGCTTCATACCGATAAGATAATATCCCCCATCAAAAGTAGGATGAATCACGATATCCTTGTCCTCCAGATTGTCAAATGCATTCCGAAGTGTCTCCGGATGAATTTGCGGAATATCCGTTCCTATCAGAATGACCCGCTCATATCCCATGCGAAACGCAATTCCGATGGCATTTTTCATCCGCTCTCCCAAATCATCCCCATACTGTGGAAGACAGACTGCCTCGCTGTCCACCACTGATTTTAACAATTCTTTTTCATCCTTTGGCGTATAGAATACAAACAAATCTGCCTCTACCTGCTTTGCCTTCTCGTAAATATCCTTCACAAAACAGGTATGGAGCTGTGCGCATTCCTCTCCGCTCAGAAATGGCATAAGCCTTGTTTTCGTTTTCCCCGGTATTGGGACCCTGGTAAATAAAATCAGTGCTCTATTCATTTTCTTCCTCCGACAGATATTTCTTTCGAATCATCATTCCTGCCACAGTCACTACCACTGCCAGCACTGCCGCAAACACAAAATATTTCCATTTCCCTGACTCTGCCGTAAGTCCTGCCGCTCCTACCGTGTAAAGTGCCACACCCGGCATCATGAAAAGAAAGGTCAATATGGAATATCTTGCAAAACTGATGTCCGTAATCCCATACGCAAAGTTCTGTAGATTATATGGAAAAATCGGAACCATACGGGTAATCATCAACACAATGGTATCATTCTTTGGATTTTCACTAAACAACAGCTTCTTTAACACACTGTTCTTTTCCAGCATGGGCTTTACTGCATCTTTTAAGAAAAAACGTCCCACAAGGAACGCTGCCATTGCCCCAAGCGTAGTTGCCACCAGACATGCCAGCGTTCCGAGCCATGGTCCAAACAGCATTCCCGAAATAACCGCAAAAGTAATTCCCGGAAGTGCCAGCACCACACAACCTACGATGGTCACACCTACATAACACCAGAATGCCAGTATCTTATGCTCCTTCACTAATTCCGCAATAAAATTCAAATGGTCGGCATCACTAAGATATGCCGACCAACCAAAGTAGTGATTTCCGATAAGAACTGCCAAAACAATTATAATAAAAATAATAATTTTGATATTCTTCTTTTTCATCCTATTCCTCTGTTTTGTTCTTATTTTTCTTCTGTCTCTCTGTGTAAATCTGACGCAGAATGGCAACAACCCCAAATACCGCAAACATAATTAAAAGACCATTTACCAGTAACTTTGCTCCACCGGTAAGCATTCCTCCCACATAAGAGTACACGATGGTTGCCGGAAGCTGACCGATTCCTGTTGCGATAAAGAAGCCCCAGAAAGACATTGGTGTAAGACCTGCCACATAACTTACAATATCAAATGAAATAAACGGAAGAAGTCTTGCAACCAAAACACTGGTCTTTCCATATTTTTCAAAGAAATCTTCAATCTGCTTTACACCCTTGTTTCCATTTAACTTCACAACAATATCACGTCCTAAGATTCTTGCAATAAAGAAGCAGATGGCAGCTCCAGCCATGGCACTGGACCAGGAAAGAATGGCGCCCTGCCACCAGCCGAACAGGTTTGCATTGGCAACAGTAAGAATAAATGCCGGAAGTGGAGCTGCTATTGACTGTAAAATCATCAGTACAAATGAAACTGCTGCTGCATAGGCTCCATAAGATGCCACAAATTCTCTCATTACGGTAAAATCACCTGAATAGAACATCTTTGCAATCGTGTTAAAGCTCTGATTTACAGATGGCACGAACACATAACATAAAATTGCAGCCACGATACAAGCAATCACAATTATCTTGCCTATCCGGTTGTTATTTTTCTTGTTTTCCATGTAATTAACTCCTCTTTTCTCTCGTTATTCCAGTTTAGTATAACAAACTCTTTCTGTTTCGAATAATTGTTTCTATTTATATGCATATAGTTATTATCTATATCTGGTGTTTGTCTTGTTTTTTACCGCTTCCTACAGTACTTCTTCCAGCACTTCGATTACATTCTTTACAACCTTTGGGCAGAAATCCAGCATTCTTCCGCTGGAAAGTGCTTCCTGAAGCTGTTCCGGAACAGATACGTCATACCCTAAGAGTTCCTTACAGTTGCAGGTATCATATCTCTGAAAAAACAAATTTTTGAACTCTGCATATTTTGCCATCATACCGTCTTTCTGGTTGAGCAATATATCTTCATTCCAGTGACCGTACTTCATTCCGATTGCCATAAGAGCTCCTGTAAAAGCTCCACAGGTATCTCCCTGCAGCATTCCGCCTCCAAAACAGGCAGTTACTTTGTTCGCCATCTCTTCTGTCATTCCGAGACGTTCTGCAAAATAAGCCAGGACTACCTGAGAACAGTCATACCCCTTTATAAACTTTTCCCGAATCAAACTTTCTTCCATGCCATTCTTCTCCTTGTATTATTCACATCTAAATCTCCTGCGGATTTTCCGCAATTTCACACTTGTCTTACTATTATATATGAGATGAGCACATTTCCGCAAGCATTATATGGATTTCCAATATATATGATGCCAGGGTCAAAAGGTCTAAGTCCACATGAGCTTGCTCATAAGTGGATGAAGGACCTTGGGACCCGCCCTGATATGAGCCTAAAAGTGGGATGATAATCCCACGATATGCGAATATTAGGGTGGATTGTGGAAGTGCGAAGCACGGAACAATCCGCAGGCATCAAAGCCTTGGGCTTTTGACCTCAACATCAATATGGCATTATATTTTGCAGCGAAAATCAACAAAAAAAGGAGCAGTTTACACCACTCCAATCAATGTCCCTGTCCAGTATATGACTCCCAGCACCCAGCTTGCAAACACACCGTATAAAATTACCGGTCCTGCTATGGTAAATATTTTGCATCCGATTCCGAATACCTGGCCTTCTTTTTTGTATTCAATGGCAGGTGCTGCTACCGAGTTGGCAAACCCGGTAATAGGAACCAGGGCACCCGCACCTCCCCAGTCTGCTATCTTTGAATAAATTCCAAATCCGGTTAATATCACACTTAATAAGACCAACAGCATAGAACACCAGCCTCCGCTTGCATCCTTATCCATTCCTGCCTTCTCGCAGTAATTCAGGATAAACTGTCCTATCGTACAGATGACTCCGCCTACAACAAATGCCCTCGCCATATCAGGCAGCAAAGCACGCATCGGGGTCTTCGTCTTTACATATTGTTCGTACTCATTATTCTGTTTCATGTATTCTCCTTTCACCACTCGTTTCATTTATTACCCATTTTCTGTTGCCCGCCCATTTACCATCCCATATAAAAATACAACAAGGAACCCAGGCTTTTTCCAAGTGCCATACTTGCAATAAGCCACGAAAATCCCGTTGTAATCTTCGCCCTGCGGATGAAGATTGGAAAAATATTAAGAATATCCGCCAAAGCCATAGACCAGCAGCCCACAAAAATCCCGGAAAGCAGTCCAAATCCCAGTAACAGCCAGCTTCCTCTCAAAAAATCCACCCGGTAAATCCAGAACAGGTTTCCAAGAATTCCCCCGACTACAATAAAATCTTCATATAAGGTAACATATTTTCCTGTATGCGTCCTGTCCGCAAAATCCGAAATCACACCTAGTCCTATAAGGAAAGCAAACAAACCGGCAGAAATGGCAAGCCCGGATGCCAGTCCAAGAAATGACAGCATAATCCAGTTAATCCACATCCACTTCATCTCCTTTTCGTGAATAGATGTCTACCAGTGTGGATGCAATGTCATTTTCATACAACCGCATTTCCACCTCCATGGGAGTCGGGTCCACAGAGAATCTCCTCTTTCCAAAATGATTGAAAAATACCAGAATCCCGATACTGATGCCAATACTATATGAAATTTCCAACACGGTAAATCCGCTGGATTCTTCTCCCGTAACTAACTTATAGATTTGTCTAAACATTTTAGTAATAGAAATATCGTTGTTAAAAGACATAATGGAAAAAGCAGCCCCTGCAAATACTACCAGACCAATAAGCGCCACTTTTACATATTCAAATCTTTTCTTCTCTTGTTCCTGTTCTTCGTAGGTCACAATCAAATCCGGCGGACCCAGATTTTCTATCTGTAGATTCGGATATTCTTTATGGATACATTCGATTACCTTCAAAATTGATATCACCTGACGTTGTGGGCCTTCCTCCGGAATTTTCAGTACTTTCATCACTTTTACTTTATTAGCCACTGAAGAATCTACACATTCTATGGTCAGAATATCCTTCAGCATCACATCCCTGCACTGCACTTCTGCGTTTGTTTCCCCTTTCACATAAAGAACTATATGATTCAACATCTGATTCACCTTGCTTTCTCATCTTTAAATAAGTGTTCCGCGAGTGAAAGTCATACTGTTCTCCATTCCCGAGAAATAGTAAGCCATTCCCATCAGCACTGCTGCCAATACCACAATTCCCAGAACCAGATTGATTTTTTGTCTTGTATGTTTCAATTTTGGCACCTCACTTATCACAATTTTTGTAAATAGTATGTGCCATTTTGGGCAAAAAAATACTCCCGGATGGGCAGCATTCTTCTGCTGCCCTTTCGGGAGCTTACACAAAATATGTGTATTTTTATTCTGATTCCATTTCTAAACGCAAAGCACCTGTATTACACACTCGCACGCATGCCGGTTCTAAACCGCAGGCAACTCTGGCTGCACATCCG
Source organism: uncultured Bariatricus sp. (assembly GCA_934307065.1). GTDB lineage: Bacteria > Bacillota > Clostridia > Lachnospirales > Lachnospiraceae > Allocoprococcus. Next base: position 59,007 of record CAKRCD010000002.1, on the reverse strand, counting down.
TCACATTTGACAATTTTTCTGTCTGCGTCAAATCTTGGCACATCATACGGACAGACCTTCACACATTTCTTACATCCAATGCATTTATCTCGACGAGCCGGGACTATGAATCCATTTTCCGTCCGTTCAAATACTTTCATAGGACAGACCTTCATACAAGGAGCATCTTTACAGTGCCGGCAGTTTCTAGTGAGATATGTAACCAGCCCTGTCTCTTCACATACATGTTTTTCATAAATTCTCGGAGATACCGCATCTCCATTGGTTTCATCATAGTGCTGATCCATGCATGCCACCACACAGGCGAGACAGCCCGAGCACAATGACGTATCACATATAACCTTACTCATGGGTCTCCTCCTTTTTCTCTAATCTACAACAGTAAGACTTGTACCCTGGGAACCCGGAAATCGGATCCAGATAAGTATCATCAATCAGCAGATTAATATCCATATTTCCTGCTCCATGATAGACATTCACGGCCCCCGGCAGACAGGAAGAATCGATACTTAATTCCAGCTCCATGCTTCCCACTGGTGTACGGAGAATTACCTGCTCCTTATCTGCCATCCCCAGTTTCTCTGCATCGGAAGGATGGATTTCCACAATCGGACATTTCTCCAGTCCCACCAGCCATGGAAGGCGGTATGTTCTAGAGTGGAAAAGCTGAGGTTTTCTGCTTCCTGTCGTCAGAATCAACGGATATTCTTCCATCGGAAGCTTTTCCCTGAACTCATGATATACCGGAAGTCCTTCATGCCCTTCTTTTTCGCAGGAACCTATGATACCGGAAACAAACTCAATCTTTCCGGTTGGTGTCTTTACCTTGAGAATATCTTCTGTTGTGCGTCCCGGCATTACCTTCTTTGCCTTTGCTCCCATTGGAGCTGCTTTCACTTCCTCTAAAGTGAGTCCTGTCGGAGACAGTGATTTTCGCAAATATTCTTCATTGTTATGTATTGGTTCCTCTCCACCAATTTCAAAGCCAAGCTTCTCAGCCAGTCCTGTAATAATATCCATATCCGCCCAAGCTTCCCCAGCCGGCTCTACCACATGTCCCTGATAGAAAATCGTATCCAATCCTAAGATTTCGATCTGTTCCCGTTCTAAGGAAACCTGTGCCGGAAGTAAAATGTCTGCATATTTGGCGGTATCCGTCATGTACATGTCCACATTTGCAAAAAAATCCACCTGTTCCAACGCTGTTTCCAGTCTGTCCGGTCTTGGCCACATATGATGATTCATCCCAAAAGCAACCAGTGTCTGAACCGGATATTCGCCTTTTCCTTCCAGATAATCTGCCATGTGAGTTACCTGTACTTCATTTTCCGTCAGTTTTGCCCATGCCGGAAATTCTTCATGGCTCAAATCCTCTTCCGGATGCACTCTCGGAATTCTGACTCCCATAAAAGCATCCTTCAGAACAGCTCTTCCCGGTCCCGGTGGCATAGTTCCACCTTCCACGCCAAAACTTCCCGTAAGTGCCAGAAGCATTGCAATAGCTCGGGCATTCTGTACACCATTAATATTATGTACCACCGGGGAAGCTGACAACTGAATCGGGCATGGTGCTTCTGTTGCCATCATTCTGGCAGCTGCAATCATATCTTCCTTCGGAACACCCGTGATTGCTTCCACTTTTTCCGGGGTAAATTCCATCACGTATTCCTTATATTCTTCAAATCCACTGGTATATTTTTCTACATATTCCTGATTGTAAATACCCTCAGTTATCATAACACGTGCCATACCAAGTGCCAGTGCACCGTCTGTTCCCGGAATAGGGCGCAGATGCATATCTGCATGCTGAGAAGTCGGTGTACACTTCGGGTCTATTACAATGAGTTTGACACCGCGCTTTACTGCTCCGAGAAAAGCACTCCCTGCAGTCACTGAATTACTGTAAAGCGGATTTACTCCCCACACGACCAGCAATTTACAGCGTCTCATATCCGGCATCGGCATCATCACACCTCGTCCGAATATGCTTTGACATGCCATCATAAGCGCATAGGCACAGGTGCTGGATTCGGTACCGATATTCGGTGTCCCATACAGATTGGCAAATTCTGTTATCTGTGGACGGAACCACTTTGGATGACCTACATAAATCATCGTAGACTTTGCGCCATATTTTTCTTTTGTCTGATTCATCTTCTCTGCAATCGTCGTCAGTGCTTCCTCCCAGCTAATCCGCTCGAATTTTCCTTCCCCACGCTTTCCAGTCCGCTTCATCGGATAAAGCAGCCGGTCTGGGTGATAAAGTGCCTGCTTCAGGGCTGCTCCCTTTACACAGACACGACCATTCGAACCAGGCAAATCCTTATTGCCTTCGATTTTAATTACTTTTCCATCCTTACAATAAGCATCTACCGGGCAAAATCCTCCGCACAGACCGCAGATACCTGTTTTTACCGATATTCCGGTCTCCTTACATGGGATTTTTGCCTCTGTCAGCGCTTTTATTTTCTTTTCTTCCATGTTTCTTCCTTCTTATTATCTTCTATCTTTCTGTATGTATATCACATCCATTTTATATACACCCTGTCTCCCCAGTCCAATCAATTTTTCTAATATATTTATAGTGTTTTCAAATAAAATCTATTATAAACGCTTTCTCAAATCCTGCAGAATCCGTTTTTCCATTCGCGACACTTGAACCTGGGAAATTCCCATCATTTTTCCGACCTCTCCCTGGGTTTTATTACCGAAATACCGAAGAAACAGAAGCTCTCTTTCCCGCTCTCCAAGCTCCCCTAACAATTGCTTAAGCAGTAAGGTATTTAAGATTTTCTCTTCTCGTTCTTCTTCCTCTACTATTTTGTCCATAAGCAGAATTTCATTTCCATCCCCTTGATAAATAGTTTTTTGCAATGACTCTACTTCACTGCTCGCCTCCATTGCCAGAACCAGTGTTTCTTTCTCCACCTCAATTTTCTCCGCAATTTCTTCAATCGTTGGCTCTTGTCCCGTTTCCTCCCGCAGCTTCTCTCCGGCAAGATAAGCCCGATACGCAATTTCTTTCAAGGAACGGCTGACTTTTATCATGCCGTCGTCCCGCAGAAACCGCTTAATTTCCCCTGATATCATGGGAACTGCGTAAGTTGAAAACTTCACATCATAGGACAAATCAAATTTATCAATGGCCTTCAAAAGGCCTATGCTTCCTATCTGAAACAAGTCTTCCGGCTCGGTTCCTCTTCCATAAAACCGTTTCGCCACACACCAAATCAGTCCGGTGTTTTCTTCCAGCAGCTGTGCTCTCGCTCTTTTATCTCCATCGTGAGATTTCTGTATCAGAGCGATTGTGTGGTCCATAATTTCCTTCCTTTTCTAATGGTTTTTCTCATTTTTACAAGTGTTCCTATTCCCTGCTCCGATTCCACCTGTACTTCATCCATAAAAGACTGCATAAATGCAAATCCGAGTCCGGAGCGTTCCAAATCCGGTTTGGTGGTAAATAATGGCTCCATTGCCTTCTCCACATCCTCAATTCCTGTTCCTTTATCTTCTACTTCTATGTAAAAATGTGTTGCAACTGCTTCCTCACAGATTCGTGCATGAATCCTTATTTTTCCTTCTCCGCCTTCATATCCGTGAATGATTGCATTGGTTACTGCCTCGGAAACTGCTGTACGCACATCCTCTACTTCTTCCAGTGTCGGGTTCATCTGCGTAAAAAATGCAGCTACTGCTACCCGAGCAAACCCTTCATTTTCTGAGTAGCTGTCAAATAACAGTTCCATTTCATTTGTCGTTTTCATCATTCCTTCTCCTCCTCATACAGTTGAATAATTGTTGTTACTCCTGACATAGTCAGGATTTTTTTTATCCGATTACTGGCATGAACTGCCCATACTTCACCACCAAGTAAATAAATCTGTCGATATCTTCCCATAATCACTCCAATCCCGGAGCTGTCCATAAAATCTGTTTTCTGAAAATCGAAAATCACATATTTAATGTGCTTCCGTTCAATCAGTTTGTCTGCCTCTCTCTTGATTTCTTCTGCGTTGTGATGGTCCACTTCCTGCGGCAGAAAAATCGTCAGACAGTTTTCTTCTACCAAATATTGCATCTGTAATCCTCCTTTTTCCAGTTTCTTATTTTGCTGAACAAAACTCGCGTGATAAAAGAAAAGGATATGCATTCTTTTGCATATCCTTTTCTTTCGTATATCAATTCTTATTCTGTTTTTATTCATTTTCAGTGGTTTCTTCCGTTGTCTGTGGCTGAACAGTTCCGTTCTTCTGCTTTGCTTCTTCCAGCAGAACAGCCGCATTCCCACTCTCATATTCTGCATCCATCTGGACAACCTTTTCTAAATCTGCAACTGCTCCTTCATAATCGCCTGCATTCAGTTTTTCTGAACCGGACGCATATAATCTGGTGCACATCTTCGGGAACAAATCTCCTGATATTTCATCATAGATTGCTTTTCCATAAGACTCTAAGCTGTCTGGATTTACTTGCAGAAGAATATCCAGCATATCTGCGTTACTGGTCTGTCCACCATCATAGAGTGCCTTTACATTTAGCAATGCTTCATAATTCTGCTGAGTCCCCTGAGAAGTTTGAATCGCATTTTCTGCCTCATCATTGGTGCTGCGGTAGCCCTCCAGTTCCTGCTTCAGAACTGTAATCTGTGTATCCCTTGCCGCAACTTCCTCACTCAGGCTGACAATCGTATCATTGGTATTCTTTGTCTTATTCTGTATCACAGTAGGCGATATGAGGAACCACACAACGGCTGCTCCAACAATAATTCCAATAATGATGTTCATCACGGTAAGTGCTCCGGCATTGTCCTTTAAACTGGATGACACCGGCTGAATGATCGTTTCATTTCCCATGGAATAGGTCATCGTCTCTTCTTTTTTTTCTTCCTTAATGCGGGATACTTTCTTACTCCTCATCCGGGAAAGTTCGTTCATATATGTGAGGGTAATGGAATTGGTAATATCCATCTTATAGGCCTTTCGCAAAATCTGCCTTGCCTGTGCATACTGCTCTGTCCTTATATACAAAAGAGCAAGAAGCTGATATGCCTTCAGAAAGGAGGAATGTACGTGAATTACCTTTTTCAGTTGGATAATTGCCAAATCTTCCCCGTTCTGCCTTGCGTAAATCAGACATTGGTTATATTTATGGATTGCCTGGTTCATACGCTCCAGTTCACCCGAAGATTCCTGAACCTTCTTAATATAGTAATTAGCGATGTTCTCATAGGACTTCAGATTCTTACTGATAATCCATTCCACCAATGCCTCTGCCACTTCGCCTTGCCCGTAGTAGACCAGTCCAAGTAAGTTTCTCGCCTGAATATTACTCCTATTATATTGTAAACTCCGTTTTAAAGATGCTGCTGCACCAGACAAATCATGAATTTTTGCCTTACTTAGTCCATCATTATACCAGTAATCTGACTGGCGGAAAAATCGTTCTGAATAATTCATGCCTCTCCCCTACTTTTTATGCTCCATCATTTCACGCAGAATATCGGTCAAATCTTCCAAATCTTCCTTATATACTGCTTTTTCAATTTCTTCTACTTCCAGACTTGGTTTAAACTTCTTCAGCTCTTCTTCAAAATTAAGCATATCCTTCACCTATTAACCCTTTTAACTCACCTATTAAATACAAAGAACCGAGACAATAAAGTCTTCCGTCCTCTCCCTTTTCTTCCATTGCCTTATGAAATGCTGCTTCTAAGGTATCTTCTGTATATACCGGCTTATCCGTGTATACCCGAAAGATATCTGTCAGTACTTCCATAGAAGCACCCCGCTTATCTGTAAGCTTCGTCACAACATAACTGTCCACAGACTGTTCTGAACATAATGTATGAATCATCTGCTCATAATCTTTATCATCTACTGCCGAAAACAAGATGACAGTCTTACCTGATTGTTCCCCTTTCTCAGCAACATATTCCTTCTGCTTCCGCAAGCTTTCGCAAAACCGTTCAATGGCAGGAAGGTTATGTGCGCCATCCAGAATTACCCCCGGAAGCACTTCTTCCATCCTTCCAGGCCATTTCGCCCTTTCCAGTGCTCTCTTCCACTTTCTTGTATCAGAGGGTTTTCCAAGCACCTCTTCCATGGCGCTGACTGCCAACGTTGCATTCATCATCTGGTAAATTCCCGTACTGGCAACCGTCCAAATGATATTTTTATCATACCCATTCACTATGGAAAAAGCAACCTGTTTGTCTGTAATTTCCCGAATTTCAAACGCATCTTTCCCGATTTTTCTACAAGGGGCATGCTTTTTTTCAGCAGTCATGCGGATAACCTCAGATGCAACATCTGAAGTGCCGTCATAACAGAGAGGAATACCTTCTTTGATAATTCCCGCCTTTTCTGTGGCAATCTCTTCGATGGTATTTCCAAGAATTCCCATATGATCCATACCAATCGAAGTAATCACTGTCATGATTGGATGTTCAAAAGAATTGGTCGCGTCCAGTCTGCCGCCAAGCCCGGTTTCCAGAATCAGATACTCCACTTCTTCTGCCTCGAAAACTACCATTCCGATTCCATACAAGAACTCGAAATAGGACGGGTGCGGGATACCCTCTTCCGCCATCTTATCTACCACGCCCTTCACGCGTTCAAACCCTGCTGAAAATGCTTCATCTGTCACCGGTACTCCATCTATCTGAATACGCTCATTGATTTTTACCAGGTGCGGAGAAGTAAACAGTCCCACATGTTTCCCCTCACATAAGAGAATCGCCTGCATAAATGCGCAGACGCTTCCCTTTCCATTGGTTCCCGCCACATGAATGACCTTCCGGTCATGGCAGGGATTCCCAAGTCTCCTGATAAATTCCTGAGTATGCTCCAGCGGATGTTTGGTTGTAAATTTCGGTATATCAGCAATATAACTGACTATCTCTTCATATTGCATCTCATGCGCCATCCTTTATCCGCAATTTTTATTCTGTCTCTGACTCAGAATCTCCATTTGAGTCAGTAATTCCATCTGAATTTTCACCCTCCGGGTTTTCTCCTTCAGATGACTTTAATTCCTGTTCTTTAGCAGCTTTGACTTCCGCTTCGATCTGATTCTTCACTTCCTCTGTGTACTCCATCAGCACACCATTATGATAAATATATTCTGCCGAAGTCCGGAAAATTGTATTGCTTGAACCGACCTGACTAATGGTAATAATATCTCCTTCCGCAAGCTTCGTTTCCGGAAGTTCAATACGGGTATTATTGAGGAAGGTACTCTTCTGCTTTTCCCCATTGACATAAACCTTACTCCATTTGGTAAAATTGTTTCCATAGAGACTATAAGAGCCATCCAATTTACCGGTCATATCTGTCAGCGTTACTTCACGGATTCCCATCTGCATATGGCCTTCCGTGATTGGTGGATTTCCTTCGTACACATACTGCTTTCCATATAAAATATCATACTGAAGAAGCTCCAGATCTTTCAGATAATCTTTTGTTTTTCTTCTGTCCTGATGATAGTTAAACACGGTTCCTGCATGTAATCCAAGACGTTCCATCACATCTGCCATGATCTGGTAAGATGGGATGTTGCGGTCCTTCTTCTCCAGACCAATATTGTCCCAGATGACATAATTGGTATTGTAGAGATATTTGCTCTTCATATCCTTGGCTTCCAATCCCATGGTAGGCAGATGGTCTCCATAGAACACAATCACCGTCGGTTCTCCACGTTCTTCCATCATTTTCACAAGATTTCCTGCAAACTCATCCATCTCATATACTTGGTTCACATAGTATTCCCATGCATTGTTCTTTGCCTCGGACTCCAAACCGCTTACGGTAATCCGTGGATTCTCAATCAGCTTTTCTTCCGGGTAATTTCCATGGCCCTGCACACTGATAGTAAACACGAAATCCTGCTGCTCTGTGCTATCCAGTGCATCCTGAATATGGGTCAGCAGAATATCATCTTTCGCCCATCCATTTTCTGTGGTCTGAAGGACGTTCATAAACTCTTTGCTTGTAAAACTGTCAAATCCGATATTGTTAAATACTTTTGCGCGGCTGTAGAAATTTCCGCCATTATTGTGAATGGCATGTGTGCCGTATCCAAAGGATGCAAATGCAGTTGCCGCACTTTCTGCAACCTGGTCTTTCAGTACGGTCTTATAAGGGTATTCTCCCGGTCCGAAATACCTCAGATTCATTCCTGTAAGCACTTCAAATTCTGTATTGGCTGTTCCGGCTCCTACCGAAGGAACCTTAAAATAACCGGAAGAGTATTCCTGAAACATTTTTCTTAAATTCGGAAGGGGATCTTCTGATGTCTGTAAGGAAGTAAACTCACTGGTATCAAAGAAGGATTCCAACTGCACAAATAAAATATTCGGAAGAACCTCTGTATCGTCATCTTCACTTACTTTTGTCAGACTTTTTCCCTTTCCAAGGTCCTCAATAGCTTCTTCTGTATAGCCATTCGGCTGGGAAATACCCGTATTAAACAGGCTGGCACAGAAGCAGTACGGTAAACCATAGTCCTGATATGCAAATGCTATATTTCCAAAGTAAGTAGATACTACGCGCTGATCTATCGCCCAGTTTGTTATGAACGAATATGCCACACAGCTCGCGATGACACAGGCCAGTGACACCAGCCTGTTCATCTTTCCCTTATATTTTCCGCCATATCGGAACATCAGTACACACCATATCAGAAATGCGGTCACACCGACCCCCATCACAATCAGTTCTGGCGCACTGAAATAATTGGTAAACAAGGACAATCCTTCTTTAAAGGTCTTTAAGTCCTGTGCATTAAAAGGAGTAACTCTTTTCATCAGCATAATGCCATTGCTAAGTCCAATGACCAGCCATAAAGCACTCACTATGATTCGTGCAAATACACGGCGCCTTACCAGATGTACAAATGTGAATGTCACAAAAATCATAAATGCATTATAGAAAAATACTTCCGGTGTCTTTACCAGGTACTTCCATGCTGCCACAACGGAATGTCTGGAAAACGCTTCAATAATAAAATTAATGAGTATGGCCCACAGGACTTCCAAAAGCACAGAGATTTTATTTAATGTGCCATAGTAGGGCGATATCTTTTCAGACAGCTTTTTAAAAGGATCTTTCCTCAACCTAAGATTCAGCTTTTTCATTGTATTTATACTTCCTTACTTTTTCAAACTCGCAAGTCTTTCCTTTACCTGTGCCATCATCTGTGTATATTTTTCCAGTTTGGCTCTCTCTTCATCGACTTTCGCCTGAGGTGCCTTGCTGACAAATTTTTCATTATTTAACATACCATTTGAACGGGCAATTTCTTTTTCCAGTCTTGCTTCTTCTTTTGTGAGTCGTTCCATTTCCTGCTCAAAATCAATCAGTTCTTCCAGGGGAACATAAACGGTTGCATCTGGAACAACAATAGAAACTGCATCTTCTGCAATTCCATCTTTTGTAGTCTGTACATCAAGCTCTGTTGCGCTCATCAGTGGGCAGGCAGAGGAGGCCAGTTCGCAGAAGCCTTCTCTGAGTTCTGCATTTTCACATACTACAAAGACTTTTGTTTTCCGGCTTGGTGGTACATTCATCTCTGCTCTGGCATTTCTGACACCACGAATGATTTCTTTCATGTGGTCTGTCACATTTTCTGCCTCAGCAAAGCTCCACTCTGTTTGATATACCGGCCAGCTTGACATCATAAGTGATTCTTCTTCCGGCACTAATGCACTGTAAATTTCTTCGGTAACAAATGGCATAAACGGATGTAACATCTTAAGCGCATTTGCGAGAACCTCTTTCAGAGTCCACAGTGCTGCATTGGCACTCTTTGCATCTTCCTCTGCATGATAAATTCTATATTTTACCAGCTCTATATACCAGTCACAGAATTCATCCCAGATAAAATCATATACCTTCTGCAGTGCAATACCAAGATCATAGTTATCCATATTTTCTGTCACATCTTTTGCCAGTGTATTTACTTTGGAAAGAATCCATTTATCTGTCATGGTAAAGTCTGCTGCTTCCGGCTCTGTAATGGTCTTTCCATCCATATTCATCAGAATAAATCTGGATGCATTCCATACCTTGTTTGCAAAGTTACGGCTTGCTTCTACTCGTTCATTATAGAAACGCATATCATTTCCAGGTGCGTTTCCGGTAAGGAGTGTCATACGAAGTGCATCTGCGCCATACTCCTCAATAATTTCCAGAGGGTCAATACCATTTCCAAGTGATTTACTCATCTTGCGTCCCTGGGAGTCACGAACCAGACCGTGAATCAGTACCGTATGGAATGGTGCTTTTCCGGTATGTGCATATCCGGAGAATACCATACGGATTACCCAGAAGAAAATAATATCGTATCCCGTTACCAGTACATCTGTCGGATAGAAGTAATCCAAATCTTCTGTCTTGTCCGGCCAGCCAAGTGTGGAGAACGGCCAGAGTGCTGAACTGAACCAGGTATCCAATGTATCTTCATCCTGTGTAAAATGCTTACAACCACAATGCGGGCATACTTCCGGCATTTCTCTTGCTACTACAAATTCACCACATTCATCGCAGTAATAAGCCGGGATTCTGTGTCCCCACCAGATCTGACGGGAAATACACCAGTCTTTGATATTTTCCAGCCAGTGCAGATAAATTTTGTCAAAACGCTCTGGTACGAATTTCAGTTCGCCTGTCTTCAAAGCATTAATCGCCGGTTTTGCCAGCTCTTCCATTCTCACAAACCACTGCTGTTTAATCAATGGTTCTACGGTAGTACCGCAACGGTCATGAGTTCCTACATTATGAGAATGTTCTTCGATTTTTACTAAGTATCCCTGTTCTTTTAAGTCTTCTACAATTGCTTTTCTTGCTTCGTAACGTTCCATTCCAGAATATTTTCCATATCCATCCACGATAGTTGCGTCATCGTTCATGATATTGATTTCCGGAAGATTATGACGTTTTCCGACTTCAAAGTCATTCGGGTCATGTGCCGGTGTAATTTTTACTGCACCTGTTCCAAATTCTTTATCTACATAAGCATCTGCCACAATCGGAATCTCTCTTCCAACTAATGGAAGCAATGCTTTCTTCCCAACGATATCTGTGTATCTTTCATCATCTGGATGAACAGCAATAGCAGTATCCCCAAGCATAGTTTCCGGACGGGTAGTTGCAATCTCAAGGAAACGGTCTGTTCCAATAATTGGATACTTAATATGCCAGAAATGTCCTGCCTGTTCTTCATGCTCTACTTCTGCATCAGATAAGGAAGTCTTACATTTTGGGCACCAGTTGATGATACGGGAACCCTTGTAAATATATCCTTCTTCATATAATTTAATAAATACCTCTTCTACAGCCTTGGAACATCCTTCATCCATCGTGAAACGTTCTCTGTCCCAGTCACAGGAAGTTCCGATTTTCTTAAGCTGGGAAGTAATGGTCCCGCCATATTCTTCCTTCCACTGCCAGGTTCTCTTAAGGAAACCTTCACGTCCAAGCTCTTTCTTGTCAATTCCTTCTGCCTTTAACTGATTCGTAACTTTAACCTCAGTTGAAATAGCTGCATGATCCGTACCCGGAATCCAGAGTGCATTATAACCCTGCATTCTCTTATAACGGATCAGAGTATCTTGAAGGGTATTATCCAACGCATGTCCCATATGCAGCTTTCCGGTAATATTCGGAGGCGGCATTACAATAGTAAATGGTTTCTTACTTCTATCCACCTCAGCGTGAAAATACTTCTTCTCACACCATTTTTCATATAATTTTGATTCAATCTCTTTTGGATTGTAAGTTTTTTCAAGATTCTTGCTCATGTTCTCCTCCACTTTCCTCTCAAAAAGTAAACGCCCTTTACAGTGAATGTAAAGGGCGTATAGTAACGCGGTACCACCTTTGTTATATGAGAGAAATTCTCCCATATCTCTCTCGTCCGATAACGTGAACGACTCCGTGACATCCTACTGCCTTCAGATATCCGGCTCAAAAGCTACCTTCTGCGTCCGTTTCCTGTGAACCGCCTTTCAGCCTTTGGACAGTTCTCTCTTTCCAGCCCTAAACACATACTCCTCTTTTTCTCAGCCTTTAAATATAACTCATAATCTACGGAATATAATAGTGGGAAATGCCCCATTTGTCAAGGTTTACACCAAATCTTTCAAAAGTCTTTCGAAATCCTAAGATTCTCTTAAGCCTCGTCAATGGCCTTTCCAATGTCATGTCTCATATATTTATTTTCAAAGGAAACCCACTCTGTCGCCTTGTAGGCATTTGCCCGTGCTTCCTTAAGCGTAGCACCTTTGGCTGTTACTCCAAGAACACGGCCGCCATTTGTAACAATCTGCCCGTCAACCCACTTGGTCCCTGCATGGAAGCAGTAATACCCGTCATGCTTTTTAAATTCTTCCAGCCCACTGATTGGAAGTCCTTTCTGGTAAATCAGTGGATAACCATCTGACGCAAGTACTACGCAGACTGCCGCATTATCCTCGAATTCCAAATTGATTTCGTCCAGTCTGCCGTCAATACAGGCTTCCATCACTTCTACCAAATCGTTCTTCATTCTTGGCAGTACAACCTGAGCCTCCGGATCACCGAATCTGGCATTGTATTCCAGTACCTTTGGTCCATCCGCTGTAAGCATCAGTCCAAAGAAAATAATCCCTTTAAATTCTCTGCCTTCTGCATTCATAGCGTCTACTGTTTTCTGGTAAATGTGTTCCTTACAGAACGCATCCACTTCTTCGGTATAGAACGGACTCGGGGAGAAAGTTCCCATACCACCGGTATTTAAGCCCTCATCACCATCCTTGGCACGTTTATGATCCTGTGCACTGGTCATGGTCTTAATCGTCTTGCCATCAACAAAAGACAGTACAGATACTTCACGTCCGGTCATAAATTCTTCTACCACCATGGTATTTCCGGAAGCCCCGAACTTCTTATCCAGCATGATTTCTTTTACACCTGCCTGGGCTTCTTCAAAGTTATTGCAGATCAGTACGCCTTTGCCAAGTGCCAGTCCATCTGCTTTTAACACGATTGGATATTTAACATTTGCAAGGTATATAAGTGCTTCCTCCGGCTTCGTAAAATTCTCATATGCAGCCGTTGGAATCCCGTATTTCTTCATCAAATCCTTTGAAAATGCCTTGCTTCCTTCCAGAATCGCTGCATTTCTTCTTGGTCCGAATGCACGAATTCCAGCATTTTCAAACACATCAATCAGTCCGCCTACCAGAGGGTCATCCATTCCCACTACTACAAGGTCAATTTCTTTTTCCTTTGCGAAATCAACCAGTGCATCAAATTCCATTGCGCCAATCGGAACACATTCTGCCAGTTCTGCGATTCCTGCATTTCCCGGTGCACAGTAAATCTTATCCACCTTGCTGCTTTTAGCGACGCTGTATGCAATGGCATGTTCTCTTCCGCCGCTTCCCACAATCAATACCTTCATAGGTTCCTCCTTATGTTTGCTTATCTCTGTTTACTGGTTACTTGGTAATAGAAACTTTTCCTTCTGTCACTTTTACCTTTCCATTGGCAATCAAATCAATTGCCTGTGGCAGAATCTTCCACTCTGCCTGCTCCATCACTCTCCGCTGAAGACTCTCAGGTGTGTCCCCTTCTTCTACTTCAACAGCCTTTTGCAGAATAATCGGACCTGTATCTGTTCCCTCATCTACAAAATGAACCGTAGCACCTACTACTTTCACCCCACGTGCCAGTGCAGCTTCGTGAACCTTCAGTCCGTAAAAGCCCGTTCCGCAAAATGCAGGAATCAGGGATGGATGGATATTGATCATCCGGTTTCTGTATGCCCGAATCATTTCTTCCGGAATGACCACTAAGAATCCCGCCAGCACTACCAGATCCGGATGAAGTTCCTCTAACTTTTCCAGAAAAACTTTGTTAAATTCTGCTCGTGTTTCAAAATCTTTTGGGGAAATGCACTCAGCCGGAATACCGTGTTTCTTCGCTCTTTCCAACGCATAGGCATTCTTATTGTTACTAATCACACCCACCAATTCTGTATTGGTAATCTTACTGCTTTCTACGGCATCGATAATAGCCTGAAGATTGGTTCCTCCACCGGACACCAGTACTGCAACTCTTAGCATAAAGTAACTCCTTTTTCTCCGGCTTCTACATAGCCGACTACAAATGCTTCGTCTCCGGCTTCTTTCATTGCCTTAATGGTCGCATCCACATCTTTTTCATCTACGGCAACAATCATTCCGATTCCCATATTGAACGTATTATACATCATTTCTTCTGCAATATTTCCGGTCTTTGCAATCAGGTTAAAAATAGCAGGAACTTCATAGCTGTCTTTCTTTACCACGGCACGGATTCCATCCGGAAGCATTCTAGGAATGTTTTCATAGAAACCACCGCCGGTAATATGGCTGCAGCCTTTCACTTTTATGCCTGCTTCCTTTACATTTTTCAGAGCCTTTACATAGATTCTTGTTGGAGCAATCAGCGCTTCTCCAAGTGTTTTTCCTAATTCCTCATAATATGTATTCAATGATTCCTCTGTGATATCAAATACCTTACGAACCAGTGAAAATCCATTGCTGTGAACACCTGTAGATGGCATTGCCACAAGCACATCACCCGGCTTGATAGCAGAACCGTCGATAATATCTTTCTTATCTACCACACCTACTGCAAATCCGGCAAGGTCATAATCATTCTCCGGCATCAGTCCCGGATGCTCTGCAGTCTCCCCACCGACCAGTGCACAGCCAGACTGTTTACATCCCTCTGCCACACCACTTACAATAGTGGCAATCTTTTCCGGATAGTTCTTGCCGCAGGCAATGTAATCAAGGAAGAATAATGGTTCTCCGCCTGAGCATGCAATATCATTGACACACATAGCTACTGCATCAATGCCGATGGTATCGTGCTTATCCATTACAAATGCGAGTTTTACCTTAGTTCCACATCCGTCTGTTCCGGAAAGAAGCACTGGTTCTTCCATGTTTTTGATTCCACTTAAGTCAAATGCACCTGCAAAACCGCCAAGTCCGCCTAATACTTCTGGTCTCATGGTTTCTTTCACATGCTTCTTCATAAGTTCTACTGATTTATATCCTGCCTCGATATCTACACCGGCTGTCTTGTAATCCAACATTTTCTGTTCCTCCTGGTATATCTGCTGACATGTATTGCCCGCAATTGTTCACTTGTTCTTTGTTTACATCTGCTCCATATACGCTTTGTAACCAAGGTTATCCAGCTTTTCTGCTTTCTTCTGGACTGTTTCTTTCATTTCGCTTGTATATGCTTTCAAGCTCTCTAATAATTCAGGGTCAGACATTGCAAGCATTCTTGCAGCAAGAATTCCTGCATTGGCTCCACCATCAATTGCAACTGTGGCAACCGGAATACCGGATGGCATCTGTACAATCGAATAAAGTGCATCCATTCCGTCTAAGTTCTTGCCTGACATTGGTACTCCAATTACCGGCATTGGGAAGATTGCTGCACACATTCCCGGAAGATGTGCTGCCATACCCGCTCCGGCAATAATAATCTTATAGCCCTTTTCCTCTGCACTCTTCGCATACTCAAAAAATACATCCGGCTCACGGTGTGCAGAAATAATGGTCATTTCATAGTCAATTCCAAACTTCTCCAACATGGCAGCCGCCTTACTCATTACTTTCAGGTCTGAATCACTGCCCATTACAATTCCTACTTTTGGCATAAACTTCTTCCTTTCTTATTCGCTTATCATGATTTATAAGTATTTTAATAAATAACCATCTATTTATAAGTTATTTTACTAATACTATTTCTCAATGTCAACAAAAAACGTAGAAAACACTATTTATCCAGTGGTTCGTTTAAGATTTCTGTGCCCGGAAGTACAAACCGTCCGTTTTCAATAATCTTAATTTCTTCTCCATCCTTCGTATGCACGCAAATACATCCCAGTTCTTCATAAGGAATGGTAATATCTGTATGGCATTGGAAATATGCTTTCTCCGGACTTTCCTTACGGCAGGCACTGATACTGTTCTCCCTTGCCACAATCTGTTTTCCATCCGGATTATACGCAGTGACATCTTCTTCCCAGCTATAGCAGGTATCTCCTACTGCAAAGTGCGGTCCCATCTTCTCTGCAATCAAAATCGGCATCTTGTCCGCAATCTTGTATTTCGCTGTTGCCACATAGGCTGTGGTATTCGTACCGATAGCAAATTCTCCCATTGGAAGAAATGCGTGATTATGAAGAAGATTCTCTTTTACAAAACGTTTGTTATCTTCTTCTTTTTCGAAATTCGTACAAGTGTATTCCGTAGTCTTTCCGTCTTTAAAATGAATTTCCAGGTTCTGATACTGGAGTTCCTTCAAATATACTTTGCTCACAAACAGCACTCCATCTGTGCCTTCCAGTACCGGGGACGTAAATACTTCGCCCACTGGAATATTTACATCTGCCACACAGTTTTCAAAAATAGTTTCTTTCTCCGGATTCTTTAATTCCCAAAGTTTTACTTTTAAATCGGTTTTATTGCCATTTGTTCCAAGAATATGCACATAATCACCCTTATCCAATGCATCAATAATGGTCTGCTGTACTTTCTCGTATACCTTGGCATCCAGGGTGTTAATCCGAATCACTTCCTGAAAAATCTCTTCGTACTTTTCTCCGATTTCAGGAACCGGCCATGCAATAATCGTAAAGCTGCGTTCTTCTCCATGAATATAGTAGTTTGTCATCTGACTTGCCTTGGAATTTAACGTCAGCATCAGTTCTTCCTGATTCTCAGTAAGCCGTAGTGCTTCCGGTTTTACCACTGGCGAAAATGGCATTTCTCCAAACACTTCCATGACAGCAGGACCAGCAAGCTTTACCGCCATGTCTTTATTCTGCTCATAAGCAGTCCGCATCACTTCTAACTTTCGCTCCACAAACTGCTTGTCCAGAATCAGTGCAATATCATCCTTATGATCGTAATCATACTGCTTGTTTACATTTCCGCCTACAAATCCTCGCTTGCCATAGCGGTTTTTCACAATCACGCTTGCCGGGGAACGGAAAATAATCGTATGCAGACCCATCTCCTCCAAATTACGGATGGCTTTTCTTATCACCCTTTCAAATCCCAGGGAATATTCAATGTGAACTACCGATTTCTTACTTAAATCTTTTCCCGTAATTACAAATCCCTGCCGGAAGCCTTCTGTATAAGTGTCTGCCATCTTCGCAATGGTTTCTTCCGGTAACGTATTCAAATAAGCGGCTGTCTTTCTTTCATTCTCGCCCACATACTCGCCGAAGCGGTATAAATAGCGCAAGTCAGACAAATTGCTTTCCATAATCTTCTTCACAAAGAAGTTATCCTCTGATGGAAGAATCTGTTCTTTCACGCGGTCTGCAGCAAATACATCACAGTAATCACTTGCATACCAGTAGAAAATCTCTTTCAAGCTTTCCAGTGTCGGGATTTCTTCTGCCTCGAACCGGTTATAGATTTCAATAAACAGTTCATTTCCAATGACCAGATATTCTTCTTTTTCTTCATATACATATCCGATATCACCCCGGAGTTCTGCATACAGTGCACTTAAGAACGCTCCAAGTTTTTCTCCAAGCACGGTCTGGCAGTATGCAGGATTTGCATAGGATGTCTCATAGTTTTCCGGCTTCACATCTTCATAAAGTCCTTCCATTTCTTCGATGAGCTTGCCTTCTGTCATATCGTGTCTTGCTCTGGTGTGATAACTGTCCTTCACATCATGGATGCGGAGCAGGAATTCAGCTATTCTGCGGAAATAACTGCGGTACGGCTCAGGCACCGTTTCTTCCTCTCTGATCTGCATAATCCTTTCCAAGGTTAAATAATATCGTTCTTCCACTATACGATCCCCCTTACAAAAAGTACAACTAAGGCGAGCAGTACAACTCCGTTGATTCCTACGCCAAATTTACAGGTTACATAATTTTTGTTCCTTTCCCGGAACCCCTTTAGCCCTACAACCAGTCCCATCACTGTCAGTATAATGGTAAACAAACCAAAACTTCCGATAATCGCATCTGATTGTCCTTTATGTAAAAATGCAGTCAAAATCAAGGCCACAAAGATAACGCCATTTACAATGGCTATCATCAGGGACTCTATCCCTTTCTTCGAATGCCTTAATTTTGCCTGCCCATATTTTCGATGCCCTCTTTTTTTTCTCTCTTTATCTCTTT
The DNA here is from genome assembly GCA_934307065.1 of uncultured Bariatricus sp. GTDB lineage: Bacteria > Bacillota > Clostridia > Lachnospirales > Lachnospiraceae > Allocoprococcus. Next base: position 40,809 of record CAKRCD010000002.1, on the reverse strand, counting down.
CCCTTTCTCGCGCCTGCTCTTTTTCCCTTCCTATTATCATCGTACCATCTCCTTATTGTATTACAGATTACGAAAGCAATATATCCGAGGAGTCCTCCAATGGTATTAAGGAAAATATCATCTACGTCAAAACTTCCCACTTTCGTAACCAACTGAAATGTCTCCACCAGAAGACTCAGTCCAAAACTATATACAAACGTCAGAAAGAAATTTCTATATCTGCTGGCCATCGGCATGAAGAATCCAAATGGGATGAAGATGAGTACATTGCCAAATAAATTGGCATATGCAACCCACCCCAATACATCCCTGTAATTCCAGAACCTTTTAATTTCTTTGAACAGAACCAGATTATAGTGATATTCACGCATACCTCCGGTCCGTCCATACCAGTCAGAAAAAATCAAAAAATACAGTAAGAAAGCGATGTATAATACGAACAAAATCTTTCCAAGCGCCCTCATCCGCTTTCTATTTTTTGCTTTCAACCAAAAGACCCCTTTTAAAATGTCAACTTCCTTTTTTCTTTCAATAAACTGCCACCGCTAACCAGAAGAATGACTCCGGATGCCACTCCGATCACAATGCATATCACTCCGATTGCAATATTGGCAGCACCGGCCGCTTTCATGGTCTTGTATACCTTTTCTGTCATGCATGTGCCTCCTTATTTTGCACCATACTGTTCATAGTATGCGTCAATCGCTGTTTTTAATGTATCATCAATGACAACTTTTCCCTGACATTCTTTGTTGTAAAGGCATTCTACAACTTCTTCCATAGATACGATGGCTGCTGTCGGAAATCCATATAACTCTTTTACTTCATCCAATGCACATTTCACACCGCCTTTTCCGACTTCCATACGGTTCAATGACACCATCAGTCCTACAATTGTAACATCTGCAGCTCCTTTTACCTTCGGAACTGTTTCTTCCATAGATTTACCGGATGTGGTCACATCCTCAATCATAATCACACGATCTCCATCTTTCAGTTTACTTCCAAGGAAGCTTCCCTTGTCTGCACCATGATCTTTTTCTTCCTTACGGTCTGAACAGTAACGTACTTCTTTTCCGTATAAGTCACTGTATGCGATTGCGGTTACAACCCCCAGCGGGATACCCTTATAAGCCGGTCCAAACAGCACGTCGAAATCATCCCCATAAGTATCGTGGATTGCCTTTGCATAATACTGTCCCAGTCTCTTAAGCTGGGAACCGGTTACATAGGCCCCTGCATTCATAAAAAATGGAGATTTTCTTCCACTTTTTAATGTAAATTCTCCGAATTTAAGGACATCGCTCTCTACCATAAATTCAATAAACTCTTTCTTGTACTGTTCCATGATCTCTTATCTCCTTTTCTATTTTACGATTCCGACCATATCTGTCAGATTTTCAAATCCATATTTTTCCATATATTTCTCAATTCCATCTACGATTTCCATGGTCACACCCGGATTGTAGAAGTTTGCAGTCCCTACGGAGACTGCACTTGCCCCTGCAAGAATCATTTCAATAGCATCCGTTGCACTTGCAATTCCACCCATACCGATAATCGGAATCTTCACTGCATTCGCTGTCTGGTAAACCATGCGGACAGCGATTGGATGAATGGCAGGACCGGACACACCGCCTGTCTTGTTGGCAAGTACGAACTGTCTGCGATTGATATCAATCTTCATACCGGTCAAAGTATTAATCAGGGAAACAGCATCTGCGCCTCCTGCTTCTACTGCTTTCGCCATCTCAGTAATATCCGTCACATTCGGACTCAGCTTCATAATAACCGGCTGCTTCGCATATTTCTTCACTGCCTTTGTAATATCTTCTGCTGCCTTGGCATTCTGACCGAAAGCAATTCCACCCTCTTTTACATTCGGGCAGGAAATATTGATTTCCAGCATATCTACAGGCTCATCCGCCAGTCGTTCTACTACTTCGCAGTAATCTTCCTTCGAGCGGCCGCACACATTGACGATAATCTTTGTGTCATATTTCTTCAGAAACGGAATGTCTCTCTCACAGAACAAGTCGATTCCCGGATTCTGAAGTCCCACCGCATTCATCATTCCGCCATAAGTCTCTGCAACTCGCGGAGTCGGGTTCCCTGTCCACGGAACATTGGCAACTCCTTTTGTAGTCACAGCACCAAGTCTGTTCAAATCTACAAATTCTTCAAATTCGATTCCGGATCCAAAAGTTCCTGACGCAACTGTCACTGGATTGTTCCATTCTACCCCGGCTATATTTACCTTCATATTCACACTCATTAGATTTCCACCTCCGTAGATAAGAACACTGGACCATCCTTACAAATACGCTTGTTGTGCACATTACTGTGATGGTCTTTTTCCTTTGTCTTGCACACACAGCCCAGACAAGCTCCGATTCCACATGCCATTCTTTCTTCCAGAGACAGATAACATTCGATTCCTCTTTCCTCTGCATACTGCTTAATTGCACGAAGCATCGGAGTAGGACCGCAGGCATAAATAATATCTGCCTGTAACTCATTTTCACGGATAGCATCCATTACATTTCCTTTTGTTCCCACACTACCGTCTTCGGTTGAAATAAACACCTGACCATTTGCTTCAAATTCTTCTTTCAGGAAATTCTCTTCATTGCGGTAACCGATAATAATTTTCTTATCGCAGGCTAATTCTTTAGCGAGCTCCAGAATCGGTGGTATTCCGATTCCGCCTCCCATAAGAAATGCAGTTTTTCCTTCTGCCTTTTCAAGTGGAAATCCATTTCCCAGAGGTCCGATAACCGGAAGGGTATCTCCTGCTTTCATGTGTGAAAATTGTTCTGTTCCTGTTCCTTCACCGGTTACACGGTATACTACACGAAGGGCTCCCTTTTCTCTGTCAATCTCGCAAATACTGATTGGTCTTGGAAGCAATTTGCTTCCGTCATTGGTATACATGGATAAAAACTGTCCCGGCTTTGCTGTCTTTGCCGCTTCCGTCTGAATCCACATACTGAAAATATCTTCTGCTATTTTTTCCTGTGAAATGACGGTTGTCATTTCTTTCTGTCGTTCTGCCATTTTTATTCTCTCTAAACTTTCTTCTTTACTTTCTTTAGAATCTTTACTTTCTTTAGAATATGATGTCGGGGTCAAAAACCACCAACTGTGATACCTGCGGACTGTTCCAAGCTTCGCACGTTCACAATCTGCGCAAATCACTGCTATTCTCTTACTTAACGCTGTTCCAGACTTTCACGGATGTCTTTTACCATAGCTTCTACCGCTGCACGGGACGCATCTCCGAAATTCTCCGGTCCGAATTTTGCATAAGCTTCCTGCTTATATGCAGCAATAATTCCACGGGAAGAATTTACGATTGCCCCTAAACCATCCTCATTAAAGAAATGCACAAGGTCTTTTCCTTTTCCGCCCTGAGCGCCATAGCCCGGTACAAGGATATAAGATTTTGGCATAATCTTACGAAGAACTTTTCCCATTTCCGGATAAGTAGCACCGACAACAGCTCCCACATAGCTGTATTCGTTACCCATGTGCTGTTCGCCCCACTCTGCTACTTTTTCACCGACCAGTTCATATAATGGGCGTCCGTCTACCAGACGATCCTGGAATTCTCCACTAGATGGATTAGAAGTCTTAACCAGAATGAACATCCCTTTCTTTTCTTCCTGGCAAACCTTGATAAATGGATTCACTCCATCTGAGCCCAGATACGGATTCACTGTGACAAAATCCTCATCAAATGGTGCATAGGTTTTGCTTCCGACCTGTACTTTTCCCACATGCCCTACTGCATAAGCTGCAGACGTAGAACCGATATCGCCACGTTTGATATCACCGATTACAACCAACCCTTTGGATTTGCAGTAATCGACCGTCTTTTTAAATGCCTGAAGTCCAGGGATTCCAAACTGCTCATACATAGCAATCTGTGGTTTTACTGCCGGAATCAAATCGTAGGTTTTATCCACGATTTCTTTGTTAAACTGCCAGATTGCTTCAGCGGCTCCCTCTAAGGTTTCCCCATATTCCGCAAATGCTTTCTGCTGAATATGTTCTGGTACATAGTTCAGCATCGGATCCAGTCCTACTACGATTGGAGCTCCTGTTTTTCTGATGTTGGCAACTAATTTGTTAATCATCTTTCTTCCTCCCTGTTTCTGCCATTTTCTGTTTTATCTTATTATTATATATCTTATATCATGATTCACACCTTCGGCGCTTCCTGCTGCTATGTAGCTATCATGACAGCCATTTTCTTATCACTATCTGCGATAAACTACCTTACCATCCACAATCGTGCATGCCACTTCACCACTTACCGGATATCCCTGAAATGGTGTATTTCTTCCTTTGGATGCGAAAACTGCAGTATCAATCTGATATTCTTTTTCTGCATCAAAGATTACCAAATCAGCAATCTTGCCTTCCGATACAGAACCTTTCTCTGTCAGTCCGAGAATTTGTGCCGGATTATAGCTCATCTTCTCGGCCATCTGCATCATAGAAATAATGCCCGGTTTTACAAGCTCTGTGTAAGTTAATGCGGCACTGGTCTCCAGACCTACGATTCCAAACGGTGCTTTCTCCATCGACTGATTCTTCTCTTCTTCGGAATGCGGTGCATGATCCGTAGAAATCACATCCATAATGTCTGCCGCAAGTCCAGCCTTTAAAGCTTCCACATCTTTCCTGCTTCGGAGCGGTGGATTCATCTTATAATTCCCATCATTTTCCTTAATATCATCTGTGCAAAGGGTAAAATGATGTGGGCACACCTCTCCGGTAACCGGAAGTCCTTCTTCTTTCGCAAGACGAATCATCTCTACACTGTCTTGGGTAGAACAATGGCATAAATGAAGCCGTACTCCGGTTTCTTTTGCCAACAGAATATCTCTTGCCACAATCACATCTTCCACAGAATTTGTAATTCCCTTCAATCCCAGTTCTTCTGCTTTAGCATCTGCGTTCATCACTCCCCCTTCTACCATAGTGATATCCTCACAGTGCGCAAAAACAGAAATCCCATTTTCCTTCGCAATCTTCATACCCTTGCGATATAAAGACGCATTCATTACCGACTTTCCATCCTCACTGATGGCATGACAGCCTGCTTCGCCCATGCCCTTAATATCTGCGAGTTCTTTTCCTTCCTGTCCTTTGGTAACTGCTCCAATCTGAATCACATGAACAGGGGATTCCTTTTTTGCTCTCTCATGTACTTCTTCCACTAATTCTTTGGTATCAATGACCGGTTTGGTATTCGGCATGGCGCAAATAGTCGTAACGCCGCCTCTTGCAGCTGCCGCACCACCAGTTGCCAGCGTCTCCTTGTAAGTCAGTCCCGGATCTCTTAAGTGTACATGCAAATCTATAAATCCAGGCATCACGTACATTCCGTTTGCGTCAATCACTTCATCTGCCGCCTCAGAGATGTCCTCATCCACTCTTACAATTCTGTCGCCCTGAACCAGTACATCTCTTACCATATCCAGCTTAATCTCCGGGTCAATTACATGCCCGTTCTTAATCAGCAAACTCATACTTTCGCCTCCTAATTTGTCCGACTTTTTCTATGTATGTATCCTGTGCATAGCACTGATGCGCATACACTTTTTATTTTATCATACAGATACGGAAAAAGGAATGCCATTTTTGACATTCCCATTTCTCTTTACTGATTTAATTTTTTCATTACTTCTTTCAGTGCAACATCCAGCTGATTGTCTGCATCTGGATTTGCTTCATCTGACACATACTCTACTTCCACATCCGGGTCAATTCCCTTTTTGTGAATATTTCTGCCCTTCGGTGTAAAATACTCAGAAATCGTCAACTTCACACAGGTATCATCTGGAAGCTGAATCAGCTGCTGTACGATACCCTTTCCGAAGGTTGTCGTTCCTACAAGAGTTCCGATTCCATAATCTTGAATGGCACCTGCAAAGATTTCTGATGCACTTGCACTGTTGCTATCGACAAGTACTGCAAGTGGTTTCGTAAACTGATGTTCCTCATCGGAAGTCCATTCCTGACGCTTGCCATTCTTATCTTCCGTATAAACAACGGTTCCTTCTGGGAGCAGCAAGTCCAGAATATTGGAAACTGTATCCAGATTGCCCCCCGGGTTAGCACGAAGGTCCACTACCAGTCCTTCCATTCCCTGTTCATTCAAATCATTCAACGCATTTTCAAACTGCTCATATGTAACTTTATCAAACTCTGTAATACGGATATATCCAATCTGATTGTCCTTCATGGTATAAGTTACCGTCTGAACCTGTACCACACCTCTTGTAATATCCAAAACAACTTCCTGTTGACTATCGCCTCTGAGAACGGTAAGTGTTACCTGGGTTCCTTCTTCTCCGCGGATCTTTGCAACTACTTCTGACAAATCCTCTGAAGTCACATCTTCTCCATCTACCTTATACAGAATATCGCCTGCTTTTACCCCGGCTTCTTCTGCCGGACTTCCCGGATAAACCTGAACTGCAGTACTGATTTTCGTATTGGCATTCTGCGAAAACACAACTCCGATTCCAGAGTATTCTCCTGAAGTGGATTCAAACAACGCTTTCGTTTCTTCTTCGTCATAATAAACGGAATACGGATCGCCAAGTGCATCGATGTATCCCGCGTAAATGCCCTCCTGCAAGGCACTGCCATCCACATCATCGGAATACAAATAATATTCATCTACCAGTTGCTGCAAATATTTCAGCTTGGCACTGGTTGTATCCTCATCTATTTCTATTCCACTGGTTGTATTTTCTTCTGTTGCAGTGTTCATTTTTGATTTTACCAGTGCACCGGACGCTTTTCCCGCGCCCCAGATAATTGAAACAACTGCAAACATAGCAAGGGCGCCACAAAGCGCCCCTTTCCAAAAATGATTTGTGTTCTTATTCTCTTCCATATATCCTGCCTTCACAAATAAATTTTATGCTGCCATGATTTTCATTCGTAATAAAACACTTCACGAATTTTCTTATAAACTTTAATTTTAATAATATGTAAGCGGGTCTACTGTCTTTCCATTCACATAGATTGCAAAGTCCAGATGTGGTCCGGAACTTGCACCGGTATTTCCCACTTCCGCAATATTCTGTCCCTTCGTTACCGTCTGACCTACCGAAACATAGAAACTGTTCAAATGTTGATAACGGGTTACCAGTCCATTTCCATGGTCAATCATTACATAATTGCCACGTCCTCCATTATAACCTGTTTTCGCTGTAATTACGGTTCCGTCTGCCGCCGCATAAACCGGGCTTCCAATCGGCGCCCCGATATCAATGGCATCGTGCAGTGACGTTGCTCCTGCAACCGGAGCGGTTCTCCATCCATAGGTACTGGTTATTCTGGTACTTGTAGTCGGCCATGCCAGTACACCATTTCCAATAATCTGGGACGGTCCTGCTGTTCCCGAACTTGCTGCAGCCTGCTGCTGTTTCTTTCTCGCTTCTGCCGCTGCAATCAGTTCATTGACCTTCTTGGTACTTTCCGTAAGCTGACTGTCCAAATCCGATACTTTATCTGTAATCTCAGCAACCAGGTTTTCCACTTCACTCTTTTTGTTGATCAAATCATCTCTGAGTGCTGTCAGTTCTGTTTCTTCCTCTTTCAGCTTTGCTTCCGTATCTTCTATCTCCTTGACCGTAGCCTGAAATTCTTCCAGCTTCTGTCTGTCATAATCGGTTACCTGCTGTATGTATTCTGCCTTATTCAAAAAATCTCCGATAGATTTTGCCTCAAAAAGCACCTGAATCATCTGGGAATCGCCGTTTTCGTACATATACTTGATACGGACTTTCATGCTTGCATACTGCTCCGACTCGTCAATCTTCGCCAGATCCAGCTTATCCTGTGTCTCGCTGATTTCCAGCTCCTTTGCCTCCAGCTGTGTCTCCGTATCTTCCACTTCTGATGTAATCGTCTCCAGACGGCTTACCAACTCCTGTTTCTCGTTTTCCGCAGCTTTTTTCTGATCTTCCAGTTCTTGTTGCTGCTTTTTTGCATCAGACAAATCATCTGCCTGTACCGTAATGATAGACGAGAAACATAAAATACCCGCCAGTAGAAGACTAACTGCTTTGTTTCTTTTCTTCATATTTATCCCCTTATTTCTGTAACACTGCCCTCTTATTACACTCTCAGATGTTTTCTGATTGTAAATACGCTTCCTAATAATCCAATGCCAATTCCGAGAAGAAGTCCTGCCGGAAGAAGGGTATGGTATACTTCTGTAACCGGGAGGAAATCCAGAATATTTCTTAACAATGAAAATCTGGACAAAATATAATCAATCGCTTTATTATATACAAAATAGAAAATAACAAGCGGAATTACCGCCCCGATAAATCCAATGGTAACACCTTCGATGATAAACGGCATACGAACGAAGCTGTCCTTTGCCCCGATATATTTCATAATCGCAATCTCTTCCCTGCGGACTGCAATACCCATAGTAACCGTATTGCTAATCAGGAATACGGAAATTGCCAGAAGAATTCCTATCAGAACAACGGACGCATACCATACCAGTCTGTTAATACTGGTCAATGTATTCGCCACTACTTCTGACTTCTGAACCTTTTGTACCCCTGAAAGTGATTCTGCATAAGCTACCAAATCCGACTGTACAGACACATCATCCAAATACACTTCATAGTTGTCAGAATTTGCAAGTGGATTATCATCCTTAAATCCTTCTGCTGCCTCACTTGCATTGTCTCCAAAATATTCTTTCTGGAAAGATTCCCATGCTTCTTCAGCTGAAACATAATTTACTTCCCGGACTCCATTCTGTTCTTTTAGCTTCTCTCCAATACTGTCAATCTGCCCCTGTGTTGCATCATCGTCAAAGAATACGGTAATTGCCACACTCTCTTCTGCCTTATGTACGATATGCTGGAAATTCATAATAATTGCAAAGAACAGTCCAAACACAAAAATACAAGCTGACATGGTTGCAATTGATGCCAGTGAAAACATCTTATTTCTACCGATATTCTTTACCCCTTGTTTTACCGAATATCCTACTGTACTTATTCTCATTATTTATACCCACCTTTTCGTTCGTCGCTTACAATAACTCCCTTTTTCATTGTAATTACACGTTTCTGCATTTCATTTACGATTTCCTGATTATGTGTGACAACCAGAACGGTCGTTCCACGTTCATTTGCTTCTTCCAATAATTTCATGATTTCCCATGAATTTGTCGGGTCAAGGTTACCTGTCGGTTCATCGCAAAGGAGAATTGCCGGTTCATTTACCACCGCTCTGGCAATGGCCACTCTCTGCTGTTCTCCACCGGAAAGTTCCTTCGGATATGCTTTATACTTCTGTGCCAGTCCCACCAGTGATAGGGCTGCCGGAACCTTCTTCTTAATCACACGGGTAGACTTCTCTGTTACTCTCTGTGCAAATGCAATATTTTCATAAATATTCCGGTCTCGCAAAAGACGGAAATCCTGAAATACAACCCCGATACTACGACGGTACTGTGGAATATGGCGGTGTTTCAGCCTTCCCAGATTCTGTCCGTTGACCATAATCGTTCCCGATGTCGGGTCGATTTCTTTCAACAACAATTTAATCAATGTGGATTTCCCGGATCCACTGTCTCCAACAATGAAAACAAATTCCCCTTGTTCAATTTTTAAATTAATGCCGTTCAAAGCAGAAATTCCCTTGGAATATTCTTTCGTAACGTCCTTTAATTCTATCATATGCTCCTCCTGATTGTTAATACTCCTGCGTCTCCATATATTTCATATACTTGACAACCATCAATGCAATCTTGAATGTAATGGCATCCTCAAATGTGCGAAGATCCAGTCCGGTACTTTTCTGTAGCTTATCAAGACGATACACCAGTGTATTCCTGTGAATATAAAGCTGTCTTGAAGTCTCAGATACATTCAGACTGTTCTCAAAAAACTTATTGATGGTAACCAGCGTTTCCTCGTCAAATTCATCCGGCGAGCGTTCTGCAAAGATTTCCTTAATAAACATCTTGCAGAGCGGAATCGGAAGCTGATAAATCAGTCTGCCTATTCCAAGTGTGCTATATGCCACAATTTCTTTTTCCTCTGAGAAAATCTTTCCTACATCCAGCGCAAGTTTGGCTTCCTTATATGATTTGGATACTTCTTTTATATCATGCACGATAGTTCCGTAAGCAACCCGTACATTTTCCTCACAGTTCTCCTCTTTCAGCAGCTCCAGAATATCTTTTGCAGTCTGGTCTACCTCCGGATAACCGTCTCCCACTTCAAGTTCCTTTACAACAATAATGTTCTTCTCATCCACTGCGGTAATGAAGTCCTTGGTCTTATTACCAAACAGTCCTCTTAATTTATCGAGTGCAGCCACATCCCGCTCATGAGAAGTCTCAACTATAAAGATAACACGTTTCGCTTCTGTGTCAATATGTAATTTTTTGGCTCTGTTGTAAATATCAATCAGTAAAAGATTGTCTAACAACAGGTTCTTGACAAAATTGTCTTTGTCAAACCGCTCTTTATATGCCACTAAAAGGTTCTGAATCTGGAACACGGCCATCTTTCCGACCATGTACACATCATCACCTCCCCCATTGGCAATCAGAATATACTCCAACTGCTGTTCGTCATATACCTTAAAAAACTGAAAGCCCTGAATGACCTGGCTTTCTGCCGGCGATTCTACAAATGCCTTTACTTCCTTTACACGATCACGCGGCTGGGCAAAAGTAGCGGCTAATGTCTTTCCTTCTATATCCACAATGCCCAAATCTATTCTGGCAATCGCTTTCAGTCCATCCAGCGTGTTCTGTAGTATTTGATTCGATATCATGCTCGTCCCTCCATTATTATACAGTTTTCACAATGTTTCCATGTTCCATCTGACTAATTGCACATATACCTAAGTTATACTCTAATACAAATAAACAAAAAAAAAAAAGAGCAAATTGCATCTTTTTATGCATTTCGCTTCTTTTTTTCTTTTATAACCTTTCTTTTCAGAATCTTACTTCCTGCAAATGCAAACATGTGTTCAATCAAATTTTCTTTGTCTACAAGCGAAACTGCAGTTCTGCTGATTCCAATCCATAACCACACATTCAGAACCTTCTTGCACTTGCAGACAAACGCCTCCTGGTTTTCCGAAGAAACATTGGCTATAATACACTGTGCTTCTGCGCCATTTACCTGATTGATAATCATATCATACGTATCATTCTGTTGTTCCGTTACCAACGCTGCTCCTACGACCTCAATACTCTTATATCTGTTTTCCAGGCGGGACCTCAGCTCATCCATATCCGCTTCTGTATCGGCCAACAGAAATACTCTGGTATTATTCCTATGCAGATAACTCAGCAGCAATTTGATAAATGTATGCTGGTCAGCCTCCTGAAGCTTCTTCTTGTCGCTGACCTCCACAGCTTCCAGAATCGCCTTATCTCCCGGCATAATCAAATCCATCTGCTCCAGATTTTCACGTACTGTCTCATTTTGCGACATGCGCATTACAGAATCAGCCGTAACCACTTCCACAAGACTCATCGGTTCTTCCTGCAAATATCCGGCAATCGATTCCATTGCTTCTTTCGCAGTACAATTATTGACTTCAATCCCCAACACATTTATTTTTGTGTCCATAGCGTCACCCGTTCATTCTTTTCTAAGCTTTGTAATTATATCAGAAGGTATCTGCTTCTTCAACAGAACTCACAAAATATTCATATTATTTTATATTAGTTAACATTATGGTAACTTTATCATTTACTATGGATTATTTATTCTTCTTGGAAATAATTCCACCGATTCTGCCTGTTTCTTTGGAAGATAAAGAGCGCCACCCTTCTTCCAGCACTTTATCCAGAAGTCCCAGTTCTTCTGCCACTTCGTATTTTCTGCGCTCTTTTTCTTCCAGATACGGAATATCGTTCCGCCGGATTTTCTTTTTTTCTTTCATTCCATCATCAACTCCTTTTTCAGGAGTATTTCCTATATGGCTGTTTTTATACACCTGCTTTCTAGGATTATTTATGCATATCCAGCAAAATCTCCGCATGGAGTGCAAAGGAATAGATTAATTTTTCTTTTACTTTTTTCCCGGTAAGCTGCTCCAGGGCTCTCTCATACCACCAGAGCTGTTCCTGATACTTATTTACCAGTTCCAATACTGCTTCTGCCCGGTCTGTCTTATAATCTACAATCACCAGACCATCTGCTTCCTCAAAATATGCATCTATGATTCCCTGAATCAGAATTTCTTCCTCTGACGTGGTCTCCGGGTTCACCTCTTTTGCAGGAACCCCGAACACAAAAGGCTGCTCCCGGTGGAGTCTTCCTTCTTTTGCTGCCTGCTGCATTCGTTTTCCAAGGTCACTGTCCAGAAATAACAGAAGCTCTTTTTCCCACACAGCATCCAGCATCTCCTGCGTCAGATAATCCTGACTGCACAGTTCTTCCAGTGCATTCTTTAATGAAACATAGTCATAATTCTCCGTCAAATCCAGAAGCTCCAATATCTTATGATACACACTGCCCCTTGCCGCTCCGGTCAGCTTCTGTTCTTCCTGTACAAACTTCGGAACAATCGCTTCCGTTGTTTCTTCATGCAGCCGCTCTCCCATCTCAGCCTCTGAGCCGGCAAGCATGGCATGCTTCTTAAGTTCCGACACTGTATATTTCATCTTTAACTGTTCATCCACTTTGTAGCGATAAGAAAACTGTTCCTCTATCCGTTTTGCAAAAGCTTCATTACACTTGGCGCATGGATTTGCCGGGTTCTGAATTGCTTCCAGATATGCTTCTTTTTCTATCTGGTCTGCCATTTCACGTTCCATCTCACTTCGTACAATTTCTTCGAAGGGAATTACCCGCATCTCTAACAGACTGCTATTCTCTTTTCCTATGACTGCCGGAATCAGCCAGTCAAAATAATTGTGGGCTCTGGCAACCCTCAGAAATGGCAGGCTGTCCCCTCCGGAAGGTGCTCTCATAGAATACTCTCTTAGCTTTTCCTCTGCATTTTTCAATGTTCCGGTCAGTATCAGTTTTTCTTTCGCACGGGTAAGTGCCACATACAGCACACGCAATTCTTCCCCCAGATTCTCCAGTCCGATACTGGAACGAATCATATTCCTTAGCAGAGTAGAACTTTCCGTTCTCTTTTCCAGATCAACGGATAGCATACCCACTCCCAGTTCCGGATGAATGACCATATTTCCCATGATATCCTGCATATTCATCTTCTTTCCCATGCCTGCTGCAATTACCACCGGGAATTCCAGTCCTTTGCTCTTATGAATACTCATTACCCGGACCGCATCTGTATTTTCATTGAAAATATCTGCTTCTCCATAATCAATGTTGTATTCTTTCAGCTGTTCCACATAGCGTACAAAGTGAAACAATCCTTTATAACTCGTGGACTCGAAAGCTTTCGCCTTATTAACCAGCATTTCCAGATTGGCCGTTCTCTGTTCTCCTCCCGGCATGGCGGCAATTTCTTCCCAGAATCCGGTTTCCCGCATGATGCTCCACAGCAGATTGTGAATTGCCATATAAGAAACCTGTGCACGGAAATGCTCCAGATGCCGGAACACCCTCTGCAATTTTTCTGCCAGTACCTCCGGCACTTTTTTCTTCTTATATGGCAGACTCAGATTACAGTCAGAAGCTAACAGCACTGCCTCATGGAAGGATAGTTCCGGATACAGATTCCGGATACTTGCCAGCTCTTCATTGGTAAATTTCCCAAAGGGTGATTTTAATACCGCCGTCAGCGGAAGATCCTGACGATAATTGTCCAGCACCCGCAGATAATCCATCATCCACCCAATTTCCAATGTACCAAAATATCCTTCTCTTGCATCTGCATATGCCGGGATTCCTTCCTCTTTCAGTACACGCACGAATACGTTGGACCACCCCTTCAGGCTCCGGGTAAGAATCACAATATCTCCGTACCGTACAGGGCGCATTTCTCCCAGTCCCTTGTCGTACACCTGTTGTTCTTCCATGAGTACATGAATCCGCTCTGCTACTGCTCTCGCTTCCATTTCTCTGGCAGTAAGCATCTTCCCGTCTGTCTGCTCGTCTTCCTCCACATTCGTGTCTACAATCAGAATTTCCGGTGTACATTCCCTGCTCTCCGGATATTCTGCGCCTCTATAGAGAGCCGCATCCTCATCATATTCCACATTGCCCACTGCTTTTATCATAGTCTTTTTGAAAACGGCATTGGCAAAATCAATGACTTCTGCCCTGCTTCGGAAATTCTTATGCAAATCAATTCTTTGACAGCTTCCCTCTCCGTCCACCGTATACGTATCATATTTCTCCATAAAAAGTTCTGGTCTTGACAGGCGGAAACGATAAATACTCTGCTTCACATCCCCTACCATGAACAGATTATACTTGCCTCGGCTCTCTCTGGACACACTCCGCAGAATTGTCTCCTGAATCAGATTGCTGTCCTGATATTCATCTATCATCACTTCTTCAAACTGTTCCTGAAGTTCTTTTGCCACCTCAGACGGCACAAGCTTTCCATCTTCTTTCCGTGTCAGGATTTCCACTGCCAGGTGTTCCATATCATCAAAATCCAACAGATTGCTGTCCGTTTTCTTTTCCCGGAATGCATCCGCAAATTCTTTTACCAATTTTACCAAAGTGTCCACCACCGGAATACAACGGCTGAAATCGGTCTGCATTTCCTCCAGCGGCTGAAAGAAATACTCTGTCTGTATACGCTCCAGCTCTGCCTTCCATTTCTTCCGCAGATTCTTCACATATTCTGCCAGATATTCATCGACTGATTTGTCCCGGTTGGCACTCATCCGTGCCCACTTTCCCATCTTCTGAAATGCCTCATACCGCTCTGCAAAGGTCTTTGCCTCATAAACCGGTGTTATCTGCTCCCAGTCTGCATCAATGGTGCCTTCATACATATAAGGTCCTCCGTTCGCAAGGCAGACTGCTCTCGCCTGATTCATGTCGGCTTCTATTCCGTCCAGACAATCATCCACATACCTTTTCAGTTTCTGCATAAACAAAGAATTCTCACAGATTCCTTCGTGATAAGCAGTCGCACATTCCTCCAGCCACACCTCCGGCTCCGGGTAACTCCGTGAAAAATCATAGAGCTGCATAATCAGCCCTTCCAGACTGCTGTCCTCCCGCCCTACTGCAAAATTTTCCACAAATGTCAGGAAATCTTCTTCTCCGACCTCATAATGCCGCTCCAGAACTTCTTTTACCACATCCTGACGCAACAGCTTTAACTCTCCCTCTTCTGCAATACGGAAACCCGGGTCTAAGTCAATGGTATGAAAATAATCCCGGATAACAGACAGACAAAAGCTGTGAATTGTCATAATCTTCGCTGTATGAATCAGGGTTGCCTGCTTCTGCAAATGCAGATTTTCCGGTTCCTGCTCCAATGCTTTTTCAAGTGCTGCTCCGATTCGTTCTTTCATTTCCGCGGCTGCCGCCTCGGTAAATGTCACGATTAATAAACGGTCTACATCCAGAGGGGAAGCATCCTTCGTCAGTCTGGTAATAATCCGTTCAACCAGTACCGCTGTCTTTCCGGACCCGGCAGCAGCCGAAACCAGTATATTACTATTACGCAAATCAATGACCTTCTGCTGTTCTTTGGTCCACCGCACACTCATTACACGTCCTCCTCTCCTGCCTTTTTCTGTGCCATGCCCGACTCCTGTTCTTCTTCCTCTATGAACTCAGGTTCTCCCTGAACATCCATACGAATCTTCGCCATTACTTCTTCGGAAGAAGCCTTGCGGAACCGTCGGTACTGGTAGCCCGGAACAGAAGCATCAAATCCACAGATATTGTGAAATTCACAATAATCACACCCAGTCATCTGTCCCATTTCATAAGGGCTTGCCTCTGACTCTCCATTCCACATCCGGTTTTGAAGTTCCGTAGTCTTCTTATCTGCATAACTCAGAAGCGCCTCAAAATCTTCTCCCGAAATCATCTTGGACTGTTTGGAATACCCTGTTTTGGTTTTGGCAACCGGAATCACATCCGAGCTTTCCGAAAACTCCCTGTCCAGTCTCTGAATCACGGCTTCTTCCGCATTTACCAGACCGTCTACCCGGAGTTCTCTTAAAATAGCCTGTTCTACCTTATCCATATCCATGTCTTTTGCAACCACGGGGTCTTTCATCTGATAATAGAAAATCCCTGCAGGAACAGCCTTTTTCCCGGGATGCTTCTTTTCTTCCACCTTCAGAGCCTCACCCATATACACCACAAGCTGCATCTGAAGGCCATGATAAAATGCAGTCATATCAAACTTCTTAGAGCCGGTCTTATAATCCACTACTTTTACCAACACTTCATTTTCTGTCTCGCATACATCGATTCGGTCAATCTTGCCGCTTCCAAATCTGGTCTCATAACTTTCCGGTGCAAAATCTCCCTGCTGAAGCTGTCTTGTCAGCGCCCACACCGTCCGACGCATCATACGCTTCATGCGTGGAATCATGTAAGCATTGCGCGCAGAACTATAAAGTACCGTGTTGCTGTAATCCACAATGCTCTCCTCTACACTTTCGTCCACATACTGTTCCCGCACATGTTCTTCCAGTTCTCCCCATTTCTTTCCGCTTTTTTCTACTTTGTCCGCATAATGTTCCAAAGCTTTGTGGATGACATTTCCAAAATCCAGTGCAGCAAATTCATATTCTTCCCGCTCTTTTAGGCGGAGCCCGTAAGTCAGAAAATGTGCACAGGCACAGGAAACAAATTTCTCCATTCTGGAAATACTTGGGGTCCATGTCCCATATAACTGTTCTGCCGTCTTTCTCGTAAGGGCATCCACCGGCTTTTGATACAGACTTGCACTTTGCAGACGCAGCAGAGTATCACGCCACTGCTCCTTTGAGAAATACCAGCGGTATAATTCCTGCCAGTATTCATCCTGTATCTGAAGCCGTTCCTGGTCCCGGAGTCCCTGAATCACATAGTCCAGTCCTGTTTCCGGCACCAGTTCCCGATACACCATTCCATATGCTTCCATATCAAAAACCGGCAAATGAGAAAATAATTTTTTCAATTCTCCGATTAAATACGCAGGTCGCACTGCCTTTCCATCCTGAGATACTCTACTGTAACTAATATCCAATTCTTCCGTAGGTTTTGTCAAATGCAGATACAGATAATACTTCTGAATAAAAGTCTGTTCCTTTATTCCCGGTGCCAAAGATATGCCCCCTGTTTCAAACTGCTCTCTGTCCCGTTCTGTAAGTAAGCCCCCTTTGGAAGCTCCGGCCGCCATCAGGTTGTCATTTACGCCAAGAATCAACAGTGCCTTTATGTTTCTCAGACGGGTACGCTCAATATCTCCTATCATGACTTCATCCATGCTCGGTGGAATCACACCAATCCTTGCTTCCTCCATTCCTGCATCCAGCAAATCACAGTACTCTCTTAGGGAAATTTTCTCCTCTCCAAGGAGGGAAACAAATTTATCAAACAATTCCATCATCACACGATAGACCTGATCATATTCCTTTGCAAGGGTCAGCTCGCCAGCCTCCTGGAACTGCTGCTCCATCTGTGCAACCTGTTTTTGCAGTTCTTCCCGCTCCAAAAACTGATACAGGGCAAGTGTCACATCATAAATCGTCTTATGTCTTCGCTTCAATACTTCCACAAATACATCCAATTTTCTTATCAACTGCTCACGCAGCCGGTTTGCGACCTCAAGATTCTCCTCTGTCATAGAATCCGTTCTGCGAATCCATTTTTCCGTCCATTTCTTATAGCCACGGATTCCAAGTGCTCTGACATAATTTTCCAGTAAATCCACTTCGTCCTCTTCAAATCCAGAAAAGCCGCTTCTTAAGAACCGGAACACACTCTCATAGGTAAAATTCTTTTCCACCATTGCAAGCAGACTCCGTACATATTCCACGAAAGAATTCAGCAGCACATTCCGCTTATAATCCATAAATACCGGAATCTCATACCTTGGAAAGATTCGTTCTATGATATCCCCATACAAATTCAAATCACCGACAATAACTGCTATATCCTGATAGTGATACCCTTTTTTTCGAACCATGGAACGAATTCTCTGAGCAGCCATATCCACCTCTTCTTTTGGACTTCTGGATACATAAATCCGGATGTTATCCTGCTTTTCTTTATACTGACGCATCGGATAACGAAATAAATATTTTTCCATCCAGCCCAAAGCCGGTCTTTCGCAGAATCGATACACCGGGTTATTTGGCATACGCACTTCCCTAACTTCTATCTTCCGCTCCCGACAGATTTCTGTAAGTGCATGTACCATCTGCTTGCTTAAGGCAAATAGCTGATATTTATCTTCATACCGATAAGGGTCTTCCTTCAAATCAATGGTTACGGTAACATACACGGTCTCACAGCATGCCAGCAATTCTCCCAGCACCTTGTTCTGTATAGGGGTAAATCCGGTAAATCCATCCATTGCTACCACTGCATTTTTCAGAATACGGGATTTCCCCATCTGGCTGCACAACAGTTCCAACAATTCTTCTCTGGTAATATACTTTTCCTCCAGATAGTCTTCAAATGCCTGATATAAGGTCTGAATGTCCATCAGTTTATAATAAAGATAAGAATGTTCAGGTGCTGCTTCCAACATAGGGGTCATCTCATTTGCCTTCACATCATACTGCGCCAGTTCCGAAATCACGGATTTCACTTCACTGATATATCCCGGTTTACGTACATTTGCTCCTAATACTCGAAGGGATTCTACTTTTCCTGCTGCTACTTTGCGAAGCACAAAATTCTTTCCTTCATCATCCAGCACTATCTTATCTGCGCCTCCGGTCTCTTCCAGAATCCGATAGGCAAGGCGTTCAAAGCTCAGTACATCAATATTCATAATGCCATGCCTTGGATGGCGCATGACAAACTCTTTCTGCGTCTGCATGGTAAACTGTTCCGGAACCAGCACCAGATAATTCTGCTCCGGGTGCTTTATCGATTCTTCTATAATCTGTTCATATAAATAATGGGATTTCCCCGAACCGGAATTTCCAAAAATAAACTGTAATGACATTCCTCTTAACCCTTTCCTGAAATCAATATCAGCCGCTTACATTTCCCCTGAAAGTTTCCCCTAAGTAAGGGAGAGCCGCCCATTACAGGCGGCCATAAATTTCCTGTGGCACATAGGCTTCCACATGCACCCCATCTTCTTCAAATTCTTCCTTCAACAGTTCTCCGTACTTTCGAATCAACTGCACTTTCCCAGACTCACTGTAAGGGAATACTCGTTCAATATGAATCTTTTCTTCCCGAAGTATCTCTTCAATGGCATCAAAAAGCTGCTCCAGATTCTCTCCGGATTTAGCTGAAATCTGCACAATCTTATCTGCCTGAAAATCACGTACTGTAATTGCTTCGCCCACACGGTCCATTTTATTAAATGCCGTAATCACCGGTTTATTCATAACTTCCAATCTCTGCAGTGTCTCATACACCACAAACATCTGCTCATCCATCTGCGGATTGGATGCATCTACTACATGTAAAATAATATCTGCATACTTAGCTTCTTCCAGCGTACTCCGGAAAGCTTCAATTAAATGATGAGGCAGTTTACGGATAAATCCAACCGTATCCGTAAGCAGAATTTCCTGTCCACTCGGCAGCTTCAGATTCCGCGTAGTCGGGTCCAACGTCGCAAATAACTGGTCTTCTTCCAGTATCCCCGCATCTGTCAACGTATTTAGCAGGGTAGATTTTCCTGCGTTTGTATAACCTACGATTGCCACCACCGGAACATGATTACGCTTTCTTTGCTCTCTTGTCAGTTCCCTGTGCCGCTTCACATCCTTTAACTCTCGGTTAAGTTGTGCAATCCGGTCCTTAATCAGACGCCGGTCTATCTCCAGCTTCTTCTCTCCGGGTCCACGGGTTCCAATTCCGCCTCCCAGTCTGGAAAGTGCCTTTCCTGCCCCGGTAAGCTGGGACTGTCGATAACGAAGCTGTGCCAGTTCTACCTGAATCTTCCCTTCACTGGTAGACGCTCTTCCTGCAAAAATGTCAAGAATTACCAAGGTTCTGTCCATAACTTTGGTCTCTAACATTTCCGTCAGATTATTCATCTGCGCTGGCGAAAGTTCATCATCACACACGATACCGGTCGCATCCATTTCCCACAAAAGCTCTTTGATTTCGTCTATTTTTCCTTTTCCTACATAAGTCCCCGGATGCATGGCTTCCCGGTTCTGAATGACCTTTCCCACAGCCAATGCTCCCGCAGTCTTTACCAAATCTCCAAGTTCATCCAGAGACTGTTCGGTATCATCATGGTCTCCTGTACTGACTCCTACCAGAATGACCCTCTCCTGTTCTTCCTTCAAATCATAAAGTGCCATCTATCTGCTCCTATTCCTAGTTTTCCTTTACTTGGGTATTTAAGAATTCCAGTTCCTTTGCGGCTGTCTCATCATCCGGGTAAGCACTCACATAAAGTTCCAGCTTCTGTTTTGCCTCACTGTACTTGCCAAGCTGCTCATATCCTGCAATCTCATTGAACGCCATTTCCTGTAGCAATTCGCCTTCTGCATCAGACTGCTCCTGCCCTTTTGCAAAATAAGAAACCGCCTTCTCTGCATTGTTTGTTTTGAATGCGCAGATTCCAAGCATATTATAGAGTGTCGCCGTTTGCTCTGCTCCGTTATCAAGTGCCTTTTCAAATGCAGCCATAGCCTTCGTATAATCTGACTTTTCCCAGTAACAAATACCAAGTCCACGATACGCTTCGCCCAAATCTTTTTCTTTCTCTATGGATGTTTCGAATTTCTCCTGCGCTTCGTCCATCTTTCCTTCTTCCAATAATGCGGTTCCCTCTTTCACTGCATTTCCACAGCCTGCAAGTAAGAGGCAGCACAGTATCAGTATACTAAGCCATCTTTTTTTCATGTTCAATCCCCTTTATATTTCATCAATCTGCCAGTCTATCGGCTCAATTCCATTCTTTTCCAAAAACGCATTTGTCTGACTGAATGGTCTGCTTCCAAAGAATCCACGATATGCGGAAAGTGGGCTTGGATGCGGTGCTTCCAATATCAGATGCTTTGGATTATTCAGCATATGCTTCTTCATCTGTGCCGGTTTCCCCCACAAGATAAACACGATCGGTCTGTCCTGCTCATTCAAGGCTTTAATCGCTGCGTCCGTAAATTCTTCCCAACCGATTCCGCGATGTGAATTTGCCTGATGTGCTCTTACAGTAAGCACGGTGTTCAGCATAAGCACACCCTGCTTCGCCCATTTTACCAGATAGCCATGACTCGGTATCGTACATCCCAAATCGTCATGCAGTTCCTTATAAATATTTACCAGTGACGGTGGAATCTCCACCTCCGGCTTTACTGAAAAGCATAATCCATGTGCCTGTCCATCCCCGTGATAAGGGTCCTGCCCCAGAATCACAACCTTGACCTCATGGAGCGGTGTCAGATGAAAAGCGTTGAAAATATCATCTGACGGTGGATAAATCTTGTGCGTGTGATACTCCTTTTTCACAGTCTCAAATAATTCTTTATAATAAGGCTTGCGGAACTCTCCCTGCAGAGCGTCCAGCCAGTCATTCTGAATTGCTGCCATAATCTTTCTCCTCGTCTAAATAACATAGAATGTGTCTTGGCACATTCCTGCGTCTGCGGTGGTCGTTTGCAACATCTACCTTATACACCACAGTGCACATCCCCACGGAGCG
The DNA here is from genome assembly GCA_934307065.1 of uncultured Bariatricus sp. Classification (GTDB taxonomy): domain Bacteria; phylum Bacillota; class Clostridia; order Lachnospirales; family Lachnospiraceae; genus Allocoprococcus. The sequence continues at coordinate 19,050 of CAKRCD010000002.1, read as the reverse complement.
TTTTCTTTACTAGAAATATAATTTTCCAATGAAAAAAACGCCTATAACATATCATCTTGTGATACATTATAAGCGTTTTTCATCTGTCGGGCAACTGTTTTTACTTGCTATCCAGTTCAAACCAAAACTCGACTCCATTTTCATAATTCTGTACACCATATTCCTGCTGAAGCGAGTTCATAATTGCCTTGACAATAGAAAGTCCGATACCATTGCCACCATACTCTCTGGTTCTCGCCTTATCCACTTTATAGAACTTGTCCCAAATCTGGTTCAAATCTTCCTCGGGAATTGGTTTTCCTGTATTAAATACACTAATCCGCACCTTATCATCGTGCTTTTTTAACTTCATTTCAATAATCTTATCCCCTTCGATATGATTCAACGCATTGGTAAAATAGTTTCGTACAACCTGTTCTACCTTAAATTCATCGCCCCATACATACACGGGTTCTTCCTGATTGAAAATAACCTTCGCTTCCTTCTGCTCAATCATAATCTCACTGCTCTGCAACACTCCACCAATCAGTTCCCGGATATCAAACCGCTCAAACCGCAGGTTGTCCTTGCCAAATTCCAACTGATTCAAATCCAACAGATTCCGCACAAGCTTATTCATCTTACCGGCCTCATCCATAATGACATCGCAGTAGAAATCCCTGCTTTCCTGATCATCATTTATCCCTTCTTTCAGGCCTTCCGCATATCCCTGAATCAAGGCAATCGGAGTCTTTAACTCATGGGAAACATTTGCCAGGAACTCCGTTCGCATGGAATCTATTTTTTCCTTCTGTTCAATGTCCTTCGTCAGTTCATTATTTGCCTTCTTCAGATTGGAAATGGTCTGCTCCAGTTTCTCAGACATGGCATTATAATTCTGTCCAAGGACTTCCAGTTCCGCACTTCCGCCTCCACTGTACTTCGCTTCGAAATCCAAATCGGCCATCTTCTTCGAAAGTTCTGCCAGCTCCAGAATCGGCTCGGATAAACGTCTTGAAAAATACCATGCAAAAGCCAGACTAAGAACACATAAAGTTCCACCTACGAACCACAAAAACCGGTTGAAAATATCAATGGCATTCCGGATACTCTCTAAGGGGCTTCGCATCATGAAAATGCTGCCGTCACTTAAGCTTCCCCACATTTCAATATATTCTGTATTACTCCGCACATCGGTACTCTTACTGATAACGTAATTGTCTTCCTCTTTTAAAACATCCTGGTTGTTCTTATTATAAAGATAGCCGAACAACTGATTAACCATCACCTGCATATCACGGGCATTCAGATAAATCGGGTCATAATCCTGATTCACTACCAGAATGGCAATATTACTCTTCTCTGCCTTCCTTCCCAGTTCGCCCTCCGGGGTCTCATCCTCCAGCGTGCCATCTTTTACATCCTTTTCTAGCAGCTCGTAAAAACGTACAAAATCAGCCTGCTTTGTACTGATATAATACCTCTCCAGAAATCCGCCGTTGATAATCAGAAACAGCACTATCATCAAAACGACGATTCCTGAAAAAGCCACCATCATTTGTTGCTTAATTGACCGAAACATCCTGCTTTACACCTCGAACTTATAACCGATTCCCCAGATTGTCTTGATGCAGTCACCTTTTTCGCCCATCTTACTTCTCAGTTTCTTTACATGAGTGTCAATGGTACGGGCATCACCAAAATAATCATAGTTCCATACATTATTTAAAATCTTCTCTCTGGAAAGGGCAATTCCCTGATTCTCCAGAAAATAGGTAAGAAGTTCAAATTCTTTAAAGCTCAGTTCAATTTCTTTGCCGTCAATCCGCACAATATGGGCTGACTTGTCAATCTCAATTCCATTTACCTGCAAAAGCTTATCTTGAGAGATTGCATTGGTTCTGCGCAGAATAGCTTCCACTCTTGCCACCAGAATCTTCGGACTGAATGGTTTGGAAATGTATTCGTCCACACCAAGTTCGAAGCCCTGAAGCTCATCCCGTTCCTCACTCCGGGCTGTCAGCATAATAATCGGTACTTTGGAGTCCTTGCGAATCTCTCTGCAAGTCTCCCATCCATCCATATGCGGCATCATCACATCCAGAATAATCAGTGCAATATCTTTATTTTCATAAAAGATTTCCACTGCTTCCTGTCCGTCTCCTGCCTCTATTACAGCAAAACCTTCCCGTTCCAGAAAGTCCCGCACTAATTTTCGCATTCTGCTCTCATCATCTACTACAAGGATTTTCAGTTTCTCCATCACAAATAAACTCCTTTCTCATTTCTTTTGCCTAAGTCTAGCATGAAAATGTGTAAGCTATGTGAAAAGATGAGAGGTTTTTCCTCTCATCTCATTTATTTTTTATCTGCGTTTATTTTTACCTGCGTTTATTTTTGTAATACATTGACCACGCTTCGAATCATTGCGCCGGTGGCAGCTTTTCCATCATTATCCGCTGTTCCCGCAATATCCAGATGAATCCATTTGGTCGGTTTCTCTACAAATGCATTCAAAAAGCTTGCGGCCACACTGGCTCCTGCAAGACCGCTTCCGGAGCTGTTTGTCATATCTGCGCTATTGGACTTCAGTAGTTCAAAATACTCTTCATCAATCGGAAGTCTCCAACCCTTTTCGTCACTCTCTTTTAATGCCTCTGTAAATTCATGATAAAATGTTTCATCATTTGCAAACACACCCGTATAGCTCATTCCCAGTGCCCGCACGCATGCTCCGGTCAGGGTTGCAAGGTCAATCACATGGGTTGCACCAAGCTTCTGGGCATAAGTCAGTCCGTCACATAAAATCATACGGCCTTCCGCATCTGTATTTACGATTTCTACGGTCTTTCCTGACAATGTTTTCACTACATCCTGCGGTTTATATGCCTTATCACTCACCAGATTCTCGGTAAGCGGCACGATACCATACACATTTACCTTGGCTTTCAGTGCTGCAAGAATCTGCATAATTCCCACTACATCTGCACCGCCACACATATCGTATTTCATTCCCAGACTGTTACTCTTGATATTATATCCACCAGAATCGAAGGTAAGACCTTTTCCTACCACTGCCTTATACGGTGCATCTCCTGCGCCTGTATACTTCAGGCAGACCATCCGTGCCGGCACGTGGCTTCCCTGATTGACAGCCAGAATACCGCCTGCGCCCATTTCTTCCAGCGCAGCCTTATCCAGAATCTCACACTCCATACCATACTTTTCAGCCACCTGTTTTGCATCTGCCGCAAAATCCTCCGGTGTCATAAAGTTAGACGGTGTGTCCGCAAGCATTCTCGCATGATTGATTCCCTCTGCATAAACCTCAGCTCTATGTATCACCTCCTGCACATCCGCATCCGGTGCAAGGATCTCTGCTTCCGGTACTTCTTCTACCTCATGTCCTGCAACCTGTTCTTTGTATTTTGTCAGCAGATAAGTCTCAGTAAATAATCCTGCCACTTTCTGTATGTCAATTTCTTCCGTCACTGCCTTTCCTGCCACAAGCAGAACCGGCTCTTTCACTTCTTTCGAAATAGCACCAAAAGCCTTCCGCAGCTTCATTGTTGTTATCTCACTTCGTTTTCCAAGTCCCAGAAAATACATCTTCTCAAACGGATATTTTCCAAGAGTGTACACGGGTGTGATTTTCTCAAACTCTTTATCCACAAGCTTGTCCATATCACAACCAAACGTTTCCGTTACTCCGCCACAAATAGCGTCTTCCTCATAGACTGGGTAAATTACATTCTTGTCGGTGGCTGTAATGCAGCCACATGTTGACTGTTTCATCTTGGTTCCTCCTACTTGTATAATTTTATTGAATTATTCATCATAATGATTTCATTACTGCTCCTAATTATATCTTGATAGAAATTACATTTTTCTACCGTATATTCAATTTATCTATATATTTTTCTATCTCATTCACTATCTGCTTCGCTGATTCCAATTGCTCTCTTGCTTCATCAAAAGAGGCAATGTAAAAATCATCATAATCACTACTCTCTCTCTTTTTCTGCAATCTCGACAACATCCGTCCCATTGTTTTAGTCACTGTTTCCTTTGCCACATAATTTTGATTAAAATAAGCCACAACATCTTTATGCCTTTTGAAATCTACCCCGTCTGTAGCCAGTACCGCTTTAACTGCATAAAAAGAAGCATAATAAGAACGATTAATGGTATCTTTAAAAAAATGATTATCTAAGCAAAGTTCTGCGCTCTGTATCGTTTCTTTAGCTTGTGCTATTCGATATAAACACAAATCTTTCTGTTTATCTGTCATGCCACTTTTACTCCTTCTTTTACAATATTTCTATAAAACGGTAATGTATCTGACCAATAATCAAAAAAGTCCTGATTTTTAATAATCGGAGATAATACCTTCCCATATTTTAATTCCAACTCAAAAGCCATATCAAAAACACTATTTTCTATTTTCTTTATTTCTCCATCGGTAAGCGATACAAGAATCATTACATCTATATCCGAATGTTCATTATAATCTCCTCTTGCGTATGACCCATACACAATTACACTTTTTAATTTCTCGCCAAATAAACTTCTAACATCTGTCAAAAACTCTCCCAGTTCATCCTGAATCAAATTCATCATATAGCTCACCACCCTTTCATATTTCTATTATATACTATCTCATAAATTGAATCCATCCAACAATCAAAAGATGCACCGGATAATACAATTTTTTATTCTTCTATTACTCCACTGTACTCCCATGTAAGTCCATTGTCTTTAGACTGGAATTCTATTCCATCCTTTTCGCCCGCCTCTGTGGTAACTATTACCGTCAGTGCATCACCTTCTTGTTCCGGCATATAGCAATAATCATAATCATCTATCGTGAGTCCGCATTCTTCCGCCAGTTTTGGTAATTCTGTAACCGCATTCATTGGAAATGCTATTTCTTCAAAAGTTGCCCCACCATCTCGGGTAAGATACAACCCTGAAGCAGACTGGGAAGCTCCCGTTAATCCAATTATGCCAATATTTTCATCGAAAAACAGCATTCCTTCCGCAACTCCCATTTCTCCAAGAAACGGGTCATCGTTAATCCGACTCCAGGTCCTTCCACCATCGGTAGTCTTTTCCATTCTATAATATCTGCTTCCTGCTGCCGCATCCGCAATCACTAAGCGCCATCCATTCTGGTCATCAAGAAAGAAATACATCATTCCGCCATTTATATCCTCTGTCCAACGTTCCGTATTCCTTGCTTCCTCTATCTGCTGTTCCGTATTCTCCTGTTTCAATTCTTCCAGACTAATATATTCGGGTTCCATAATATAGCGAACCGGTGTGACACTCTCATCTTCAGGGATGTGCAAAGATACTTCAAATCCGATAATTTCCCCACCATTTTTTATCTGCGCCATCGGTCTGTTTCCAGTTTCGACTCCATCTCCATCCGCATCTCCCGGAATATATTTCAAGCCTTCATCTGACAGAAAGCCTCTGCGGCCATAATACAAAATTTCGTATGTCTGTGGCTCTGTAAAGCTTTCTGACCATGTCTGGACCTGCTGAATCCAGTCAGCCTTCTTCAGTATTTCAAGCATTGGTGTCAGACACATCTCTGATTCATAATTGCCATTTGTATAACCGTCTGTCCAGACAGTCATAGAATCACCATGCTTTGCATCATAATCAATAAGATATGTTTTTTCTTTGCCCTTCTCATTCTTTCCATACAAAAAGGTATAAATACTCTGAATCTTTCCGTTTTCATCAAAGGTTACCCGAAATTCATTTGCTATATAAAGCTGCTCCGGCATTTTTAACTCTTTATTCAAATCAGATAAAATTCCTTCTACGCCAGATTCAAAAATATTGGTATGCTCTAATGAAATTTCTTTTCTATGTCTCCATTCGTCTATTTTCCAAGACAATGCTCCATGATAAGGCATCGCTGAATAAACAATCCCTCCACCAATGAAAAAGGTTGCAATGAGAACAACAGCGACTTCTATATGTAATTCTTTCTTCTCAATCAATTCTTCAGATGGTTTCTGGAATTTTCTGGTAAATATCCACAAAATAAATGTAGCAACAACTCCAACCACCCCAACTGCTATTTGAAAAAAATGACTCCGCACACCGCCATATTGGCATAAATGCCATCCTTCATATAACAGAAAGATATAAAATGTTATACTGACTTTTCCAATAATCTTATTCATATATGACATTGCTTTTTATCACAGCCTCCATCCATTTACATGGGTGTTCCCACCTCAATCAAATTTCCATCCAAATCATAAAATCGAATGACTTTTTGTCCCCAGCTATGTGTCATCAATTTGTTCACATACCGGATGGACGGATATAATTTCTCCAGTTTTGCCGCAAATGCTTCGATATCTTTTTCTTCAAAATACAGTTCGCAGGAATTATTTTCGGGAATAATCTCTTTTCCCAAAAAAATTTTCCATATTTCTTCATCCTGAAGCACAAGACCTTCCGTCAAAATTACATTTCCATCGTTATCCAGTATCACATCCAGACCAAATAAATCATGATAAAAACGTTTGGATTTCTCGATATCCTTTACTACTATCAAAATATTTCTTAATTTCATGTACTCATTCTCCATCAAAAAGTCCACTGAACTTTTGTCATATACTAAAAGCTAAAAATCAATCATTAAAATACTTCAGCATCTGCACCTGTTCTTCAATCCGCTTCATTTGTTCTTCATCCGCATGTGCCATCTTTGTTGCAGAATACGGCTTACTAAGCTGTGACGGATAGGTCTCCTTAATCAGGCCATCGGATTCAAACACAAACAAATCTCCAACCTCACACTCTATTTTATTCCCGGAAGTATCTTCCACCGGCATCGTGCAAAATTAATAAACTCTAGCTTATCATTTTGATAGGATGCTGTCAGTTCTTTCGTCTCATTTTCTACAAGTTCTTTTTTCTGCGTATGCAGCATACGGTAGTAATACTGGGATGAAATATTTCGTTGTAAAGTACGGACACTCTAAGTTTGCTCTGCTGCTTCTTTTTCGTACCAGTCACGTGCTGCTTTATCTTTAACCTGCAATAGAGCTGCATAATGAGACCAAGATAATAAGTTCATAGATTTTCCAGACGCTGTCTGGAAAATCTCAGGATAAGTTTTATAAAAAGAATACAAACTATATAAATTCGACTTCGTATAACCCTTTCCATATTCTGCCGACAATTCTTTTGCCAATTTTTTTATAATCTCAGCACCATACTTTGCCCTGTCCTCACCTTGTAATTCTTCACTGGCAATCCGATATCCTAAAAGCAGTTTCTTTGTATCAGCATCGTATTAACTGCCCGATATGCTGCCATTTGTGAAGATTCAATAATTCCACACATATCTTTCAAGATATCATCTGTTTTTACAAAATTATCCATAAGATTATTTTGTCTTATTCGTTCTAATTTATTCTCCATAGCCGTCGCTCCTTACAAGATTGCGGTCACTGTTCAACATCCGAAAATCCATATACAGACTTCGTTTTATTATCTACAGTATATTAGAAATACAGTAACATTGCAAGGGAAGTAAGGATTCTTACTTTCGCCTTATTTTAGTTTACCACTACATCAAAAAGCCCCTTTTGAGAAAGAAATAAGACTCTCTCAAAAGGGAATAAGATAAACCGGAAGTTATTATTTTATTAAACCAATTCGCTTAATGCTGTATACTCTCTCAAATACATTCCTCTACGCATCTCATCTGTTCCCCTGTATGAATTATGCCGTGAGAAAATATCTTTAATTTCAGATATATGAAGCCATCTTGGTTCCATACCAACTTGTATCTCTCTTTCCGTTTGTTTTATTTGAGTTGTACCTATTGCTTTACAGATAAAATACCTATTAACCCATTTCCAGTTCTCGTAGTATTCATCAATTTCCAACAGGCAATCTGAAGTTTCTACCTTTACACCTGTTTCTTCAGCAATTTCCCGAACACAACACTCTTCATCACTTTCATCGTTTTCCAGTCCTCCACCTGGAATCATCCACTGGTTTGTTTTTGTTTCATATGAAAGTAAAACACGATCCCCCTCTATAACTATACCCCTACAAGCAGTTCTGGTTTTATTCCAATTACCACAATAATTTTCTCCAACAATATCTATCGTTTTCACTGTTTTATTTCACTTTCTCAATTGTATCATGACATACCGTACCATTTTCTGCAATGGAAGATTTTCTAATAAATTTTGAATGGCGTTTTAACACACCAAACAAATACCAGTCATGGGTACAAAACGCTTTCTCCATCAGCATATTTTTCTGCCCCTTTCCTTACATATCTTTATAGAAAATTGTATCTAACTCATCTAAGGTTGCATGTGTTGCCTACTCTGTAAAAGCTTTTTGAATAATATCACAATTCGCTGATTTCATTATAGCGCTGTTCCTTTCTTTGGCACAAATAGCCCTGTCATATCTGTTTTCTCCAGTTTCAATAACTGTACTTTTTTATCGATTCCCCCTGCATATCCTGTCAGGCTTCCATTTGTACCTACCACGCGGTGGCATGGAATGATAAGCGAAATAGAATTATGTCCGACTGCACCGCCTACTGCCTGAGCAGACATTTTTGCAAGCCCTTTTTTCTCAGCAATTACATCCGCAATCTCTCCATAAGTCATCGTTTTCCCATAGGGAATCTTCAGCAGAACTTCCCATACTGCTTTGCGAAATGGTGTTGTTTTCATCAACAAAGGTGGTGTAAAATCCGGTTCTTGTCCACTAAAATAAATGTCAAGCCACCTTACCGCTTCCTCAAATACAGGAAGTATTGTTTCTGTATATTCGCCTTTTATAGAATCAGCAAAATATTTCTGTCCATCAAACCATAACCCGATAAGTGCTGTTCCCTCACTTGCCATAGTAATCCCACCAAGCGGTGAATGATAATGATATGTATATATCATATTGTTATCCACTTATTTTTCCTCCTGCTATCAGCATTTGATTTTGTCTTACTTGCTATTTATAATTATATCGCAAATTCAAGCCATTTTGGAAAATGCTTTAGAGAAAAACCGGAAACAGATCATTTTCCCGGAAAAGTCATGGTGATATTCGGCGGTTCTGTGGGTAGTTTTACTCTTACAGAAATGGCTGCTGAAAAGTTCTATGAAGCCGGAATGAATGTCCTTGCCGTTGCTTACCGTGATGTGGAAGGCGCTCCTGCCACGCTCTCCGGTATTCCAGTAGAAATGATTGCGAATGCCGCTCATTGGTGCAAAGAAAATGTTGCTGATAAAGTTGGACTCTGGGGAATTTCTCTGGGCGGTCAGCTTGCCCTGCTTGCCGGAAGCCTGTACAGTGACCTCATCTCCTGTGTTGTTGCCGTCAACCCAATGCATTTTTCTCAGCAGGGAATGCGTTCTTTCAAAAAAATGGAGTTTGAAAACTGTTCTTGTTTTACCTTTCGGGGAAATGACCTTCCTTACTACCCGATTGGACAGTCTGGGGACGCCTTCCGAAAACAGATTAAGGCCGACGCAAAGAAACATCATGAATGGATGTATTTTCGTGATTTTTATGAAAATGCAGTTTCACACATGCCTGAAGATGCCGATTATATCATTCCTTCCGAGAAAATTAAAGGCTCTGTCCTGCTTCTCAGCGCAGGAATGGACAGTCTGCTGCCTTCCGAGTTATTCTGTCAGAAAGTCTATCAGCGTCTGACAAAGAATCAGTTTGCCTATCCATTCGAACATCATAACTATGAAATCGCCAGTCATTATTTACTTCCAATCAAGCCGATGACTGCAAAAATGTTCCGTGTAGAGCGCAAACAGCCTGCCGAATGCGACCAAAGCCGGGCTGCTGCATGGAAGGATACTTTGCACTTTTTAGAAGAAAAGTGGTAATTATTCTCTCATTACATAATATTTTTTCAATCTCTTTATGTTGGTTGTTGCACCCACGTAAGTTCCTTCGCAGATATCACCTTGTAGTTATCCGCGCCTTCGCCCACACGTAAATATACATTGTGAATACCTGCCTGTATAATCTTTCTAGCACATAGCGGACATGGCTTTGCTTCGTGAATTGAATTATCTGTCGGATTTACGCCAACCAAGTATAGGTCTGCACCTATCGTTTGCTGTCTTGAACAATTTAATAATGCATTTTCTTCTGCATGTATCGCCCTGCATATATGATAGCCTTCTCCTTGATGCATATTCCTTTCCATTCGAGGGCAGATTCCTAAATCGCAGCAATTTTCAAACCCTCTTGGTGCTCCATTGTATCCCGTTGAAATAACCACATCATCTTTTACAATAACTGCACCATATTTTCTTTTCAGGCATGTACTCCTATATGCAAATACTTCTGCACAATTTAAATATGTATCCGCTTTAGAAACCCGTTCCTTATTAGTTGGACGAACCATATTACATCTTTCTGAAAATAAATAGTCTAAAGAAATATTCAAATTTTTAGAAAGTATAAGTAGTTTTTCTGTTTCAGGATACCCAAGTCCCGACTCCCATTTTGAAATAGCCTGATGCGATACAGCTAACATTTCTGCCAGTTGTTCTTGTGTGATATTCTGTTTTTTTCTTATATCTTTCAAATTATCCGCAAAACTCATTTGTCATCCTTCTTCCATGCGATATATTCTTATTATTTATATCAGCATTTGATTGAAAATTCCACCAACCTATATTTGCACTTATGCAACTTATAGTTGAGTTTCGTTCTGTTTACTGCGTTCAACCGCTCTCTACTTTTTCTTTTGCACCCTCATAATGTATTCCTCCATAATCTGGAATTTTATAGAAATCCCCTTCGTTCAGCCTCTTTTATCAATTTTGGCTGAATTAAAGGATATGTCCATTCTGTTGGAAGTTCGTCGAATTTGAACACCTTTTCTATCTCGCTATGTAATTGTGATTCAAATTCTGTTATTTTAGCAAAATACAACATTCCATACGATTCTTCTCCAGTATCATTGACTCTGGCCTTTCCGATGACAGAGTATATGCAAACAGGCTCTATTGTATAAACTACCGCTCCTGTTTCCTCGTACAGCTCCCTCTTTGCGGTATCAAGAATGGATTCTCCTTGCTCCCTGTGACCACCGGGCACTTCAAATGTATTTCGTTCCTTGTGTTTGCAAATCACCCATTTATTGTCAGACTTTGAGATGATAACAGCAAATTTAAGCAAAGAATCATCCACTGTGTCATAGAACTTGACTTCTAACATTGTTCCACCTCCGTTAAATTCCGATTTTCTAATTTACTCAACTCCTCTGCAAACTGGAAATTATTCTCTCATTAATCTATCATACAAAACAATCTCTTTACTTCTATTTTTTTGTAAAAGTCCGATGTCTCAACCTGCTCTGCAGTAATGTTTCCTGCCACTATTTCATCAAATACTTTTTTCCTATCACGATTTAATTCAGGTCGGTCAATTAAATACTGTAATCCCATCAGATGAAAACAATCCCTCTTATCAAAACCAATTTTTAGAGTTACAGATACCCCTTTTCTTCCCAGTACAATCTCATATTCCGTATTTAAAAGTGGAAAAAATGCGCTTACGCAGTCTTTTATATTTCGCATAAAATTCCTCCTAAAAAAGAAAGGCTCTGCTAACACTAGCAGAGCCTCCGACATTTTCTTTCGAAATCTACGATTTCTAGCCAGATTGTGGTAAATGCCAAACCCGTATAAAGCTCATAATGCCCTCTGGCACAACACCTTACTTCCACGCTTGGCAGACACTCAAGTTGCCTGTCATTAATATTATATTACTCACCATCAAAAAATATGTCAATCCATATCTATTTCTTCTCTTTTTTACTTAAAATACTCTTTTAAACCTAATTACTATTCTATAAAAGTATGAAAATCCTGCTTCAGTAATTCATAATCAACGGATGACTGCAATTCACCTAATTGATTCTTCCATGAATTTTCATGAACACCAATCTTCCTAAACCCTAACAATTCATAAACATGCTGGGCTCTTGTATTAGTTAGATTAGTATCTAAATAAATACGTTTTGCTCCCATCTTAAATAGTTCATCAATAAGCATACTTAGCACAATACGTCCAAGTCCTTTTTCTTGATATTCCATTTCACAAATTTTAATTCCAATCTCATACTCTTGATTTTTCTCTGTGTAAAAACACATTTCTCCTATTGGATGACTTTGGAATTCAATGATAAGACGCCTTTTCGTTTCATCACTATCATCTGCAATTTGAGCTGCTATCTTTTGTTCTGTTGTTCCAAGTCCTTGTGGAAATCCTGCATGTGCCATAACGTTTCCATCATTCCACCATAATTCTAACTGTTTACAATCACAAACTTCTGCATTTCTGATGCACAAATCCTTATATCTTTTATTCAACTGATTACCCTCTCTTTGTAAATAAAACTTAAAAATAAACTTAAAACAAATCCAACATATTATCCAGGTACAGTTCTTCTCTGACATGTATCTGATATTCCGGTTTTGTCATGTAATAGAGCAGAAATTCTAAAACCAACGCACTACCAAGTCCCCGTCCTTCGATTTTAAAATTGGTAAATCCCATTGACAAATAGATGTTTTGTATATCCTCTATGCTGATAAAACCGGGATTTGTCATCGCTTTTGAAAAACGATATCCTTCGTCTGCATGTGGTGCAGTACATCTGTGTTCCACACCATCATCTTCTCCAAGATTTTTGCGGCTCACATCTTCATAGCAGCGTTTTCTCTCTTTGCAGCCAAACCAGCAACATTCATTACATAGAAATTCGACTTTATCTTTCTGATGACCAGACAGAGTATTCCATTTATCAAACACCTTATTCAATCGGAAATCCGGCACAACATACCGAAAATCTTCTCTCTGTATTTCATTCAGGCACTCTTGAAACTCGGTCAAAACTTTCGTGGTGGATGATACAAAATAAAGTCCGGGATATTCTTTTTTCAAATAGTCTAATAACAAATCCGAGTGTATAATCACACCATTTTGCTCTCTTCCGCTTTTCTCAAACAACTTACAAAGAGCATTGCATTTCTTATCCGAGAGATGTTCTTCTCTGAGTAGGGAATTGCTAAATGTCAGACGGGCTGAAATTCCATATTCCTCCATGAGTGCTAAAACTTCTCGTGGATTTTCTTCTCCTGCTTCCACACGTCCTCCGCCCCACAAGCAGTCTTCAGGTGTCCCATAAATGGAGCCAATCTCGCACCAATCATAAAAATATTCCCTATGTGTGCGGAATAACGGTAAAAACTCACGGTACAGTTCATAAAATTCAAATAACCCAGGAAGATGGTAATATGCTATTCTTCTCCTCTGCTGACTTTGAAACCTTTCATTCATACCTTAATATCTCCTCAAAACTCAAGACTTTTATGAAATCAAAAATGGCATTAAATAGAATGGTTTAAATAACAACTTTTCTTCTTTTCCTACGTCTTTTTGTGATAGCAAGTATACGTTATGCACATTTTTTGAAAATTTATCCGAATACTCTTTGATTGACTGATGTTTTCCTGTCCCTGAAGCCTTAACCTCAAAAGCATTTATTTTACTTCCTTCAGAAACCAGAAAATCTACTTCATAATAATGTGTACTTCCCGCCTTTTCCCATGTATGATAATATAGCTCTCTTCCGGAAGCGGCAATCATCTGTGCAACAAGATTTTCATAGAGGAATCCAAGATTCGCTGGTAACTTATCAGAAAGTAATTTTGCATATATATCATTTTCCGTTACCCTGCGGTCAATAAACATTAATGTAACAAACAGTCCTGTATCTGACAAATATAATTTATAACTATCAAAATCCTTCGTATCCGACAGACTTACCCTTGGGTCTGTAGAATTATAACATGGCAAAACAGTTTTAGAATCAATCAACTCATATATTAATTCGTCAGCTTTTGTATTACTTTTCTTTCCTATTGCCGTGGTAATTCGATATTTTCTTGAGTCTTTTGCAAGTTGTGCCGGAATCGAATGATATAATGCTGATATTCTTCCAGATGCATCAATTTTTTTAAAGTCTTCTTCATAAAGGGATATAATCTGTCTTTTTACCATATCAATTTCTAAAAAATTTTTGCCGTTTATATAAGCTTCAACGGCTTGCGGCATACCGCCAACTGCCATATAAACTCTTAAATCTCTCATCAATTTACGATTTGTTGCCTGCCCAATCGCGGACCCCATTTTATAGATTTGTTGTAGCAACTCATAATTATTACCTGTGGCATTACAAAATTCTTCATAATCCATAGGATATACTTGTATTTTCATTTCTTCCGATGGAATCAGAATATCTTTTACGTTTTTCTTTATCGAAATCAAAGAGCCCGTCTCCAGATAACTGTATCTTCCATCAAATACCAGATGCTTGATTGCCTGTCTTGCCTTGGGGAAAAGCTGTACTTCATCAAAAATAATCAGTGACTCGTGTTCATATAATGTTACTCCCGTTTCCGCCTGCAGACGCAAAAAGAACATATCCAAATTACCTATATCGTCAAAACATTCCCGTATATTATTGGTTGTCTTTGAGAAATCAATCAGAATATATGACTTATATTCACTATTTGCAAAATGCTCTGCAATCGTTGATTTTCCAACTCGCCTTGCCCCTTCCAATAAAACAGCATATTGATTTGAATAATGCAATTTCCATTCTAATAACTTCTTATAAACTTTTCTCTCGAAATACATAGCTACCTCCTGAATATAGGCACATTATAGCACAAAATATGCTTTTCTTCAAAGTTTTATACTCCAATTTTATACCTTTCTTCAAAGTTTTCTCTAATATACCAGCATACCAGCCATACCAGCCATACCAGCCATACCAGCCATACCAGCATACCAGCATTTTTCAGTTTCATAATGCGGAAGTTGGTTTGCAAACCTGATAACCTGATTTTCTATATCAACGGTTGCCTCAACACCAAAAGGAATGATGCAACGTGGCTGAGCATGTCCAATATTGATATTGTATACTATTGGCAAGTTCGGATTGTCAATTACATCTACTAATATTTGTTTATATTCCGGTGCATAAATTTCATCCATCGGTTTTCCGACAAGTACTCCTGAAATCACATCAAAAATACCAGTTTCTTTTAACGTTATCATTGCTTTTCGGTATTTCTCAAGAGGCATTTTTTCTTCACTGGATTCTAAAAGCAGAATTTTACCTGTCCACTCCTCTGTTGTAGGAAAGAGTCCGTACTTTGCACATAAAAGCGGCATATCCTCATACCGCTCTCCATGAAACATATCATAAATGGTATCAATACAGCCACCTAGAATTTCTCCCGAAAAAACAGATTTTCCCTGCAGCAATTCGAATCCAGAATCAGGATGGGATGTTAATGGTGTATCAATCTGTGCAATACTAAAATCTGTTCTTCCTTCATACCATACATCACTTGGACAGACTTCTTTTATCGTTCCCGTACTTATCAGTTCTTCAAAATATTTTTGTGTATATGGCAGCATTGTTTTATCCAGCTCGCAAATATCTGCAAGGAAGGATTGTCCATAAAAAGTCTTCATTCCAACCTTATGAAGCATGAAATGATTTATCGTTGTATCGGAGAATCCAAGAAATATTTTATCTGAAACTGCTTCAGTCAACTCATGCTGTTCAAACAGATACGGAAGTAAACGATAGGTATCATCCCCGCCAATTGCGCAGAGAATCATATCAATATCCGGCTCTTTCAGTGCCTGCAATAAATCTGCTGCCCGTTCTGCAGGATGCTTTTTGACATATTCAATTCCTTTCAGCGCATGAGGCATGAATGTAACATTCATACCAAAATCTTTTAGTCTTTTTACACCTATATTGACCTCATGCTTTGCAAAATCTTCTCCAAGTGTTCCACTTGACAAACTGACAATTGCTATATTCTTTATCATGACCTTATCTTCCCCTGCTTTCTGTTTCCAAATTTCAAGCTTTCATCTGTATTTGTGATTATATGCAACAGCAACCAAAAAATCAATCGTATTTTTTTACGATTGATTTTTTGACTATTTATGATTGCAAACTGATACGAAAAGTACTGAAATAAAGTTATCTGTTTATTTCGCTTTCTTCTCTCTTTTTATAAAAAGACAGACACATAAAACAACAAATACAGCAGTTGCAGCTATTAGTACCGGCCATACCGGGATTGGACAGACGCTTGCGCTGATAAGATTGAGTCCCTGATAAAGTGTGTATACGCCAAAGATAGCAAATATTACAAATGCAAGTGTATTAAGCAATCCTTCCGGGGTTTTGCTCTTTAAAAGATATCCAACTAACATTCCAAGAATATCCGCTGCAAAAAGTCCGAGGGAACATCCGAGCCATACAATGAGCGCTGAACCCATTCCTTCATTTGCTCCAAATGCAATCGCAGTAAGCTGTGTCTTATCTCCAAGCTCTGCCACGAAAAAGGTACAGAACACTGCAAGCGGTGCAAATTCAATCTTTGTTTTACTGCCTTCTTCCTCCTCATCGTCATCATCGCCGGCAATGGTTGTTGCGGCAAAATAAAGAAATGCAAGTGCCGCGATGGTTTTAATGAGCCATTCAGGAATAAATGCACTGACAAGTCCGCCTGCAAGAACAGCAAGTCCATTCAGTAAAAGAATTGCTGCACCTGTTCCTAATATAATGTCTCTTAACTTATATTTAGAAGTAAGCGCGATAAGCATGAGCTGCGTTTTATCTCCCATCTCCGCTATGAATTCCGTAAAAAACACTTTAAAAAACAATATCATTTGTCTGCTATCTCCTTTATCTTATGATGATGTAACCCGCATACGCTGCATAAAGTGCAACCATACAGACTCCTTCGATTTTTCCGATTTTCTTTCTGGTTCCGGCAAATATCCATACGCACACGGTAAACACGATAAGCACGCACAAATCAATAATATTTTCAGTAATGATACTGATTGGACTGATTGCTGACGCAATACCAAGGACCATAAGTATGTTAAATACATTGGAACCGATCGCATTTCCAAGAGCCATATCAACCTCATTCTTTCTTGCCGCAACAATGGAAGTCACAAGTTCCGGAAGCGAGGTTCCTATGGAAACAATGGTAAGTCCGATAAGGGTCTGACTCATTCCAAGTTCACTTGCTATTCTTGAAGCAGCATCTACGGTCATATCTCCGCCAATCGCAATTGCAATTGCACCACCAACGATAAACACTATACTCATAGGAACAGAAAGAAGCTTAATCTCTTCGTCAGAACCGCCCTCAATTTCAACCTTTCTGCCTTCCCTGTTTGCCTTCAGTGCAATCTTAATCATGCAGAAAATGTAACCTGCAAAGAGCACAAGAAATATGACACCATCAAGATGTCCAAGTGTCATGCCGGATTTGTCACCAAGTCCTACAATTCCCAAAAGCATTAAAAATCCTGCGCATATAAGGGAAAATGGAATGTCCCTCTTTATGGTATCTTTTGCAACATTTACAGTAGACAATACTGCACACACACCGATAACAACCATCAAATTAAAAATATTAGAACCAACTACATTGCTGACCGCAAGTTCATTGTTCCCTGTAAGTGAAGCTGATACACTGACCGCCGTCTCTGGAAGTGATGTTCCCATTGCAACAATGGTAAGTCCGATAATAATAGATGGGACATGCAGTCTCTTTGCTACACTTGAGCTTCCCTCCACGAAAAAATCCGCGCCTTTAATCAGAAGTACAAAACCTATTACAAGAAATAGAAGTACAAGAGCAAATGGGGCATTGTTAATGAATTTTTCCATATTTTCCTCCTTTTCGTTTCTCCACATCAGTGCCGTCAGCCGAAACTCCTGCTATTACAGGTATGTCCAGCAGGTAAAAAAAGACTCATGTATATCAACCATCAGCCAGTATATAGTACCTAAGCTGTAAATCGATATACATGAGTCTCATTATTTAAGATTTGCCAGATTATACATTTCCATATAATCAGAATGTTGACAAATCACACTTTCGCGCTAACTACTCCCTCATGGAATATTAAGTTACTTGATAAACATTATCATATGTATGCCATCTTGTCAACCAAATTCAACATTTTCTATTATAATTTTGCGAGTCCAAAAACTGGAAGTTTCACATTTACTCATTGCAATAAATGTCAATGGCTTTACAGGCGAATTCCGCAGTACCTGTTCCACCAACAGCATCAATACTTTCCGTAAGTTCTCCTCCACCTCCATACATCCTTCCAAGCCCATTCAGAATTTTAGGTGAACATGTATAAAAATGCTCTGTAATATAATTTTGAAATTTTTTGACCTGTACTTGAACCCGCTCATCTGATGGATTCATTTCCTTCATTTTCCCGAACTCAACAAATATTTCCATAAATTCATTTTCTACTGTAGCTTCATCATCTTTTGTCCAATTCTTTGTTTTTTCTTCATACTCTTTGTATTCTGCGGTGTTACCCCACTGTTCTCTCGCACGTTTAGAATACTCATCAATCTTTTTGGTATCAAATGCTTTGAAATTCATATATTTCACTCCTATTCCTTTTATTCCCCGAGCGACATTAATAAGATTTTCAAGATGCTCTTTTTTCATAGTAAGTAATTCTATTTGCTGTTCTAATGCTTTGTTTCTGTCAAAGTTAGGTGCATCTATTATCTTTTTAATCTCCTTAAGCGGAAATTCCAGTTCTTTGAACAGCAAAATTTGCTGCAATCTTTCTAAGGATGTATCATCATACAATCTATAGCCCGACTCGGTATATTCCACTGGTTTTAAAAGCCCAATTGTATCATAATATTGCAGAGTGCGTATACTCACCCCTGTTAATTTACTTACTTCATTTACTGTCATCATTGTCATTTCCTCCTCGATAAACATACTCTAAGCTATTACGCAACGTAGGAGTCAATAGTTTTTTGCAGAAATATCCTTTATAAATATCGATTATATATCATACCTAATAAGGGGCTGTCGCTTTAACGATTTCTAAATCGTGAAGCGGCAGCTTCCTTTTTTCTGATTTTCTCTATATAATTGC
>CAKRCD010000001.1 GCA_934307065.1 uncultured Bariatricus sp. | reverse complement strand
GTTTACCACCTGTTGCTATAATTGCGTACATATGGCACCTCCTATTATCATTACTCGCCAACTTTGGTGTCTGTAAAATACAGAACTTCAACCTCGTTGTGCGGCATACTCATAAAGTATACATTAGATATCTATATTATGTCAAGATTATTTTTGCTTTTTATATAATATTTTTTTGCATATTTTATATGATATCCTGTTTTTTTAACTGAAGCAGGTCTGCAGCGTTTTTCCATGCAATTTTATCACGCTGATTTTCCGTAACGGGAAGTGCGCGTAGATAATCAGCATCTTCTTTCTGGTCACTCCACGGTGAATCTGTTGCAAACAGTATTTTGTCATAAGAATGCTGTTCAAACATTTTCAGAAGCCGTTCCTGCGGAATTCGTCTTAAAACATAGGCAGTATCCAGATATACATTTTCCCCGAGAATATATTCTTCTACTTCATCCCAGAGCATGCTGCCTCCCATATGGGCAAGAACCAGTTTTTCAGGACGAACTTCGCGAATGACTTCCCGTGCCATCTGCGGTGTACAGTGAATGTCGTCCGGTGACAGTGGGTCATATCCTGCATGTGTAACAATTACAAAACCGAGTTCGGAAGCGTAATCAATGACTCGTTTCATACGGATATCATTGAAATACATGCCCTGATAATCGGGATGTAGTTTGATTCCGATAAATCCATGGTCTTTCAGATAACGGAGCTCTTCTTTATAATTCTCGCTGGCAGGATGGATACCGCCAAAGGAATATAAGGGTTTGCTGTGAAACTGTTCTGCGAAACGGGTAATGGATTCAAACTGTTTTGGTTTGGTAACTACCGGTAAAATGACAGAAAGGTCTATGCCTGCTTTTGCAGCAGATTCGGCAAGACTGTCCGCAGTTCCTTTGGTAAATGGTTCCGAATGGAAGGTTTCTGCCAGTGTATTAAGTGTCCGCTCAGCTATTTTTTCCGGAAAGATATGGGTATGCATATCAATAATCATTCAATCACCTCTTCTGCTATTTCATAACACCGCATATCTTCTTGCAGCAATTTATTTGAATGGTACTATTCTGTCGGCTGTTATGAAAGTTATTATAACTGAATCGTAACAAAAATATCATAAATTGCACGGATTGCACGTTCAAAATCATGTGTTCTTACACCGATAATAATATTCAGCTCACTGGAACCCTGGTCAATCATTTTTACATTTACATGGGCATGGGCCAGTGCAGAGAAAATTCTTCCGGCAGTTCCGCGGGTCTGACGCATTCCTCGTCCTACTACAGCGATTAAGGCAAGGTCAGATTCCAACTCTACCACATCTGGTTCTACGGCTCTGTGGATTTTGGCGATTAC
Source organism: uncultured Bariatricus sp. (assembly GCA_934307065.1). Lineage (GTDB taxonomy): Bacteria > Bacillota > Clostridia > Lachnospirales > Lachnospiraceae > Allocoprococcus. The sequence goes on along the minus strand of CAKRCD010000001.1, from coordinate 231,156 downwards.
TTTCTGTTCATGGGCTTCGAATTCATCCTGATGAACGAAAATGGTCATGGTATCAATTCCAGATGGCATATGTTCGATAGAAATTCCTTCATCTTCAAATACGCTCAATACTTTCCGACAGAAGCCGACTTCGGAGTTCATCATGGCTTTCTCAATTGTAATAGAAGCAAATCCTGTTTTTCCCGCAACACCGGTAATGGTATAACGAGGCTTTCGGCAGGTACTTTCCACAATGAGTGTTCCTGCATCTTCCGGTTTGTTTGTATTGCGGATATTAATCGGGATTCCGTCCTTTAAAATCGGGAACATGGCTGACTCATGAATGACAGTTGCACCCATGTAGGATAATTCGCGCAGCTCTTTATAAGTAATTACATCGATGGAAGCCGGATTTTTGATAATCCTTGGATCTGCAACGAGGAAACCGGAAACATCGGTCCAGTTTTCATACATATCTGCATGAATTGCTTTTGCCACTAAGGAACCGGTTACGTCGGAACCGCCTCTGGAAAATGTCTGAATGGTTCCGTCCTCTCTTCTTCCGTAAAAGCCCGGAATGACAGCATTTTCGCAATGTAGCAGACGTTCCTGAAGTAACTGATTGGTTTCTTCTGCCATGCAGTTTCCGTTTTCATCGAAAAGAATCACTTCGGCTGCATCAATAAATTCAAATCCAAGGTAGGATGCCATGACAATTCCGTTTAAATATTCGCCTCTGGAAGCTGCATAGCATTTTCCGATTTTATTTTTAAAATTTTCACGGATAATTTCAAATTCTTTATCCAACGATAAATCTAATTGTAATTCGTCAATAATTTCTTGATAGCGGTCTTTGATAGCAGTTAAAAGTTCTGAAAAATCAATATCTGCCACTGCTTTTGCGTAACACTGATACAACATATCGGTTACTTTGATATCCGATGGGAAACGTTTCCCCGGTGCAGATGGAATTACATAACGTCTGCTAGAATCGTCATGTATAATTGCACCTACTTTTTTGAACTGCCCGGCATCAGCCAAAGAACTTCCGCCAAATTTTACTACTTTGTTCATTCCTTTGTCCTCCGTAAGATGTCTCTTGTTTCTTACTTTATTACTTTAATACGGGAAACGCAACCCTTTTCTTTTGTTTTTTGTTGGATTTTTAACCGGAAAGGCTTTCTGTCAAAGTCTTTCTGATTTTTTTCCTTGTGATCTCAACCAACTGAAGCTTCGTCATATCAACTACCTTGCCCGGATTGCGGTCCAGATAAAGCTCCTCTTGAAGATGTTTCATAAGCGCTTCTTTTTCTGACGTATCAGAAAGGTTAATAAAATCAATCAGTATAATTCCAGATAAATTACGAAGTCGGATTTGTCTTGCAGCTTCTTCTGCTGCTTCATAGTTCACTTGTAAAAAGGCCTGTTTCTTTTTCTGGCATTTTCCAGAATTGACATCAATCACAGTCAGAGCTTCCGTAGGCTGAATTACCAGATATGCACCGGACTTCATCCAGACTCGTTCCAGCAGGGCAAGATTGGTCTCCTGTTCCAGATTATAGCATTTTACCAGAGGATAAGAAGTATCTGTATATGGGCGTAGAAGTGATAAATCTTCCGGCAGTTCCCTTTTTAAAAAGGATTCCGTTTCCCGATAAAGTTCTCCATTTTCGCAGACTGCATCAACTACAATTTCTTTCAGAGAATCCTGCCGTACATCACGCAGAATAGAAATTGCAGAATCTGCTGCTTTACGTATACAGCTAAAGCAGGTTCTTGTTTTTCCATATTGTATAATCTGTTCGTATTCTGTATAAAGTTTCTGGATATCGGTTAGAATCTGGTCTTTGGGAGCTTCTCCGGCGTTGGTGCGGAAAATAATTCCGAATTTACCGGGAAAGGAAGGCGCAGTTTCTTTCCACCATGCAAGAAGTTCTTCTTTTTTTACTTTTCCAAGCTTATTGGAAACGCCAGCCGTATGATTGCCGGAGGTAATGACGGCATATTTTCCGGTAAAACTTAGGTTTCCGGTAACGGAAGGTTGTTTGGTCTTCAAAGCCTCTGTGTGAATCTGTACAAGAAGCTCATCCCCTGCGACCAGTGTATTTTTTCCGTATTTTGCAGTAAATATAGGGGTACACTTTTCTTCCAATGAGTAATAACATTCCATATGATTTCCGATTTCGACAAATGCTCCGGCTTTATTAGGGAGAATTTTTTTAACTTTTCCTACATAAATTTCACCTAATCTGTAAGGTTTTGTTTTGTCAGAACTGTAATGTAGTTCTACCACTTTATTATTTTCAAAAAGGGCAGTCAGACGCCTGCCCTTTGTTTCCGTAATAATGATTTTCTGCTCTAACATGAGATGATCTCCGTTCCAAGACTGTCAAGGGGTACAAATTCAGGATGTTCTTCTGTTCCCTGATTGGCATAGGTTTCCAGCCGGTGATGTGCGAATATGCAATCGGTCAGCCCAAGATAAGAGGCAAAAGCATCTGTTACCAGTTCAGGCTTCAGATTCTGCACACTTCCCGCTGCAACCTTCATATAGATTCCATTGTCTCTTGGAGCAAGTTCATAAATCATAGATTTTATATTGACTTCTTTTTCGCTCTTTTTGGTCGCTTTCCATACCAGAATTTCTTCCTGTGCATAAAACTCCTGAAGTTTTTCCTTCCAGTTTTCCGGGAAAGAAATGTATTTTGGATAAGAATAATAATCTGCTCCTGCAACGATGGACATTCCCTTCGCCTTTTTATCATCCGGAATCTGTACAAAACTGAGCACTTCCATACCCTCTGCCATCTGTGCATTTAAACGGTTCACTGCTTCTTTACTGGAAATTGGTTCTGTCAGTTCTAAGTCAAAGTATTCCCCATCACTGGTAAGGCCCACTCCAAGCGGATTGGCAAAGGACATAATCATATGCGGGCTGAAACCACCGGAAAATGCTACCGGGATGTCCGCACGCCGTAATGCTTTCTGGAAGAAGCGCATAATATCAAGGTGACCGATGAATTTCATTACACCATTTTTACGAAATTTAATTCTGACTTTCAAAACAAACACCTCCTCCATAAATTCTCGCACCGCAGCCGGAACATTGTTCCCGGCAGTTCGGGGTAACATCCCCTTTCATTGCCTTTTCCCATTCCCGGCGGAGAAATTTCTTACTTACACCGCAGTCAATGAAATCCCATGGGAAAATTTCATCTGCTCCTCTGGTTCTAAGATTATAAAAATCAATAGAAACGTTACATTCATCAACGGCGTGTAACCATGCATCATATTTAAAGTATTCATTCCAAGAATCATAAATACAGCCGGAACGATAAGCGTACTCCAGCGCCTTGCAAAGCTTCCGGTCACCGCGGGCAAAAACACCCTCTAATACGGTAATTTCCGCTGTGTGCCAATTATAGCGCAGGCTCTTGCGGTTTAACTGATTACGCATCGCCTCCTGCACCACATTTGCACGTCGGACATATTCTTCCGATGGAAACATGGTTGCCCACTGAAGCGGGGAAAACGGTTTTGGAATAAAGAAAGAGCTGCTTGCGGTAATCTGACATTTTCCATTTCTCTGGTCTTTCGGAATTTCATAATACCGTCTTGCCACCTTATCGGAAAGTACGGCAATTCCTTCCATATCTTCCTCTGTTTCAGTAGGAAGTCCAAGCATGAAGTACAGTTTTACTTTATTCCAGCCGCCTTCAAATGCCTGTCCTGCTCCGTTAATAATATCTTCCTCAGTCAATCCTTTGTTGATGACATTTCGCATACGCTGGGTGCCGGCTTCCGGGGCAAAGGTCAGACTGCTTTTACGGATATCCTGAACTTTGTTCATCACATCCAGTGAAAATGCGTCAATACGGAGAGACGGAAGGGAAATATTTACACCCTTTGATTTAAATTCATCAATCAGAAAGGTAACCAGTTCTTTTAATTCATTATAATCACTGGAGCTTAAGGAACTGAGGGTAATTTCTTCATGTCCGGTATTCTGAATCATGGCATGGGCAGTCTCTTTTAACATTTCCAGAGAGCGCGGTCTGGTAGGACGGTAAATCATGCCTGCCTGACAGAAACGGCAGCCTCGGATACAGCCTCGCTGGATTTCTAATACCGCTCTGTCCTGGGTTACTTTTATAAATGGTACTACCGGCTTTAACGGGTACGTTGTCGTTGACATATCCGACACAACCTGACGTCGTATTTTTTCTTTGGCATGTGCATTGTTTGGAAGAAAGCTTTCGATGGTTCCATCTTCTTTATAAGTAACATCATAGAAAGCCGGAACATAAATTCCTTCAATTTCTGCTGCCATTTCCAGAAACTGCCGGCGGGTTCCACCTTGTTTTTTCCAAATCTTGTAGGAATCCAAAAGCTGGTCGTAGCAAGTTTCACCTTCACCGATGTAGAACATGTCAAAAAAGTCTGCAAGGGGTTCTGGATTGACAGCACATGGACCGCCTCCGATTACAAAGGGATCATCCATGGTACGATCCCATGAGTGGAGCGGGATGCCGGATAAGTCAAGAACCTGCAAAATGTTCGTGTAACACATTTCAAACTGGAGGGTAATGCCTAGAAAATCAAAAGATTTTACCGGTTCCTGAGATTCTAGGGCAAAGAGTGGAATCTGTTTTTCTCGCATAACCTTGTCCAAATCTACCCAAGGGGAAAAGACACGCTCACACCAGGTATCTTCCCGCCGGTTAAACATGTCATATAAAATCTGAAGTCCAAGATGGGACATGCCGATTTCATAAACTTCCGGGAAGCACATGGCAAAACGGATATCTATCTGTTCTTTGTCTTTCATCACACTGTTGATTTCATTACCGATGTAGCGTGCCGGTTTTTCAATCTCCAGTAATATTTCATCGCTTAAAGCTAAGTTTCTCATAGTTTCTCCTTCTGATTGGTTTTTATCTAAGTTTATCCTATAACAAGCATTTTAACTGCCCATAATATAAGAAGATGAGCAGGATAAAATGCGTAAAATGCATATTTTGGAAGCCTCGTCTCTCCTTTTTGTCCGGTATAGCGGTACATCATGATAAAAGAAAAAACGGAGGTCAGTTCGTAGCTGAACAAAATTGCACCAACAATACACTGCTTCTTAGGAGTATCGTGGAACATGTAAAGAATGACTATCAGCAGCACTCCCATATAAGAATAATCAACGGATAAGAAATACGCAGCCAGGCACCCGGCAATCACCGAGCCACCGGATATCAGGTAATAAGCAGCGATGGATGAAGCTTTTTCCTGAGCAAGCTTTAGTCCCTTTAACACAAGAAGTCCTATGAAAAGGGTAAAGAATACATTCTGATGAGCCAGAGTTAGTTTCCCGAATGCGGCAAGATCAAAAGGAATTTCTGAGATAAATGCGAAAATAAGCAGTCTGTGGGCATAGTTCCGAAGATTGCTTGTGTGCAGAAATCCTTCTACCAGTAAAAATGCAAATAAAGGAAATGCAATCCGGCCAATCAGGCGGATGCAGACATCCAGCATCTGAAAAGTCTCTGTTTCGTACAGCTTTGTATTTTCAATAAAAACTACACCTATATGGTCGATAAACATGGTAACCATGGCAATGTATTTCAAATCTATTCCATTGTATTTTCTTTGGAGCATTGTTTTCCTCTTTCTGACACAATTTGTCCTATTTGCTCATTATACAGTTTGTAATGGCAAAATACAAGTGTTCCTCATACTGAGAAGCGAGGATACAGAGAAGAAAAAGTAGCAGACTGAGAAAAATGCGGACACTGAGGGAAGAATGCTCGGGATGCTTTTCTTCCTCCTCCCGGAAAGCAGATGACAGGTATCTCTGATGAACCGGCCATGGTTCGTAACGGGTGTCGTATAATTTTCTTGTGTTTTTTAATAATTCTGCACGACGTTTTTCTGCTTCATTCATAGAATATACCTCCGTATAAAAATATAACATAAACAAGAAGCCATATATCAAAAGTATATGACTTCTTTACAGAGAACATCCTATCTTTTATCAAATTCTTCAGCGATATCTTCCCATTCGATTCCCCGATCTACCATAAGAACCATGACATGATACAGTAAATCGGAAATTTCATGTTTGGCATCATTCAAATTGGCATTTTTCGCGGCAATGATTAACTCGGTCGCTTCCTCTCCGATTTTTTTCAGAATTTTATCTACACCGTTGTTCAGAATATCATTGGCATGTGCTTCATCGGATAAATGCTCTTTCCGGTAAATGATACTCTGATGCATACGGTCCAGAATCTGGAGCGGGGATACTTCTCTTCTTCCGGTTCCTGCAATTGGCTGAAAGAAGCAAGATGGATTTCCCGTATGGCACGCAGGACCCAAGGGCTCCACTTTAGCAAGGAGTGTGTCTTTGTCGCAGTCTATAGTAAGTGATTTGACATACTGATAATTACCGGATGTATTACCTTTGACCCAGATTTCTTTTGTCTCACGGTTATAATAGGTCATTCGTCCGCTTTTAATCGTATTTTCAAAGGCTTCTTCATTCATATAAGCTGCCATAAGAACTTCCGATGTTTTTTGATTCTGAACGATAACCGGCAATAAACCTTCATCATTCAGTTTAAATTCCGAAAATTCCATCATACTTTCGAAGGCAGTCATTTGAATGCCTTCTTCACTGCAGCGTTTCTTATAATCTTCAAAGTCCATATTCAACCGGCTGACGTATCTACCCGAAAGTCCTTTTACTCCCGGTGACTTCAGAATTTCAAATAATTCCGGTTCTTCCATGGTATCGGTTACGATAATGCAGGGAATGTCGGTTACATTCATAACCGAATCTAAATCCAGCCGGTGCATGAAAATCAGTTCACTGCTGTAATCCCGGATGATATTCTGTTTTTTAAATAATTCGTCGAAGCTTTTTAAAGAAACAGCCAATTTTTCTTTTCCGTATTGTTTTGTGGCATCTTTGACCATTTTCACGGAATTTGGCTTAGAAAAATTCAGGATGGCACGCTTTGCACCTGTGTCCAGAATACGTTGGATATCGTCCAGTTCTTTGATATTTCCTCCGACAATCATAGGAATTTTGATAACCCGGCTGATTTGTCCGATTAAATCCAGTGCAATGTCGCTTTCTTCATCTGTTTCAGCCAGATTAAAAATTAAAAGTTCATCTGCTCCACGGTTGCTGTATTCTTTGGCAAGTCCGACCACGTCAGATGAAAGCACTTCTGTATTGTTAAACCATGTGACAGCTGCTCCGTCTGCAATAAAAATGCATGGAATCAGTCTCTTATAACTCATTGTTTTCTCCTCTATAAAATAGTATCGCGGAGCTCTAAATCCTTTTGGACCATATCCAGATAAGGAATGAATGCACCGCCCTTCATGTGGATAAAAAATTCAGGTGTCAGTTCTTCGTAACGGATACTTTTCCGTCCTCCCTTTTGCGCCCGTTCCCAAAATGATAATATTTCGGAAAAACGCATATAGTACAGTTCATTTCGTTTCGTAAATGAAATAATCAGAAAGGAAATACCCTGCTGTTTTTCAAAATTCTGCATAAATGTTACCTGATGCTCGTGCAGGTTCTGAAGGGGAAAAGTATCTGTGCTGCATTCCTTGGCATCAAAGCAAACGGGAATCCCCTGTACTGCACCGATGTAGTCTACTGTACTTTGCTGGTCAAAGTAGGCAAGGGTAATGTGTCTGTGCTCCTTGTCAATCCGCACCGGTGTAATGGGAGTTGGAATTTTCTGGATAAGTGCAAGCCCCATGGAGAGATATTTTTCGTTGGTCCGATTGATGAAATCTTCTAATGTAGAGCCTCTTAACCCTCTTGAGTTCCATGTTCCCATCGAATACCTTCTCCTTTTATGATTTTCTTAAACTTTTCCGGAATCGGAGCATAAATTGTTTTGCCGTTAAGACCGGAAAGTGCATCTTCCGTACAAACTGTTTCTTTTGTATCAGGAAAATGCATGCGCCACGCATGTAAGAGCTGTGCGGTCAAATGATATTTTGTCTTCAGTTGTATATTCATCTCCTGATTTCCGTATTTGGTATCTCCGATAACCGGGTGCCCGGCAGAGGCAAGGTGTGCACGAATCTGATGGGTGCGTCCGGTAATCAGATGTACCTCCAATAAAGTATAGCTTGCCGTATGAGCAAGCGGCCTGTAGGCTGTTTCGATTTCCATGGCATCTTCAAACGGTGTTTTCTTAACCGTTACTTTATTGGTTTTCTCATTCTTTTTCAAATATCCATGGATATAAGTGGGCTCTGTAACCTGACCGGAAACAATCGTCAGGTAATACTTTTCCATGGTACGGCTGCGGAACATTTCACTGAGCTGTTGAAGTCCTTTCAGGGTTTTCCCGGCTGCGACAATTCCGCTGGTGTTACGATCCAGCCGGTTGCAGATGGACGGACGGAAGCTGGTCAGTTCTTCTTCTGTCAATGTGCCGTTCTGCAAAAGATAAGTTATCACATATTCATTCAAAGAAAAATCATCGGGTTTTGATTTCTGTGATAACATGCCAACTGGTTTATTTAAAAATAGCAAATGTTCATCTTCATAGAGTACAGGTACGCTTTTCGGTAAATGAGCCGCCTGCTTAAGAAGCTGCATGGATGAATCGGGCTTTCCTGCAAACTTCTGATAGGTTTCGTCAGACAGGAAGAAGACAATTTCGTCGCCTGTTTCCAGTTTTTCATTTCCCTGTGCTTTTTTTCCGTTTAATGTGATGTTTTTTTTGCGTAGCATTTTGTAAAAAAAGCTTTTGGGAGCTTCACTTAGATATTTCGCCAGAAGCTTGTCCATCCGCTGTCCTGCTTCATTACTTGAGACAATGATTTTCTTCATGTCTGCTCCTTTGTGTGTCTGAATTTATAATAAATACTTAGAGTGAGATATCCTGGATAATCTGTGCAATCTCCTCTTCTCTTTCATGGGAAGGAAGATGCTGCACAGACACAATATTTTCCATTCCTTCTGCTCTGCTCTTAAATGCTGTATAATCTTTGAAAATTTTTACGGTCATTTTCTCAATATTGTTTTTTGCCAGCATATTTTTGATATGTACGGAGGCATATTCCGTGTCCGTCTGGGGTGAACTGGTATAACCGCAGATGGTAGTTGGTGAAATGACAAGTGCATCAACCTGCATGGCTTTTTTCTCGCTGGTAATTACCAAGTCATATAACACGGTTAAATCTTCCGTTACTGCTGACAATTCCATTTCAATTTGTTCACTGACTGTGTGGTGCGGAATCAGCATGATTAAATTTACAAGTGTTCTGCAGATTGGTATGCAGATGATAACTGCGAGCACGGAAAGAATATTCAGTCTTGTGTTAAAAACGAAATATCCAGCGGCGAGAAGCAGAATGGCAATGACAGCCACCATTCCGATGATAAATGCCAGTTGTCTTTTTTTTGCGGAAATATATCCGGCAGTTCCCTTATGTAATTTCATGATGATACCCCCTGTTTTTTATAATTTTTTCATCATCTGGATGACAAGACTGTGTGGAAGCAGCTTGGCTGCTGCTTCTGCGCCCTTCATCATGATACCATAGACGGAGACTTCTTTTTTGCACCGTGAATCAGAAAGGGCCTGAGATACCACTGCCTCAGGGCGGGCCATCAAAGATTCTTTCGTGAGACTGCCTGAGTTACCGGCTTCGTCAAAAAATTCCGTTTCTACCGGACCCGGGCAGACAGCAGTTACATAGATGCCCTTCTCCTTCAGCTCTGCGTGAAGTGCTCTGGAAAAGCTGAGAACATAGGCCTTTGTAGCAGCATAAACTGCAAAGCCGCTCTGCGGGCAGAAAGCCGCAGCACTTGCCAGATTGATGATCCGGCTTCCTTTTGAAAAATATGGCAGGCAGATTCCCACCATTTTTGTCAGAGCGCGGCAGTTCACATCAATCATATCGGTCTGGGTAGCGCATTCTGACAAAGAGATTTCTTCTACGGTACCGAATTTACCAAAACCGGCAGCATTTACCAACATACGAATATCAGGCTGCTGATTTTCCAGACGATTCTGGATTTGCTTATAAACCAAATCCTGTTTCATATCACCGGCAAATATACGGATATATGTGTGCTGTGTTTCTTTTAACTGCTGCAGACGTTCTTCCCGTCTTGCAATCACCCAGATTTCATCTAAGTTTTTATAAAATGCTTCAAGCTGCCGGACAAATTCCCGGCCAAGTCCGGAAGAAGCACCTGTTACGATGGCAATTCTCATTTTCGAATCCCCTTTCCTTTTCCCTGTTTGTGCACATTGCGGATTGCTTTCTTTTTCGGTACATTATTTTTGGATTCCTGTTTTGGGGATTCTTGACCTTTGTGTTTCGGTAAATGATTTTTCTTCTGCTCAGAACCGGAATTCATTTCTCTGTGCAGTTTCCTAGGGCGGATCAGGCATTTGGGACCAAATCCAACCAGATCCATTCGGTTTGTCATACGGAGTGCTTCCATTACCAAATCATAATTTTTCGGGTCACGATATTGGATTAATGCACGCTGCATTGCTTTTTCGTGCGGGTTCTTTGGTACATAGACCGGCTTCATGGTTCTTGGGTCTACCCCGGTGTAATACATGCAGGTAGAAATGGTAGACGGTGTTGGATAAAAGTCCTGTACCTGCTCCGGCATATAGCCCAGATCTCTCAAATATTCAGCAAGAGTTACGGCCTCTTTCATGGTCGAACCCGGATGGGATGACATCAGATAAGGAACCAGATACTGTTCTTTTCCGAGCTTTTCGTTCATCTCTTTATATTTTGTACAAAATGTGCGGTAAACGGAGTTCTCCGGTTTTCCCATCATCTCCAGAACCGGGTCAGCAACATGCTCCGGAGCAACCTTTAACTGCCCGCTGACATGATATTTGCAAAGTTCTCTCAGAAAACTGTCATCTTTATCTGCAAGCAGATAATCAAACCGGATTCCGGAACGGATAAATACTTTCTTTACTCCCGGCAGAGAACGGAGCTGGCGTAGCAGTTCCAGATAATCTTTGTGGTCTGCAATCAGATTCTTACATGGTTTTGGAAACAGACACTGCTTGTGGGTGCATGCTCCATGGGTAAGCTGTTTTTTGCAGGCCGGTGCACGGAAGTTTGCGGTAGGACCGCCTACGTCATGGATATAACCTTTAAATTCTGGGTCAACTAAGAAGGTTTTCGCTTCTTCAATGAGAGATTCATGGCTTCTGGTCTGAATGATACGTCCCTGATGGAAGGTCAGGGCACAGAAGCTGCAGCCTCCGAAACATCCACGGTTACTGATGAGGCTGAATTTGATTTCCGAAATAGCCGGAACACCGCCATCCTTTTCATAAGACGGGTGGTAAGTGCGCATATAAGGCAGTGCGTAAATGTCATCCATTTCCATCTGTGTTAAAGGTTTGGAAGGCGGATTCTGTACGACATATAAATGCTCCGAGTATGGCTCTATGAGTCGTTTTCCGGAAAATGGGTCCGTATTACAATACTGGGTGTAAAAGCTTCGTGCATAAGCCAGCTTGTCTTCTTTCATTTCTTCAAAGGACTGCAGGCGGATGGCATCGTAAACACTGTCTAAATCTTTGACTTTACAGACCGTTCCATCAATGTAGGTAATGTCTTGAACAGGAATTCCTGCATCTAAGGCTTCTGCAATTTCAATAATCGAGCGTTCGCCCATTCCATAAGAAATCAAGTCTGCACCGGAATCCAATAGAATCGAACGCTTTAACTGGTTGGACCAGTAGTCATAATGAGCCAGTCTTCTGAGACTTGCTTCGATGCCGCCTAGAATAATCGGTGTCTTTTTGTAGGTCTGACGAATCAGGTTTCCGTATACAACGGCAGCGTAATCTGGACGTTTTCCCATCACTCCGCCCGGTGTATACGAATCCTGTCTTCTTCTCTTTTTGGAAACGTAATAGTGGTTTACCATGGAATCCATATTTCCGGCAGAAACGAGGAAACCAAGTCTTGGCTCGCCAAATACGCAGATACTGTCCTTATCTTTCCAGTCAGGCTGTGCAATGATTCCTACACGATAGCCATGTGCTTCTAAGAGTCTGGTAATGATAGCATGCCCAAAGGAAGGGTGGTCAACGTATGCATCACCGCAGACATAAACGAAATCCACCTGCTGCCAGCCGCGTGCTTCCATCTCTTTTCGATTAATCGGTAAAAAAGCTTGTTCCATTTATTATAATACCTCAAATGTATGGTCTAAAATTTCGTTGTAATCCTGAATATAATAATCAGCAAGTTTTCTTTTCTTTTCCTGCTGAGGCGCAGAAAACCAGTCTTCTACAGCGCACACCTGCATACCTGCGTTCTTGCCTGCAAGGATTCCCATAGGCACATCTTCAAACACAAGGCAGTTTTCTGGTTTTACGCTTAAGTTTTCAGCAGCCTTCAGATATACATCTGGTGCAGGCTTTCCCTTTTTAACTTCGCAGCCGGTACTGATGGTATCAATCACTTCAGAAATGCCTAAAGAGGCAAGACACGCTTCTACAAGCTGTCTGTCATTACTGGTGGCAATTCCGGTTTTCAATCCTTCTTCTTTTGCTTTTCTAAGAAATGCTTCTGCTCCCTTTTTGAGCTGGATTTCATGACTGTATTTATACAAGGCCATGTGATACCATTCTTCTTTCAACTCTTCTACCGTATGTGGAAGTGACGGAAATACCTTCAGAAAATATTCTGCGGTTTCCGTATAACTGAGGCCTTCCATATCTTTGTGAAAATTTTCTGGTTCCGTTAACTGGTATTTTTCAATATATTCTTTATCAATCTCTACCCATACACCCATGGAATCAACTAAGGTACCGTCAAAATCAAAGATGAGGGCTGATTTGTTTTCTAACATAATTCTCTTATCTCCTGTTCTGTGAGGGCACGGAATGCTCCTTTTGGAAGGTCTTCGTCTAAGCAGAGTGTTCCCATGGATAACCGTTTTAAATAAATGACTTTTTTTCCAACTGCTTCAAACATGCGTTTTACCTGATGAAAACGCCCTTCCTGTATGGTAAGCAGAATCTCAGATATTGTATCGGAAGACTGGATTTCCAGTTTCGCAGGAAGTGTCAGTTCTGGGTCACCAATATCAAGCCCTTGTGAAAAGGCAAGAACATCTGCTTCTGTTACGGTTCCTTCTATCCGTGCAAAATATACCTTGTCCACATGTTTTCCCGGAGCGAGAAGCCTGTGGGCAAGTGCACCGTCATTGGTAATCAGCAACAGTCCCTCTGTGTCTTTGTCCAGTCTTCCGACCGGAAATAAATCTTTTCGTTTCTGGACACTCAGTAAGTCCAGTACTGTTTTCTCTTTTTTATCTGTGGTTGCAGATACCACTCCGGCAGGTTTGTTGAGCATATAATATTCATACTCTTGATAAACGACGAGTGTATTATCAAAGGTAATCTGCTGCGTGGCAGTATCTACTTTCAATTCCGGTTTCTTTTCTATACGGCCGTCGACCTGAATCCGACCGGAACGGATGAATTTCTTTACTTCTGTGCGGGTGCCGATTCCCATATCCGCAAGGTATTTATCCAGTCTGATCATGAGGACTGATTCCTCCATCCCGGTAAATATTTATTTTTTAATGTGCCACGGTTCAGTTTGCCCCATCCAAGTGGATAACCGTCCACGCACACTAACTGCCATCCATTTTCCTTTGCATCTGTCAGGTCATCAACCTCAATGGTCTCGCCTTTCAGATAACGGGTAATTCGTTCGTCTTCTGCCGTCAGATTGATGGTATGTGCAAATTCTGATTTTTTCAGATACATAGCCAGAGCCTGACTTGGCTCAAAGCGGTTCTTCTTGAGTTCACCAAGGAGCAGACCTGTACGAAGAAAACGGATTCCACGCATATCCGGTAGATTTTCAGGCATATAGTAAACCCGTTCTCCGTGGATATCCAGTCGTTCCGGCTGAAGCTGCCAGCTTACATTTTGGAAGAACTCCTGTATATCTTCCGGAATTTTCTTCTTACCTGAAGACATCGCAGATTTGCTGCCGGGGAAGGCTTCTTCTGGTTCGCCTTTTTGAAGTAGTGCAAGGAAATGTCCCTCTCCCTTCATTTTATGCGGGAAAATACGCACTGTTTTGGACAAGTCCGGATTTCCAGATTCGCTAAACTCAGGCCGCCCTTGGGCAAAACCTTCATAGGACTGCATTTCCAGAATGCGGAATTCCGGGAATTCTTTCAGTAGATATTCAATGGTTCCTTCGTTTTCAAGTGCATCAAAAGTGCAAGTAGAATAAAGCATGATTCCGCCCGGTTTTAACATACGTGCTGACTGGGTAATGATGCTGCGCTGCAATTTTGAAAAAAACGCAGGACCGTGTTCTTCCCATGCCTTTACCATTTTCTTGTCTTTACGGAACATTCCTTCCCCGGAGCATGGTGCATCAATGAGGATTTTATCAAAAAATTCAGGGAAATAATTTTCCAGCTTCCCCGGTTCTTCACTCAGAACAAGCATATTTCCAATACCGAATACTTCTAAATTCTTCAAAAGGCCCTTTGCACGGGAACTGCTGATGTCATTGGCAATCAAAACGCCCTCTCTTTGAAGCTTTGCTCCAAGTTCGGTTGCCTTGCCACCCGGAGCTGCACATACATCCAGTACTTTGTCGCCCGGTTCTACCGGGAGACGATTAGCCGGAGTCATGGCACTTGGTTCCTGCAGATAATAAAGACCTGCATAATAATAGGGGTGTTTGGCAGGTGAAATCTGTTCCCCGTCATAATAAAATCCATTTTCAATCCATGGAATTGGGGTTACTTCGAATGGACAGATTTTTAAGAAATCTTTCACTGAAATTTTTTGTGTATTGACACGCAGGCCATAATAGCGGGGCGCATCATAACACTTTATATATTCGTCAAATTCATCGCCAAGTAAGCAACGCATTTTTTCTTCGAACTCAATGGGTAATGTAATCATTTGTGATTCCTCCAAATCATATCATTGCATGACTATACAAAGTATACCATAGTTAGAATGAACAGGAAAGCCTTTTCTCTTCAATCATTTTCAAAATCCAGTAAGGATTGATACTGATTTCTGTATCATTTTCGTACAGATAGATTCCAAGATGGAGATGCGTGGCAAACATGCCTTTTGTGCCTTCTTTTCCATATCCGCTGTTTCCCATAAATCCCAGGACATAGCCCGCAGGGATTTCCATTCCCTCCTCAATATTTCCGTAAGAATCCAGATGGGCATAGTAAAAATAGCCACCGGAAGGGGACTGTACTCCGACCCGGTATCCACCTTTTTCCAACCAACCGATTTGTTCAATCACACCGTCTGTCATACTGAGAACCGGATAAAGTCCGGGAATATCCTTACTGGCAATCAAATCAGTTCCTTCATGTCCTCGTTTTCCACCGTAGGTCCGTTCTGTCATCCAGCTGTCTTCAAAAGAAACCTGATATTCTTCGTGAAAACTGGATATGGGAATAGGAAAATACGTGACATCCTGCCAGATGGCATTGCAACAGTTTATATAAAACTCCCAGTTTTTATTCTTGGAAAAAGGGTTTTCATCGAAGTTTGTGCTGTGTTGTAACAGATAAAGTCCTGCAACTTCTCCTCTTTTGGAAGGAGGCTGGGTTTTCAGAAAAGATTTCAATTCCTCATTCAGTTCGTGAGCCCGGAATTCGTCCTCCTGTATGTAGGTTCTGGTTAATTTTGAACTGAGTGACTGAAACGTAAGATTGTGAATCAAAAGCGAAGTAAACAGGGCAAGGAGAAAACACAATAACAGATAATTTGACCTTTTCATAGATTTCTACCAGTTTTCAATATTTTTATAATATATGTGTCAGTGACATCCTTTTTTCCAACGGTTAGAAAAAAGGAATGATTAGAAAAGAAAATTGCAAGACAACGGATGAGTGAGACATAAGAAAAAGAACCTTGTCATAGATTAAAAGGAAGTAAATACATATGCAGGAAAATGATTGATGTTATCTGTGCTGCTGCTTGTTTGCCTGGGATTTATGTTAGTTTTTCCGAATATTATTTTCAACGGAGCCAATTCAGGGCTGCTGTTATGGTTTCAGACAGTGCTGCCCACTTTGTTTCCCTTTTTTGTCATGAATGCATTGCTTTTGAAAAGCGGAGCCATTTCTCAGTTTTCCAGAATGGTTTCTCCAGTGTTTGGCCCTTTCTTCAATATATCCCAATGGTCCTCTTATGCAGTTCTGTGTGGCTTCTTTTGCGGAGCACCCATTGGAGCAGTTGTGGTCGTGGAACTGGTTTCCAGTGGGAAAATCAGCAAAACAGAGGGGGAATATCTACTCTCTTTCTGCAATAATACCAGTCCGGGGTTTGTGGTCGGATTTGTGTTTGAACAGTGTTTCAAACGGTCAGAGATGGCATATACCAGTCTGGGGATTCTTATAGGCTCTTATGTGCTTTCCAGTTTTCTCTTTCGCAGAATGTATTATCAGGAACTTAGAAGGAGCCCTGCCGGAGTGTTGGTGGCAGACAAGGAAAAATATTCGTTTCCGTCCAAAAGCCTGGATGAAAGTATCTGGGAAAGCAGTGAGACAATCTTAAAGATTGGTGGCTATATTATTATTTTCTGTGTGCTTTTATATGGTTTAAAATCTTTGCCGGTAAAAGGAAGGGCATGGCAGCTTCTCCTTCTACCCTCTCTCGAAGTAACGAATGGGATTAAGATGATAACAAGTGCAGAAATTACCTTCGAAATGAAATATGTACTTTCCATGGCACTTCTGGCTTTTGGGGGAGTTTGTGCAGGGTTTCAGACAAAGTGTGTTATCGATAAAGCCAATCTGTCTTTTCGGCAGTATATAAAAGAAAAACTGATTACCGCAATGGTAACCAGTTTATTCGCAATTAGTTATCTTCTGTTGTACAGCCGTTTTACCGGCTGAAATACACCTGCATCTCTCCCCTTATGCCTGTGTACCGTCCTGACCGAACTCTGCTTCCAGTCCACGGGAAGACTTATCCGGAACATCTAACTCTGCACGATTATTTCTGACAACATTATAACATTCCTGAAGGGAATTTACGAGACTGTCGTACTTGGTTGTATAGCTGTCAAGTGTATGACCGATAATGCTTTCTGCATTTGCAAGCAAGTCATCTGTATACTGGATTGCTCCGATACGGATATCATTGGCATCATTTGTGGCATTGTCAAGAATTTGTTGTGCCTGCTCCGTAGCAGCCATAACGATTTCGTTTGCCTGAGCATATGCCTGCTGCATAATTTCATGCTCACTGACGAGTTCGTTGGTCTGCACCTGCGCTTCTTCTAACATCGTTTCAGCTTTTGCCTGGGCATCAGCTAAAATGGCATCCTTATTTGCAATAATCTTCTGATAACGCTTAATCTCATCCGGAGTTTTCATACGTAATTCACGGAGAAGTTCGTCTATTTGGTCTTTGTTTACAATAATTTTAGTCGTTGACAATGGCTGAAATTTGCAACTGTCAATGTACTCTTCAATTTCTTCAATAATCTGTTCAATACGGCTGCTCATTTTACACTCTCCTTCTTACCGCTGGTTATTGCGGTACTTTTCTGTGATTTTGTCAATCAGAATATCGGAAACAAAGTTGGAAATATCGCCTCCAAAAGCCGCAACTTCTTTTACCATCGATGAACTTAAGTAAGAATATTGCAGATTGGTTGGAAGAAAAATATATTCCACATCCGGTGCCAGCTTATAATTGGTCTGAGCCATCTGAAGTTCATATTCAAAATCAGTAATAGCACGAAGTCCACGGATAACAACGGAGGCATCCATGTCTCTGACAAAATCGACAAGTAATCCGTCAAACGGAATAATTTTGACATTTGGAAGGTCTTTTGTCACTTCCTCTAACATTTTAACACGTTCTTCTACAGAAAACAACGGCATTTTTGCGTTATTACGAAGAACTCCCACAATCAGTTCGTCTGTAATATGACTTCCTCTTTTGATAATATCTATGTGTCCAAGAGTGACCGGGTCAAAGCTTCCGGGATAAATTCCTCTTAACATGGCTACCTCTTTCTTTCCAAAAAAATGTGTATATTTGTTTTATATTCTTTGCGTTTGATAAGGGAATAACCAAGTTCTTCCAGATAAGAAAAATCTGTTTCCAGTGATGCTTCTACAATAATCAGTGCATCCGAATCTAGAAGACTGGACGTTGCCAGATATTTCAGTACCTGTTTTTCTAATTCATGATTGTATGGTGGATCCATAAATACATAATCAAAGATCTGCTTTCCATCTAAACGCCGCAGAGCGGTCAGAACATCTGTATTCATGATTGTTGCACGTTCAGACAATCTTGTTTTGTTTAGATTTTCCTGGATACATTGGGCTGCTTTAGGATTTTTTTCAACAAATACAGCACTTTCGGCTCCTCTGCTCAAAGCCTCAATTCCAATGGCACCACTTCCGGAAAACAAATCCAGAAATTTGCAGTCACATAATCCATGTGAAATCATATTGAATAAAGTTTCTTTGATTCGGTCTGTAGTCGGTCTGGTATCCACCCCTTCAATCGTCTTAAGTTGTATGCTGCGTGCAGTTCCTGCAATGACTCTCATGGTAATAGAACTCCCTTTTTCTGTTTCATTATATCGACAATCCGTCTATATTGTCAAATGATTTGCCTCATAATTAATGTTCTAAATGTACCTGCAGCTGGTTATAAGGAATTTCAATATGGTTTTTATCCAGCGTCAGTTTCATGTTCTCCAAAATTCGCCATCTGCTTTCCCAGTACTCTTCAGTCTTAACCCATGCCCGTAGGCCGATAACAACGGAACTGTCACCTAAATTATCGACAAAAACATTTATTTCTTTGTCTGAAACAATGGATGGGTCATTTTCTAAAATTCCCTGTAAAAGCTGTTTGGTCTTTTTCAAGTCAGCATCATAGGAAATATCTACCCTCAAATCTAACTGCCTGTATTCCTTGGCCGTTACGTTTGTCAGACTGTTATTTGCAAGTGCACCATTTGGAATTACAATGGTTTTGTTATCAATAGTTGCCAGTTTGGTATAAAAAATCTGTATTTCCTTTACGGTACCCTCATTTTTATGGGTATCTTCGATAATGTAATCACCTACCACAAAAGGCTTCAGGGTCAAAATCAGAATACCACCGGCCAGATTGGAAAGACTTCCCTGCATGGCAAGACTGACAGTCATACCGCCGGAGGCTACAAGGGCTGCCATGGATGTAGATTCAATTCCAAGACTGTTTGCCAACACAACGACCAGCATAATATGAAGCCCGTACTTTAATAAAGAATCGGCAAACTGTCGGATTCCGGCATCTGTATTTGCATGTTCCATGGAACGTCGGATCAGACTGCGTACCCAGCCGATTAATTTGTGCCCGATAATAAAAATTACAATTATCAGCAGAACTTTAATCCCAAAACGGAGGAGGAGACTGCTTTTGGTATCAACAAGGCTCTGAATATTATTTTCCAGTTCTGTCATGATCAGTCCTCCTTCAGTGCCAGAAATGCGGCTAATGTTCCACGTTTTCCATGGGATGCCCGATGTGAAAACAGCAAGTCGGAATTACAGCAGGTACAGAGATTGGTTACTGCGAGGTGCTCCGGTAAAATACCCGAATTTAACAAAATCCATTCATTGGCTTTCCAGAGATTTAACTGGTATTTTCCATTTTCTTTCCTGTAATATAAGTCAGTCCAGATATTTTCCGGAAAAGCCTGCTGAAACTGTTGGATTACATCTTCACTTACTTCATAGCAGTCCTGACAGATAGATGGACCAATGGCAGCCAGAATATGTTCTGGTCTGCAGCCAAATTCACGCTGCATTTTCTGAATTGTTATCTCGCCCATATGTCCTACGGTTCCACGCCAGCCTGAGTGACTGGACGCAATGACTTTCTGAACCGGGTCAAGAAATAAAAGCGGAACACAATCAGCATAGTAAGTTACCAGACATAAGCCCGGAACATTTGTAATCAGTCCGTCAATATCCTGATAATCCTTTGGTTGCAAGAGTCCTTTTCCAGCATCTTCTTTCGTTACCACTTTCACATTTGTAGTATGTGTCTGATCCGAACAGACCATCCATTCGGTAGAAACACCGATGGTGTCTGCAATGATCCGATAATTTCGCTGTACTTTTTCTGGGTCATCTCCGCGGGACTGACCAAGGTTCATACTTGCGTATATTCCGGTGCTGACACCGCCAAGGCGGGTGGAAAATCCATGCTTTACCATGTCTGTCTGATTAAAAATAGAAAATTGCAGTACAGGTGTCTCTCCGGTCTGTTTTATGGTAAATATGGGATTCGTATTTTTATAATGAAAATCTAAATTCATATTAGCCTCCAGTGTAATAAAATGCGTTTTTTATATGATGAATCTGTGTATCGGTAATACCAATCACATCAAATCTACACGGAATTTCCATGAAACATTTCCTGCTCATATAAAAAAGAGCTGCACGGGAAATTCGTTGTTGTTTTCGGATATTGACAGCCTCTAAAGAACGCATCATGTCTGTTCCTTTTCGGTATTTTACTTCGCAGAAAATAAGGCAGTCCCCATCTTCGGCTATAATATCGATTTCAGCGTACCGGCATCGAAAATTATATTCCAGAATCCGATAGCCTTGTTTTTCTAAATAAGAACCGGCCAGACGTTCGTAATCGAATCCTGTCTGGCGTGTATTATGTATCTGATGCATAAAATCTGGTCTGAATTCTCACGCATTTAAAATTGAATCATAAACATAAATTTTATACAAAATTTTTGATGAAGGTTGTTCGGTGAATCGGGGTCGGCCCAAGTTCTTTTAAAGCAGCAATATGCTCAGCGGACCCATAACCCTTATTGCTTGCAAATCCGTATCCCGGCAGAACTTTGTCGTATTCTTCCATTAAATGATCTCTGGTTACTTTTGCCACAATACTTGCGGCTGCAATGGAAACACTTTTTGCATCTCCTTTGATAATCGGAACCTGTGGAATCGTAACTTCCGGAATAGTGACTGCGTCGTTCAGCAGCACTTGCGGGGTAACAGAAAGGCTGCTGATTGCTTCCCGCATTGCCATGTAGGTAGCCTGTAAAATATTGATTTCATCAATTTTAACAGGACTGACAATTCCGATTCCAATGGCAATTGCTTTCGCTTTGATTTCTTCACAAAGTTCTTCTCTCTTCTTGGCAGAAAGCTGTTTGGAATCGTTGATATATAGAATCTCGCAATCTTTTGGGAGAATCACTGCGCCTGCCACAACAGGACCGGCCAAAGGCCCTCGTCCTACTTCGTCAATTCCGCAAATGTAGTCATAGTCATGATATTTTTCTTCATAGGCACGCATTTTCCGGATACGCAGACGTTCGGCAGCAAGCTTCTCATCCTGCTTTTTATATTTTGCAAGTAATTTCTGGACCCCGGCACGTTCGTCCGAAGCGTAAAGCTGATAGAAAGCACTTCTATCTCCTATGCAGCTCTGTAATTCGGATTCAATCTCATGAATACTTTTCCTGTGGACTATCTGCTTACTCATGCCTTATTACCCCTATTTTGTTCAGTGGGAAAATACGGACCCATGCTCTTCCGATTAAATCATCCCTTGTCAGAATGCCTACACTCGGATCACGGCTGTCGGAACTGTGGTTACGGTTATCACCAAGTACAAAATATTCATTTTCCCCAAGCGTAATTGGGTTTTCTGCGATTCCGCTGTTTGCCATAGGTTCGGCTCCATAAGTTTCGCCAAGCACTTCTCCGTTGATACAGACTTCTCCGTTTTTTACCTGCACGGTTTCGCCCGGAAGTCCGATAATACGTTTGATATAATATGTATTTTCTTTATGCTTGTATGGAAATACAATAATATCATATCGTTGCGGGTCGCGGAACCGGTAGGATAACTTGTCTACAATCAGGTTATCGCCATCGGAAAGAGTCGGTTCCATGGAATGACCGTCAACTTTGGTACGTTGTCCTACAAAAGTGATAATCAAGTAAGTAATTCCGATAATCAGTAAAATATAAAGCACCCATCCAAGGGCTTCACGCAAAAAAGATTTCTGCGCTGTGGCTTCTGTATTATTCATGTGCATACTCCTCTGGGAATTCTAATGTAATGCGTCCGATTCTTCCGTTACGGAAGTCATCAAGCAACAAAATGGCAGCTTTGTTCATATCCAGTTCATTCCCTCTGACCAGACAATGACGGTTTTTTGCAATTTCTTCCAGACAAAGGTATGGGTTGCCATGCTCGGTAATACCGTATTTCTCCTGAAGAATTCCCGGATAATTATCGGTAAGTGTATGAATCAGTTCTGCTGCAAGTTCTTCCAGATTCATAATGTCATCCTTGATGGAACCGATAAATGCCAATTTTAATCCGACAGACTGGTCTTCGAATTTCGGCCAGAGAATACCGGGTGTATCTAATAATTCAACATTTTTATTCAGGCGAATCCACTGTTTTCCCTTTGTAACACCCGGTTTGTTTCCTGTCTTGGCACAGGCTTTTCCGGCAAGAGAATTGATAAATGTGGATTTTCCTACATTGGGAATGCCGACAACCATGGCACGGACAGGGCGGTTTAAGATTCCACGCTTTCTATCCCGTTCAATCTTCTCCTTACAAGCTTCCTGAATGACAGCGTGGATGGATTTCAGACCGCCGTTTTTACGGGCATTTACCTTCACTACAGAATATCCTTTTTCTTTAAAGTACTGCATCCATGCATCGGTTTGTTTCTCATCTGCTAAATCCGATTTATTAAGCAGAATCAGTCTTGCTTTATTTTTCCCAAGCTCATCAATGTCCGGATTACGGCTGCTCATGGGAATCCTTGCATCTACAAGTTCGATGACAAGGTCAATTAATTTGATGTTTTCCTGCATCATACGCTTTGCTTTTGTCATGTGACCAGGATACCATTGAAAATTCATATACTGTTCTCCTCTTTTATTTGATTCGCCCAATCCGAGATCTTGGCGACAGGATAAAC
This sequence comes from uncultured Bariatricus sp., assembly GCA_934307065.1. Classification (GTDB taxonomy): domain Bacteria; phylum Bacillota; class Clostridia; order Lachnospirales; family Lachnospiraceae; genus Allocoprococcus. The sequence goes on along the minus strand of CAKRCD010000001.1, from coordinate 208,152 downwards.
CAGGCCTTTCCCTCAAACTCCGAGCGCTTCACATTACCAATATCAGCCGAACGGCTGTCGTCGCTAACCTGACGATTATCACCAAGCACAAAATATTCATCACCGGCAAGCCTTACCCCTTCTTCTGCCAGACCTGCATCTGTAATTTCTGTGGTGGTGTACTTTTCTTCTAATTTTTTACCATTAATATAAATTACGCCATCTTTAATCTGTACGGTTTCGCCCGGAAGCCCAATAATCCGTTTGACATAGGAATGAAGGTGTTCATTACCATTGGGTTTAAAAACGATAATATCTCCCCGCCTTGGCGAACTGGCATCATAGCGGAAACGGTCTACAAGAACCACATCTCCGTTCTTTAATACCGGATTCATGGAATCACCGATGTTACTGGTTTTCTGACCGAAATACCAGACAAAAACAAAGGCCAGAAAACATACGATTCCTATCTGAAAACATAATTTTAATGCACCGGGAACCCAGTCCCAGCTTCGACAGCGTGTTTCTTTTCCGAACCTTAATTCTCTGCGCATATGTTACCTCTTTTTGGTTATAATAGTGAGCCGTGTTTTCTCCTGCTTGCTAACGCTCATTATAGCTTAAATTAAGAAAAGGGACAAGTACCAGATTGTATTTGTCCCTCGCATCCATTTACTATTTTACTAATTCTTTTACTTTTGCTTTCTTACCAACACGTCCTCTTAAGTAGTTAAGTTTTGCACGTCTTACTTTACCTCTGCGGACAACTTCTACTTTTTCAACGTTTGGTGAATGTACTGGCCATGTCTTTTCAACACCTACACCGTTAGAGAACTTTCTTACTGTAAATGTTTCTCTGACTCCACCGCCCTGTCTTTTTAAAACAGTTCCTTCAAAAACCTGAATTCTTTCGCGGTTTCCTTCTTTGATTTTACCGTAAACTTTTACAGTATCACCAACTCTGAATTCTGGAGCATTTTCTTTTAACTGTGCTGTTTCGATATTCTTAATAATTTCGTTCATTTGTGTGACCTCCTTCATATTTTGACGTTCTTAATACATTTTTGTACCAGAGGACCATCTCTTTCTTCACAACGTGTTATATATTACCATACCTTCCTGCCTTTTGCAAGTAGTTTAATCGTTTTCTTTTGATGAATTTTACGTTTAATTTTCAATTGATTTATGATTTACGATTTCATCAACCATGAGCTGTTCTTTATCAGTAAGCTCTGCCTTTTCCAGTAAATCAGGCCGCCATTTTGCAGTCCGGATAACCGATTGCTCCCTGCGCCATTTTTCTACATTGGCGTGGTGGCCGGATAACAGAATCGGCGGTACTTGTTTATCATGCCAGACTTCCGGTCTGGAATAGTGCGGATATTCTAATAAGCTGTCCTGAAAACTCTCGAATTCAGCCGAGGTGTCATTGTGCAGGACTCCCGGAATCATACGGGAAATGGCATCAATCATGATCATAGCAGGAAGTTCGCCCCCTGTCAGTACATAATCGCCAATGGAAACATAATCCGTTACAATTTCTTCCAGCACTCGTTCATCAATTCCTTCATAATGTCCGCAGAGTAAAATCAAGTGTTCTTCTTTTGCCAGTTCTTCTGCCATCTGCTGGTGAAAGGTCTGTCCCTGAGGGGAAAGATAAATGACGCGCGGACGTTTTTCATCAGAAACTTGAGCATCTTCGCAGATTGCTTTGTAGGTCTGATATACAGGCTCTGCCTGCATGAGCATACCTGCTCCGCCTCCATAAGGATAATCATCTACACTATTATGTTTGTTAAATGCATAATCACGGATATTCCATGCATGGATATCCAGAATACCTTTGTCCATTGCCCGGCCTGTGATACTGGTTCCCAGTCCATTCATAATCATTTCCGGAAAAAGAGTCATGATATCAAATCTCATTGCATTCTCCTCTTAAATCAGTCCATCCAACAAATGGATCGTCATTTTATTTTCTTCTGTATTGATATCAAGAATACAGTCTTTAATTGCCGGAATCAATACTTCTCCATGCGATTCCGTAGAAATGATATAAACATCATTCGCACCGGTTTCCAGAATATCGGTCAGTTTACCGAATTTTTCACCTTCCTCTGTATACACGGTCATACCGATGATATCTGCCATGAAATACTCATCTTCTTCTAATTCTACCGCATCCTCACGGGATACCAGAAGCGGGCATTTTGTATATTTTTCAATGTCGTTGATATTATCGATTCCCTTAAATTTCAGAATGACATATTGCTTGAAGTATTTTACATTCTGGATTTCCAGCGGAAGCAGTGCCCGTCCGGTATCAAGCATGACATTCTCTAATTCTTCAAATCTTGCGGGGTCATCTGTTGTAGGAAATACTTTTACTTCGCCACGGATTCCATGTGTGGTGGTAATGACACCGACCTGTAAATAATCTTCTTTCTGCATACAAATCTCCATCTTTTATAGTAACAAACCGCAGATAATATTACTTACCTGCGGTTTATGTTGTCAGGCACACGATAAAAGGTCCAATGGATCTTTTATGGTACCCATACTATTGCATAATTTCAACTACAACTTTTTTATCTTCTTTTGCTGCGGCTGCTTTTACAACGGAACGGATTGCTTTTGCAATTCGGCCTTGTTTTCCAATTACCTTACCCATATCGTTATCTGAAACGCTGACTTCGATAATTGTAGTCTTGCCTTCCTGTTTTTCTGTAATTACAACTTTATCCGGCTCATCAACGAGTGCTTTTGTAATTACTTCCACCAAATTTTTCATTAACTCGCACCTCCGTGGAGCAGATTATTTTTCGATTCCAGCTAATTTGAAAATTTTTCCAACTGTTTCTGTTGGCTGAGCTCCGTTGTTTAACCATTTCTTAGCAGCTTCTGCATCTACTTTAAATTCGCTAGGATCCTTAGTTGGGTCAAATGTTCCGATTTCTTCGATGAACTTTCCATCTCTTGGTGAACGAGCGTCTGCTACAACGATTCTATAGAAAGGTGCTTTCTTCTGTCCCATTCTTTTTAATCTGATTTTTACTGCCATTTTATTGTCCTCCTGAAATTTTTTTCTATAAATTATTTGTATTTATATATATCGCATCTGCGTATATACCTAAGTTGTTAGAAAGGCATACGGAATTTTCCTTTTTTGCCTTTTCCGCCGAGCATTCCCGGCATCTGTTTCATCATTTTCCGCATCTGGTCGAACTGTTTTACGGTTCTGTTCACTTCCGCAATATCTACGCCTGCACCTTTTGCAATACGGTGTTTTCTTGACGGATTCAGCAAGTCTGGATTCTGGCGCTCGGCAGGTGTCATGGAATAGATAATGGCTTCAATTTTTGCCATCTTCTGTTCGGCTGCATCGGTATCAATGTCTGGCATCTTATTGCCTTTTCCTCCCAGTCCTCCAAGACCCGGAAGCATTCCCATAATACTGCCAAGTCCACCCATCTTCTTCATCTGCTTCATGCTTTCCAGATAATCATCAAAGTCAAACTGTGCTTTCTTGATTTTCTCTGACATCTTGCGGGCATCTTCTTCGTCAATCTCGGCACTTGCCTTCTCAATGAGACTTAAAACATCACCCATTCCCAAAATACGGGATGCCATTCTGTCCGGATAAAACTGTTCCAGATCAGAGAGCCGTTCGCCCATACCTACATAGAGAATCGGACATCCGGTTACTGCTTTAATGGATAAAGCTGCACCGCCACGGGTATCACCGTCAAGCTTTGTGACAATAACACCGTCAATACCAATCTTCTGATTAAAGGTATCTGCAACATTTACTGCATCCTGACCGGTCATAGCGTCAACTACGAGGATAGTCTGATGTACTTCTACGGCTTCTTTGATTTCCTGAAGCTCAGCCATCATATCTTCATCAACATGAAGCCGACCTGCTGTATCGAGGATGATCAGGTTATGTCCGTTTTTTACTGCGTGCTCCAGTGCTGCTTTCGCAATATTGGCAGGCTTTTGATTCTCGCCCATGGTAAAGACATCAACACCCTGCTTTTCACCGTTAATCTGCAACTGCTTAATAGCAGCCGGACGGTAAACATCGCATGCAACAAGAAGTGGTTTCTTACCTTTTAATTTGAACTTTCCGGCAAGCTTTGCGGTTGTGGTTGTCTTACCGGCTCCCTGAAGGCCAGCCATCATAATGACCGTTTTCGCACTGCCCGGCTGTAATTTAATCTCGGTTGTTTCAGAACCCATTAAGTTGATCAGTTCTTCATTTACAATCTTGATAACCATCTGCCCGGGATTCAGTCCGTTCATTACATCCTGTCCAATGGCACGTTCCTGCACATCTTTAATAAATTTCTTTACAACCTTAAAGTTTACATCCGCTTCAAGAAGTGCCATCTTGACTTCGCGAAGGGCTTCCTTCACGTCATCTTCTGTCAGCTTTCCTTTCCCACGTAAATTTTTAAAAACATTTTGAAGTTTTTCTGTTAAGCTGTCAAATGCCATATTATAACTCCTCTATGATTTCACCGGACAACTTTTTTACCTGCTGAATCAGAACTTTCTCATCCTGATTCTCGTAGTTCTCCAGTAAGGTGTCAATCTGATGAACCTTTTCCCGTACAGACATGAACTTTTCTACCAGATGAAGCTTTTCCTCATAACCTTCCAGTGTCTTATTGCAACGCTTAATAAGGTCATGTACGCCTTGGCGGCTGATACCGCTTACTTTCGCAATTTCGCTGAGAGAATAATCTTCTAAAACTACCTGAGAATATATTTCCTTCTGATGTTCGGTAAGAAGTTCTCCGTAAAAATCATATAGTAATGTCTGCTTTAAAATTTCATCCATTTTTATCACCTGAGTTATCATATAACAAAAACAATATTGTGTCAAGTAAAAAAACTTGACATTCAAAAAATTTTTCAATGGCATATTTTCATGCTCTCCATTTATCTTATTTCAGGAATTTTTCGATATTAATTTTTCCGTGACCCTGACTGCTTTCCGGCATATTCATATCATCACCGCTTTCCCATAACCGCATTTTTACTTCTACATTTTCCATTTGCGGATATTTTTCCAGAAGAAGCGCTGCTGCACCTGCAACAGCCGGGGTTGCCATAGAGGTGCCGCTTTTGTGGACGTAAGCTTTTCTGCTCTTGTATGGATAGCGGTAGTTGCAGGAATAAATGTTGTTTCCCGGTGCACAAATATCAGGTTTTTTGACACATTCTTTGGTAGGGCCACAGCCAGAATAGAAATTACGGTTCGGGTAATTGCGGGCAGCTATTTCATCGCAGGCCCCTACGGTAATTACCTTTTTACTGACACCAGGAAGTGTGATACTGCCATAGTCAGGGCCCATGTTTCCGGCAGCGGTAATGACAACGATTCCTGCATCCCACATTTTCTCTACCCACCAGATGAGTTTTTCTTCGCCCTGATTGTCATCATGGTCTTCGGTTCCAAGGGAAATGTTGACGATACGGATATTCCATTTCTGCTGCATGGTTAAAATAAATCGAATTCCGGTAATTACATCCTGAATCTTTCCGTTCCCGGCTGCATTTAACACCTTTACACTGACAATTTTGGAAAAGGGAGCAATTCCAGAATAAAGTCCATTTGAGCAGAAGCCATTGCCGGAAATGATTCCACTTACATGGGTCCCGTGTCCGTTATCATCATATATATATTGTCTGGCATTTACGCAGTCTTTCCATCCAAGAATCCGTCCCTGCAAATCCGGATGTGCGGAAATTCCGGTATCCAGTACAGCGATGGTAATGCCTCTGCCGCTTAAATGATGAATCAGAATGTCCGGGCAGCGATAGTGAATTTTTTGCTTGAGTTCTCTCATTTTCAAACCTCTTTTTTTATTACCATATGAAAGGTGATTGAAAATTTCTATCATTTGAAAGCAACAATGGCAAGCCTTACGTCATATGATGGAAGTGTAAAGAAAACCTATTGGAGGCAACAAACATGAGTGAACTTAGTGCAACAAACTGCGGATGTGGATGTGATAACAATACATCCAACTTAGGAGGATGTGGAATTTCTTCCTGCGCATTGATTCTGATTCTCCTTTTTTGCTGTGGCGGATTTGGATGTGGATGCGGTAATGACAGAGGCGGCTGCGGTAATAACGACAGTTGTCTTTGGATTATTCTCCTTCTCATCTTCTGCGGTGGATGCGGAACAAATACACTTGGCGGAAACGGCTGCGGATGCTGCTAATGTAAGTTGTTATGAAATGTGTAAATGCCATGTTTTGCGTACACATGTTAAAAGGGATGCTTACCGGCATCCCTTTTTGTCAGGCTGTTTTGTGCTCTCTTTTTTCTGTTTCGTTTCTTCTTGCTTTCTTTGCTCCTTCGGTTCTCTTCTTTTGATACATTCTTCATCTATTTCATAAACGGCTTTTCCGTCAATCACTATTTTTCCCATATCGATTCCCTTTTCTGTTTTGTTATACTATATGCAGTTGCATAAAAAGACTTGTCAGTACATATATTTTTATGAATTTATCTTCTGGAGGAAATGGAAAATGACGCAGAAACTGACACCTCTTGATATGGCAGTGACAGATGAGAAATTACAGACGCTAAAGCTGATGCTGCCCTATGTTCCTTCAGAAGTTCAGCCCTTTTTTGGGATTTATGTGAAATTTGCAGAATTCCAGAATACGGTTTCCTATTTTCAACAGTTCCCGGGCAGGCATTTTGGAAAATGCAGCAATCAGAATGTCTCGGTAGAATCCATCGTGGAGGATTTAAAGGAATATTATCCGGAGAAAAACTTTGAAATGATGGAAACATTTATGCAGGCAATGAATATGATGGAAATGATGCAGAATATGAATACGGAAGATATGTTTAATAATATGAATATGAGCAACATGTTTCAAGTATTTCAGCAGGAAAGGGCGGAAGAAAATGAAAGAATGGATGAATCATCCTGCAATGAAGAATCTTGACCCAGTGAAACTGGAGCTGATTCGGAGTGCCGCAAAACAGACGGAAGGAAAAACCGGAAAGGCACTGGCACCTGTCATGCTGTCTTTAATCGTCAACGCCAACAAACGCGGAATCCGGTTTACTCCGGAAGAAACGGATTTGATTCTGGCTATTATGAAAGAAGGTAAATCGGACAGCGAGAAAAAACAGATTGACCATATGGTGGATTCGGTCAGAAAGACAAAAGAAGGAAGCTATTAAGGCTTCCTTCTTTATACGCTGTACTTCTAACATTCTATAAATAAAAAAACGAAGAGAATAGTTGTCTAACTCTATTATGATCCTAAATATTTCATCATCTTGTTAAACTTCTGTTCCATGGTCTCATATCCGTGTTCGTAGAATGCTTCCAACTTCTCTGTGTCCTTCTCAATTCGGTGAACCGGTCTGTGGGTAGGACGGATAACAAAGATTTCCCCCTTCTCCTCCAACCAGTCAATATAATTCATGGTAACATTGTATCGCTTGTTGCGGAGAATACAGGTTTTGACAAGTTCCGGATATTTGCTGTACATTTTCCGATATAACTCAATATGAGCTTTTGAAATCTTCTCTTTGCGATATCCTTTCTTGCGTGTCAAAATAATTACGATTTTCTTGGCACCGCGCTCTTTTACATGTTTTATCGGAACAGAATCAGCCAGTCCGCCATCCAGATATGGAATTCCGTCTACATTTACAATTGGGCATACCAGCGGCATACTGCTACTTGCACGGCACATCATCATCAGACGCTGTGGGTCAGAATCTTCGGTTAAATATTCTGCTTTTCCGGTATTACAGTTGGTTGTTACGATTTCGCAGTGTACACCAGAATGAAAATAGGTATCAAAATCAAGTGGAATCAGACTGTTCGGCATTTTATCAAAAATCATATCCATGTCCAGAATACTGCGCTCTTTGATAAATCCTTTCAATCCGTAATAATAATTATATTCTTTACCACGGTGAATCATACACTTCTTTGTACGTTCCGGCTGCTTTGCCACATACCCCACTGCATTGCAGGAGCCGGCGGAGACACCTGTTACATCTGAAAAGTAAATATCCCGCTCCATCAGATAGTCCAGTACACCGGAGGTAAATACTCCTCTTGTGGCACCGCCTTCTAAAATCAGACTTCCATTTATCATCCTTACACCCCTTCTTCTACTTTAAGATACCATAAGTATAACACAACATGGTTTTCTTGTCTTGCGAAAAAAGCATTCTCATGGTACGATATTAAGCGGTAAAAATAAACGATAGGATTATGTAAAATATGAAGGAGAAAATTCAATGATTAGTACAAGTAATGTTACCCTCCGTGTTGGGAAGAAAGCATTGTTTGAAGATGTAAATATTAAATTCACTGAAGGAAACTGCTACGGACTTATCGGGGCAAATGGTGCCGGAAAGTCCACCTTTTTGAAAATTTTGTCTGGACAATTGGAACCAACTTCCGGTGAAGTAATTATTTCGCCAGGAGAGCGCTTGTCTTTCCTGCAGCAGGACCATTTCAAATATGATGAATTTCCAGTGCTTGACACTGTTATCATGGGAAATGCCCGTCTATATGAGATTATGAAGGAAAAAGAAGCCATTTATGCAAAAGAAGATTTTACCGATGAGGATGGAATCAGAGCCAGTGAACTGGAAGGAGAATTTGCTACCATGAATGGATGGGAGGCGGAATCTGATGCCGCTTCTCTTCTGAACGGTCTTGGCATTGAGACCGAACTACACTATACGCTGATGCATGATTTGACCGGTGCGCAAAAAGTCAAGGTATTATTGGCGCAGGCACTCTTTGGTGCACCTGATATCCTTCTCCTGGATGAGCCTACCAACCATTTGGATTTAGACGCAATCGCATGGCTGGAGGAATTTTTGATTAACTTTAACAATACTGTTATCGTTGTATCACATGACCGTTATTTCTTAAATAAGGTATGTACACAAATTGCAGACATCGACTATGGCAAAATTCAGCTCTATGCCGGAAACTATGACTTCTGGTATGAATCCAGCCAGCTCCTTATCCGTCAGATGAAGGAAGCGAATAAGAAAAAAGAAGAAAAAATCAAAGAACTTCAGGAATTTATTTCCCGATTTAGTGCTAACGCATCAAAGTCCCGTCAGGCAACTTCAAGAAAACGTGCGCTGGAGAAAATTCAGTTGGATGAAATTCGTCCTTCCAGCCGTAAATATCCATATATTGACTTTAAGCCGAATCGTGAAATCGGAAATGAAGTGCTTACCGTAGAAGGCATTACAAAAACCATCGATGGCGAAAAGGTTTTGGACAATATTTCCTTTACCTTAAACCGTGATGATAAAGTTGCTTTTGTAGGTGGAAATGAATTGGCAAAAACAACCTTATTCCAGATTCTTTCAGGCGAGATGGAACCGGATGCAGGAACTTACAAATGGGGAGTTACTACGACACAAGCATATTTCCCGAAGGACAGCGGAAAAGAATTTGACAATGACGATACCATTGTAGAATGGCTTACCCAGTATTCTGAAATCAAGGATGTAACCTATGTCCGTGGTTTCCTTGGAAGAATGCTTTTTGCCGGGGAAGATGGTGTGAAGAAGGTAAAAGTATTATCTGGTGGGGAAAAGGTGCGATGTTTACTCTCTAAGATGATGATTTCCGGTGCAAATGTCCTGATTTTAGATGAACCTACCGACCACTTGGATATGGAAGCAATCACTGCACTTAACAACGGAATGCAGAAGTTCCACGGTGTACTTCTCTTCTCTTCCCGTGACCATCAGATTGTACAGACTACGGCCAACCGTATTATGGAAATTATGCCGGGGGGAAAGATGATTGATAAGATGACTACTTACGATGAATATCTTGCAAGCGATGAAATGGCAAGAAAACGTCAAACCTATACTATGGCCGAGACAGATAACTAATTTTTAAATTATTTTAACCTTAACGGTAGTGTGAGCACGGACTTGGGATCGTTACTTCGCATAAAGAAAAGGCATTCTGCCATCAATTGCCAGAGGATATCATTAAGACAGTATAAGATATAAGCTTTCAGTTTAGAAGGAGAATAAAATGAAGAAAATTACAAGCTTTACCATTGACCACATAAAATTAGTTCCGGGACTCTATGTTTCCAGAAAAGATACAGTAGAAGGGCATCCGGTAACAACCTTTGACATCCGTATGACAAAGCCGAACGAAGAACCTACGATCAATACAGCAGAAATGCATACGATTGAGCATCTTGGCGCAACTTTTTTAAGAAACCATGCAGAATATGGAGAGAAAACCCTATATTTTGGACCGATGGGCTGCCGGACCGGATTCTATTTACTTCTTGCCGGCGATTACGAATCGAGAGATATTGTACCTCTTATGAGGGAAATGTTTACATTTATAGCCGAATTTGAAGGTGAAGTTCCTGGAGCATCCCCGAAAGATTGTGGAAATTATCTGGATATGAATCTTCCAATGGCAAAATATTGTGCACGAAAATATTTAAAAGAAGTGTTGGAAAATATTACGGACAAGCAATTAATCTACCCGGAATAAAGGTTTCCGGTGTATAATAACGTGTCTATACTATAATTGAAAGAAATCCTGACAGAACAGAGTCTAGCTCTCTGCTGTCAGGATTTGTTTTTCTGTAATCAGCATATGCGGTTTGTAGTCAGTGGGTTCAACAGGTACATAGTCACATAACTGTAATTCATAGCTTATTGCGATTCGTGCGAAATCTGGATGTTTTTCCAGGAAACGGTCATAATAGCCACCACCGTATCCCACACGGTTTAGATTTCGGTCAAATGCAACTCCGGGCATAATCATCAGTGTCTTTTCCGGGAAAGAAATAATTTTTTCGCAATTAGGGACTGGCTCTGGAATATTCATAGTCCCCGGTGCAAGCTGGGCATATTCAGAAATCAGATAGAATTCCATATCGTTTCCAACCACTTTGGGATATGCAACTCTTTTTTCTGCTTTCCATGCTTCTTCAGCTAATAGGCCAGTCTGAACTTCATTCTGGAAATCTGCATAAAGCAGTACCAGTTCTGTTTCTTTAAATGCTGTGGTATGAAGAACCTGTTCTGCGATCCTTACACTTTTTTTGTGGACTTCATCCGGAGTCAGTTCTTTTCGAAGTGTACGAATCCTTTTTCTAATTTGCTGTTTTGTGTCCATATTTTTTACCCAGGTCTGTGATGCTTCCGTCCTTCTCCTGAATAGAAATATTGTTTAGTTCTCCACGAAGATTACGCTTAAATGCTTCTACATATTCACGACGGAGAACCTGCTGCTCTTTCAATTCTTTTTCGGTCAACCCTTCTGTCTTTGATTTGTGATACAATTCATTGATTCGTGCGATTTTTTTATTATCCATTGTCTTTTGTCCTTTCCATATCATATTTTGTCATCATATTTTATCCATATTGATATTTTTGCTATATTTCTATATGCTTTGAAAGCTCCGGCCCTGCTTAACTCGAATAGTTTTCCAAAAAACCATAGAGCTTCTCTTCTCCTGTAATCGTCTTTCCTGTTTTCAATTCTTCCTGAAGGTCTGCCGGAAGGTCTGTTAGCAGAATATCCGTGTACTCAAATAAAGTCTGTTTATCTGACAGATATACCACTACATAGCCATTTCTCACTGTCAGGTAATAGACCTGTTTCTCATCTTTTCCCGCAGTTCCCTGCACTTGTAATGCTTCGAGTTGACTCTTTTCTGCTTGTACTTCTGTTGAATTTCGCATCTTATTTTCTAAATATTTATATTCCTCACGATAGCCGAACGATAAGGCAGCAAGGAAAACAAATAAGCTGAAAGTCAGGATAATACTATATTTTTTCTGCATAAGGACAACTCCTTTTTTATACAGTATTGACCTGACTTTCTTTTCTTATACACCTGTTATATAAAAAATAACATACAAATCTTAATAAAATCTGTCATTGATTAAATGAAATTTTTTACAGACGGACAGTAATGTGGCACCTTTTGGCATTTCTAATATTTCGTCTTCTGTCAGTCCTCCAAGTTTTAACAGGCTGATTCCATAGACAACTACTGCAACTACAAGCGCAATCAGGATTGAAATACGTCCACTTATAAACATGCTTAAAACCATATTTACCAGATATACAACGACACCCATGATTGCGGAAGCAATGCATGGAATAACAAAGGTTTTTGATTTTTCCTGTCTGTATCCAATTGCTTCTCTGATGTCGTGTGCATTTAAAATACACATAGACAGTGAGAAAATAATTTTGCTTACAATAACACCATAGATTCCCCATTTAAAGAATACCATCATGATAAACAAGGATACTACATGAATGATTAAAGAAATCGTTGCATTTTTTACAGGCTTCATCATACGGTTAATTCCCTGAAGTACCGCATTGGTTACTGTTGACAGTGAATAGAATACAAGGGAAACCGCTCCGATCCGGAACATCATTGCCTGAACAGTATTATCAATGGCTGGCCAGATGAAATCCAGAATTGGCCTTCCGACAATACAAAGTCCAAAGGCACTTGGAATGGTAATCAGCATGGTAAAACGGATTGCCATGTAAATCCTGTTATGTAATAAGCGTTTTTCTCTTGTTTCGTATGCACGGACCAGTCCGGGTATCATGGAAGAACCGAGTGCACTTGCTACAGCAAGTGGAACATTAAACAGATTATAGTATTGTCCGAGCTTTCCGAGAATTTCTACACATTCGTTTTCCAGATGACCCTGCGCAGCCATAATATTATTAAACATTGCACTGTCAATAATATTTCCCATATTGTATACCGCAGAACTGAGAATAACCGGTGCAATGGTAAGTATCATCAATTTGAAAATAGAACTGTAACTTTCCACCCTGTGGGAACGGTCACGATTTACACGTCTGCAAATGACCTTTCTGGAAGCATAATAACAAAACAATAAGAACAACAGGCCAATAACAGCACCGGAAACCGTGCCTAAGGTACCCCCGGCTGCTGCATAGGCAGGTCCGAGCAATTCATTATCCTGCCTCTGTGCCATTTTGAGTCCATAATCCATTAACATACTGGCCCCGGCAATACTGACAACAGCATTTAAAAGTTGTTCCAAAATCTGGGAAATCGCCGTTGGAATCATGGTACCGCACCCTTGAAAATATCCACGGAATACCCCCATGACTGCTACAACCAGAAGTCCCGGTGCAAGTACACGCAGCGCATACAAACTGACTTTTGCTCCCATAATCGATGCAATAACGCCTGCACCGAAAAAGATGACTACCATAATGACAGAACCTACGGAAAATGCAAAGAGCAGAGCAGCCTTGAATACTTGCTGGGCGTTTCGATATTGTCCTTTGGCAATTCTTGCAGATACCAGTTTGGATACTGCAAGCGGCAGGCTGTAGGATGAAATCAGCAGTGCCATGGAATAAACCTGGAATGCAATTTCATAATAACCCTCTCCTTGAAGTCCCATGATATTGAGCATGGGAATCCGGTAAACAAAACCGATAATTTTTGTAATAATTCCTGCAACTGCTAATATGGTTCCCTGAATGAGAAATCCATCTTTGGATGATTTTTTCTTTTCTGACATAAAGCACCTCTTTTATGTAATATCTTGTGCGGTAAATCTGAAAATCTGAAATAAAAACTATCGTTCAATTCCAAGATTTTCCAGAATACTTCGCTGCTTTTTTTCCATGACAAGCCGTTCCTCTTCTTCCATATGGTCATATCCAAGAAGATGAAGCATACTATGTGCAATCAGAAATGCAAACTCGCGTTTTACGGAGTGTCCATATTCTTCAGCCTGGGCAATGACTTTTTCTTTGGAAATTACAATATCTCCAAGAATCAATTCGCCTGTCTCAGGGTCGAAATTACTGTCATCTTCTTCCAATGAAGAAAAGTCGGCCGGACTTTCATAGTCTATCATCGGGAAAGATAATACATCAGTTGGATGGTCAATCCCGCGGAATTCGTTGTTAATCCGCCTAATTTCATCGTTATTTGTCAAAAGAAGTTCAATCTGGGATTCATAAGGACAGTTCTCATAATCCAGAACACCTTCTGCAATTAGATTAGCGATTCCCATATAATCCAGGTCAAGCTCCGGACCTTCTTCATTTTCTAAATATATTCTCATACTTATCCACGTTTCCTTCTGTCTGTATTTTTTGTCTTCTTATGAGACGCCGATTTCTGTTCGTACTCTTCATATGCTTTGACAATTTTCTGTACCAGAGGATGTCTGACTACATCCTTACTTGTAAGGCGGCATATGGCAATATCGTCAATGTTTCGGACAACATTAATTGCTACATCCAGTCCGGATATCTGTCCGGATGGTAAATCCTTCTGTGTAGAATCTCCGGTAATGACTACTTTAGAGCCAAACCCAATACGGGTCAGGAACATTTTCATCTGGGCTGGTGTTGTATTCTGGGCCTCATCTAAGATGATAAATGCGTTATCCAAAGTACGTCCGCGCATATAAGCGAGCGGTGCGACTTCAATCAGTCCTTTTTCAGAATTTTTTAAAAAGCTTTCTGCCCCCATAATCTGATAAAGTGCGTCATAAAGGGGACGTAGATAAGGATCGATTTTACTCTGTAAATCTCCTGGCAGAAATCCAAGCTTTTCACCCGCTTCTATGGCAGGTCTGGTCAGGATAATCCTTCCTACTTCATTGCGTTTGAAAGCGGTAATTGCCATTGCCATAGCGAGATAGGTTTTGCCGGTTCCGGCAGGTCCGAGACCGAAGGTAATCATTTTATCCCGAATCGAATCTACGTACTTCTTCTGACCAAGTGTCTTTGGCTTAATCGGTTTTCCCTGTAGGGTATGACAGATTAATTCTTTATCAATTTCCAAAACACTCTCCGCGCTGTCTTCCATGGTAAGGGCAAGCGTATAGTCCACGGTCTGTTCCTGAATGGTATTTCCGCGCTTAGAAAGCTCTGTCAATTGCTCCAGTGCATGCTGTGCACGTTCGACATTTGCTGCATCTCCAAGAATTTTTACTTTGCCATCTCTTGCAATTAAAGTGACATGCAGACTCCGTTCTATTTTTTTTGCAAACATATCAAACTGCCCGAATACATTTCGCTCATGTTCGGCAGGAATTTCAATGATTGTCTCCAAAATTGCCATATAATTATTTCCCTTCTTATTCCTCTGTCTTTTCTTCTGCCTGAGGAATTAATTTTTTTTCGACAGTGACAGGATTTCCGATTTTTTCATTTAATGTGAGAATACCCTTTGCGGTTGTTCGTTCTACACCAGTGTATATTTTAACACTATTCTGCAAAATTTGAACCCCTTTTTCTTCTAATTTTTTACAAAATCTGTGAAAATTTTCACTTAATATGATTCTGGTTTCTGTTTCCGCATAGTTTTCTGTCTGTAAATGACATTCACGGTATTCAAGTACCCCGAAATACACCGGCAGATTCCATTGGCTGCCAATTGAGAGCTGCTTTTCCTTTTCGAGGATTTTATAATAAGCATGACCGGTAGGATGACTGTATCCGAAATAGCAGCGTTTCTTTCCTGTATCCAGCCAGATACCCCATTTCTTTTTACCGGACTCTTTTAGGACATTGTGTTCCGAATTTAGCTGTTCTTCGTAAGGGACTTCCGTTTGTGCATGAATATCTGCATCCGCTGCTACATACTGATAGTCTATAATTTCTTTTGCATCATTGTATATAGGAATATTTCCGCTTACCAGACTGTCTCCTCTTTGAACTATATCCCCAATATGCACCAACGGTATGCCCTGCCGCGTGATGATATCTGTGATAATTCCATCTTTATCAGCGACAATATCAGACGGGACTTCGTAAATTTCGCTTTTCCGCTCAACGATACGGTCTGTATTTTCTTTTACCTGTATTTTCAGGGAGATTCCTTCTACAGATGCAGATACCCATATGACATCTGTGTAGTTTTTACGCAAATAAGCGGAAATATCATCACAATGAATGTGATTTTTCATTTGTCCAACATATACTTCCTGTTGTTTTAATATTTTTCGAATTTCTTCTTCTGAATATTTATGGTTTCCCTCTATTTGTATGTTCCAGATAAATGTAGTCATAAAAAAAAGAAAGATTGTGCAAATCACAAGACCGGCTGCAAACAGTTGTCTTTTTCTATATTTTTGTAAAAAAAAAGGAAAGCCACATCGTTCTTTTATTTTGACTTTCGTTTTTGTTTTTCGTAGGATTGGTTTCAATCTCCGGAAATCATACACCGAAATATTCATTTCATAAGCGTATCCACAAGAAGTGAGATTCCACAAATCAATCTTATGGTGTGAGCACATATTCAGAAAGCGTTCTGGTGAATACCCGGTAATCTGGATTTTCAAATATCCGGCAATATATTTTCTGATTCTGGCCTGCATAAGGGAACCCCTTTCCTGCTACTGATATTCTATTTTTTCGATTTTACCTGTAATCATCATATCTTCATTGGTATAATAAGCAATCCCAAGTTGTTTTCCACTGATTTTTAATTGTCCGTCTTTCAGTTTTATTCGAATGAGAAAGTCTGTATATTCAATAATACCGCGATAATTCTCAATATTCATTTCGAATCCACCGGTAATAGTAACAATCGGAACACCAAGAACTACGTCTTTGGGCATACTAGATGCCTCGGTTAACCGGTACTTCAGTGTTCCGCTCTTTTTTCTGTCTCGCTTATTCATAACACAAGCCATACATGATTTTATCTAACTATATGAAGTCAGACAAGGGGGTATGCCTAAGAAATCTTCTTATTTTTTATAATTCTGAAAACGGTCCGTTATAATCTTGCCGCCTTTTACTACAATTTCAATCTGTCCATTTTCGGATGCAATAAACCGGATACAGTGCTCTGTATCATCATATGGAAAATAAGGCTGTCCTACTGTGAAAACATTTTTTTCAGATACGGTGGAAAACATATATTCCGTTCCCTGACGAAGGGTACAGACAGGAATTCCGTTTAAAAAGAACATATCTTGAGAATTATCGTTCCAATAATATTCATTTACAACATGAATTGTGGCCGGAGAAGATAATGGTTTACTCATGATATTCTGCGCAGTATTGGTCGCCTGGTAAGGGATTCCATTTCCATATGGCGCATTTGTTGTATTTCCGTTATCAAAAAACGGCTCCTGTGGTTTGTAGTTTCCCATAGGTGCTCTGTTAACAATGACTCTGGAGAGCAGGGCGCCAAGAAGTGCACCGGTAATTCCAAATGCATATGCAATCATTAGCGGCTTACTGTTTGGAGAAAAAGTTATACCGATCAATGTTCCTGCAATTGTTCCGAGGACCTCCATTCCGAACCATAATCCTAGAGTAATTGCTCGATATTTTGATGGGTTCTGCCCTCTGGCTATGGCAATTTTCCCATTTTGATTTAACAGCCAGATAACACATATTATTTCAATCATATGCTTCTTCCTTTCACTTTTCGTATGTAACACGGATGTTTTTGGAGTGTGTTTCAAGGTCTTTCATCCACTAATGAGAAAGCTCATGTGGATTTAAACCTTATAACCCTGACATCATAGTATAAATTATAATTCAAACCATAAAATTTGTATAGTGAAATAATTCTAAACTTTTTGTACAAAAAGGAGACGGCATATCAACCGTCTCCACTTAACATATATTATTTATTTATGTTTAATTTCTGCATGTAATTCCTGAAGAGATTTCAGTTCACTGCTTCCGTGTTCCTGAATATAACGGATACCACTGATGGTTGCTTTTGCAGCAGCAATGGTAGTCATATAAGCTACTTTTTTCTTAATTGCCGCTTTACGCAGATAACTGTCATCATCGACACCATTTTTACCACGCGGAGTATTGATGATTAAATCGATCTTTCCGTTGGTAATAAGGTCAAGAATGTTTGGACGTCCTTCACGTAGCTTTTTCACCATTTCAGCTTCGATTCCGGCTTTCTGCAGGCATTCATAAGTTCCTTTGGAAGCAAGAATCCTGAATCCGGCATCTGCAAATCCTTGTGCAACTTCAATCAGTTCATCCTTATCTTTATCATTTACAGAAATCAGCACTGTTCCACTAAGCGGAAGTTTGGTCTGCGTAGCTTCCTGTGCTTTAAAGAAAGCTTCGCCTGAAGATACGGAAAGTCCAAGTACTTCACCGGTAGAACGCATTTCAGGTCCAAGGACAGGGTCAACTTCCTGGAACATATTGAATGGGAATACTGCTTCTTTTACACCATAATATGGAATATCCTGTTCTTTTAATTCTGGAATTGGTGATGGTCTTCCCGTCAGTTCTGCTGTTGCAATTTCAATTGCAAGTGGCACCATTCTAATGTTGCATACCTTAGAAACCAGAGGAACAGTTCTGGATGCTCTTGGGTTTGCTTCCAGTACGAATACTTTTCCGTTTTCAATCGCATACTGCATGTTCATCAGACCTTTTACATGCATTTCCTCTGCGATTCGTCTTGTATATTCCTTAATTGTCTCTACATTTTCTTTTGAAATGTATTTAGACGGAATGATGCAGGCTGAGTCACCGGAATGTACGCCGGCAAGTTCAACGTGTTCCATAACAGCCGGCACAAATGCATGTGTACCATCACTGATTGCATCCGCTTCACATTCTGTTGCATGACCTAAGAAACGGTCAATCAGAATTGGTCTGTCAGGTGTTACTCCAACAGCCGCTTCCATATATCCTGCCATACTTTCAGCATCATAAACAACTTCCATTCCACGTCCGCCAAGTACATAAGAAGGACGAACCATAACTGGATAACCAATCTTTTCTGCAATTTCCAACGCTTCTTCTACATTGACAGCCATTCCTGATTCTGGCATTGGAATATCAAGTTTATCCATCATGGCACGGAACTGATCACGGTCTTCTGCAAGGTCAATAACAGATGGTGCGGTACCAAGAATCTTTACACCGTTCTTTTCTAAGTCTGCTGCCAGATTCAGAGGTGTCTGTCCACCAAACTGTGCGATTACACCAACTGGCTGCTCTTTCTTGTAGATGCTGAGTACATCTTCCAGTGTCAATGGTTCAAAGTATAATTTGTCAGAAGTATCGTAGTCCGTTGATACTGTCTCTGGGTTACAGTTAACAATAATTGTCTCAAAACCAAGTTTTTTCAGTGCAAGAGAGGCATGAACGCAGCAATAGTCAAATTCGATACCCTGTCCAATACGGTTTGGTCCGCCACCGAGAATCATGATTTTTGGTTTCTCTGTACTTACCGGACTTTCATCTTTGGCATTATATGTAGAATAGTAATAGGCACTGTCTTCCGTGGCGCTTACATGGACACCTTCCCATGCTTCTTCTACGCCAAGTTCGATACGCTTGTTGCGGATATCTTCTTCCTTTATATCCAGAATCTGACTTAAATATTTGTCTGAGAAACCGTCTTTCTTTGCAGCAATCAGTGCTTCATCAGAAGGAAGCTGTCCTTTCGATGCTACTAACTCTTCCTCTTCTTCTACTAATTCCTTCATCTGTTCAATAAAATAATGTTTCACTTTTGTGAGCTCGTGAATTTCATCAACAGTAGCTCCTTTTCTTAGTGCCTCATACATGATGAAATGACGTTCGCTTGTAGGATGAATCAGCATATTTAATAATTCATCTTTTGTTTTTGTATCAAAATCTTTCGCATGTCCAAGACCGTATCTGCCGGTTTCCAGACTGCGGATTGCCTTCTGAAAAGCTTCTTTATACGTTTTACCGATACTCATAACTTCGCCTACAGCGCGCATCTGAGTACCAAGTTTATCTTCTACACCTTTGAATTTTTCAAATGCCCAACGAGCGAACTTAATTACAACATAGTCACCGTCTGGGACATATTTGTCAAGTGTTCCGTATTTACCACAAGGAATATCTTTCAATGTGAGTCCGGTTGCAAGCATCGCTGAAACGAGCGCGATAGGGAAACCGGTTGCTTTGGAAGCAAGAGCTGATGAACGTGACGTTCTTGGATTAATTTCGATGATGATATCTCTGTCAGTTTTCGGGTCATGTGCCCACTGTACATTGGTTCCACCAATTACCTGAATAGATTCTACGATTTTATATGATTTTTCCTGAAGACGTTTCTGAACATCTTCGGAGATAGTAAGCATAGGAGCTGAGCAGAATGAATCTCCGGTATGAACACCAAGAGGGTCAATGTTTTCAATAAAGCAGACAGTGATCATATTGTTGTCTGCATCACGCACAACTTCCAGTTCCAGTTCTTCCCATCCGAGAATAGATTCTTCTACAAGAACCTGTCCTACAAGACTGGCCTGTAACCCTCTGGCACATACAGTTTTTAATTCTTCTACATTATATACAAGTCCGCCACCGGCGCCACCCATTGTATAGGCCGGACGAAGTACTACTGGATATCCTAACTTATCTGCAATTGCGAGTGCATCTTCTACTGAATAAGCAACCTCACTTCTTGCCATTTCAATGCCAAGCTTTTCCATGGTATGCTTGAACTCGATACGGTCCTCGCCACGTTCAATAGCGTCAACCTGGACACCAATTACCTGAACATTATACTTATCAAGGATACCTGCTTTTGAAAGCTCGGAACACAAATTAAGCCCTGACTGTCCACCAAGGTTTGGCAGTAATGCATCTGGTCTTTCCTTTGCAATAATTTTCTCAATGCGGTCCACATTGAGTGGTTCAATATATGTGACATCTGCTGTTTCAGGGTCAGTCATGATGGTTGCCGGGTTTGAGTTAACCAGCACAATCTCATAACCTAATTTTCTTAATGCTTTACACGCCTGAGTACCAGAATAATCAAATTCACACGCCTGTCCAATGATGATAGGGCCTGAACCAATAATCAATACTTTGTGTATATCTTTTCTTTGGGACATATCCGCTTCCTCCTCATGCATTTGTTTCTTTTAAAGTCTCGTAACATTATACACGAATGGAATCGGCTATGCAATAAGATTTTTTTATAAATATAAACCTTTTTTTAAATCATTTTTATAATAATGTTTTATTCTCGATTTTCCAGTTTCACATAATCCCGGTATGGAGACAATGGATTGTAGGCGGGACGAATAATCTTATCCACATTACGCAGCTCTTCCAGTCTGTGTGCACTCCAGCCCACAATACGGGCTGCAGCAAAGATAGGAGTATAAAGCTGCTCCGGAATTCCAAGCATGGAATAAACCAGTCCACTGTAGAAATCCACGTTTGCATTCACACCTTTGTAAATTCGGCGTTTTTCTGCAATCACTTCCGGTGCCATCTTTTCTACCTTTTCATAAAGTGCATATTCTTTGGTATAACCCTTTTCGTTAGCGAGCTGTTTTACAAAAGTTTTGAAAATCTCTGCACGAGGGTCAGAGACAGAATAAATTGCATGACCCATACCATAAATCAATCCCTTCTGGTCAAATGCTTCTTTATTCAGCAATGCATTTAAATAAGCACGGACTTCGTCATCATCTTCCCAGTCTTTCACAGTCTGTTTCATGTCACTGAACATCTGGGTTACCTTAATGTTGGCACCGCCGTGCTTTGGTCCTTTTAAAGAAGCCATGGCGGCCGCAATCGTAGAATAGGTATCTGTTCCTGAGGAAGTTACCACATGAGTTGTGAATGTGGAGTTATTACCACCACCGTGATCCATATGGAGTACAAGTGCCATATCCAGAATCTTTGCTTCCAAATCTGTATACTTGCGGTCTTCGCGAAGCATCATCAAAATATTTTCTGCTGCGGATTTGGACGGGTCTGGTGCATAGATATATAAATCTTCTCCCTGTCTGTAATTGTAAGCATGATAGCCATACACCATAAGCATCGGAAACTGACTAATCAGATTCAGACTCTGACGTAATACATTTGGAATACTGGTGTCATCCGCTTTCTCGTCATATGTATAAAGACTTAAAATAGAACGGGATAAACTGTTCATCATATCTCTGCTAGGGGCTTTCATAATAACATCACGCACAAAGGTTGGCGGAAGGGTTCTTCTTTCCGCAAGCATCTGCTGAAAATTTTCCAGTTGTGCTTTCGTAGGCAATTCGCCAAAGAGCAGCAAGTATGCCACTTCTTCAAAGCCACTGTGATATGCATCTAAGAAACCTTTTACCAGATCTTTGATATTATAGCCACGGTAATATAAGTTTCCGGCGCAGGGAACTTCTTTTCCGTCAACAATCTTCTTCGCGCAAACATCGGAGATATTTGTAAGACCTGCAAGCACTCCTTTTCCGTCAAGGTCACGGAGTCCACGTTTTACTTCATATCTGGTATATAATTCTTTGTCAATTGCATTACTCTTATTGCAAAGTTCAGATAGTTTCAAAATTTCAGGTGTAATTTCAAATAAAGTAGTGTCGATTGTATTGGCCATGGCAATTACCTCCTCGTATTTTTTTAACAATTAATGTTTAATATTATACTGGATGAATCAGTGAAAAACAATTAACATCCTGTTAAATGTTTATGAAAGAAATTTTATTTTTCCCGTATAACATCCGCAAAAACCGCACCGGATACTTTTTGTAAATCAAGAGGAGACAGCAATAGCTGCATGCCTATTTTACCTCCGCTGACGTAGATTTTATCTTGTGTTTCTGCAGAGTTATGTATTACAGTTGGATAATTTTTCTTCATACCGATAGCGGTACATCCGCCACGCACGTAGCCGGTAACTGCAGTGAGATTCTTAAGTGATAACATTTCTAAAGACTTTTCTCCAACTGCTTTTGCTGCTTTCTTGAAATCAATCTCCTCTTCAATGGGAATCACAAAAACATAATAATTCCCGTTTTTGCCAACAGTTACAAGGGTTTTATACACAAAACGATGGTCGCAGCCCAAAATGTCAGCTGTATGAATGCCATCAAT
Source organism: uncultured Bariatricus sp. (assembly GCA_934307065.1). GTDB lineage: Bacteria > Bacillota > Clostridia > Lachnospirales > Lachnospiraceae > Allocoprococcus. Next base: position 185,261 of record CAKRCD010000001.1, on the reverse strand, counting down.
AAACTCATCACATTCATAGGTCTGGTACTCATAGTCTATTTTCGCCCGGTCTAAAATGCGCATGGCATTTGTTTTTAATTCTTTTTTACTCATGTTGCTTCCTTCTTCCATTCTTATTTGGTGACGTTTCAATAAAAGTCAGAAAGTTGGTTTCGTATATTTTCTCAAGTATGGTTTCATCAAGTCCGAGTCCGTGCATCTTGGTCGGTCCTTCCTGCACATAAAGTCCGTCAGGATACAGGGTATAGTCTCCTTTTGTCTCTAAAAAACGGCAGATCAGATTCATACGGGATTCTGCCTCCGCAAGGGATAAAGCTTCGCCCTTTTCTCTTACTGCTTCTCTTGCTCCGATATCGGTTCCATACAAAATCCGGTCCTGGTATTTGAAAAAAAATTTCTTCGCAGCTTCCGGCTGACTGGATAAATTATAATATAACTCAATGCCCGGTGTAATATCAATCCGTATTTGTGGTGCCTTGTCCATGATTTCAGACAGCCGTCCCAGTTGCTTGGAGAAAAAGAAAAAATGCGGAAACAGAATCCGCAGTTCCGGATGTCTGGTAAGAACATTTCCAAGTTGACGATACTGGTCCTCGTTATTGACAAAAGTCTCATCATACAGCCATCCGCTTTCCAAAGCATGCCGGGATATTTTCTGTGCATCCCAGAATTCTTCCGGGTCATTTACGTGAAAATAAACGGGAATCTGTTCTTCCTCTAAGTATGTCCAATAAGACTCCCATACTGGAGTGTCAAAATCAGGAACCGGATATGCCTTTCGAATCTGGGGTTTTCCTTCTAACATCTTTATTCCGGTGCATCCCTGCTTCAGCCGTTCTTTTACTTCCTCTACAAGAGCATTTTTCATTTGTACTTCAGGAAGTGAATATACGTTCCGATTAATTCCACCAAAAATATATACCGGCACTGTACTTTGGTCTGCAAATTGAAAGGCATCCTCTTCTACCGGAATGCAGTTACTTTGCGGAATACACTGAAGTGCGATTCCGGAGAGCCCTTTTCTTTGTATCAATTGATTTAAATTTTCAATTTTCATTGCTTTTACAAAATGAATATGTCCGTCTATCATAAGTGTCTTCCTTTGTGTCTTGTGTGGTTTTCATATATGCCATTTATCATACCACGTTTTTTTCCGGAGTACAATGTATGGCATCTGTTCAGTGTACTAACATTTCCTCAATAAATATTCCGTAACCTTTTGTTGGGTCATTTACCAGAACGTGTGTGACCGCGCCAATGAGTTTTCCGTTTTGCAGAATCGGACATCCGCTCATCCCCTGCACAATACCGCCGGTTGCAGCAAGCAGCTCAGGGTCATTGACCTGTATCATAATGCCTTTGTTAACTTCTTTGGCATAATAATCCAGACCGATAATCCGGATGCTATATTCTTTTATGATTCCGTTTATTGCGCATCGAATGGTAGCGTCTCCTAAATCGATTTCATTTTTGGAAGCAGTAAGGCATGGTCTGGCATCGGACAGTACCCGGTCTACCCGGTTAATTTTTCCGAAAATACCTTCTTCAGTATTCTGTGATATCGTTCCCAGAATATTGTAATTGTTGTAAGTAATGATTCCCTCAAATCCGCCCGTGGCACCGCTTTGCCCTTTCTTGATGTGCTGGATGCTTGTCTCATATAAGGTTCCTTCTGTGATTTCAAGCAGTTCATTGGTATTTACATCGTGTATTCCATGTCCAAGAGCACCAAAAGAATGGTCTTCTGTAATGTAGGTCACTGTGCCAATTCCTTGTGCATTATCCCGTACCCAGATTCCAAGCTTATATTCTCCTTGTTCGTTTTTACCTGGTTTTATTTTGATATCAATGTACTCTTCCTCTCTTCTTAAATGCAATACTACACTGGTTTCCTGCAGATTTTTAACTGCATCAATTAATTCTTTCTTATCAGAAATTCTTTCTTCATCGATTCCAACGATATAATCTCCACTTTTTACCAGATTTTTAGAGGGATTAGTAGTTGTTCCGTCTTTTGCCTTGATTTCTTCAGTTCCAAGTACAAGTACACCTTCTGTTTCCATATAAATTCCGATAGGTGTTCCTCCGGGAATCACATATTGTCCGGTACTGCCATCCCCATTTACCGGAATTTGAAGCCGGTTTTGCTGTAATTTGAGGAAAAAATAACCGCCTCCTAAAGATAATGATAATACCAAAAACATCAGTAACATTCTTCTATATATCCTGACCGACATCGTATTTCTCTCCATTCTATGATGTAATGAAGCAAAAAAATAGACAGGAATTGCTTCCTGTCTATTATATGGATATTATGATGTTTTTAAACCTGATGCCAGTTTTTTCATTTCTTTTGCATTTTCGATGACTGTATCAGTTATTTCTGCACCGCCTAAAATACGGGCAAGCTCTAAAACACTTTGTTCGTCTGTTAAACGGGAAATAGTTGTAGTAGTCATCTTCTCCTGCACCTCTTTTTTGATTTCAAAATGAGAATCTGCCATAGCCGCAATCTGTGCCAGATGAGTAATACAGATGACCTGTCTGCTCTTTCCAATCAGTCCCATCTTTTCAGAAACCTTCTGTGCAGTCCGTCCACTGATTCCTACATCAATTTCATCGAAAATCATGGTTTCTATTTCATCTTTATCTGCCATGACTGTCTTGATTGCCAGCATGATACGAGACAATTCTCCACCAGAAGCAACCTCTGCAAGCGGGCGCATAGGCTGTCCCGGATTCATGGAAATCAGAAATTCTACATCATCTGTTCCCTCAGAGGTAAAGGATGGAGTCTTTTCAAAATGAATTTCAAACTGTACGTCAAGAAAATTCAAATCCAGTAAATGTCCGCAAATTTGTTCTTGAAGTTTGTGAGCAGCCTGTTTTCGGATTTTGCTCAGTCTGTCTGATACTTGCCGGAGTTCTTTTTCTGTGTCGGAAAGTTCTTTTTTCAATGTTTCCAGATAATGATCATAATCTTGCAGAATACGCAGCCGCTCTTCTTTTTCAGCACAATAGTTTAAAATATCCTCTATATTATTGCCGTATTTTGCTTTTAAATGATTGATTTCATTTAACCGGTTTTCGGTTTCGTAAAAGGTCTCCGCAGAAAAAGTTACCTCGTCCATATAGTCCCGCAGATCACGATTAAAGTCATTTAACAGATTTTCAATTTCCAGAATTTCTTCATAAAGTTCTCCGGCATGCTTATCCTGATTTGCTGCTCCTGACATAGCCCGCACTGCACGGCTGAGTGTCTCGGAAACGGCAGAATCGCCATTTTCTGAAGTATAGGCATATGCTTCTTCCAGATTTTCATAAATCCGTTTTCCGGTAAGCATCTGACGATAAGTCTCCTCTAAGGCTTCCGCTTCCGATACAGATAAGTTCGCGTTCTGAATTTCTTCAATTTCAAACTGAAGAAAGGATATTTCTTTCAGACGCTCGGCTTCGTTGCTTTCTGTTTCGGATAACATTTTCTTTACTTTCTGATATTTCGCATACTGCTCTTTTACTGTTTGCCTGACAGCCTCAGCTTCTTTTGAAAAATGGTCTAATATGGTCAGATGATTTTTCTTGTAAAGCAGGGTTTGATGTTCGTGCTGACCATGAATGTCGATAAGTGCAGAAGAAATTTCTTTCAGCTTTGCAAGAGTCACTGTTTCACCGTTTACACGGCAGACACTTCGTCCATCCATCAGTCTGCGACTGATAACAAGCTGTCCGTCTTCCGGAAACACCTCCATGCTTTCCAGCTTTTTAAGGGTCTCTGTCTGCCGGATTACAAAGGTCAGTTCTACCAGTCCATATTGCGCACCGGTCCGAATCATGTCAGCCGAATATCTGCCTCCAAGTGCCAGATTCACACTTCCGAGCACAATGGATTTACCTGCACCGGTTTCTCCGGTAAGAATGTTCAGACCATCTGTAAAATCTACTTCTGCCTCGTCAATTAAAGCAAGATTTTTCACATGTAAATTCTGTAACATGTATCCTCCTTTATTTCTTCAGTAATTTTCTGATTTTCTCCATGAGAATAATGGTATCATCTACGCTGCGTACAGCACACATAATGGTGTCGTCTCCTGCAATACAGCCCACAATTTCATTCCATTTCATAGCATCTAACGCAGCGGCAACTGCCATAGCCATTCCGGAAACTGTTTTGATCACAAGAATATTCTGAGCCATATCCATGGAAAGAAAACCGTCATTTAAGATACGGATATATTTTTCTCCCAAATCATTCTGTCCGCTCTGCAGAACAGCGTATTTCTGCTTTCCATTGTCTGCCGGAACTTTGGTAAGCTTAAGGTCACGGATGTCCCGGGATACCGTAGCCTGGGTTACACGAAAACCATTCTGATTCAAATAATCTGCCAGCTCTTCCTGGGTTTCAATCTGATATTTATTGATTAACTCAACAATTTTTGCATGTCGATTTACTTTCATGTTAATGTCCTTTCATTTTCTCACGCAAAGTCTCTAAAAAGCTGATTTTACTGAGTTTAATAATCTGGGCAGTTTCCCATGCTTTTTTGATGACAACTTTATCGCCTGTCTGCAACGGAATGAAATCATCACCGTCAAAAGTGATTGCAGCCTGGTCAATCTGTCCATCTTTTCGGGAACTGATTTGAATGGTAATCTCATCTTCATCCGAAAATACAATACTTCTTGAATTTAACAGTGCATGAGAACAAATAGGCGTAATTACCATCAATGAGGCAGTTGGCTCTACAATCGGACCACCTGCAGATAAATTGTATGCAGTAGATCCGGTTGGGGTTGAGACGATAAGTCCGTCTGCCTGATAAGAGTTCAATAGCTGTCCGTTTACATACAAATCAAAATGGACAATCTTCATAAGTCCGTCGCGGTTAAGAACAATATCATTCAAAGCCACATCCGATATTTTACCTGTGCCCTGACTGAATACTGAACCATACAACATCATTCGTCGTTCGATACTGTAATCTCCCCGCATCAACTGTGCAATCGCTTCTTCCACGTTCTGCACTTCTACTTCAGTAAGATAACCCAAGGTTCCCATATTAATACCAAGCACTGGAACATCATGCCCAAAGAGCAGACGGGATGCCTGAATAAAAGTACCATCCCCACCGATTACCAGTGCACAATCAATGTCTTTGGGAATGGTCTCCACAATAATCTCTTCTTTTTCGTTTTTTTCGCAGAGAATACAGGTCTTTCCATAGGATTCAATGCAAGATTTGATCCGTCTGGTAATCCGGTTATCGCCATCCTTGGTATAATTGGTTATAATATAAAACTTTTCCATCTTAGTCTGCCTGTTCCTTCTTTGCTAACGTCTGGAAGGCTTCTTCCACCACATCGCGGATGCCGATGCCCTCGTCCATATGTGCTTCTTCAATCGAACACTTGTGTAAATGCACCAGATATTCAATATTCCCCTCTGGTCCTTTGATTGGAGAAAATTCCAGTGCTTTTACTTCAAAGCCGATACTGATTGCATATTCTGTCACTTTTTCAATGACTTCTATATGTGTGCTTTTTTCACGGACAACTCCCTTTTTTCCGACTTTTTCCCGGCCAGCTTCAAACTGCGGTTTGATCAGTGCTACAATTTCTCCTTCTTCTTTCAAATAATTCCGAATCGGAAGCAGCACCTTCGTAAGGGAAATGAAAGAAACATCGATGGAAGAAAAATCAATTGGTTCTCCCAAATCTTCCGGTGTGACATAACGGATATTTGTTTTTTCCATGCAGACCACACGTTCATCCTGACGCAGCTTCCAGTCAAGCTGTCCACGTCCTACATCAATCGCAAACACCTTCACTGCTCCATTCTGCAGCATACAATCCGTGAAACCACCGGTAGAAGAACCTACGTCTGTACAGGTTTTTCCTTCCATGGAAACATCAAAGTTCTTCATGGCTTTCTCTAATTTAAGGCCTCCGCGGCTTACATATTTCAGAGTATGCCCTTTGATTTCAATGGAAACATCCTCCGGGAATGTAGTTCCGGCTTTATCTTCACGTTGCCCGTCCACAAATACATTTCCGGACATAATAATCGCTTTGGCTTTTTCGCGGGAAGCTGCCAGATTTCTTTTTACTAACAATACATCTAAACGTTCTTTCATAGTTAACTTTCCTTTTTCGGTTCTTCATGGGTAAATGCAGCCACAATCCGTTCCGTGATCGTATCCACATCCATTTTTACTTCTTTTCGCAGAACATTTACATTGCCATGCTCTACATATTCATCCGGAAGTGCAATTGTAAGTGTCTGAAGTGGCAATAGGTAATCTGAGACAAATTCCTGTACTTTATTACCATATCCTCCGGTACGTACATTTTCTTCTATTGTAACAACCAGCGTATGTTTCTTAGCTAGTTCTGTCAATAATTCTTCATCAATTGGTTTTACAAATCTTGCATTGACAAGCGAACAGTGGTAACCCATTGCAAGGAGTTTTTCCCGCACTGCCACTCCACTCTCAAACATACTTCCTACGCATAAGAGTGCGATACTGTCTTCTTCGTAAATCACTTCGCTCTTTCCAAATACAATCGGCTCACGGTATTCACGAAATCCTTCATAAGCAGTTCCTCTCGAATAACGGAGTGCCACCGGTGTTCCAAGCTTCACTGCAAAACGGATCATATCTGCCAGTTCCCATTTATTCTTCGGAGCCATGACTGTCATATTTGGAATCATAGAAAGATAGGACAAATCAAATACCCCCTGATGGGTTTCGCCATCACTTCCGACCAGTCCTGCCCGGTCAATGGCAAATACAACCGGAAGATTTTGGAGACAGACATCATGTATCATCTGGTCAAAGCCTCTCTGCAGGAAGGAAGAATACACTGCAAATACAGGATGCATACCACCTGCCGCAAGTCCGGCTGCAAAGGTAACTGCGTGTTCCTCCGCAATTCCTACATCAAAGAAGCGGTTCGGAAAACGCTTATGAAACGCAGATAAACCGGTTCCGTCTTCCATGGCAGCCGTAATTGCAACCAGTTTGTCATCCTTCTGTCCAAGGTCCAGCATAACCTTGGAAAACACATCGGTGTTGGAATCTTTTCCATCTTTTCCTAAAGCTTCTCCGGTTTCTATAATATAAGGTCCTGTTCCATGGAACTTGGATGGATCGTCCTCGGCAGGAACATACCCTTTGCCTTTCGTGGTAAGTACATGAAGTAAAACAGGTCCATTAACACGTTTTGCGTCCTTAAATGCCCGATTTAAAGCACGGATATCATGACCGTCCACCGGACCTAAATATTTGATTCCCATGTCTTCAAAGAACATGCCTGGTACAAATAATTGTTTGATACTGCTCTTGGTCTTTTTGATCCGTTCAACCACAGCATCCCCTTTGACCGGAATACTGCTGATTGCAACCTCAACTGCATTTTTTAAGTCACTGTATGCCGGTGCTGTTCGGAGCGTATCCAAATATTTTGACATGCCGCCTACATTCTTGGAAATTGACATCTTGTTATCATTTAATATAATTACAAAATTGGATTTCAGATTTGCAGCATTGTTTAACGCTTCATAGGCCATGCCGCCTGTGAGTGAACCATCTCCAATGACAGATACCACCTGATAATCTTCTTTTTGAATATCACGGGCACACACATATCCAAGACCTGCAGAGATAGAGGTGGAACTGTGTCCTGTATCAAAGGCATCACATGCACTCTCTTTTCGTTTTGGGAAGCCGCTCATGCCGCCATATTTCCGCAACTCGTCAAACCCATTTCTTCTTCCGGTAAGAAGCTTATGGGTATAGGACTGATGTCCCACATCCCAAATGATTTTATCCTTTGGAAGATTGTAATTCAGATGCATTGCGATCGTCAGTTCCACCACTCCAAGATTGGAGGCCAGATGGCCTCCGGTTTTGCTGACTTTTTCTATCAGAAAACTGCGGATTTCTTCTGCAAGTACTTCCAATTCATCTATATTCAGCTTTTGTACATCATTTGGCTCATTTATGCGTTCCAGATACATCTTTTCACCTCGTTACTTTTTCCTATGTATCAATTCACGAATCAATAATTCCAGGAAAGGATTTTTTACATCTATTTCATCCAACAGACGAATGGCTTCTCCGGAGATTCTGGTAACGTCTTTCTCGGACTGCTCCAGACCACGTAAAGTTACATAAGTCGTCTTTTCATTTTTTTCATCACTTTTGACCGGTTTCCCAAGTTCTTCCGTGGTGCTTGTAACATCCAGGATATCATCCTGAATCTGGAAAGCAAGTCCTACATCGGATGCAATCTGTTCTACTTTACTGATATCCGCATCAGAAGCACCGGCAAGTACTGCGCCAATCATCATAGATGCTTTAATTAAGGCACCGGTTTTCAGTTCATAGATGAAATCCAGTTCTTCTCTGGAAAGTGGTTTTCCTGTGGCAAGCACATCTACAACCTGTCCGCCGATCATACCATAAATACCGGCTTTTCCTGCCAGAATACCAAGGGCTTTCCCGATGGTCAGGCTCTGTTTAGGAGCCATCTCAAACGCTTTTACTGCTGTCTCAAAGGCATAGTTTAATAATGCGTCTCCTGCTAAGATTCCCATTGCCTCTCCATAAACCACATGGGTTGTCTTTTTCCCGCGGCGGTATTCGTCATCATCCATGGCAGGCAAATCGTCATGTACAAGTGAATAAGTATGAATCATTTCCATGGCTGCCATGAACGGTTCAATAACTTGACTGTTTCCTCCGAACAGTTGATAAGTCTCCTTCATCAGCATAGGGCGAAGCCGTTTCCCACCGGCAGTAATACTGTAATTCATAGCTTCCATAATCTGATGCTGGTGTCCTTCTGCCTGCGGAAGATACCTCATAAGAATTTGTTCGATTTCTTTTGTTCTTTGTTCTAATTCCAATTTAAAATTCATGTAATTCACCATTCTTTTCCAAAATCAATACCTGTTTCTCCACAAAATCTATTTTCGAATTACACTGTTTCAGTAACTCCATGCCCTCTTGATATAAATGAAAGGATTCATCAAGGGCAGGTTTTCCTGTTTCCATTTTTTCTACAATGGAATCCAATTTTTGAAATAATTCTTCCAAAGACACGTTTTCGTTCATTTCTTCATTTACTTCTTTATTAGATTCCTTCTTCATTTCTTCCATAAGGAGCCTCCTTTTGGATTTCTTCTATTTCTGCAATCAGATGTCCGTCCGGCACAAATATTTTAATCTTGTCATGAAGCTTTACATCTTCTACGCTTTGAATGGTCTTCTTCTCCAGTGTTTCAACAAACGCATAACCCTGATTCAGCTTGTCCAATGGAGAAATCCGCTTCATCTGTTCAATCCGTATTGCAAGTTCCTGTCGTTTGGACTGAAGTACCTGATGCATAAAAGAATGAAGCTTCTCTTCTAAATTCATAGTACGCTGACGGTAATCCGCAATCATCCGTTCCGGACTTAAATATTGGAATGTGTTTCGATATTTCTCATATCGCATACGCTCCAAATTCAGGCACTGACGCATGAGGCGCTGCAGACGGATTCCATATTCCGTAATCTGTACCTGTAAGCTTTGAAATTCTGGTACTGCCAGTTCAGCCGCAGCAGATGGTGTGGGTGCACGCATATCAGCAACATAATCAATAATTGTGGTATCCGTTTCATGCCCGACAGCAGAAATAACCGGAACCTGGCATTCAAACACGGCTCTTGCCACAATCTCTTCATTAAATGCCCATAAGTCTTCTATAGAACCACCGCCACGTCCCACGATCATTACATCTACCTTCTGTTTTTCCAGTGCATGAATCCCTTCCACAATGCTTTGCGCTGCCCCTTCACCCTGCACCAGTGCAGGATACAGAATCAACTGCACGTATGGATTCCGCCTTGAGGTAATGTTGATAATATCCCGGATTGCCGCTCCGGTAGGAGCTGTCACAACACCGATTTTTTTAGGATAGGGTGGAATGGGCTGCTTATATTCCTGTGCAAACATGCCCATTTCTTCCAGTTCATTTTTTAGTGCTTGAAACTTCTCATAGAGAAGACCGGCTCCGTCCAATACAATTTCTTTTGCATATAGCTGATATTTCCCGTCTCTTTCGTATACAGTGATGCTTCCCAATGCAATGACCTGCTGACCTTCCTGCATACGAAAAGAAAGCCCGCCACGCTGCCCGGCAAACATAACGCAGGCAATCGTACCGGACTCATCTTTCAAGGAAAAATATATATGTCCGGAAGTGTGGTATTTTAAATTCGACACTTCCCCTTTTACATAAATTCGATTCAGCATAAAGTCCTGCGCAAACATATTTTTTACATATGCATTGACTTGCTTTACCGTATATACATTACGCATAATTTCTCCTGACTACTGACAAAATGTTATGCAATCTTTCCCAGTACTCCATTGATAAAGGCAGGACCTTCCTCGCCTGAAAAGCGTTTCGCCAGTTCTACTGCCTCATTGATGGCAACCTTTACCGGCACATCCTCATCCCACTTCATCTCATATACTGCAAGGCGCAAAATAGACAAATCAACTTTATTCATACGGCTTGTCTTCCATCCGGTTGTGTTTTCGTTGATAATCTGGTCGATTTCGTCTACTTTTTCAGCAATTCCTTTTGTTTTTGCAAGCATATAATCATGGTCTTTTTCCCGTACATCTACTAACTGGTCAAGATATAACTCCAGTTGTTCGTCAATCTGTTCATTTTCACTGAATTCTAATCCGAAGATCATTTTAAAAATATGTTCTCTAAGTTCGCTTCTTCCCATGTCCTGTCTCCAATTGTTTTATTCTTCTACCGGCATTTCTACACCTGCAACACGGATATTAACATCCGCAACTGTAAGACCAGTCATGTTTTCAATGGCACCTTTTACTTTTTCCTGAACAGCCATCGTTGTTTCTTTGATATTGCTTCCAAACTTCAAATTAAGTGCAAGTGTAACAGTCACAATTCCTTCCAGTACATCTACCTTCACACCTTTGGAAAGTGTCTTCATTCCAAGCTTGCCGATTAATTCTCTTGTTGCATTGCCCGCCATAGAGGATACTCCGTCTACTTCCATTGCTGCGATTCCTGCAATAATGGCTACCACTTCATCCGCAATCTGAACTTCACCTAAATTTCCATTATATTCGATTTTATATGTGTTTCTTTCTTCTCTGCTCATCTTAATCCTCCTCACACTGCCGGCATGAAGCCGGAGCATAGTTCTTAGCATTTACTTTTGACTATCATATCTCATAGTGTATCACAATTTTCTCTGCTTTGGAAGCAAATTGTGCATACATCTTTTAAGAACGCCCAAATTCAGACAGCTTCAGCCATTCGTTTCGCTCCTGCACCATACGGATACTCCAACTGTTTACAAATAACAAAAGTGGTCTGTCCTTTAAATCTTTGATTTTCTTCATATCGGATGTTCCAATAATCTTGTCCATCTCCGGCTCTTCATTTTCAATCCAGCGGATATGCTCATATGGGAGAGAATCCATTCGGATTTCTACGTTATATTCATTTTCCAGACGATATTTCAGCACATCAAACTGGAGCACACCAACTACGCCGACAATAATTTCTTCCATACCTGTATTAAATTCCTGGAAAATCTGAATCGCACCTTCCTGTGCAATCTGGTTAATTCCCTTGATAAACTGTTTCCGCTTCATGGTATCTACCTGACGCACTCTCGCAAAATGCTCCGGTGCAAAGGTAGGGATGCCTTCGTAAGAAAATTTTTCAGGTGAATTGGTTAATGTATCACCGATAGAGAAAATGCCCGGATCAAAGATACCGATAATATCTCCGCCATAAGCCTTGTCAATCATCTTTCGCTCGCTTGCCATCATTTGCTGTGGCTGCGACAGGCGAACCTTTTTATTGCCTTGAATATGAAAGGCTTCCATGCCAGCCTGAAACTCACCGGAACAGATTCGCATAAAGGCAATTCTGTCCCTGTGAGCCCTATTCATATTTGCCTGAATTTTGAAAACAAAAGCAGAAAAATCTTCTTCTTTCATTGGGTCAATTTCACCCTTATCTGACATTCTCGGAAGCGGAGAGGTTGTCATCTTAAGGAAATGCCGAAGGAAGGTCTCTACACCAAAGTTGGTAAGTGCAGAACCGAAAAATACCGGTGACAATTCTCCTTTATTTACCAGCTCCTGGTCGAATTCTGCGCTGGCACCATCTAATAATTCGATTTCTTCTTCCAGCTGCGCATACTGCTCCGGAGTTACAATTTCTTTTGCTTCGTTACTGTGGATGGAAACTTTCTGTACGGCTCCCATGGCAGTTCCCTTTTTGGTATCTGAGAAAATTTCCAGTTCTTCTGTATTCCGGTCAAATACTCCACGGAATTCTTTGCCGGAACCAATCGGCCAATTTACCGGACAGGTTGCAATTCCCAGTTCTTTCTCAATATCATCCAACAGTTCAAACGTATCCATTGCTTCACGGTCCATCTTATTAATAAAAGTAAAAATCGGAATATGACGCATGACACATACTTTAAACAATTTCCTCGTTTGTGCCTCGACACCTTTGGAACCATCAATTACCATCACAGCAGAATCGGCAGCCATCAGTGTACGGTAGGTATCTTCCGAGAAATCCTGATGTCCCGGTGTATCCAGAATATTGATACAATATCCACCGTATTCAAACTGAAGAACAGAGGAAGTAACAGAAATACCACGTTCCTTTTCAATTTCCATCCAGTCGGATACTGCATGCTTTGCAGTTGCCTTTCCCTTTACCGAACCGGCCTGATTGATCGCACCTCCATACAACAGAAATTTCTCCGTCAGTGTAGTTTTACCTGCATCAGGATGGGATATAATTGCAAATGTTCTTCTCTTTTTTATTTCATTCGTAAAATTCGACATAACTTACTCCTACTTTTATTCACTATCTCTTAAATTTACTATTTCTTAACATCTCTTAAGTTTACCATAGATTCTGGTCAGTCTGCAATCATTTTTCAGTATTTTCCTGAGTTTCCTGACTTTGACTATGTATTGGTGTAATGACAATGTTCGAAGCAGCAATGTCCGCCTTTCTTACGACAATATCTTCTATCTGTGCTCTCTTGGCTTCTGACAGTTCAGAACCGTTTACAATAATATCTGCTGAATCTTCAGTAAGACTGACAACTGCATCGGAAAATCCTTTGCTCGCAAGTAAATTTTCAATGACTACTTCTTTTTCTGCAATGTCGGTCATCTCTACCATTTTCTGCACAGCTTCTGCTTTCTGGCTTTCTCCCAAATTTGCATCATCAATGATAGACTGAAGAGTTTCTTTGTTTTTGGCACGAATCTGTTCTCGGTTAATTTTTGCCTGTGCTACAATACTACTGGCATTTCCACTGGTTAGAACAGCCTCCCCCGGAATTTCTCCTTCGTCAAGCTGTGCGATTTCTCCGTTTGCATCCGTTAAATCCTCTTCTGAAATATCAAGCAGTTCCACATTGGCAAGATCACCTCCTGCTGAGGTCTCTTTGTCAGCCTCTTTGGTAAATGTTCCCGAATAGTTCAAGTATCCGGCGGCGGCAATCATTACCGCAAGAGCTGTAATAATCAGCTGATTCTTTTTTAAGAGCTTTTTCACTGTCTCTCCTCCGTTTTTTATTCTAATTATGTTTCATTACTCTAATCTTATGCGTGTCTACATCAAATAATGCCTGCACAACTTCCGTGATATTCTCCACAATTACTGCATTATCTCCACCATCTGCCACCACAAGAACGCCTTGTACTTTCGGACTGATTTCCTGTTTTACATAAGGTGTGGAGCCTTCACTGGTATCGGAGTATACAGCCGCCTCTGAGGTGTCTGAGGTTTCTGTAACGGTTGTGTCGTTATCTTTGGAAACGGAGCTTCGATTTTGGAGTTCCTTTTCTACCACTTTTTCGGTAGAGGATGCAAGGGTAATCATAACAGATACCTTTCCGACCCCATCCATCTGTCCTAAAATCTGTTCTAGTCTCCGTTCAAGTTCATCGGTATTATTTGTGTCATTCCAAAGGGTCTGGGTATTATCCGTATTTTCTGTGGTATTCTTTTTCTCTTTGGAAGCTGTTCCCGATGGCATGGCAATGACGACCAGCAGTAATCCAATAATAAACAGAATTATCCACTGTTCTTTTTTCCCTTTTTTCTCATTCCACCACGTCATCCATTTCGATAGAATCTTCATATTCCGCCTCACTCCAAAAATCTTGTTCCTGCTCCTTGATAAACCTCTCTTTTGCTTCTATGTCCTTCTTTATCTGCCGGTATTCAGCATTGTTATATAGCTGCCTGAAATTTTCTCCCATACCAAGAACCCGGAAAATGGGAGATGCCAGTATGAGCACCAGAATCAGGCTGCTGAAAAACCGAATGTATTTTTGATAGCTATTTTCCGGCAATACCTGAAGCAGTGCAGTAATGAGAATCATATAGCATACAAAATTCCATAGCCAGTCATAAATATATGTAAACATAGCTGTCCTCCCTCGTCTGTTTGTCTTTCCTTTTAACTTGCCACTTTTACGGCAACCGCAATGGTAATCAAAAAAAGCAGTGCTGTGGCAATTTCTATTTTCAGCAGCAGATGATATCCCTCTCCCATGCTGCTGATTGCTTCGGTAAACCTTTTTTCGGAAAGAGGCTGGATAAATGCCGCAACTCCTTTGTACAACAATGTAACGACAGCCATATTCAACACCGGCACAAGACAGATTGCCAGGACGAGAATCGCTCCGGCGGCCCCAATCCCGTTTTTTACCAGTACGGCAGCACCCATGAGCATTTCTCCGGTACTTCCTGCAATATTACCAATTCCGGGAATCATTTCAATTCCTTTCGTGACAGCATTTCGCTTTACGGTATCAATAGCGGGTGACAACAAGCCCTGCACCAGACTGATTCCTGTAATCCCTGCAAAAAGTGCCTTTAAGCACCACTCTACCGCCATTTTAATAAATTCTGCAAATTTGGAGAGTACCTCATCTTCCGATAAAAAATTCAGAATCTGCATGGTAAGATATACGTGTACCAAAGGAAGCAGTAATCTGGAAATGATCAGTTCTACCAGATAAATCAGTAGAATCACCAGATTATAAAATGCAATGGAAGAAACACTTCCCACGGAAATTGCCATGCTGATAAAATAGAGTGGAGAAAATATCTGCATAAAAGTCAGCAGATGGCTGATGCTTGTCTCCATTCCGTCTAAGGTAAGCCGGAACGCCCGCAGGCAGACCGTGATCATCAGCAGATACACCACATAAAACCCGATAGAGGCTGCCTGCCTGCTGTGAAATGCATTCGCAAAATTTGCAAACAGTGCGGATACGAAAGACACCATCACCAGAAAAATCACTGCTGTCCGGTTCTGATGGATTGCATCAAATATTTTTTCTGTCAAAAAAGTCAGAATCTCATTTACAGGAACCGTACTATCCTCGTTTATCAGCATTTCTACGATTTTACGAAAAGATAAACTACTTTGTGGAAACAACTCGTCAAGCAGGCGGTCAAGCTCTGCTGTATCCGATTTTCCAAGAAAAGAATCCGTCCATTTTTCTTCTGCCTGTGCAGCAGCGGAAGAATCTGATGCATTTACAGGCTGTATAGAAAAAATCCAGAAAACAAAAAACAGCAGCAGAATATGAAGTATTTTCTTCATTGCACATCCTCCTACTGTAAAAAATCTTTGATGGTCAGAAGCAATGCTTCCAGAACCGGCATACTGAATGTCAGGATCGTTAATTTGGCAAAAATCTCTATCTGGCTTGCAATGGTCTGATAACCCGCATCCTTGCAGATTCCGGTAGCAAATTCAGCCACATAGGTAATCCCGATCATTTTCAGCAAAATTGCCACATAATCTGTATTGATATTGACCAGACTGTTGATAGTGGATACCGTATCCTGAATCAATTCCAATTTGTCTTTCATTCCATAAAACAGTACCAAACTGACTGCAATGACTGTATAAATGGCATATTCATTTTTCCCGTTTTTGAACTGCAGTGCCAGTAAAGTTCCTACTACACCGACACCTGCCATTTGAATAATAGACATGAATTTCTCCTTTTCTGCTATGCTCTATAATGCAAACAAGCGTCTGATATCGTCAAACAACTCATAAACATAAGGAAGAATCCAGAACAGTACAAGCAGCAGTCCTGCAAAACTGGTGAGAAAAGCCTGTTCCTCCCTGCCACTGTGTTTTAATACCTGACTTAAAACCGAAACCAGAATTCCCACTGCAGCGATTTTAAAAATTAAATTTACACTCATTTTTTCTTTCCTTTTTATTATTAATTATCCAGAGATGCTGTATAGGAAGCTGCACTTTCACATCATTTCAAAATAGCACTAATCAAATGAATAGCACTGCAAGAAACAGTCCTGCAAGAATGCCAAGGCTTCGACATAGCTTTTGCTTTTCAGCCAATGTCATCCGATAGGTACTTTCCAGTTCTTTCAGCTGCGTTCCATACCAATTCAGTGCCTGTTCCTGCATTTTACTATCGGAACTTCCCAGTTTTTTCCCCAGGCGCTTCAATTCATTTTGTTCTGCTTCCGGCAAGGAAATACTGGTAAATAACTGCTCTGCAGCTTCTTCCCATATTTTACAGAATGGCATTTTCTTATCTCTTGTCATGGAAGCATAAAGAGTCCACAACCAGTTCCCGTAGGGCTTTTCCGATCGGACTGCAAGCATTTGGCACGCTTCCGCAAGCGGTGTCTTGCGACAGGCAATTTCCCCGGAAAGCAGAAAGATTATTTTGCGGAGTTCTTGTACTTGTTCCAACCGACGTCGATATTCCATACTTTTGTAGTATCCGTACCCAGTGCAAGAAGCTGTCAGTAAAATGAGTCCAATGATTTTCAAAAGCATAAAGCATTTCCCTTTTCATCAAAGATTCCACTTACTCCGCCTGCCTTGCCCTCTTTATTTATGACTATGAACCGTTTAAAGGTATGCGCCTCCAAAAGCCTTTTGATTCCCGGCTTCTGCCGGATTTCTTCCAGCGAATGTCCATGTACTGTTGCCAGCATTGTGACACCACTGTGCATGGCATAAGAAACTGCCTCCACATCCTGGCTGCTTCCAATTTCATCTACAGCGAGAATTTGCGGATTCATGGAACGGATCAGCATCATCATCCCCTCTGCTTTTGGACAGTTATCCAGAATATCTGTCCGTTTTCCAATATGATTTTGCGGAACCCCAAGATAACAGCCTCCGATTTCAGAACGTTCATCTACGACACCCACATTTGTTCCTTTCACATAGTTGTTCCCATCCGATACCTGACGGATAATATCTCTTAATAAGGTCGTTTTTCCACGCCCCGGCGGTGATATTATCATGGTATGTACCACCTGATTTTCTTCCAGAATTGCAGGAAATAACAGGTCTGCGCATCCCTTGATTTCATGACATATACGGATATTAATCGAAGAAATATACTGGAAATTTTTCACTTTTCCTTTTTCACTTACGATCTTCCCGGATACACCGACCCGGTGGCCGCCTTCAATCGTCAGAAATCCCTGGCGGAGTTCATTTTCATATGCGTAGAGTGAATAATTGGAAATGTACTCCATTGTCTCTCGCAGCTCTTCTTTGGTAACCACATGGGAAAATATCTGTTCCCTGCCATTTACCCGGATCATCAGCGGATTTTCTTCCCGCATACGGATTTCCTGAAGCTCGTCAAAGTTCAGAATACTGTTCAGCAAAATACCTTTGATTTTACCGGGTAATACACACAATACCTGTTCTCGTTTACTTAATCTCATTCTTGTCCACCTCTTTAGACAATATATATGTGAAGAGGATATATTTTAGACCTTAGATATGACACGAAAAAAAGTCCACGATTTTTCGTGAACTTTTTTCGTTTGCATTACAAATTTATTATTGCTGCATATACGCTTTTTCTGCTTCGTCTAATTCTTTCAAAAACTCCTTGGACGCATTATCATCAAGAGAGCGGGTATACACTTTTTCCTTCATGTAGGCATTGTAATATTCACTTGCATTTTGATAGACAACTCCGTTTATCTTATCTTGACCAGAGGCAAACTCATTCCGCCTGCGCATCCACAATTCATTTTGTATTTGCCTATAATAAAAGGTATCTTTGCTTTTATATACAACTTCTTCTACATTGGTGTGGAATTCTTCCAATAATGCCTGATAATCTTTAAAATATTGTTCATCTTTAAAATGTTCCGCCTGAGATACCTGCGAAATATAAATATCCATTACTTCCTTTAGTCTGTCCTCTGAAATTGTGATTCCCTCGCTTGCCGCTGCCTGATACATTTTCCATTTTTCTATTTTGGATTCCCTTGTTTTCGCAGCAGTCTCTTCTTTCGTACATTCTTGATTATATTGCTGACAGGCTGCTGAAAATAGAAATTCCGTTTTTGTATCCATCTCTTCTAAACCTTCCGTCAGTTCTAAATACCTGCGCACAAGTTCCAGCGGCATCCCCTGAATTTTTACAGAAGAATCAGAAGTTCCAGAATCACTTATTCCGATATATTTTTGCCAGAAATCTGCATTGGTATAAAATCTGTAATTATACTCCATATACCATTTTTCATTATTTTTAAAGAACTCGAACCTGTCTTTTGTTCCATCTTCATAAATAAGAGTGATAAAAACGCTTCCTTCTTTTGCATTTATCTGTTCTGCATCTTTCAGACTGAGCGGAGTCGTATTTTCCAAATCCTTAATGAAATTGTCCAGTTTTGAGGATGGATACTCCGTTACATCATGCTTGATAAAATGAAGCTGAATCTGGCTGATATTTTCAGGATTTTCAATTTTTACTGGTGTTGTATTTTCGACAGTAGTTTTTTCGCATCCTGCGGCTAACATGTTCAGCAGTATAATCATGAAAACTGTAATAAAATATTGTTGTTTCACCTTCATATCCCGTCCCTCCTCTTTTGAACTATTCTTTTGAAATTTGAAATGTGTAATAAATGGAGCCATAATTTATGGTAACAACCTGTCCATTTACTTCTGTTGTTCCAACCAGATCTGCCGAACAGGTAACCAAAACATATTGATCCCGTTCTACTGTACCTGTAGAAACTGCATTTAACAAAAGCGTTACCGGACCTGTATGATCATAATCAAGCGCAACCGTGCTCGAAGAAGAAAGATATTCCCCTGAAAGCTTATCATAATTGAGTGTTCCCGTTAATGTTATATCAAAGGATACCTCTTTCTGTTCATCTGTTAACATGTCTTCTGTAATCTCAGAAGAGAAAATCGACTGGCAGCTTAATGTATCATGAAAAGTTGATGTGTCCGTTTTTACAATGGTATCGTATCCGCGTACAGGGGAATCATCATTTGTATTACTATCGGTATTACTGTCCGATGAAGGACTTTTAAAATGATCGAAAATGCTTCCAATAATCGGAAGATATCTTGCCCGTACCGGGTTGGTTTTCGTTGCGATTATCACAATGATAAGGAGAGCCGCAGCGCTTAATGCAAATCGATACAGGTGGGTAGGTCTTCGTTCTTTTGACTGCAGACATTGTGCCGCTTCCATGATATATTTATCATCGATATCATTCATTGCATGCAAAATATCAGATTTCATAAATGACTCCTTTTTCATAAATAACTCCTTTCCTCCAACTGCTCTTTTAATTTGTTCCTTGTCCGGAACAGTATGGTCTCTACCTTACTTTTACTCATATTACAGCATTCCATGATTTCTTTTACGGACATAAAATACCAATATCTCAGCATAAAGACCTGTCGGTGTTCTTTGGAAAGTGTATCCAGAAAAGCCTCAATGACTTCTTTCAACTCATAATTTTCCAGTTTGTCTGTGGTATCTTCTCCTAAGTAATTACTTAGTTCTTCATAAGGAATACATTTATTAACATCTCTTTTTGCGGCATGATTGTATTCATATTTTTTAAGTGATAAATTTCTCGCAATTTTCAAAACATAAGCCTTAAAGTTCACTGGCAATTTGGGTGGAATGGTTGTCCATACTCCCATATAAGTATCATTGCTGCATTCTTCAATATCCAGTTTGTTATATAGCAGTTTACCGATTAGAAATAGAATCAGTTTTCCATATTTCTTTTCCGTCTCCACCAATGCAGTTTCAGAACGGGCAAAATATAATTCGATTATCTTTTTATCTTCCATAAAGTGCCTCCTACTATATAAGTACGGATTCCGTTCCGTTTGCTTGCTGAACAAGAATAAAACTTATAAGAAAATGATAGCCTATGCAATAGATAAAATGCAATATAAAAAGGGACTCATTCTCAAATTTTTGAATGAATCCCTTTATAAGTTTTAATTATCGGTTTATTCTGCTACATCTTTCATGCTGAAGCTGATTCTTCCCATTTTATCTTTGCCAAGGCATACCACCTTCACATGGTCTCCTAAGGTTAAAACGTCTTCTACATGATTGATTCTTTCTTTGGAAATCTTGGAAATGTGAACCATTCCTTCTTTTCCAGGTGCGAATTCGATAAATGCACCAAATTCTTTAATGCTGACTACGTCACCTTCCAGTACCATACCAGCTTCAAAGTCTGTAACAATCATAGCAATCATTTGACGGGCTTTTTCCATGTTTTCAGCATCTACACCGCAGATAGAAACACTTCCGTCATCTGTGATATCAATCTTCACACCTGTCTTTTCGATGATAGCGTTAATGGTCTTTCCTCTCTGACCTACTACATCACCAATCTTAGATGGGTCAATGCTCATCTGGATAATCTTTGGTGCGTAAGTGCCGACTTCTGGTCTTGGCTCCGCAATTGTCTTATTCATTACTTCATCTAAAATGTAAACACGGGCTTTTCTTGTACGTGCAATTGCTTCTTCAATGATCGGTCTTGTAAGTCCATGAATCTTGATATCCATCTGGATTGCAGTAATACCCTTCTTGGTTCCGGCTACTTTAAAGTCCATGTCGCCGAAGAAGTCTTCCAGTCCCTGAATATCTGTAAGAACGATATAATCATCATCCGAATTACCAGTTACAAGTCCGCAGGAAATACCTGCTACCGGAGCTTTGATCGGAACACCTGCAGCCATCAGTGACATAGAAGATGCACAAACACTTGCCTGAGAAGTAGAACCGTTGGATTCAAATGTCTCAGATACTGTACGGATCGCATATGGGAATTCCTGTTCTGTTGGAAGGACTGGAACCAATGCTCTTTCTGCAAGTGCACCATGTCCGATTTCACGACGTCCAGGTCCTCTGGATGGTTTTGTTTCCCCAACAGAATATGATGGGAAGTTATAATGGTGCATATATCTCTTAGAAGTTTCTGCTTCGTTAAGACCATCTACCTTCTGTGCTTCTGAAAGCGGAGCCAAAGTTGTTACGGTACAAATCTGTGTCTGTCCACGGGTAAACATAGCAGAGCCATGTACTCTAGGAAGCAAATCTACTTCTGCCGCAAGTGGACGAATCTGTTCGATTTCACGTCCGTCCGGTCTCTTGTGGTCTTTTAAAATCATCTTACGGACTGTCTTTTTCTGATACTGGTAAACAGCATCCGGAAGTTTTGCGAGCCATTCTTCCTTGTCAGCAAAGGCTTCTTCAAATTTTGCTGTGATGGCTTTGATGTTTTCTTCTCTTGTCTGCTTGTCATCTGTAAATACTGCTTCTTCCATTTCAGCAGGTGTAACGATTTCCTGCATTGCAGCAAAAAGTTCTTCCGGTACCGCAAAGCTTTCGTATGCATGTTTCGGTTTTCCACATTCTGCAACAATTGTATCAATAAACGCAATAATCTTCTGGTTTACTTCGTGTGCTGCAAAGATAGCTTCAATCATTTTATCTTCCGGTACTTCATTCGCACCAGCTTCAATCATGATGACCTTTTCTCTTGTAGAAGCTACGGTAAGCGCAAGGTCTGATTTTTCTTTCTGTGCTGCTGTCGGGTTAAATACAAATTCACCATCAACCAGTCCAACCTGTGTAGAAGCTGTCGGTCCATCAAACGGAATATCGGAAATTGCAGTTGCAATGGCAGAACCCAACATAGCAGTCAGTTCTGGCGAGCAGTCCTGATCAACAGAGAGAACTAAGTTCTCCAGTGTCACATCATTTCTGTAATCCTTTGGGAATAAAGGACGCATAGGACGGTCAATTACACGGCAGGTAAGAACAGCATTTTCAGATGCTTTTCCTTCACGCTTGTTAAATCCTCCAGGGATTTTTCCTACAGCGTATAATTTTTCATTGTATTCTACGCTCAATGGGAAGAAATCAATTCCTTCTCTTGGCTTGTCTGATGCAGTTGCTGTAGAAAGGACAACTGTATCACCATAATGCATCAGTGCTGCACCATTTGCCTGCTTTGCCACTCTGTTCACATCTACCTTCAGAGTTCTTCCGGCAAGTTCCATTTCAAATGTCTTGTACATAATTTTCTCCTTTTTCATTAAATTGACAGTGATTCCGAAACTACTGAAAAACATATATGATTCTTAAAAATCAGGATACACTTTTCAGTGGTCTCGGATAGATATACTGTCACAATCTAATCTATTATAGCATAGTGTATTTTTACACGCAAGCGAAACCTATTCCAGAAAATGTAATTTCAATTCACAATTTCTATTAAAGAATTTCTATTTACGAAAAAAGCTTTCCGGCTGCACATGACAACCGGAAAGCTTTATATACATTTTCACGAAATACGCGAATTACTTTCTTAATCCTAATTTTTCGATTAATGCACGGTATCTTTCGATATCGTTTTTCTTTAAGTATGCAAGAAGTCCTCTTCTCTGTCCTACCATCTTAAGAAGTCCTCTTCTTGAGTGATGATCCTTTGGATTAGCTTTGAAATGATCTGTTAAATCATTGATTCTTGCTGTAAGGATTGCGATCTGAACTTCTGGAGAACCTGTATCTCCTGCTGTTCTTCCGTAAGTTTTGATGATTTCTTCTTTCATTTCTTTTGTTACCATTTTGGTTACCTCCTAAATTCTATTAATTGCCAAGTATTAAGCAAGGGTTGGAGATTCCATTTGCCGAACACTGGTTTTACATACCTATATAAAATAGCATATTTCTTAATCTTTTGTCAACAAAAATTTCATATGCATTATGAAAAGATATTATGAAAAAATTCTATTTAAAATAGTTTCTTGTTAAAATAGTTTCTTGCATAATCAATATCTGTATCGATCTGTGTTTTTAATTCTGCGACAGAATCAAATTTCTTCTCAGGTCGCTTATAATGCAGAAGCTGCGTTTTCACTTCTTTTCCGTAAGCATTTCCGTCATAGTCAAAAAGGAAGGTTTCAATGAGCATCCGGTGTTCCTCTGTGACGGTGGGCTTGAATCCAATATTGCCAAGGCCGTGATAAAGCTGTCCGTCTACTATGGTATTCGTCATATAGACACCCTTGGGCGGCAGCATTTTTTCATCGGATGGATGTACATTCAGTGTTGGAAAGCCAAGGGTTCTGCCAAGTTGTTTCCCATACTCCACTCTTCCACTTATAGTATAAGAATATCCAAGCATCTGGTTTACATTCTCCATATGTCCTTTTTCCAGCTCTTCCCGGATGTAGGTGCTGCTTATCTCCCGGTCACCGAACATTTCTTTGGATACGACGGTAAGCTCGTAACCATATTTTACTGCATAGGCGGCAAGCATGGCTGCATCTCCTTTTTTCTCATATCCAAAGCGAAAATCCGTACCAACCACAATATATTTTGCGTGAAAGGTCTGTACCAGAATCTTTTCAATAAAATCTTCGGCTGTCATGGTAGAAATCCGTTCATCAAAAGGGCATTCTACCAATACATCTACCATTTCCTCCAGCCGTTCTCTGCGTTCTTCGTTTGTCGTAATGCCTTTGCGGGTTAATCCTTTTTTTTGAAAAAATGGGTTCATGTCAAATGCAAACACAATGGTTTTTACCTGAAATTTTGCTTTCTTCTCACAAATTTCCCGAATCAGTTTCTGATGTCCTCTGTGTAAGCCATCGAATTTGCCAAGTGTAACTGCACTTGCCCTGTCACAATGATAAGATTGAATTTCCCTGATATAATCCATTTTCATCCTCTTTATTTCTACTGTTCTCTGCCGTCAAAAAACATGCGGACAATTTTAAAATCATCGGTTTCCTGACAATATTCGTAAATGGCAATAAAGCTGCCATCTTCTCCGTAAACACGCACCCGCTCATCTTCAGTAAATTCAGTATGTTCTGTTGAATCCGATATGGCTGCGTTTATACCCTTTTTTTGAAATCCATTTCCATTACATACTGCGCGTGCTGCTTCTGCTGTCAGCGTTACCGCTTTTAAATTTTCAAACATTTTGTCAATCGGAATTATGATTTCATCTAAAGTCTGTTCTTTAAAATGGTTTTCTACATCGGAAAGCTTCTGGCTGTCTTCTATGGTAAATCGTTCCACCTGAGTGCGGAGCAGGGATTCCATACAGCCACCGCATTTCAGCTTCATACCAATATCATGGCAGAGTGTCCGGATGTAAGTTCCTTTGGAGCATTTAACTTCCATACGCACTCTCGGAAGATTGATTTCTTTTATCACAATCTGATAAATGGTAACTTTTCGTGGTTTACGCTCTACTTCTTTTCCTTCTCTTGCAAGCTCATACAGCTTCTTTCCATTTACCTTTAATGCAGAATACATAGGTGGAATCTGGTCATATTCCCCGGCAAAAGATAAGATGGCTTCTCTTACCATTTCTTCTGTCAAATGTCCGGTACTATGTTCTTCCAGAATCTGACCGGAAATGTCCTGCGTGTCAGTTACCTGTCCAAGAAGCAGGACAGTCTCATAAGTCTTATCCTTATCGGTCAGCATATCGCACAGCTTCGTGGCTTTTCCGAGACATACCGGTAGAACGCCTTCTGCATCCGGGTCCAGTGTGCCTGTGTGTCCAATCTTCTTCTGTTTTAAGATTCCGCGCAGTTTTGCAACCACGTCATGTGAAGTGAATCCTTTTTCTTTATAAATATTTATCACGCCATGAATCATAGCTTTTGGATTCCTTTCTATTTTCCAAGCTGCTCCAGAGCGGCAGCTTTTACTTTCTCTAAAATTTCTGCAAAGGTTCCGCTTATACTAAATCCGGCAGCCCGTGCATGACCACCTCCACCAAATATCTGGGAAAGTCTGCTCACATCTACCGCCTCTGTAGAACGAAGACTGACCTTATAGAACCCTTTTTCCAGTTCATACATAAACACCGCCAGATCGGCACCCTTAGTCAGCTTGAGCTGATTTACAATTCCATCCAGTTGTTTAGTCTGAACCCGGTACTCAGCCATCTTTTCCAGATCCACATAAGAAGCAACACCTCTGCCTTCCAGAAATTGAATGGCATTTACCAGTACATAACCCATTATCTGATTTTGTGCGAAGGTTTTCTCATCAAATGTTTCCGTTATGATTTTGGTAAAATCAATCCCTTTTTCCATCAAATCAGCAGCCACACACATAGTGGACGGATGAGTGCATGAATGACGGAACACTCCCGTATCATGGACAATGCCCACATAAAGGCATTCTGCAATTTCCTCGGAAATCTGGTCTGAACCAAGCAGATGATATACCAGTTCGCATGTGGAGCTTGCTTCCGGTTCTATGTAGTTTTTCGTTGCAAATGCCTGATTGCTTACATGATGGTCAATGCAGAAGGATGCCTTTGCATTTTCATAAAGTGGTGCGGAAAATCCAAGACGCTGGGCATCTCCGCAGTCCAGTAGAATAAAAAGGTCATATATCTTATCTTCCGGGATTTCATGAAGAATGTCTTCTGAACCTTTCAAAAATTGAAATACCTCCGGAATAGATTCCAGATAAACATGAATCTGTTTATCTGGAAAATGTTTTTTTAGATATAAGTAAACTCCAAGGCAGGAACCCACACAGTCTCCATCCGGTCTGACATGACCGCCGATAGCAATGGATTCTGCCGATTTTACCATTTCTGTCAACATACTACTCTTCCTCGTCATCTTTAATATCTTTTGTTACCTCTGATATTTTCTTTGACATCATAACACCATATTCAATGGACTGGTCCAATACAAATCTGATTTCCGGTGTATTACGCATATTTAAAGTATGTGCAAGTTCTCTACGGATATATCCCTCTGCGCTCTGCAGACCTTTTACCGTGTTTTGCTGTGCTTCTTCATTACCAAGTACACTGATATAGGCTTTGCAGGTCTTTAAGTCCGGAGCAACTTCCACGGATACAACGGAAGTCATCGGTGCTACACGTGGGTCTTTGATTCCCCCACGGATAATATTGCTTAATTCACGCTGCACTTCTGTGTTAACGCGTGTATTTTTAATACTGTTTTTTCTCATACTGCTCTCCATTTCACTTGTGGATATAAACAGGAACATGTTGAAAATCCAGATTATCTTGGAATTTCAACCATCTTGAAGGCTTCTATCATATCGCCTTCCTTTACATCGTTAAAACGTTCAAATACACATCCACATTCATATCCGGTTTTTGCTTCTTTTACATCATCTTTAAAACGTTTCAGGGAAGCAAGTTTTCCGTCATAAATAACGATTCCGTCACGGGTAATACGAACATTGCTGTCACGTTCAATCACACCATCCAGAACGTAAGAACCTGCGATTGTTCCCACACCGGAAGCTTTGAAAGTCTGGCGTACTTCTGCATGACCGAGAATCTTTTCTTCATATACCGGCTCCAGCATACCCTTCATGGCAGCCTCCACATCTTCGATTGCATTGTAAATAACACGATACAGACGCATATCAACGCCTTCGCGTTCTGCTGTCTCTTTTGCAGTTGCATCCGGACGGACATTGAATCCAATAATAATTGCATTGGATGCTGCAGCAAGTGTAACGTCTGATTCATTGATTGCACCTACACCGCCATGAATAATCTTTACAACAACCTCATCATTGGAAAGTTTTACAAGACTCTGTTTGATCGCTTCTACAGAACCCTGCACGTCGGCTTTTACGATAATACCAAGTTCTTTCAGATTGCCTTCCTGGATCTGATTAAACAAATCATCCAGAGACATTTTGGACTTGGTTTCTTCCAGCATTTTCACACGCCCCTGACTGATAAATGTGTCTGCAAAACTGCGGGCTTCTTTTTCATTTCCACATCCGACAAATACTTCGCCTGCATTTGGTACATCATTTAACCCAAGGATTTCCACCGGCATAGATGGACCTGCTTCTTTTACACGGCGTCCCTTATCGTCCATCATGGCACGCACTTTACCATAAGCAGAACCTGCCGCAATTGGATCTCCGATACGAAGGGTTCCTTTCTGTACAAGTACAGTAGCAACCGGACCTTTTCCTTTGTCAAGTTCTGCCTCAATGACAAGACCTCTGGCACGACGGTTTGGATTTGCCTTCAACTCAGCCATTTCTGCGGTCAGAAGAATCATTTCCATCAATTCATCGATACCTTCTCCTGTCTTGGCTGAAACAGGTACAAAGATCGTACTTCCGCCCCAGTCTTCCGCAACCAGTTCATATTCCGTAAGTTCCTGTTTTACACGGTCTACATTGGCAGCCGGTTTATCAATTTTATTGACTGCTACGATGATATCAATTCCTGCAGCCTTTGCATGGTTGATGGCTTCCACTGTCTGTGGCATTACACCGTCATCGGCAGCTACTACAAGAATTGCAATATCCGTAGAGCTTGCACCACGCATACGCATTGCAGTGAAGGCTTCATGTCCAGGTGTATCAAGGAAAGTAATCTTCTCTCCATTAACTTCTACTACAGAAGCACCGATATGCTGTGTGATTCCGCCTGCTTCTCCCGCAATGACGTGTGTATTACGGATGGCATCCAGAAGAGAAGTTTTACCATGGTCAACGTGACCCATTACGCAGACTACAGGTGGACGTTTCTTCATTTTCTTTTCGTCTTCTTCATCCTCACGGAGAAGTTCTTCAATTACGTCTACCACTTCTTCTTTTTCGCAGAGTACTTCAAATTCCATCGCGATTTCTTCTGCGGTATCGAAATCCACTTCCTGATTAACAGTAACGATTTTGCCCTGCATAAAAAGTTTCTTTACAATGACAGAAGGTTGGATCTTCATTTTGTCAGCCAGTTCCTGAATCGTCAGTTTTTCCGGAATCGTAATCTGTTTAATCTGTTCTTCCACAACTTCCTTCTTTGGCTGTGGTTTTTCTAATTTTGGCTGAGGTACGTTATTTTTGCCCTTCTTGCCCTTTGGCATGCCATCCTCATTCGCATTATTCTTGTTATAATCTTTCTTTTTGTTACTGTGAGCATCCTTTGTCTTTGAACGGCTCGGTTTCTGCTCTGTAATGGCAGGAGCTGGAATGGCCGGACTGGATTTCTTTCTGTCATCTCTGCGGTTGTCTCTGGAATCTCTGTCTTTGGCGGACTCTCTGTCCTTATCAAAATCACGGTTCTTATTAAATCCACGATTCTGATTGAAATCACGGTCTTTATTAAAGTCTCTTCCACCTTCATTTCTGCGGTTCTGGAAGTTCTCTCTTCTTCCGTCATTTCTGCCATCATTGGAACGGTTCTGACGCTGTTCACTATTATTTCTTCCACCGTCGTTTCTGCGGTTCTGGAAGTTTTCTCTTCTTCCATCATTTCTGTTATCTCTATTGTTATCTCTGTTCTCATTTCTTCCATCAAAAGAGCGCTGACGCTGCTCACCATTCTGAGGGTGGCTGCCCTGCATGCGATTTCCCTGCATACGGTTATTCTGACGGAAGTCACTGTTGTGTTCGGTGTTGCGTTCCCCGTTTCCCTGCGGGCGTCCGTTTTGTGGACGGCTGTTCTGACGCTGTTCGCCATTTCCGTGTGGGCGTCCATTCTGAGGGCGGTTTCCCTGCATACGGTTTCCCTGTTTTCCACCATTCTGAGTGTTCTGTGGACGGAATACTTGCACAATATTTTTCTTCTTTTCTTCCTTTGCAGGTGCTTCTTTTGCTACTGTTTCTTTCGCCGGCGCTTCTTTTGCCGGAGCAGTTTTCACTGCTCTTATCTGTTCTTCGGAAAGAGTACTCATATGACTTGCAACTTCAATGCCCTTCTCTTTTAAAAGACCAAGCATTTCTTTGTTCGTCTTATTCATTTCTTTCGCCAGTTCATATACTCTTAATTTTGACATTAATAACTACCTCCCTATGCAATTTGTGTTTCCTTCTGAGTCCAAATGTTTTCTGATTCCGTCTGCAAAGCCTGCGTCTGTGACAGCAAGTGTTGCCCGGAATTCTTTTCCCATTGCATGCCCCAAGGTATCTTTATCTCCATAAAAATAAATTGGCACTTTATAAAAGTCACACATATTTTGAAATTTCTTTTTTGTGTTCTCTGATGCATCTGCTGCTACGATAACAAGCTGGGCGGTTCCATCCTTCACTGCATTCTCCGTTTGGAACTCTCCGCTTTTTGTTTTTCCGGCTTTGGTAGCCAGACCAACCATTGCCAAGGTTCTATTCAACATCAAGTTCATCCAGCTCCTTTTCCAGTTTTTCATATACTTCTTTCGGAATCGACTGTTTGAAAGAACGTTCTAATCCTTTGCTCTGAATCGCCTTTTGTAGACAATCTTTTGAAAAGCAAAGATATGCGCCTCTTCCATTCTTCCTTCCTGTCGCATCCAGCACAAATTCATTCTCTGCGGTTTTTAAAATACGAAGCAGCTCTTTTTTATTTTTCATCTGCTGGCATCCTACACATTTACGCATAGGAATTTTCTTTGTTATACTCAAACAATCACTCCTATTTATTCTTCATATAAGTCTAAATCTAAATCGGTATCAGCATAGTCTTCTGAGAAATCTTCTGTATAATTTTCCTGATATTCTTCTGTTTCATTTCCCATATCCATGTAATTTGCAGGAAGTTCACCTGATTCGATTGCCTGTGTCTCACTCTTGATATCAATCTTATATCCGGTCAGACGGGCTGCTAGTCTTGCATTCTGTCCTTCTTTACCGATTGCAAGGGATAACTGATAGTCAGGAACAATTACACTTGCTGTCTTTTCGTCCGGGTCAGCCATAACAGAAATTACTTTTGCAGGACTAAGTGCATTTTCAATCAAAAGGGCAGGGTTTTCATTCCAGTTGATAATGTCAATTTTTTCTCCACGAAGTTCTTTCACGATTGCATTGACTCTCGCACCGTTCATACCAACACATGCACCAACCGGGTCAACATCCGGGTCATTAGACCATACCGCAATCTTTGTACGGGAACCTGCTTCTCTTGCAATACTCTTAATTTCGACAATACCATCTTTCACTTCTGTAACTTCCGCTTCAAATAAACGTTTTACCAGTTCCGGATGTGTTCTGGAAACTAAAATTTTCGGTCCCTTTGTTGTATTCTTTACTTCTACAACGTACAATTTGATACGCTCTGTCGGCTCAAATACTTCACCTTTTACCTGTTCATTTTCTGTAAGCATTGCATCTGCTTTTCCAAGATTGATACTGATATTCTTTCCGACGTAACGCTGTACCACACCTGTTACAATGTCTTTTTCTTTTTCGAAATACTGATCATATACTACCTTACGTTCTTCTTCACGGATTTTCTGAAGAATCAGGTTCTTCGCATTCTGTGTTGCGATTCGTCCAAAGGATTTGGATTCAACCGGAATCTGAACGGTATCGCCGATTTCATTTGCAGGATTTATCATCTTTGCATTGGTAAGGCTGATTTCTTCTACCGGGTCTTCTACTGTCTCTACTACCCTTTTTTCCTGAATCAGTTTGTAATCGCAGTTTTCACGGTCCATGATCACCTTAATATTATCTGCTTTTCCAAAATGATTCTTACATGCGTTAATTAATGAATTTTCAATTGCATCAAGCAGGGTTTCCTTGCTGATGTCTTTTTCTTCTTCCAGAATATTGAGCGCTTCTAATAATTCCGTATTCATTTTTCTGTTTCCTCCTGTCTTTTAAAAATCAAATGCTAAACGAACAAGTGCAATTTCACTTCTGTCGAACTGCTTCGTTTCTCCATCTTCATACTCAATGGTAATGGTATCTTTATCATACTCCTTCAGGATTCCGATAAATTCTTTTTGTCTGTCGATTGCCCGGTATGTCCGAATCTCAATTTCCTCTCCGATACTTCTTGCAAAATCTTTTTCTTTCTTTAATGGTCTGCCAAGCCCCGGTGAGCTTACTTCCAGAATGTAGGCATCTTCGATAAAATCCTGTGCATCCAGAATGTCGGAAAGTTCTCTGCTGACTGTCTCGCAGTCGTTGATCATAATACCACCCGGCTTATCAATGTAGGCACGGAGATACCAGCTGCTTCCTTCTTTTACATATTCTACATCCCAAAGTTCGAAACCATACTTCTCCATAATCGGAAGCAGAATGGCTTCTGTTTTCTGTTCGTATACTTCTTTTTTTGACAATACGCTTCCTCCATTTCACATATCGGGCTATGCAGTTCTTTGTTATTTTCAGCACTTGCATTTAATCTATAAAAAAGAGTGAACTTTCGTTCACTCTTTGCCCAAAACTTTATGTTACCGTATAATATTATAGCACTATTTTCGGTAAAATCAAGCCTTTTTATCATTATTTTGACCGGTTCCCCGTCTTATTTCCGCATTTTTGTTCCTGCGCCATCACGTTTCGCAAGCTTTAACCGGTTCAGCGTGATTTCTTTCTCATGGAACATCACTTTCTGCTCTGTTCCTTCTTCAAACAACCGGACTTCTTCGATGAGGTCATCCTTCTGAAGTTTCATTCCGCGCACACCGACTGCCCCTTTTTTCTTTTCCGGAACATCCTCTGCTGAAATACGCAGTAAATATTCACGTTCTGTCATAAATACAATATTCTGGTTAGGAGTCAGGATACGGATTGCTGCAATTTTATCACCTTCCTGCAGTTTGGATGCCACGATCGTGCGTTTTCCTGCCTGAAATTCAGAACCATCTACTACTTTTATCATGCCTTGTTTTGTTACAAACAGGAATTTTCCAAAATAGAGCTGACGTTCATCACAAAGATAAATGATTTCTTCTTTGGTGCTGTCATAATTGGTTACATTGTCAATCGGCTGCCCCTTGTCACGGAACTTACCGTATGGAATGTCCTGTACTTTTGCCTGATGCATGTTTCCATCTGCCGTGAAAATACAGATTTTCCCTGTATTCATGCAGGACAGGATGTATTTGTTTTCCTTATCTGCTGCTTCCCTGTTGCGCTCGTAAACCGACATGTCTACCGTCTTGGCATATCCAAAGCGATCCATGAGCAGCATGACTTCCTGCTCTTCTATCTTCTTTTCTTCAAAGACGGCTTCCTCTGCATTTTCTATCCGGGTACGGCGTTTGATACCATATTCTTTCTTAAAGGCATCCAGTTCCGAGGTAATGACATTTGCCATAGAATCATAGTTATCCAATATATCTTCGTAGCGGAGAATATTGGCTACGGTCTGTTCATGTTCTTTCATTAAAGCTTCGATTTCCAGACCAATCAGCTTATATAAACGCATTTCCAGAATTGCGGTCGCCTGTCTTTCTGTAAAGCGCAGCATAGCTGCCATCTTCTTGGAAATATTGGATTTAAAGGTAATGTTTTCCGTGATTCCCTGAGTCAGACAAGCCTTCGCATCTTTTACTGAACGGCTTCCTCGCAGGATTTCGATGATTAAGTCGATGACATCACATGCCTTAATCAGACCTTCCTGCACTTCTCTTTTTTCCCGTTCTTTCTGAAGCAGAGTTTTGTATTTTCTTGTAGCCAGCTCAAACTGGAAATCTACGTGATATTCAATAATCTTCTTCAGATTCAGAATCTCCGGCCGCCCATCCGCTACTGCCAGCATATTGACACCGAACGTATCTTCCAGCTTGGTTTTCTTGTAAAGCATGTTGATAAGATTGTCCACATCCGTATCTTTCTTTACTTCAATCACAATGTGGATTCCTTCTTTGGAGGACTGATTGGAAATATCTACGATATCACTGGTCTTCTTTGTCTCTACCAGACTGCATACATCATTTAAGAATTTTCCGATTCCTGCACCAATCATGGTATATGGAATCTCAGAAATGATAATTTTCTTTCGACCGCCTTTTTGTTCTTCTATTTCTACCTTGCCACGGATCTTGATTTTTCCGGTTCCGGTTTCATAAATATTAAGCAGTTCATCCTGATTGACAACGATACCTCCAGTTGGAAAATCCGGTCCTTTGATATATTTCATTAACTGTTTTGTAGTGATATCATTATTCTTCATGTAGGCTTTGACTGCATCCACCAGTTCTCCCAAATTATGTGTAGGAATACTGGTTGCCATACCGACAGCGATTCCTTCAGCTCCGTTTAGCAGCAGATTCGGCACTCTTACCGGGAGTACCTTCGGCTCTTTCTCCGTCTCGTCGAAGTTCGGTATGAAATCTACGATATCCTTATCCATATCTGCCAAAAAAGCTTCCTGGGTAATCTTGGCAAGACGGGCCTCTGTGTATCGCATAGCTGCCGCCCCGTCCCCTTCAATGGAACCGAAATTTCCATGCCCGTCTACAAGAACCATTCCCTTTTTGAAATCCTGCGCCATTACCACAAGGGCATCGTAAATGGAACTGTCTCCATGAGGATGATATTTACCCATGGTATCACCTACAATACGGGCACATTTTCGATATGGGCGGTCGTAGCGGATTCCAAGCTCATGCATATCGTATAACGTTCTTCTCTGTACCGGCTTCAAGCCGTCTCTTACATCCGGAATAGCACGGGAGATAATAACACTCATGGCATAATCAATATAAGATTTTTTCATTAATTCCGAATACTCGGTCCGGATAATCTGTGATTCTTCCATCTTGCATCCTCCTATACATCCAATTCCGCTTCCGTAGCATTTTCATAGATAAATGCACGGCGCGGCGGTACTTCAGTTCCCATAAGCATTTCCGTTACACTGGATGCCATACGGGCGTCCTCTATTTCAATTCGTTTTAATTTTCGTGTCTCTGGATTTAACGTCGTCTCCCAAAGCTGCTGAGCATCCATTTCTCCAAGACCTTTGTATCTTTGTAAAGTAAATGCACCATCATGGGTTTTGCGATAGATTTCCAGTGCCTTATCATCATACAGATATTCTTCTTCGCCTTTTTTCGGCATTGCTTTATAAAGAGGCGGCATAGCTACATAGACATGTCCCTCAAAAATCAGTTCCGGCATGAACCGGTAAAACAAGGTGAGCAGCAAGGTAGAAATATGTGCACCATCCACGTCGGCATCTGCCATAATAATAATCTTGTCATAACGAAGCTTTGTAATATCAAAATCATTGCCATAGCCTTCGGAAAATCCACAGCCAAAAGCATTGATCATGGTCTTAATCTCTGCATTTGCCAGTACCTTGTCAATGCTTGCCTTCTCTACGTTCAGGATTTTACCGCGAATCGGAAGAATCGCCTGATACATACGATCACGGGCAGTCTTTGCAGAGCCTCCGGCCGAGTCTCCCTCGACGATAAAGATTTCACACTTTGCTGCATCTCTGCTTTCGCAGTTTGCCAGCTTTCCATTACTGTCGAAAGAGTATTTCTGCTTTGTCAGCAGATTGGTCTTGGCGCGTTCCTCTGTCTTTCGTATTTTTGCAGCCTTTTCTGCGCAGGATAATACCTTTTTCAAGGTTTCCAGATTACGGTCAAAGAAACGGGTAACTTCGTCGCTTGTCACTTTTCCGGTTGCTTTTGCTGCATCTTGATTGTCCAGTTTGGTCTTGGTCTGTCCTTCAAATCTCGGATCCGGGTGCTTAATGGATACAATGGCGGTCATTCCATTACGTACATCTGCTCCGGTAAAATTCGCATCCTTTTCCTTTAAAATACCAAGCTCCCGTGCATATTGATTCATCAATGTAGTAAAGGTGGTCTTAAATCCGGTCAGATGAGTTCCGCCCTCTGCATTGTAAATATTATTGCAGAATCCCAGTACATTCTCATGGAACTCATTTACATACTGAAAGGCGACCTCCACTTCAATTCCTTCTGCCTCTCCTTTAAAAAATACCGGTTCATGAATCGTTTCCTTGCTGTGATTCAAGTCTTTAATAAATCCAAGGATTCCATCCGGTTCATGGTATGTGAGCTGTTCTTCCGGGCTTTTCCGTTTATCAGTAAAAATAATAGTCAGATTCGGGTTTAAGTAAGCAGTCTCATGGAGACGGCTCTTTATCTCATCTTCCCGGAATCTGGTCTTCTCAAAAATCGTCGGGTCCGGCAGAAAATTTACCTTTGTTCCTGTCTTTTTTGTCTTTCCGGTTATAGGAAGAAGTCCATCTACCAGTTCAATGACCGGTTTTCCCTGCTCATACCGGTCATGATGAATGAATCCTTCTCTGTTGATCTGGACATCCATATAAGTAGAAAGCGCATTTACTACCGAAGAACCTACACCGTGCAGACCACCACTGGTCTTATATGCGGAATCATCGAACTTACCACCTGCAT
Organism: uncultured Bariatricus sp.; assembly: GCA_934307065.1. Classification (GTDB taxonomy): domain Bacteria; phylum Bacillota; class Clostridia; order Lachnospirales; family Lachnospiraceae; genus Allocoprococcus. The sequence continues at coordinate 149,709 of CAKRCD010000001.1, read as the reverse complement.
GAAGTGTGGTATATACAATTCGTGCTGCGGAAATCCCCTTCGCATGTCTGCCAACCGGTACACCTCGTCCGTTATCCTCCACCGTAGCAGAACCGTCTTTTTCCAGCGTTACCTGAATTAAATCGCAGGCTCCTGCCAGATGTTCGTCAACTGCGTTGTCCACAATTTCATATACGAGATGATTCAGTCCCTTTGTACTGACACTTCCGATATACATTCCAGGACGCTTCCGCACTGCTTCCAGACCTTCCAGTATGGAAATACTGTCTGCATCATATGTAGATTGCTTTGCCATATTCTTTCTACCTCTTTCGCCTATTATCTTCTGAATTTTATCTTAATTTCCTTTTATTGTCAATAGTTATTGCCTGTATATTCGAACATACGTTTTCAATTGTCCTGTTTTTTGATTAATACATCATTTAAAATATCTGCCAGTGGTTCCATTGCATTTTTCATCTCCTCCACCGTATTTGTCTGGGCCCCTGCCTCGATTAAGAGCATTTTCGGTGCCAAGTCCATATTGTATTTATAACCTTTTAAATAATTCCGTCTTGTAAATCCGGGGTATCTCTTCTCCGCGTCAATTTTCATCTGTAAGGAAAATGCCAGGTTATCCTGAATGTAAGGATTTAACATTGCGGACAAGTCTCCGTTGGTACGAGTCCGGCATAATCCGTTAAAAAACATAATCTGCGCGGTAGGTTTCCCATTTATCTCCGTGGACAGATGGGTGGTTTCTTTCACACCATCCCTATGTAAATCAATGACAACCTCAATACTTGGATTTTCGCTTAAAATCTGCCGTATATTCGGCTGTGCCTGTTCATAAGCCTCGCTTCTGTCCAATTTTCCATTGATTAAATCGTAAACTCCTTCGTGATGCAGGGTGGAAATGCCATATTTTTCGTTTAAAATATCGGTTAAATACCTTCCAATTCCCACGATACTGGTCTCAACTGTGCCATCAGAATCCGCAAAGCTTTCCTGTGAATGGGTATGGAAAATCAGAATTTTCGGTCCTCCCGATGAAGAGTCAATGGTAAGATCCTCGGTCAGCATCTGCTCTGCGTTCAAATCCCCTTCTTCCAAATAAGTCACACTGTCTACCGTATAGAAATTACTCACCAGATAATCAAAATCTTTCAGTTTCTCGAGCGAAAGATTCTCATTTTCAACCACCGTTTGCGCCGTCTCAGCACTGGTGTCCTGACCAATGAGATTGCCATCACTGTCAACTGAGGTTTCATCTGCCGCCTCTTGTTTAAGCAATAACTCATAAGTTTCTTCATCTTCAGACTCATTTTCTTCTTTTTGCATTTGTACCACATAGTTTCCCAGAGGAACCATATTCATAACTTGTCTTGCAAGACATGCCTGCAAATCCAACTGCTGATTCTTCTGGGAAAATGTAATATTAGGAAAATACCAGTTTTCCGCTGCATCCTGTGCCTGTTGGAAGGAAATAAATTTTCCTGCCGCCTGCAGCGTGATTCCATTATTTTTCAATAAATATACACCGATGGCACAGACAAATCCGGTTGTTATCAGCCAATTTTTTTGCCATTTATTCATTTTTTCTCTTTACCTGCTCATAATATTGTGTGTTCTCACACTTCCTATTTTCCATTTTATTCTATTCATGAATCATTCATGTATTTTTCCTGCAAAGAGTCTGTTGAGTCCTTCGGAAATGGTATAGCTGATTCGTTTTACCGTTTCATCAATATCCTTTGGTGTTACGAAAAATCCATTTAGACAAGGATGAATCAAATCTTTGATCAGTTCATATTTTTCCTGCATGCTGTATCCCTGCATAACCACACCCACACCACGCAACCGCTCGGAATGTTCCAGCTCTTGCAAAAAATTTTCCAATGCATCATTTACAATGGTAGCCGCATCAATCACAGTTGGAACCCCAAGGGCAATGACCGGAACACCGAGTGTTTCTCTGGAAATGGTATTTCTGTGATTTCCAACTCCTGAGCCTGGGTGGATTCCGGTATCAGCAATCTGGATGGTCCTGTTTAATCGTTTGGCACTTCGTGCAGCCAGAGCATCGATTACAATGACAATATCCGGCTTCGTCTCTGAAACAACACCGCGAATGATTTCCAAAGATTCCATACCAGTCTGTCCCATCACACCGGGAACAATGGCACTGACGCAATCAGAATTTTCCATGGCATACTTTCCATATTCCAAGATAATATGACGGGTTACCATCAGATTATCCACCACATAAGGACCCAATGCATCCGGAGTTACCTGGCGGTTTCCAAGTCCCACAACAAGGATATTCTGCGGACAAACATTGTCCGGAATCATCTGCTGCAGGAATTCTGCAATTTCTTCAGAAATTTCACTGTGAAACTCTTCGTCATCTACTGCCATGGCAGGTGCTTCGATGGTAATATAAGTTCCTGCCGGTTTTCCCATGGTTCTGGCACCGTTCTCTGTTTCTATTTTCACCGTGGTAATTCGGATTTCTTTTTCTTCATCATAAGTTTCCTTCACAATCACACCGGAGATTTCTATGTGGTCTGTATCGAATCGCTCCTTCTGCTCCAAGGCTAAATCTGTACGAATATTGTATTTCTCAACCATAATTTCTCCCCATTTATTTTGTTGATATTTTATAGCCTTATTTTTCTCAAAAAAACACAAAATATTTATTGACAAGACGTATTTCTTAGAATAAAATATATGAGTATGTACGTCAGAGGTTCCGTGTCACGTTCTGACGAACACCACAAGAAAAAATTTGGAGGTATGGAATAATGGCTAATATTAAATCTGCTAAGAAAAGAATTTTAGTAATTGAAACAAAGACAGCTAGAAATAAAGCAATCAAATCTAAGGTTAAAACTTATGTAAAGAAAGTGGAAACAGCTGTTGCACGTAAAGATGCTGAGGCTGCAAAGGCTGCTTTAAAAGAAGCAATCTCTGTAATCAACAAAGCTGGAAGCAAGGGTGTATACCACAAGAATACTTGCGCCAGAAAGATTTCTCGTTTAACAAAAGCTGTTAACGAACTTGCTTAATCTTTAAGCTGAATTATTTATATATGCATATATAAAAAGGCAACCATACCGTCAGTGGTTGCCTTTTTTGTATGTTTATTTCTATAGTTTCGAATATCCGAAGCTGTTTACTATGGCTTCTATCCGCTTTCCTTCTTTACACATCGGGCAGAGCTCCGGTGGATATGCGTGATAATCCGGCAAATCAGAGCTGGTAAAGATGGTATTGATTTCCATTCCGTTTATCTTGTTAATGGAACTGAATATGGAACAGATTCCGCAGACAGTTCCACCATAATACAGTACCGTATCAATCGCTTTTTTAACAGATTTTCCTGTTGTAATCGACGCTGCAAGTAGAAGAACCTGTTGATTGCGAATCATTCTCTGCTTATTATCCCGAAAAATCATCTGCCCACTGGAAAGATATTCCGGTGTAACAATCGATATATTATTTCCCTTGCTCAAGGAAAGCATATTCATATCCGATAGCTGCTCTGCCATGAAAGTTCCAATAGAGTCTGTATCCTCTAAACATACAATGGTATCAACGGAAGTGGATGTTAAATAGGCACTTGCAAGCACTTTCGCAGTTTCACGGGCATTGTTATGCCTTACTTTTACAGTTGACATATCAATATATGTATTAATGTGGGAGTTACTCGTAGCAAAATGTCCTTTTAAAATCTTAATTCTCGCTTTTGGGTTCTTCTTGGAACGCAAATCCTCTAATCTGTCATCCATAGCAATCCTCCTCAAATATTCTTCTATTACTTGCACAAACCAATTCGCAGACATCACATTTTTGAAATGATTGTCCTTGGCATTTTGTTTATTATAACATAGAAAGTAAAAAAAATGAACCAGTACTGTTCATACCGGTTCACCTTTTCGTACGTTTTATTCATTCATTTACATGCAAATCATTTTAAGGATTAGTTATTGATTAATTTATCTTCGCCATTCCAGCTATAAAGCTTTCTGATCTCTTCTCCGACTATTTCTGATGGATGTTCAGCAGCTTTCTTTCTCATAGCTTTGAAGTGTACCTGACGTCCTGCCGGTGACATATCAAGAAGGAATTCTTTTGCAAATGTACCATCCTGAATATCAGAAAGAATTTTCTTCATTGTCTTCTTTGTTTCTTCTGTGATAATCTTAGGTCCTGTAATATAATCACCGTATTCTGCTGTGTTAGAGATAGAGTATCTCATTCCTGCAAAACCACTCTGGTAAATCAGGTCTACGATTAATTTCATTTCATGGATACATTCGAAGTAAGCATTTCTTGGGTCATATCCTGCTTCAACCAATGTTTCGAAACCAGCCTGCATCAGTGCACAAACTCCACCGCAGAGTACAGCCTGCTCTCCAAAAAGGTCTGTTTCTGTCTCGACTCTGTATGTAGTTTCAAGAAGTCCTGCTCTTGCTCCACCGATTGCAAGACCATAGGCAAGGGCTCTGTCCCATGCTTTTCCAGTGTAATCCTGTTCTACAGCGATAAGGCAAGGTGTTCCTTTTCCAGCCTGATATTCGCTTCTTACTGTATGTCCCGGTGCTTTTGGAGCGATCATGGTTACGTCAACATTAGCCGGAGGTGTGATACATCCGAAATGAATATTAAATCCATGAGCAAACATTAACATATTGCCTTCTTCAAGGTTTGGTTCGATATCATTCTTGTACATGTCTGCCTGTAATTCATCATTGATAAGGATCATGATAATGTCTGCCTGTTTTGCAGCTTCTGCAGCAGTGTAAACCTGAAATCCCTGTTCTTCTGCCTTCTTCCATGATTTGCTTCCTTCATAAAGTCCAATGATAACATCACATCCAGATTCTTTTAAGTTAAGGGCATGTGCATGTCCCTGGCTTCCGTATCCGATAATAGCGATTTTCTGTCCTTCTAATGCTGCTAAATTACAATCTTCCTGATAATAAACTTTTGCCATTGTTACTGACCTCCTGAAATTATGTTCTTTCTATTCGAGTTAAAGGCCTTCAGCCCCTAGCTTTCTGTTTTTCTCTGTACCGACATACACTACGTCATCCACGCCTCTGGTAAGACCGGTAAGTCCCGTTCTTGCAAGTTCCAGAATCTCATATCCATCAAGCAGTGATAAAAAAGCTTCCAGCTTAGATTCAGTACCTGTAAGTTCGATGATCAAACAATCCTTCTCCACATTGACAACTTTAGCACGGAAAATATCTGCGACAGATACGACTTCCGCTCTTTCCGATGCACCTACACGAAGCTTAATCATCATCAACTCTCTGAATACAGAATTGCTGTCGTTCAGGAACTTAATGTCAATAACATCTTCCATCTTGCGAACCTGCTTTTCAATCTGTTCCAAAATCTGTTCATCCCCGCTCGCCACAATCGTGATACGCGTATATCTAGCGTCTGCTGTCGTTCCGGCTGTAATACTCTCGATATTATAACCGCGACGGCTGAATAATCCCGACATTCTGCTGAGCAGACCCGGATTATTATGTACTAAAATAGAATATGCCTGTTTTCTCATACGTTTAACCTCCAAAAACAGAGCGCGTTCTGTTTTTTATTATTTTAGCAACAGGACACGCATTTGTCAAGTAACTATTTTGACGAAATATTATCTTTTTATTTTGCCTGAATATAGCCTTTTGCAGTCAGTGTTTCTGCACAAAGTACCGCTCCGCCTGCAGCGCCGCGGACCGTATTATGGGAAAGACCGATAAACTTATAATCATAAATACTATCTTCTCTCAGACGGCCTACAGAAATTCCCATTCCATTTTCATAGTCTACATCCAGTTTGACCTGTGGACGGTTGTCTTCTTCCATATACTGGATAAACTGTTTTGGTGCACTTGGCAGCTCCAGTTCCTGTGGAAGACCACGGAATTTCACTAATTTTTCGATTAATTGTTCTTTTGTCGGCTTTTTCGCAAATTTCACGAATACAGCAGCAGTATGTCCATTTAATACAGGCACACGAATACACTGAGTTGTAATCTTAGGTCCTTCTGCTTTTACAATCTTGTCTCCTTCAATTTTCCCCCAGATACGAAGTGGTTCCTGCTCGCTCTTTTCTTCTTCTCCTCCAATATAAGGAATGATATTTTCTACCATTTCCGGCCAGTCCTTAAAGGTTTTACCTGCTCCGGAGATTGCCTGATAGGTTGTGGCAACTACTTCTGTCGGCTCAAACTCCATCCATGCAGAAAGTACCGGTGCATAACTCTGAATAGAGCAGTTTGGTTTTACTGCAACAAAGCCTCTCTTTGTTCCAAGACGTTTTCTCTGGGATTCAATGATTGCAAAATGTTCCGGGTTGATTTCCGGAATGACCATCGGTACATCCGGTGTCCATCTGTGTGCACTGTTATTGGATACTACCGGAGTTTCTGTTTTTGCATATGCTTCTTCGATGGCACGGATTTCATCTTTTGTCATATCTACCGCACTGAATACAAAATCAACGGTAGCAGCAACTTCTTCTACTTCATTTACATTATGTACGATTAATTTTTTCACTGCTTCCGGCATCGGGGTATCCATTTTCCATCTGTCTCCAATGGCTTCCTCATATGTCTTTCCTGCAGAACGTCCGCTCGCAGCTACTGTGACAACTTCGTACCATGGGTGGTTCTCAAGCAGTGCAATAAAACGCTGTCCAACCATTCCTGTTGCCCCTAAGATTCCTACTTTTAATTTCTTTTCCATTTCAGGTCCTCCATTCTTTTGTCATAATATTAAAATCTTATTTATTTTCTTCCAAATATTTTTCATAAATTCCGATGACTTCTTTCATCATATCCGGTCCCGGTGCCCCAATCGTCATACGTTTGTTGACACAGGTTTCCATACTGATCGCATCGTAAATATCTTCGCCAAATACCGGTGAAATCGCCTGATATTCTTCCAGACTCATGTCATCCAGTGCAATGCCTTTCTCCAGACAGTAAAGTACCAGTCTTCCTACAATTCCGTGTGCATCCCTGAATGGCACATTGTGATTGACAAGATAATCGGCTGCATCTGTCGCATTGGTAAATCCATGACGGGCGCTTTCCAGCATTTTGTCTGTACGGAACTTCATGGTCGCGAGCATACCCGTAAACAGTGCCAGGCAACCTTTTGCGGTATCAATAGCATCAAATACCAGTTCCTTGTCTTCCTGCATATCTTTATTGTATGCCAGCGGAATTCCCTTCATAGTTGTAATCATAGACATAAGTGCTCCATATACACGTCCGGTCTTTCCGCGAACCAGTTCTGCGATATCCGGGTTCTTCTTCTGTGGCATAATACTACTTCCGGTACTGTAGCTATCATCAATTTCCACGAACTGATATTCATTGGAATTCCAGATAATCACTTCTTCCGAGAAACGGCTTAAATGCATCATAATCGTAGAAAGTGCACTTAAAAGCTCAATCAGATAGTCACGGTCAGATACGGAATCCATACTATTTAATGTTGGTCCGTCAAAGCCTAATAATTCCGCAGTATAATTTCTGTCCAGTGGATAAGTGGTTCCCGCAAGAGCCCCGGAGCCAAGCGGACAGGTATTCATACGTTTGTAAATGTCCTGAAGTCTTGATAAATCACGTTTGAACATTTCGAAATAAGCTCCCATGTGGTGAGCCAGTGTAATCGGCTGTGCCTTCTGCAAATGGGTAAATCCCGGCATAATGGTTTCCGTATGCTCTTTCATAATAGAAAGCAATTCTTTCAGCATCCCTTTTACCAGTTCCTGAAGTACAAGAATTTCTCCTCTGGTGTACAGCTTCATATCTAAGGCTACCTGGTCGTTACGGCTTCTTCCGGTATGCAGCTTCTTTCCCGCGTCACCTATACGGTCAATTAAATTCGCCTCCACGAAGCTGTGAATGTCTTCGTATTTATCAGTTATTTCCAATGTGCCGTTTTTTACATCATTTAAAATGCTTTCCAGACCGGAAAGAATAGCTTCTTTTTCTTCTTCATTAATGATTTCCTGTTTGCAGAGCATTTTCACATGCGCCATGCTTCCCTGGATATCCTGTTCATAAAATCTCTGGTCAAAGGAAATGGATGCATTAAAATTATACACCAGTTTATCTGTTTCCTTTGTGAATCGTCCACCCCATAACTGTGCCATCTGATTGTCCTCTTTTCTCATTTATTCTTATAATTTTATGTATTTTCATATATTATCACGAATTATTACGATATGATACCGGTAACCAAAGTCCCCAATAATAAATATCTGCGTAATGCTTCTGTGCTTTAGTGTAGCACAGAAATGTCATCTCTGTAAAGTTTTTATAAACCAACTTCCTGTTTATTTTGTTTTTGCTTTTCCCGTTCTATTTTCGAATAAACACACCCACAATAATCCTGACGATATAAGCCATATTCTCTGGATAACTCGGTGGAACGTTTGTAACCGTTTTTCTTTTTAAAATCGGAACAGAGATATTGCAGACCGTACTCCTCTGCCAGCCGTTCTCCGATTTCATTGAGCTTCTGCGCATTTTTCAGCGGACTGATACTTAAGGTCGTTGTGAAATAATCATAGCCTCCTGCCTTTGCCAGTTCTGCGGTTTTCCGAAGCCGTAATTCATAACATTTGAAGCAGCGTTCGCCTCCCTCCGGCACCTGTTCCAGTCCTTTGGCCATCTCGTAAAATCTTTCACTGTCATAATTTCCCGCAATCAACTTGATTTCATGTTTTACCGGAAGTTTCTGAATCAGCATATCCTGTTCTTGAATCCGCTTTATAAATTCTTCTTCCGGAAAAATATTCGGATTATAGTAAAATACCGTTATTGAAAAATATTCTGACAAATATTCCAGAACATAACTGCTACACGGTGCACAGCAACTGTGGAGTAAAAGGATCGGTACACTGCCGGTTTTCTCTAACTGCACAAGTTTCTTTTCCAGTTCTTTTTGATAATTTCGAATCAAAAACTCACCTCTTTTTTCTTTCTGTATGTAATTATAGTAAATTTTGTCCGAAATAACAACTGTCTTTCCCGCACTACCACTGCCGTATTTTCATAAGATAATAGCAAATTATGATTCATGTTATCTGTTGGAGGACTCCTGTGGATTCTATATTAGAAGTAAAAAATATTGATTTTTCCTACCACACCAATGAGGGCGAAACACTTGCCTTAAAACAAGTATCCTTTGCAGTAAACGAGGGAGAATTTATTGCCATTGTAGGTCCTTCCGGCTGTGGAAAATCAACCCTGCTCCATTTGATTGCCGGTCTGTTAAAACCGGAAGCAGGGCTTATCACATATCGTGGCAATATCACTCCCGGCGGGAGTGCGGTTCTTGGCTATATGCTGCAAAGAGATGAACTACTGGAATGGCGCAATATTTATGCAAATATTATACTTGGTCTTGAGATTCAGCATAAACTGACTTCTGAAAATAAAGCAAGAGTCTGGCATTTATTATCGGCCTATGGGTTAAAATCGTTTGCATATTCCCGGCCATCTGAGTTATCCGGTGGCATGCGTCAGAGAGCAGCACTGATTCGTACTTTGGTTTTGAATCCGGACATTCTGCTTTTAGACGAACCTTTTTCTGCACTGGATTATCAGACACGGCTTACTGTCAGTGATGATATCGGAAAAATAATCCGAAATGAGAAGAAATCAGCCCTTCTGGTAACCCACGACTTATCAGAAGCAATCAGTCTGGCTGACCGCATTATTATATTAAGTGAACGTCCTGCCACCGTACACCAGACCGTCCGGATTACCTTTTCCCATCCGGAACTTTCCCCGTTGGAGCGCAGAAATGCACCGGAATTTAAAACCTATTTCAATCTTATTTGGAAGGAGCTGAATCATAGTGAATAACTGTTCTGCAAATCAATTGGCTTACCTGCGGAAATGCAAACACCATAGAATATTCATATGCATCTGTCGTTTCCTGCTTCTGATTGGCTTCTTGTTCTTCTGGGAATACTCCACAAATGCCGGAATCGTAGATTCTTTTATTTTCAGCAGTCCATCACGTATCATACGCTGCTTCTGGCAAATGGTACTGGACAGAAGTATTTTTGTTCATGTGGGAGTAACCCTTTATGAGACACTGGTAAGCTTTATTTTCGTGATCTTTTTCAGTATTTTTGTAGCTGTTTTATTATGGATGTGTAACTCTCTGTCGGAAATACTGGAGCCTTACCTTGTTGTACTTAACAGCCTGCCAAAATCCGCGCTTGCACCGCTTCTGATTGTCTGGTTTGGTGCTACCAAGACTACCATTATTATTGCCGGTATGTCCGTGGCGATTTTCGGAAGTATTCTGACCTTATATACCTGTTTTAAAAATGTGGATGAAGAAAAATTTACCCTGATTTATACCTTACAGGGAACCAAATTTCACGTACTTACAAAAGTGATTCTGCCTGGAAATATCCCTGCAATTATCAGCACCATGAAAGTCAATATCGGATTATGTCTTGTAGGGGTTGTAATTGGTGAATTTATCGGTGGACGGGAAGGATTGGGATACCTGATTATCTATGGAAGCCAGGTGTTCAAGCTTGACTGGCTGCTGATGTCTATCTGCATTCTCTGTATCATCGCCATGGGACTTTACGGTATGATTGGTGCTATAGAAACGTTTTATTTAAAGAGAAAATAGAACTCATAACTATCTAAAAAACCGTTAAAGAATGGTGCCTTTAACGGTTTTATCTACATATATTTTGTTTGTCAGACAATTACATATATTGTCTCAACTCGAATCCACTTTCCAGAAATGCCCGGTATGCCCGGTATGTTTCGTAGATATCTGCCTTACTTGCCAGTTCGTATGGTGCGTGCATACTTAAAAGTACTACACCACAGTCTACCACTTCCATTCCATAAGACGCGGCAAATGGAGCTATGGTTCCACCGCCTCCAAAATCAATTTTCCCATATTCACCGGTCTGCCAGTAAACATCGGCATTATCAAATATATCACGAATCATCGCCAAATATTCTGCACTGGCATCATTACAGCCTTTTTTACCCATATGTCCGGCATATTTGACAATCGCAGGTCCTCGTCCTAGTCTGGCTGTATTTGATGGTTCAAATGCTTCCGGATAACTAGAGTCATATGCAATTCCCACATCTGCCGAGAGCATTTTCGAATTTTCCAGCGCGAGACGCAGTGTCATAGGACCTGTCTCTTCTGTAAGTGAAACAATTTTAGAAATCAGATTCTCCATGTAATGAGAATCCATACCACATCCACCCGGATTTCCCACTTCTTCTTTATCCACAAACAGAACTCCTCCGGTAAATGGATGTTGTTCTGAGTCTAAGAGCCCCATAAGTGCGGTATAACTGCAAATACGGTCATCATGCCCATAAGACGCAATCATACTGCGATCAAATCCTACATCACGAGCTTTCCCAGCAGGGACAATTTCCAGCTCTGCACTGGTAAAATCCTTTTCGGAAATGCTATATCGTTCTTTCAGCAACCGTAAAATGTTTTTTCTTATCTGTCCCGCTTTTTTACCATCTTCAGACAAAGGAATCGAACCGACAATAATATTCAAATCTTCTCCCATTATGCCCTCAGCCATGGTTTTCTTCGATTGTTCTGCAGACAAATGCTTGGGGAGATCACTGATATAAAACACAGGGTCATTTTCTTCTTCTCCGATTACAACCTTTATGCGCTCTCCATTCTTTTTCACTACAATTCCATGAAGTGCCAATGGAATGGTTGCCCATTGGTATTTCTTGATTCCACCATAGTAATGTGTTTTAAAGAGAGAAATTCCTTCATTCTCATATAGCGGATTTGCCCGGACATCCAGACGCGGCGAATCGATATGAGCTGCAATCAGGTGGAGGCCATCCTTTAGCGGACGTTCGCCAATTACAAATAATGCTGCAGCCTTATTTCTCCTGATAGCATAAATCTTATCACCTTTTTTCAATTTTTTCCCATCTGCAATACAATCATCCAGATTCTTAAACCCCGCATCGTGGGCAAGTGCTGCAATTTTTGCTGCACTTTCTCTTTCTGTCTTGCATGTATTTAAAAATAATTTATAATTTTCCGTAAATTTCTGTATCTTTTCCTGATCCTCTTCCCGTTCCCAGACATAAGGATACAAGACTTGTGAATCGTTATCTAACATAAGGACCCTCCTTTTATCAGGGATGAAACAGTACGCTTATATTTTACCCGGATCCAAATCCATCTCAACTTCAAAACAATATTTTCCGGCTTCATAACTCAGAATCATATATTCGATAAGGTTTCCCGTATTATCATATGATTTTCTGATAATCTGAAGCACCGGACTGTTTTCTACAATTTCGAGGTTCTGTGCCAGTTCCTTATCTGCGCCTGCAGCACGGATTACCTGACGTCCACGTCCTAACTGGATTCCTAAATTAGACTGATAAATTTGATAAACAGTGCTGTTTTCTACCTCTTCTTTCGTGAAATGCGAAGCATATTTTCCCGGTAGATACATATCTGCATCTGCTATGGGAACTCCTTTCAGGCAAATAATTCTGCGGATGAAAAGCGACTTTTCTCCTAATTCTTCACGTACATCAGAATCTATCCAATTCGGAGTCTCCCGCAATTCTAAAATTGGGACAAGCACCTGATGTTCCATATCAAGACTCAACATCATGTTGCTGATTCCGGTCAGTTTTTCCAATGGATCCACCAATGTACTTCTTCGGACAAAAGTGCCTTTACCTTGAAGAATTTCGACCATACCTTCTTTTTCCAGAATCTGAACCGCCTTGCGAATCGTAATCATACTGACACCAAAACGCTCTGCCAGCTGTGTGTGTGTTCCAATACAGCCATTCTCGCCGTATTCTCCAGACAGTACTTCTTTTCGCAATTCATTTGCCACTTGCATATATAACGGTGTAATTACATTCTTATCAATCATTTGTTTCTCCTCTCCGGAACATACCTTTCTTTAAAGATAACAAACAGTCAAAAAAATGTCAAATTTTCCCTGTTTTCCAAACTTTAAAGGCCTATTACTCCCCTTTTTCCATTTCGAGTTTTTTCAGTATATTTCCAAGCGTACTTAAAAATCCACGAATCTGTTCCTCAGTAATTACATAAGGCGGCTTTAAGTAAAGAACATTTTCTGATTGCCCCACAAGATATCCCTGTTCTTCCAACATTATAACTGCACGGGTACAGACCGCTTTGTCCAGAAACTCCATTGCTGCAGCAAGTCCCACACCTCTGCATTCTAAAACAAGTGGACTGTTTTCCAGCTCCTTTAATCCTTGGTTCAGTATCGTTCCTACTTCGCCAATATGCACAAGGAGTCCATTTTCTAATTCTTCGAATACCTGGCAGGCTGCAGCACATGCCAGCGGGTCATCGCCTGATCCACCCGATACTGCATAGAGTGCTTCTTTTTCCGGACGTTCCTTCATCAAAATAGCAGCCATATGAAGTCCATTTCCAAGAGCTTTTCCAAGCAGAAGCATATCCGGTTCCAGACCCTCCTGCTGATAGTAATACATCCATCCAGTGCGTCCCATGCCGCTTTGTACTTCATCTACAATCACCAGCATTCCTTCACTCTTTGCCCACTCCTGCAATTTTGAAAGATACCCTTTCGGAGGAATCACAATGCCATTTCCCTGATAAGGCTCCAGAATCACGGCAGCAGCTTCCTGCGCTGATGAATAACGATAGATTCGCTTTGCCATTTCCAGACAGGCAAATCCACAGTTTTCACATTTTTTTCCAACCGGACAATGCACACAATTAGGATAAGGAAGAAACACTATCCCCGGTGCCAGTATCCCATGGCCGGTTTTTCTTTTTGGAAGTCCTGACATAGATGCGCTTAGATAAGTACGTCCATGGATGCTGTTCCAGAAAGATAAAACTTCGGATTTCCCGGTTATTTTTTTCGCAAGGCGTACTGCCCACTCGGTAGCTTCTGAACCGGAAGATACTAAATGCACCGCTGAAAATGCTCCTTGTGTTGTTGTGTCAAAATAACGGTATAATTTTAATCTATTCTCAGGGATTCCACCTTTCGGTGCTGTAATTCCATTGATGGCGGCTGTCATTGCACTTTCAAAATTTCTATTTTTCTGCCCAAGAACGACCCGCATCTCGTTCATATTAACCAATTTTTTTCCTTCATCTGTTTCATATACACATCCCTCTGCCCGAACGCAGGAAAAAGTATTTTTTACTGTCAGTGGTGAAAGCAAATCGAAGGTTTCATATGTTTTTTTCTCTTCTTCCATAGTCCCTCCTTAGTCATCTGCTTCGGGCATCCATGGTATATATTCATTCAAAAAGTCACAAATACTGTCTACCATAGCCTGAAGAATTTTTTCTCCTTTTTCTTTCGTAGCCAGAGTGCTGTTTCCATTAATCCCATTAAGAGTATTCATCCGGCTGGAAAAATAAATTTTTCTGTGTCCATTTACTATCGTATTTGGAAATTCCTCCGAATATTCTTCCACTGCCTTATCCATATGTACCAGATTTTCATGCAGATATAACATCGTAGATGTTTCACTTTCATCACCATGTCCGCCTTGTTTCTGCGTGCAAAGTTCACTTTCTGTTTCGGCAGCCAGCCCACGGATATCAGAAACTGCCACTTTTACATTGTGACTGTTATCCAAATCTCTTGCCAGCAGACAAAGCGGGGGATGAGTAGATACTCCGCCATCAATAATCAAAAATTTTCGCACACCGAATCGAACAAAACTTAATAAAATATCCTGTACATAATCTGTAAAGTGTTTATGTTCGATGCTTACCGAGCCTTTCCATTTAACAAATGCCGGAAAATAAGCATATGGCAATGTAGGTAATGTTAATACATCACATCGTTTCGTTACTTCCTGTGCTACATAGTCCGTAACAAAATAATCCGTTCCCATTGGCAGATGGTTCCCATGTTCCTTGGAGCCTCCGCCAATGGGCAGTACAATTACTGCTTCTTCCGTTAATAATGGAGCAAGTTCCTCATATGTTAATTCACTAATGAAATATCCCATAGTGTCTTCCTCTTTCTTTCTGTTCATTCACGTTTAGATTCCCAGTTCCATTGTTGTTCCGTTTATTTCTTCCGTCCTGTGACAGGCAACAAAATGACCTGGCTGCATTTCCCTTAACTCCGGAGATATCTTTTCACATATTTCGGTTGCATAAGGACAACGCTTACAAAACTTACATCCTTGTGGTGCGTTCAATGGATTCGGCACTTCTCCTCCGAGCGGAATACGTTCTGCTGCCCAGTCTATATCCGGATCTGCTTTTGGAATTGCTGACAATAATGCTTTCGTATATGGATGCATCGGTTGTTCATAAAGACCTGCAGTATCCGAAAGCTCTACCAGGCTGCCCAGGTACATAACACCAATCCGGTCTGAAATATGCCGTACCATGGATAAATCATGGGAAATGAATAAATACGTTAATTGCATTTGTTTCTGTAATTGGATTAAAAGATTGATAACTTGCGCCTGAATGGAAACATCCAATGCAGCAATGGGTTCATCACATACAATAAACTCCGGCTCCATGGCAAGTGCTCTGGCAATTCCTACCCTCTGCCGCTGTCCTCCGGATAATTCATGTGGAAACCTGGAAGCAAACTCCGGAGCTAATCCAACGCTATGTAATAATTGGGTTACTAATTGATTTCTTTTATCTGCATCGTATGGAAAATGAACTTTCATCCCTTCTTCTATAATAGTTCCAATGGACATTCGCGGATCTAGGCAGGAATAGGGATCCTGGAAAATCATCTGATTATTTTTACGATAAGTTCTCCGTTCCTCGCGACTTAGTTTTTCTGTTTCTTTTCCGTGATAAAGGATGCTTCCTCCCGTCTTTGGATATACCCCCAACAGGGTTCTGCCACAAGTAGTTTTGCCGCATCCGGATTCTCCTACCAGACTGAAGGTTTCTCCCTTATAAATACAGAAGGATACATTATCTACTGCTTTTACTGTTCCTTTTCTATTTGTAAAATAGCGTTTTAACTCTTTTACCTCGTACAAAATTTCTCGCTCCGACATTATCCTTCGCCTCCTATTCCTTTCGGTGGTTCTACTTTTGGCGCCATGGGATGGCATAACCAACAGGCAGCACTGTGCCCTTCTCCTACTGGAAATTCCTCTGGTGTTTCCTTGAGGCAGATGCTCATACGGTATTCACATCGTTCCGCAAAAGGACAGCCCTTGATAGGACGTCGTAAATCCGGTGGTGTTCCACGCAAAGCATAGAGTTCACTTTTGCTTTCCTGAATTCTTCCCGGCATAGACGATAACAATGCCCATGTATATGGATGACGGGGTGCTTTAAAAATATCATGTACACTCCCACGCTCCATAACAGCTCCGGCATACATAACCTGTACCCGGTCTGCAAAATTAGCAACTACACCCAGATCATGGGTAACCAGAATCACAGCCATCTCTGTCTTTTTCTGAATGTTTTTCAATAAATCCATGAGCTGTGCCTGGATGGTAACATCCAAAGCCGTAGTTGGTTCATCCGCAATCAGCACCTTAGGATTACAAGCCAGTGCAACCGCAATCATAGCTCTTTGACGCATACCGCCTGACATCTGATGCGGATAATTATTGAGACGTTCTTCTGCATTTGGTATTTCCACCAGTTTCAACAGCTCCAAGGCTCTTCTCTTTGCCTCTTGCTTTCCCACTTTTTCATGTACCAGAATATTTTCCATGATTTGTTTGCCAATCGTCATGGTAGGATTTAAAGATGTCATGGAATCTTGAAAAATCATACTGATATCTTTTCCGCGTATTTTATTCAATTCCCGCTTTGACATGGTTACCATATTTTTCCCAAACAGTTCGATTACAGATTCTTTCTCTATCTCTCCGGAGGTTCTGTCTAATAAACGCATGATTGCTTTCGAGGTAACTGTTTTTCCACAGCCTGATTCACCTACGATTGCAAGAACCTCTCCCTTTTCTAACGAAAAGCTTACACCTCGGACAGCTTTCACTTCGCCTGCATAGGTATGAAAATTTACATGCAGATTTTCTACTTTTAATAATTCTGACATTTTCCTACCTCCTTAATTTTGGATCCAGCGCATCTCGAAGGCCATCTCCCATCAGTGTAAAAGACAACGTAGTGAGTGCAATCATCAATGCCGGGAACAACATTTGATATGGATAGAACAGCAAATTACTCTGTGCAGTAGAAGCCAGTGCGCCCCAGCTTGTGTTTGGTGCTGCAACTCCAAGCCCTACATAACTTAAAAAAGCTTCATTAAAAATGAATCCCGGTATACGGAAGGTAATATTTACAATAATTATGCTGATGGTATTCGGAATAAAATGATGAATTACAATATGGAGCGGCGATAAATCCATCAGTTTGGCTGCCATAACGTATTCCGAACGACTGATCTGCAGCATCTGTGACCGGACGATTCTCGCCACCGGGCACCAGCTTGTTATAGTCATTGCAAACAATAAAGTACCGATACTGCTGCTGTCCAAAACCACGGATAAAAGGATAACCAGAAGGAGATTCGGCACACTGCTCAATATGTCTACTACTCTCATCATAACCATATCAATCCGACCACCAAAGTAGGCCGCCAGTCCACCATAGATACATCCGATAACGGCTACGATAAATGCACCGCAGATACCTATAGCAATAGAAACCCGGCCTCCAACAGCTACGCGGGTAAATAAATCCCGTCCCAGGGAATCCGTTCCAAACCAATGTTGGATACACGGACCCTGATTTCTGCACGTTGTATCAATTTCTGTAAAATCCCACCCACTGAACATAGGTGCAAATATGGTATACAAGACAATAAGTAATAATAAAATAGCTGCTCCAAGGGCGATTTTATTTTTCCGAAACCGTCTCCATGCATCCTGAAGATAGGTCATAGGCTTTCCGGAAGGTATTTCATTTTCACTGTCGGACAGACCTAACAGAGTAAAATCTTCTGCTTTTAATTGCATAACCCTTTTTCTCCTTTCAATTATCATTGCTTAAACGCAGTCTTGGATCTACAAGCATCAATAAAATATCTGAAACCAAAATCGCCATGATATAAATACCGGTAAAGATAATATTCAGTCCAAGTACCATTGCATAATCCCTGTCATTAATTGCACTGATAAAATATTTACCAAGGCCCGGGATTGCAAAAATGGTCTCAACGATAAAAGAACCACTAAAAATACCTGCAACACTGACACATATCATTGTGATACAAGGAAGAATCGCATTTTTCAGCATGTGTTTCGTAATAATACGGAACTGTCCGATTCCTTTTGCTTCTGCCGTCAGAATATAATCCTGGTTTGCCACATCCAGAACACTGGAACGCATATAACGCGCATACGTAGCAAGAGGTCCTGCACACATACAGATAACCGGAAGAATAACATGTCTTATTGTCTTATAACCCGTAGTCGGGAAAATCGGCCAGGTAACGGTCAATGTGTACTGCAGAACCGATGCAATCACAAAAGTTGGAATGGATGTTCCTATCAAGGCCAGTAAAATGACCAGCCTGTCCGGCCATTTATCCCGGTTCAGTGCCGCGATAATTCCAAGAATCAACCCAAGCACAACACCTGCCAGCAGACCAAGGCCTCCAATACTGGCGGAAACAGGACCATATTGCATGACAATCTCTGTTACTTTTCTTCCAGGATACCGCAGGGAGGAACCTAAGTCCCCCTGCAGAATCTCTTTGATGTATTTTACATACTGAACGCCTAACGGCTTGTCAAATCCATACTTTTCCATATAAAGCTCTCTTGTTTCTTCAGGAAGATCCTGTACCATAGAAGAAAATGGATCACCCGGAATTGAATGGACAAGCAGGAATGTAATCGAGACAACGATAAATAATGTAAGCAGCATATAGCCCAAACGTTTCAAAATATATTTCCACATAAAGACATCCCTACCTTTTTATATTATCTGCCGCTGGTATACATATATTTCATACCTATAGTATCAAATACATTATCACTGAAATTCTTTACATAACCGTAAGAGAAACGGATACTGCCGGTCCAGTAACATGGTGCAATTGCACCGGAAGAAATCAACATATCTTCTGCTTCGATATATTTTTCCAGACGCTTTGCATCATCATTTTCTGCCTTTCCGCTATACACTAACTTGGTATAGTCACTGTTTACCCACCGTGACTGTCCGCCTTTTTTGTTTGCCCAACGGCTCAGAAGGAATAATGGCTCCAGATTTGCTCCCCATGAAGTGGAAGCGCACTGATAATCCCCGCTGTTGATATTGCTCATATGAGTAGCTGTATCGTTGAATTCTAATTCCACATTGACACCTAATGTATCTTTCCACATTTTCTGAACTAATTCAGAATAGGTTCTGGCATCTGCTGTGGTTGCACCCCAAGAGAATTTCACATTTAATGCAGATGGGTCAGTTCCGAGTCCGGCTTCCTTCATTCCTTCCAGAAGCAGTGCTTTCAAGTCTGTATTTTCTTTCTGAAGTTTACCCATCACATCTCCCGCTTTTTCACGGAAATTGTAAGTTCCTACACTACTTTCCGGTGGAATCAGTCCTGTAGCTGCCACACCGGTTCCTCCTGTGATAATTTCTGCCATGGTTTCACGGTCCAATGCCAACGAAAATGCCAGACGAATTTTTTCATTTGAAAAAACTTCATCTTCACAGTTAAACACAATCATAAATGTTCTTCCTGCGCTAATTGGTTCGCTTACAAGACTGCTGTCACTTGAGAATTTCTGAATATATTCGCTGTTTGAAACGTTGACATAATCCAGCGAACCATTTTCAAAAGAAGACATACGCGCATTGATATCGTTCATAACATAAAATGTAAATTTCGAGAGCTGAACAGAATCTTTATCCCAGTATTCTTCATTTTTCTCAAACGTAAGCGAACTGTCATGTACCCATTCTTTCAGAGTGAATGGGCCACAGCTAATCACTTTATCTGCATCGCTTCCGTAAGAATCTCCATATTGCTCGACATAATCTTTCCTGCATGGGAACAGATCCACATTTGAAAGAAAACTGCTGTCCGGTGTTGCAAGGGTAATTACAAGTGTTTTATCATCCGGTGCTTCCACACCAAGCTGACTTACATCTGCACTTCCACTGAAAACATCTTCAAAATTGGCAATGCTGTACATATCCGAAGCCATTGGCCACGCATTAGCTGGATCTGCTTCGCGCTGCAACGCATATAAATAATCTTCTGCAGTAACAGCTTCGCCATCACTCCAGTGATTATCCTGAAGTGTGAATGTATAAACCAGCCCGTCATCGGAAACGGTCCACTCTTTTGCACCTGCAGCTACTACTTTGCCATCCTGTACTCTGGTCAATGGTTCCAGCATATTCTGCATCACAGTACGGTCATATACTTGTGTGAATTTTGCAATATCCAACGTAGATGGTTCACCATTTAGGATACAGTTAATATAACTGTCTGCATCTGCTGTCTGGTTATCACTTGTTGTTTCATCATTTTTTCCGTTAGAATTTCCGCCATCAGAGGAAAGTCCGCATCCTGCCAAAGAGCTTCCCACCATCATAGCTGCCATTAACAATGCAAGATAAGTTTTTGTTTTTCTCATTTTTTTCTTCCTTTCTTTTGTATTGTCTCATTTTTATAGGAGATATCTATAGTGGATGTTCATCGAACCATTCAAGAACATCCGCTATGTAGGTTGTCCCTTTCAGGGAATGGTCTGCACCTTCATAAATGATAAGCTTATGTTCTTTTCCTGCTTCTGAAAGAGCCTTATCCATTTTATATGCCTGTTCCGGAATTACCCGCCAATCATTGGTTCCTTGACAGATAATAAGTGGTACCAGAATTTTATCTGCCCAGCAGACCGCAGAACGTCTGGCATATTCCTCCGGCATTTCTTCTGGTGAACCGCCAACCAGTTCCTGCATATCCTGACGCATATCATATTCGCCATCGTGAAATCTGTCATACATGATAAAAGCATCTGCCAGACCTGCATGAATGCCCGCAGCACGAATTCGTTTATCAATCGCACAGGCACGGTAAGTCATCATACCTCCTCTGGAATGTCCAACCATATAGATTCCTTCTTTACGGACACATGGCACCTTTAGTGCAATGTCAATCAGATGAATAACATCATTTACATCGGCTCCTCCGAATTCTTCCTGACCCGTGCCGCCCTGGTTACCACGATACTGGCTGCCAAATGCTGCATAACCGAACTGCGCGTATTTGCAAATAATTTCCGGTCGTAAGAAACCAAATTCCCGATTTCCTCCACGATTAAAAATCAACCCCGGCCAGGGCCCATTGTGCAGCAGCGGAAATCCAACATACCCCTCTACTTCACAATCGTCTGATTGATATCGTATGGAATAAAGACAGACTTTTCCGCAATATTCTTCTGGTGGTGTCACTTCTTCTGCCCGTAAAATACCTTCTGTCTTCATTAATACTTTTTCCATATTCTTCCTCCTTCTCTATATTATTATATATAACATCATATAATGTTATATAATGTTATGATTTTTAATAAAGTATACTATGATGAAAATGATTTGTCAATATATGAAAACCAATGTTCTGATATAGATTTATTATATTATTTGATATTGTCCTATTTTCTGACTTCTTATGTAGACAGTCCGTTTTTTTACATGTTAAAATATAAACAAAAAATTGCGAGGTGTCGTACAAATGAGTAAAGATTCTTTATTACTCCAGCCTTTAAAGGTTGGTAATTTAACCCTGAAAAACCGAATTATGTTTCCGCCGCTTACAACCGGATACGAAGAACGTGACGGTTCCATCGGTGAGCGTAGTCTCTACTTTTATGAAAGACTTGCTAAAGGTGGGGCATCTTATGTCGTCATTGGGGATGTGGCTCCGGTAAACACCATCTCTCCTACTCCTAAATTATATGACGACAGCCAGATTCCAACTTATCGTAAGCTGGCTGATGCTTTACATGCATATGACTGTAAAGTTGCACTGCAAATTTTTCATCCGGAATATGATGTTCCGGGAATTGCCCGTATGATGCATGAAGTTGACGTACTTTCTATGGAGGCCGGATCTGCAAAAGAAAAGGGAGATGTAGAAGGGTTTCAGGCAAAAATGTTGGAGGCCGGTAAGAAACGGACAGATGCATTTGCAAAGCTTCATTATGATATGCAGCATTTTGTCTCAGTCGCTACTATAGAACAGTTGACTGATATTAAACACGCTATTGGAGAATCGGCAAGAAGAGCTATGGAAGCCGGTATAGATGCCATTGAAATTCACGGTGACCGTCTGCTTGGTTCTTTGTGTTCTGAGGTATTGAATCACCGTACAGATGAATATGGCGGTTCTTTTGAAAATCGTACCCGCTATGCATTAGAAGTGGTTGATATTATTAAAAAGTCGGCCCCTTCTCTTATGATTGAGTACAAACTTCCATTTATTACGATAAATAAAGATGGCAGTGACCGTGGAAAAGGTGGTTTACACGAAAAAGAGGGAATTCTGTTTGCACAGAAACTGGAAGCTGCCGGTGTGCATATGATTCAGGTGGCGCAGGCAAATCATACCGGAAATATGGGTGATACGATTCCTTCTATGGGTGATGTTCCATATAACTGGACACTTCCAATTGCACGTAAAGTAAAACAGGCGGTATCCATTCCTGTTTCTACCGTAGGTCGTGTTATAACAGTTGCAAATGGGGAAGAAATTTTGAAAAATAAGGATGCTGATATGATTAGCTATGGACGTTCCCTGTTATGCGACCCTGACATAGCCATAAAAGTTGCAAAAAACGAGCCGATTCGTGAATGCCTGAACTGTAATAAAGGCTGCGTGGATGCGATTCAGAATCGTCGCTATATTTCCTGTATTCTGAATGCAGAGAATGGAGATGAAGCTACCATTTTCATCAGGCCTGCTTCCGAAAAGAAAAAAGTAATCATTATCGGTGCCGGCATTGCTGGATTAGAAGCTGCCAGAGTTGCCGCAATCCGTGGACATGAAGTTACCATTTATGAAAAGGAAAATCAAATCGGAGGACAGATTCATATTGCAGCCGCACCACCACGCAAACAGGAAATTCTGCGCTCCATTGAATATTATGAAAAGATTCTTCCTTCTCTTGGTGTTACGATTCATGTAAATACAGTCTGTACCACAGAGCAAATGAATCAGGCAGATGCAGTAATTGTTGCTATAGGTGCTCACAATGTGATGCTTCCAATTGATGGTGCTGACAGTCCAACTGTTGTCTCAGCCTGGGATGTTTTGGCCGGAACTGCTAATATCAATGGGCACTGTGCTGTCATTGGCGGCGGACTGGTTGGAACCGAAACTGCAGAATATGTAATTGCTCACGGCTGTGCTGCTTCCGTCATTGAAATGATGGATAAAATTGCCTCCGGTGAATCTTCTACTGTTCTTCCTCTGATTAAAAAAGACTTTACAGAACACGAAGTTAAAGAATACGTGAATACAAAAGTTCGCCAAATTACAAATCAGGGAAAAACAATTCTTGCAACAAACACACAGACAAATGAAGAAATAGCTATTGATTGTGACACAATTATCATGGCCGTTGGCTCTAAGAAAAATACAATAGATCTTGCCGGAGTAACGGTTCCGGTATTTTATGCAGGCGACTGCGCTGGAGAACAGACTGCAAGTATAGCGGAAGCTATTCGTTCCGGATACAAAGTTGCAAATGAAATTTAATTTAGTAAATCAGGGTAAGAAAAGCATCTTTTCTTACCCTGATTTCTTATAGTCCTACTGATATTTTTATAAACCCTCTTGTCTTTATCACTTTACCGTGATAATATGATACAATATATGTTGTATCTAAAGGAGGCTGTAACATGACAATATCACAATTGATTATTTTAATTACTATTATTTGCTATCTTGCTGCAATGGTGGGGATTGGAGTTGGATATTCAAAAAAGAACGCAAAATCCGATGATTTCTATTTAGGCGGAAGAAAGCTAGGTCCCTTCGTCACGGTCATGAGCGCTGAAGCATCCGATATGAGTGGTTGGCTCCTCATGGGTCTTCCTGCTATAGCTTTAATGTGCGGACTGCCGGAAGCTTCTTGGACCGCAATTGGACTTGCAATCGTTAACTGTTTTTGGCGAAATAGCACAAACCAGTATGAAATAAGCACCCTTAAACTTATTAATATGTGTATCATATGCATAAACAAGGTCTGTCGAAATAAAATCCGACAGACCTTGTTTTGTATATAGATTATGTTATAAACTTGCTTTTACTTTGAAGGCACCTTATTGTTATGTTTTCTTTGGCGCAGTTTGGATGGAAGTGTATAGCACCAGTCCATAATGATTCCAAGATACCGCAGAAATGATTCTGCCGTAAAGGAAAACATGACAAACAAAAGAACGCACTCTAATGGCATTGCTTTTAAAGCAAACAGCCTGTTCAGACTAAGTCCACACACAATTAATGCAACCATATTTCCAATCAGGACAGCAGCCCTTAATTTGTTTAGTGGCCGGCTAATCTTATACAATACCATAAATCCTACTACAGCAAGCAAAAGTGTTGCCGCGGTAGCAATACCGGTACTTTCGAGGTGAAATGCCTGACCGCAGAATACAAGCGCACCTACTGCCAGCACATCTGCAACACCTCCCGGAATTGCATTTTTCATTACATTTGGCAGGAACTTTTCTTCAATTCTGGATTCATCTGGTTCCAGTGCCAAGAAGAATCCCGGAATTCCAATCGTAAACATACTGATAAACGAAATTTGTGACGGTTCCAGTGGATAAGAAAACATAAATACCATGGACAAAATTGACAGTAAAAATGAAAAAATATTTTTTACGAAAAACAGTCCTGCCGACCTTTGGATATTGTTAACTACTCTTCTGCCCTCCAGAACAACCGATGGCATTTTTGAAAAATCCGAATCCAGTAATACAACCTGTGCTACCTGAGATGCGGCTTCACTACCTGATGCCATGGCAACGCTGCAATCTGCATCCTTTAATGCCAGTACATCATTTACACCATCACCTGTCATTGCAACTGTATTTCCCATCTTTTGGAGAATATGGACAATACTTCGCTTCTGCTTTGGTGTCACTCTTCCAAATACAGAATACTTCTGCAAGGCCACAGCCATCTGTTGGTTGCTCTTAATCGTAGAGGCATCTATATAGTTCTCTGCCCCTTCAATTCCGGCTTCTCCGGCAATCTGAGAGACTGTAATCGGATTATCTCCTGAAATAACTTTAATCTGAACACCTTGTTGGGCAAAATATTCAAAGGTTTTCTTTGCATTTTTTCGGATTGGATTAGCAAGTGTAATAAGTCCCAAAGGCATTACCTCTCCGATCAGTTGCTTTCCATCCAGTTCTCCTTCGTATTTACCAAACAACAGCACTCGCTTTCCGCCCATTGCAAGACTCTCTATCTGTTCCTGATATTCTTCATACTGTTCACGCAGTACCATTTCCGGTGCACCAAGCACATAATTTCCATCGGAAAATACAGCTGCACTATATTTGTAGGAAGAAGAAAATCCAAATATCTTCTTCGGAATTCTTCCTGTTCCTGAAATAAAATGTGTTTTCAGTGTTTTCATCGTAATGTTATCCGCATTCATCGCCATTACAAAATCACTGACTAACTCTTCCAGATGTTCTCCAGTCTGGTTAACTTTGTTCTCTTTCTTCCTATTAGAATCCGCTGTCGTAGAATCTAATGTCTCGTCCGAATCCGCTGTCGTAGAATTGTCCAAATTCTCTGACATAGAATCTGCGTCTTCCAAATCTTTCTGCTTTCTTAAATCTACCAACTCGCAGACCCGCATCTCATTTTCCGTAATAGTTCCTGTCTTATCAACGCAAAGAATATTTACACGGGCCAGAGTTTCGATACTCTTCATATCATGAAGCAAAACTTCTTTCTTCGCAAGCCGCATGGTGCTGACTGCCATTGCAATGGTTGCAAGCAAATAAAGACCTTCCGGAATCATACCAATCACTGCAGCCACCATGGATACAATACTTTGTGAAAATCCCTGATTTTGGAATACAAAGCCTTGCACAAACAGGGCAATACCAATTGGAATAATCGCAATTCCTGCGAATTTTACCAGTTTATTGATAGAAACTATCATTTCGGACTGTTCCGTGTTATTCATCTTCTTCGCTTCGATGGTAAGCTTGGAAATATAAGAATCTTCCCCTACTTTATCCAGTCTTGCATAGCATTTTCCAGAAGCCACAAAGCTTCCAGACATAAGTTTTGCACCCTTTTTTTTCTCAATTTCGTCCGATTCTCCTGTCAGAAGAGACTCATTTACACGGACCGTTCCTACAGTTACCTCTGCGTCTGCACATATCTGATTGCCAGCCGAAAACAATACCACATCATCCAGTACAAGTTCCTCCGAAGGAATCTGAGACCTTTTTCCATTTCTTACCACAATGGCATGCGGCGCATGTAACATATTCATCTTTGCAAGTACATTTTTCGCCTTGATTTCCTGTACAATACCAATTAATGTATTGATAATGATTACAGGTAAAAAAGTAAGACTGCGGTACGAACGGGCAATAATCAGCAAAATCCCAAGTACTAGAAAAATAAGGTTAAAATATGTAAAAGTATTTTCTTTGATAATCTGCTCATTTGTCTTTTCCGGTGTATCTGCCGCCCGGTTAGACCAGCCCTTTTCCATTCGTTCTTTTACTTGCGCATCAGTCAAACCTTCCTTATAATTTGCGCGAATACGTTCAACCGGCTGCCGGACCTGAACCTCTTCTTCCAGCCTTTTCTCCATTTGATTTCATCTCTCTTTTTCTTTCTGAATAGTTTGCTGGATGCATCGTTACTAGGATTGACTGTCTTTATAGTTTTCGTAAGCCTTTGGTTTTACATTTGTCTCTGCCCAAAGTTTCTCTGCGCAAGGTTTCCACATTCTTGCGTATTCTTCACATTTATGGCAGAGATGTTCTGCTGATTCCGGTGACTGTAAATCCGTCGACTTTGCTCCTGTCTCTTTTACTATCCGCTGCAAAATTTCCGGATTTTCCAGCATCGGGCATGGTCTTAAATGATTCTTATTAAATGGCTGGTTGTTGTGATAAGCCATAAATAGTGGATTCTGTAAAATCTCCAGCAGGCTGTGCGTCCGAATATTGGCATCGGAATAATGAATAAAGACACAAGGCTCTGCATCTCCGTTTGCATTGATATGGAAGTAGTTTCTTCCACCTGCAATACATCCGCCTACAAACTCGCCGTCGTTCTGGAAATCCATAGTAAAGATTCCCTTTCCTTTTGTCATGCTTCTGATTTCTCTGACACGGTCTTTGATGTAAGTTCTTTGTTCCGGTGTAGGTAAAAGGTCAAGAGACGCATCATTTCCCACTGGCATATAGTGAAAATACATGGCATATCTACAGCCTTTGTCAATCATCAAATCTACAAATTCATCACTGGTAACTGCATCCCAGTTCTTAGAAGTATAACAGATAGATGTGCCAAATACAAGCCCGTTCTTCTTTAACAAATCCATGGCATGCATTACTTTGCCGAACACACCATTTCCCCTTCGAAGGTCATTCACTTCAGAGAATCCTTCTAAACTGATTGCAAGATACAGATTACCGACTCTCTTTAATTCTTCACAAAAGGCTTCATCTACCAATGTACCATTGGTAAATGACAAAAATGCGCAATCATTGTGTTTTTCACAAAGTTTGATTAAATCGGCTTTTCTTACCAGAGGTTCTCCTCCTGTAAACATATAGAAATATACGCCCAGTTCTTTTCCCTGAGTTACAACGCTGTCCATTTCTTCTAAGGTAAGATTCAGTTTATTTCCGTATTCTGCCGCCCAGCATCCGGTACAATGAAGATTACATGCACTGGTTGGGTCCATCAGAATCAGCCATGGCACATTGCACTGATATTTTTCCCTCATTTTACGGATTGTCTTGGTTCCGTGCATAAATGCTTCAAATCCAAGGTTTAATGCCATTGTCTTTAATACTTTCGGGTCAACCTCGTCAAGGATTCGGTTCATATACTTATTTAGCGCATTGTTCTTGTCAGAAATAATTGCTTTCGCCTTTTCGTAATCTACATCCATTTTTTCATCAGCCATGTATTTTGCCATAAAGTCGATTAATTTTACTACTTCCTCTTCTCTGTTCTTATCAATATTTTTTAATGCGATATCAATTGTTTTCGAAGCTGCCATTCTCGCAGCAGAATGTCCTATGTTACTCATTTTACTTTTCCTCCAATACCTTTCAATATAAGTATTACTCAATACTGCTTTCTATTCAGTCTAATCAATATCAATAATATCTTTTTCACTTCTTATGGTCTGTACAGTTGTACGAATTACAATCAGATTCAGAATACCATCAAAACCTAAACATAATCCCATAAGTCTTGTAATTACGGATACGGTTTTAAAAGGCACAAATAACAATAATGCCCCTATGACCGCAACTACAATTGCAATTGCCAGAATTCCCCACCACTTTGCAATTCCAAATTTTTTTGCTTCAATGGACGTCTGTATTCTTAACGCTGCATCCACAACCATAAATATACCAATGCAAGACGATATAATGTTGATGAAAGCAGTAGATTTAAATATCATTAAAAGTCCAAGAATGGATGAGAGAATTCCAAGTCCCAAATCAAACTGAAATGCCAACTGGAATAAATCTCTGGAAAAATAACCAGCCAATCTCAACACTCCATGAGTAATCAAAAATACACCTACAATCTTACAAATCAAATTTAAACCTATCTGTGGCCATATCAGTAGAACAAACCCAATTGTAATAAAGCAAATCGTTATAATTGTATACAACTGCTTGACTGTTTTTAATCCTTGCATATGCAATCCTCCTTTCAAATGTATCTTATAATTAATCCACCAAAAAAAACACAGACAAAAAGAGTACAATGTCCTGAATTATAGACACTGTACTCTTTTTGTCTGTTTTTTTATTTATCCATACACATTTTTATTAAGTCCTGTATCGTGGCATCGAAAGACCGGGTTAAATGTAACAACAGCTTCTCACTGTATGGCGGCAATCCATTTTCTATCCAACTCATTGTACTTCCTGATATGGCAAATGCATAAAAATTAGTAATAAAACAAATATCCTCTTTTCTCAGATGATATCCCTCCGCTGCTTCTTCTACGGCTCTGCCGACAAAATCTTTGATAACCGTTTCCAGATAATTCCGTAAAATATCACCTCTTTTTGACTGATAAATATGTATCACAGCCTTCTTATGGTTCATTATAATGGATGCACTTCTTCGATACGCATTCAGGAAAGACGAATGATCTTTGATTTCTTCCAGAACCGTTTCTTTCTCCATCTCAAATACTGTATTCAATACATCATAAATATCTTCAAAATAATAATAAAACGTATTCCGGTTAATCTCACAGCGTTCACATATATCTTTTACGGTGATTTTATCAAGGGACTTCACTTCCAAAATTGACATAAATTCATACATGATTGCCTTTTTTGTAAATTTCGCCATACATTTACCGCCTTTATTATGGTTTAGTTTAAAAAATTGGTGTTACAATAACGTAACACCAATTATAAATCATAAACCGGTTTATTACAACCGGACATTTACCATAAACAGGTTATTTTATTATTTCTAAATTTTTCTTACTCATAAAGTGGATATTTGTCACAAATCTTTGTAACCTCTGCACGGATTTCATCTGCTTTGGTATCGAAATCTGTCACAGTCATTTTAATGAGTCTGGCAATCGTCTTCATGTCATCCTCTTTCAGACCACGCGTGGTTACTGCAGGAGTTCCTATACGTACACCGCTTGTTACAAACGGGCTTGCCGGATCATTCGGAACTGCATTTTTATTGACAGTAATATAAACCTCATCCAGACGATTTTGGAGTTCTTTTCCGGTAATGTTCATATTCTGAAGGTCTACAAGCATCAGATGATTATCTGTTCCTCCACTTACCAGATTGAATCCCTCCGCAACCATTGCTTCTGCAAGTGCTTTTGCATTTTTTATTACCTGTTGCTGGTATTCTTTGAACTCAGGTTTTAACGCTTCCCCAAAACATACTGCCTTTGCCGCGATTACATGCATCAGAGGACCACCCTGTGTGCCAGGAAAAACAGCCTTGTTAATAGCTTTTGCATACTCCTCTTTACACATAATAATTCCACCTCTTGGACCTCTGAGTGTCTTATGTGTTGTTGTTGTGACAACATCTGCATATGGAACAGGACTCTGATGCAATCCTGCAGCTACAAGTCCGGCAATATGTGCCATATCAACGAAAAGATAAGCTCCTACTTCCTTCGCAATATCAGCGAAAATATCGAAGCGGATTTCCCTTGGATATGCGGAAGCACCTGCTACAATCATTTTTGGTTTACACTCTTTAGCAAGTCTGCGGATTTCATCGTAATCCAGGACTCCTTCATCATTGACACTATATGGGACAAAATGATACAAAAGTCCTGACATATTAACCGGTGATCCGTGCGTTAAATGTCCGCCATGCGCAAGATTCAGACCCATCACGGTATCTCCTGGCTGAAGAAGTGCCTGATAAACTGCCATATTTGCATTAGCACCTGAATGAGGTTGTACACATACGTGATCACATCCGAAAAGCTGTTTTGCACGTTCGATAGCAAGATTTTCTACGATATCTACATATTCACATCCACCATAATATCTTTTACCCGGAAATCCTTCTGCATATTTGTTTTCTGGTACAGTTCCCATTGTTAACAGTACTGCAGGTGTAACGATATTTTCAGATGCAATCAACTCCAGATTCCTTCTCTGACGGCCAAGCTCTAATTCAAGTGCTTTTCCAACTTCCGGATCCTGTTCTGTAATGTAATCCATTACCTCTCTAACCAAATTCATAACTTTCTCCTCCTCTTGCCACATTTATTTGAAATATCATATTCGCTAAACACGCTTTCAAATCATGTAATTAGTATACAAATTCACTTTATTAAAGTCAAGGATTAAATTATTCCTTAATTTGTCAATAAATTGTCAATCTATTCAGAAAATTTATATAAAAGGGGTTGTCGCACTAAATAAATAGTGCACAGCTCCTTTTTTATACAAAAAATCACAGCCGGACTTCGAAAAGTCCGGCCGTTGATGTAAAATATAAGTATGCAAACTCCTATATTATTACAAAAAAATTATACTTTGAACGGGGAAGGATATCAACTAAAACTTCCATTAAATTTGGAAACAATCATACCAGTAGATGATTCCGTGCGGTTACTGAGTCAGTTTGTGGAGGCTATGGATTTAACTGACTTATATTCTACTTACGAAAGAATAAATACAGTTTCGCCAAGAACTCTTCTAAAGATTGTTTTGTATTCCTACATGAATGGGGATTATTCTTCCCGTTCTATGGAACTCAACTGTAAACGCGATATCAATTTCATGTACCTGTTGGAAGGAAAGCCGGTTCCAGACCATGCAACTTTTGCACGATTCCGCAGTATTCACTTTGCACCATGCGCAAAACGTATTCTTGCAGAAATGTCAAATCTTCTTTATGATCTTGGAGAAATTTCCGGTGAAACGATTTTTATTGATGGTACAAAAATTGAAGCATGTGCGAATAAATATACCTTTGTCTGGAAAAAGGCTGTTACGAAAAATCAGAAAAAACTGCTGATAAAAATCGCTGATTTTATTGCGGAATGTGAACAGCTTTACGGAATTCGAATTGTTTATGGTGATACAGTCAAAATGAAACATGTAAAACGCTTACGTAAAAAACTGTATGCATTAAAACAGGAAGAAAACATTAAATTTGTGCATGGCATAGGAAGAAGAAAATCCCCACTACAAAAGAGTATTGAAACATTAGAGGATTATCTTGAACATTTAAAAGGGTATACAAAGAAACTGTATATCTGCGGATCAAGAAATAGTTTTTCAAAAACAGATCCAGATGCAACATTCATGCGAATGAAAGAAGATGCAATGGGAAACGGGCAATTAAAGCCTGCATTTAATTTACAGCATGGAGTAGATTCCGAATATATCACATGGCTGTCCGTAGGACCACAGCCTACGGACACTACCACACTTATTCCATTCTTAAAAGAAACGGAAGAATACCTGGCATTTAAATATAAAAAAATCATTGCCGATGCAAGATATGAAAGTGAAGAAAATTATGTTTTTCTGGATAAGAATCAGCAGTTATCATTCATAAAACCATCGAATTACGAAAAATCAAAGACAAGAAAATACAAGAATGATATCGGCCGAATTGAAAATATGAATTATGATGAAGCGAATGATTCTTACCTGTGTAAAAACGGAAAGCATCTGTCTTTTGCTTATATTCGTCATTCAAAATCAAAAACAGGATATATCAGTGAAAAGCGTATTTATCAGTGTAACGAATGTAAAGACTGCGCTTACAAAACAGCCTGCATCAAAGGCAATAATTGTAAGACTCCAATGGAAGAACGCAGCAAGGTACTTTCGGTAGCAAAAACATTTTTGGAATATCGCAAAGAAAATCTGGAACGAATTCTATCTGATGAAGGAATCCTTCTCAGAACAAACAGAAGTATTCAGGCTGAAGGCTCTTTCGGAGAATTAAAACAGGATATGCAGTTCCGGAGATATTTGAGCCGGGGAAGTTTGAATGTTCTTGCAGAAAGTATTTTGCTTGCAATGGCCAAAAACGTGAATAAACTTCACAACAAGATACAAAAAGGAACAACCGGAAGACATTTGTTTCCACTGAAAAGTGCATAAATTTTGAAATTCAAAAAAGTTTTCAAGATTTATCATTAAGGTGTGTTAAAGTACGGCTTTTTTACGAAAATCATTTTTATCAATCCGATAGATGGAAATATAGACGATGAAAAGGTAAAAAGGAAGCTGCCGCTTCACGATTTTTTAATCGTTAAAGCGACAGCCCTTTTTTCCACTTTGATATTTTAATTCTAATAAGACCTGATTTTATCAGCCTCGTCGTCATGGCTGTTGACAATCTCACGTATTTCCACATCATAAGAATAAGTTTCGCTCACGGTAACACTGACCGTATCGCCAACCCGATGACCCATAATCGCTTTTCCAATCGGAGATTCAATACTGATATATCCTGTCAGAGAATTTCCACGCACGGAAGTAACAAGCTTATAGGTTTCTTCTTCGTCATCATCCACAAAATATACGGTCACACGATTATTAATTCCAACTACACCATCCTCCGATGCATCGGAAACAATTTCTGCGGTCTTCAACATTCTCTCAAGATAGCGAATCCGGCTTTCATTACGGTTCTTATCTTTTTTTGCAGCATGATACTCAAAATTTTCACTGAGGTCGCCATGAGCACGTGCTTCTTTCACTGCCTCAATGGCTTCTTTTCGAACCACAAGCTTACGGTATTCAATTTCTTCCCGGATTTTCTTCACATCACTTTCCGTCAATTGTTCATGCATTTTTATCCGCCTGCCTTTATTTAGAAAAATATTCTCTTTATATCATTAAACATTACAAATGCCATCAGTAAAAGTAAAAATACCATACCTGTCAGATGGACATAGCCTTCCTTTTCCGGTGGAACACGCTTTCCCCTGATAAGTTCGATAACCAGAAACAATACCCTTCCACCATCCAGCGCAGGAATAGGAAGTAAATTCATTACCCCTAAATTTGCGGAAAGCAATATTGCGATACGAAGCATATTCAAAAATACATAATATACTCCATTGCTTTTACTTTGCTGATAAGTTTCATCCACAACACTTACCACCCCGACCGGTCCGGAAAGCTGGTCTACACCTACCGCACGTGTCAATAACTGTCCGAGACTATCCAGCGTCATATCAATCCAGTATTTCACTTCATAAACACCATATTCTAATACTTCAAAGATATTTCCTTTTTCGTAGCCTCCACTGACAATTCCGAAAATATAATATCCGCTTTCGTCTTTCTGCGGAGTGACTAATACTGTATGACGTACCCCGTCCCTTTCGTAAGTGACTTCAGTCGCTTCTCCCTGATGGAACTGATTGTACAGCGAAATCTCTCTAAAAATATGAATCGATTTATGATTCAATTTTACAATCACATCTCCGGATTCCAATCCAGCTTCCTCCGCAGGTGTTCCCTCACTTACCCGGTTGATAACTGGTTTGTCAAACCCTACACATGCAATAAAAATGACTGCACACAGAAAAGCAAGAATAAAATTGAAGAAAGGACCTGCCACGATGACCGAAAGTCTTCTCCATGGTGATTTACTGTTAAAACTGCCCTCTTCCATATCCTCAGCGTCATCCTCTCCCATTACGCAGGCTCCACCAAGCGGAAAAAGTTTCATACAATAATCGGTCTCTCCTACTTTTTTATGAACCAAAGTAGGACCCATACCAATCCAGAATTCATGCACAGTGATTCCATTTTTGCGTGCAACAAGAAAATGACCTAATTCGTGAAAAAAGACAATAAATCCAAATAATAAAATTGCAATTATAATTCCCATGAAATTTTCAGTTACCTCCTGCTGAGAATGCGTTCATATGTTGCTGCTTCAGTTTCCAATATCTGCTCTACGGAAGGATTAGCAATGTTATGATGGGAACGCATACAATCCTCAATAATTTCTGTAATTTCAAGATATTTTATTTCCCGGTTCAGGAACTGGCTGACCGCCAGTTCATTTGCTGCATTAAATACAGTTGGAAGACTTCCGCCCTCACGTCCTGCTTCATATGCCAATTCCAAAGCATAGAAAGTATCCGTATCCGGCTTTTCAAACTCCAGATGCCCCATAGACCAGAAGTCCAGTCTGGCACCAGACAGAAATCTTCTGTCCGGATAATAAATGGCATACTGAATCGGCAGCTTCATATCCGGTGTTCCAAGCTGCGCAATCACTGCTCCGTCTTCATACTCAACCATAGAGTGAATCACACTCTGAGGCTGTACAACTACCTGAATATTATCCACCGGAACATTGAACAACCATTTTGCTTCAATCACTTCTAATCCTTTATTTACCAAAGTCGAGGAATCTATGGTAATTTTTCTTCCCATCGTCCAGTTTGGATGCTTTAATGCGTCCTCCACCTGAATATTCATTAATTCCTCTTCTTTCCTTCCACGGAATGGACCACCGGATGCAGTGAGCAGAATCTTATGAATCTTGTTCTGTGCATTTCCCTGTAAGGACTGGAATATTGCACTGTGCTCACTATCCACCGGAAGAATCCGCACACCACATTCTTTTGCAAGAGGCATAATGATATGTCCTGCTGTTACCAAAGTCTCTTTATTTGCCAGGGCAATATCCTTTCCTGCCTTCATACCTGCAATCGTAGGACGAATTCCAATCATTCCCACAAGAGCAGTCACAAGCATCTCCGTTCCATCCATTTGTGCAATTTCAATCAGCCCATCCATTCCTGTTAAAATCTCTACAGATAAGTCTGAAACCTTCTTCCGGAGTTCTTTTGCTTTTTCTTCGTTCCACACCGCAGCCTTTTTCGGATGAAATTCCCGGATCTGTTCTTCCAGTAGACTGATATTACTTCCAGATGCCAGCCCAAGGACTTCAATATCTTTATTTGCTCTTACGATTTCAAGGGTCTGAGTTCCAATAGAGCCCGTTGACCCAAGTATTGCTATTTTCTTCATTTCTTCCTCCATTACAATAACCCGATTGCAGTAGAATTATAACAACAGGACTGCCAGATAATAAATGGCAGGCGCTGTAAAGATGACACTGTCAAATCGGTCTAAGATTCCACCATGTCCCGGAATTAAAGTGCCATAGTCCTTAATCTGATAATTCCGCTTAATGGCAGATGCGGCGAGATCTCCTACCATGGAAATCATACCACCAATCAGACAAATAACCGCATATTCCACCGGTGGTACATTCTGACGACCGGCTCTATGATTCACTGCAAGGGCATATAAAGCACCAAGAAGGGCAGCTCCCACAAGTCCTCCGATTCCACCCTCGATAGATTTCTTCGGACTAAGCTTCGGAGCCATTTTGTGCTTTCCAAATAAGACACCGGTGCAATATGCACAAGTATCACATCCCCAAGAGCACAAGAAAACAAGCGGTACAAGAACAAGTCCATCTGCCCTCATTCTTGTCTGATAAATGAAAGACAACATTACCGACACATAGAATACTCCCAAAAAACCACCGCTAATCTGTTCGAATACATATTTGGGAAACGTAAACACATATATAAACATGAAAACGACTAACACTGCAATCACAAACAACATTGGGTCTATGGAAATTCCTCCAAGTAAAAGGAGATAATAAACCAATGTTGCCAAATATCCTGCAATTCCGGGTAATGTTTTGTCAATCTTAATTACTTTATACAATTCATTCAATCCAATTAAACTAATGCCGCATAAAGTAATCCAAAGCAATGGACCTCCCGTGTAAATCGTGATAAAAGCAATAATGACAAGCACAATTCCACTGATTAATCTGGTTTTAAACATTAGTCTTCCTCCTTTATCGCCCCATAACGTCGGTCTCTATTATTATATTGAGCGATTGCCTTTTCTAATTCTTCTTTTGTAAAATCCGGCCACGGTACATCCGTAAAGTAGAATTCTGTATATGCAAGCTGCCATAGCAGGTAATTCGATAATCTTAATTCACCACTGGTACGGATAAGAAGGTCCGGATCTGGAATTCCATGCGTATCCAGATAATTTTCAAAAATGTTTTCTGTAATCTCTTCCGGCTGCAGTTTTCCATCTACGCAGTCCTGTGACATCTTCCTCATGGCGCGGATCATCTCATCACGGCTTCCATAATTTATAGCGATCTGAAAGTTCAGTCCATCATTATCCTTAGATGCTTCTTCTAATTCCTGAATCCGGTTTCTGATATCCTCATCCAGTCCGCTTTTATCTCCAATCACACGCACTCTCATGCGGTTCTTCTCTGCTGTTTTTAAACATGTTTTCATATAATTCCGCAAAAGCGTCATTAGCATATTGACTTCGCTTTCCGGACGTTTCCAGTTCTCAGTAGAAAATGCGTATACGGTTAAATACTTGACTCCCATCTTATATGCCACTTCACAGATTTTTTCTACATTCTTACTTCCCTGTGTGTGTCCAAAATTACGTGGCATTCCTTTTGCCTTCGCCCAACGTCCATTTCCATCCAATATAATTGCTATATGCTGTGGTATATTCATTATCTTTCCCTTTCCTCAGAATCAGTCTCTGTAATTGATAATTGAAAAGGGGAATAACTCCTTTTCGTCTTTTATCTGGTAACGAAAAGAGGGGCCCGCTCTTTCACTGCCCCTCTATATATTCTCTTATACTGTCATTACTTCTTTTGATTTTGCTTCAACCGCATTTTCCACTTCTTTGATATACTTATCAGTAAGCTTCTGAAGTTCATCTTCCAAATCTTTGATTTCATCTTCAGAAACTTCCGTTCCTTTCAACTTCTTAAAAGCATCATTTCCGTCACGACGGATATTACGGATTGCAACCTTGGCTGCTTCTCCTTTTTTCTTAACATCTTTTACTAATTCTTTTCTTCGTTCTTCTGTCAGTTCCGGGAATACAAGACGGATTACATTACCATCGTTTGTAGGATTGATTCCGATATCAGACATCTGGATTGCTTTTTCAATGTCACGGATAATCTTCTTTTCCCAAGGCTGAATCTGAATCAGGCGTGGTTCTGGAACAGAAATGTTGGCAACCTGCTGAATCGGAGTTGGTGTTCCATAATATTCTACTGTAAGTCTGTTCAGAATATTTGGATTAGCGCGTCCTGCACGAATGGTTCCCAGTTCTCCATCAAGGCTGGATAATGTCTTCTGCATTTTGTCATCATATACTTTTATTTTTTCATTCATATTCTTTTCCTCCTGCTATCTGCATTCTTTTATTTCACTACTCCACATATTTTATACGGTCACTTTTGTACCATTAAACTTACCACTCATGGTATTAACAATGCTGTTCTCTTCACTTAATCCAAATACCAGCATTGGCATCTTATTCTCCATACACAGGATTGTTGCAGTAAGGTCCACTGCCATAAGCTTCTTATCCAGCATTTCCTGTATAGATATCTCACTGTACTTCTTTGCTTCAGGATTCACTTTCGGGTCACTGTCGTAAATTCCATCAATCGCCTTCGCCAGAAGCATTGCATCTGCCTCAATTTCAATCGCACGAAGGACAGCCCCTGTATCTGTTGAGAAATATGGATGACCTGTTCCTCCTGCAAAAAACACAACCTTTCCCTCATTCAAAGCTTCCACAGCAGCATCTTTCGAAAACAGTGTCGTAAAGGCACCACATACAAATGGAGTGAACACTTCTGTCTTCATCCCAACATGACGGAAAATATCGGATACATAAATGCAGTTCATAACTGTCGCAAGCATTCCGATCTGATCAGCCTTGGTCCGGTCAATGGTCTCACTGGTTCTGCCTCTCCAGAAATTCCCGCCTCCGGTCACAATTGCAACCTGTATACCCTGGTCCACAATCTTTTTTACCTGTTCGGCAACTCCAATACATGTTGCTTCATCAAATCCTGTCTTTTTATCGCCTGCAAGGGCTTCTCCACTTAATTTTAAAAGAACTCTTTTCATATGTCTTTGCTCCCGTCTCAATTTCTCCGTACATTATAGCATAGAAAACACCAAAAGTGAAGTCAATTATTGTCTGTAGCTCTTCGGAGTCTTTGAAGGAAGCTGCGCTAAAATAATTGCCGCAAACATCAGCACGCAGCCCACAATCTCTTTTCCTGCCAGCGTCTGTCCAAGAATTACCCACCCTGCAAGAACGGAGAACACGGACTCAAGACTCAGAATCAGAGAAGCTACTGTCGGATCTGCATCTTTCTGCGCTATAATCTGAAGTGTGTAACCTACACCACAAGACATAATTCCGGCATACAGAAGTGGTGCCCATGCTGCTAAAATCGTAGGAATTTCTGGTTTTTCACTGATAAGCATCGGAATTCCGGACAGCGCTCCTGCAACTAAAAACTGAATACAGGACAATTTCATTCCATTTACCTTTGGTGAAAAATAATCGATTACTAAAATATGAATAGCAAATACAAGCGCGCACAATACAACAAAAAAATCACCTTTTCCAATTTTCAATTCATCTGTAATGCACAGCAAATATAGTCCAGCTACCGCAATTGCCACACTAATCCATATACGACTGGAAACTTTTTTTCTAAGAAAAATCCCAAAAACAGGAACCAGAACAATGTAAAGCGCTGTGATAAATCCAGCTTTTCCGACTGTGGTATACTTGATACCAATCTGCTGAAGATTCGACGCAACACAGAGCGCAACTCCGCAGCAAATGCCTCCTGTTAGCAGTGTGTGAATGTCTTCCGGTTTTCTTTTACCCTCATCTGTCTTTTCTTTTTTATCAAAAAACATAATGCAGGGAATCAACACAATACCTCCCATAATTGAACGAATACAATTGAATGTAAATGGTCCAATGTAATTCATACCAACACTTTGTGCCACGAAAGCCATTCCCCAGACCAGTGCAGTCAACGCCAACAGAATTGTACTCTTTAGACTTATTTTTTTCATAGCTTCCTTCTCCATTTCATTTTAAATTTTAATAAAAGATGCCTTCACAACCTCATTATATACATAAAAAAATCTGTTCAACTGCTTTTTCATATTCTTCCAGATTCTTTGAACGTTTCATATTTTGTACCACTTCCATCGACATCTGGAATGTATCTGAATTTTCCAATGTCAAAAGTGTAAAGTTCCAAAGTTCCTTCATCTTGAAAATTGCATTTTCTTCTCTATGAAGAGACTGCAGATATCCCTCCAGCAATGCATCGTGGAAGCAGTGATACACGGCCCTGTTATATTTTAAATTTTCTTTGAGACTTCCAAGTAATCCCGGAAAAAATAAAATACCGCGTCCTATCATCAGAGTCTGCTCTTCTGGAAAATGTGTCTTCCAATCCTGATAATCTTTTTTCGTAAAAATATCACCATTATAGCAGACTGGATTGTGACTTTCTATCTTCGCTTTTTCGTAGGCATTCCAATCAGGGCGGTTCTTATAATAATCTTTTTGTACTCTTGGATGGATGATTAACTCCTCAAGCGGATACTGATTATAAATGTTCAATAATGCCTCAAATTCATCTGAATCCCAAAATCCAATCCTTGTCTTAAGAGAAATTTTTATAGAAAGCTTCTGAAAGATTTCATCTAAAAAACACTTTAGTTTATCAGGTTCTTTTAGAAAACCGGCTCCTCGTCCCTTTGCCACTACGGTTTTAGACGGACATCCCAGATTCAGATTCACCTCATCATATCCCATACTCTGCAGTTGCCTTGCCGTTTGTATAAAATCTTCCGCACGGTTGGTAAGAATTTGCGGAACCACACACATTCCAATATTATGTTCTGGAAGTATATCGTTCAGTTCCCATGGCGCTAACCTTCCTTTTGGATTCGGTGAAATAAATGGCAGAAAATATTTGTCAAAGGGTTCAAAATATTTGTGGTATGCATTACGATAAACATACCCGCCAATGCCTTCCATAGGTGCCATATAAAACTGCATCTTATTCCTCATTTCTTTGCTGCTCTATCTTCAAAACAATTAAATTTCTCTGTTCCACACGGAATTTGATTTCCATTCCATCATAACTCATTCCGTAAATACGCTCTGCATCCTCCTGATAAGATGGTCTGGGATCCTGCCTTAAAATCTGCGTCAGTTCCTGTTTCTTCTCTTCTCCATAAGGAAAAGGTGCTTCCCACTGCACACGAAGCGCATAATCCTTTGTTTCTTCCGTAAAGCCATCAGACGCATCCATATGACAGTCCACATAAGGCAGATATGGCTTGATGTCATATACGGGCGTTCCATTCATCATATCTGCACCGGACACGATTAGAACCGTTCCCCGGTCATCCGTCTTCCGCACTTCCAGTAATTTCACACTGGACAAACCGATTGGATTGGGGCGGAACGGAGACCTTGTTGCAAATACGCCCATCCGTTTATTGCCGCCTAGTCTCGGGGGTCGGACAGTCGGATGCCATTTTTCCTGTTTCACCATGGAAAATCCCCAAATCAGCCAGAGATATGTGTATCCTTCTATGCCCCGAAGTGACTCTGCATTCTGATATTCCGGTTCAAATACAATCTCTGCTTTCGTTTTTGCCAGACCGCTCTGCCTCGGAATACCGAATTTTTCAGTAAAACCGGAAGAAATTCTTGCAATCACTTTCAATTCCTGATTTTCTTTCATTTTCCATCTGCCTTTCTGTCATTCCAGCCATACTTGATTGTTCGGATAAACATTCTATCCATCTTTGATACACTGTTTTTTATATTATCACGAATAATTTCCATTGTAAAATGATTCTTTTCTATTTATACTGAAGATATCAAATTATTTGAAAGGATGAACGACTTATGAATTATAACGAAATGCTTCTTCAGGCGAGAAGCTGTATCGGCTCATATTGTAAGGCCTGTAATGTCTGTAACGGAAAGGCCTGTCGAAATCAGATCCCAGGACCGGGCGCCAAAGGCGTTGGCGATACTGCCATCCGCAATTATGATAAATGGCAGGAAATCCGTGTCAATATGGACA
This sequence comes from uncultured Bariatricus sp., assembly GCA_934307065.1. Taxonomy (GTDB): domain Bacteria; phylum Bacillota; class Clostridia; order Lachnospirales; family Lachnospiraceae; genus Allocoprococcus. The sequence continues at coordinate 107,942 of CAKRCD010000001.1, read as the reverse complement.
CCCTCTGCGAAGGCAGAGAGCCGAATACCTCCGTCAAATTATTTGGAAAAGAATTCCGCTTTCCATTTTTTGCAGGTCCTGTAGGCGCGGTAAATCTTCATTATAGTGATAAATACGATGACATTTCCTATAATCAGGTACTGGTTTCCACTTGTAAATCCTGTGGAATCGCTGCATTTACCGGTGATGGAACCAATCCACTGGTCATGCAGGCAGCCGCAGACGCGATCAAAGAAAATGAAGGCTTTGGCATTCCAACGATTAAGCCATGGAATCTAGATACCATTAAAGAAAAACTCTCTCTTGTGATAGACGCTGATGCTTTTGCAGTTGCTATGGACGTTGACGCTGCCGGTCTTCCATTCTTAAAAAACATGAATCCACCTGCCGGAAGTAAATCCGTGGATGAACTCAGAGAAATTATTTCCCTTTCCAACATTCCATTCATTGTAAAAGGAATTATGACGGTAAAAGGTGCTCTGAAAGCCAAAGAAGCCGGGGCTTCTGCTATTGTAGTATCTAACCACGGAGGTCGTGTTCTTGACCAGTGTCCTGCTACTGCCGAGGTATTGGAAGAAATTGCTTCTGCTGTAGGAGATTCGATGACTATTCTTGTGGATGGGGGAATCCGTTCCGGAACCGATGTATTTAAAGCGCTTGCCTTAGGTGCTGATGGTGTGCTTATCTGCCGTCCATTCGTTGTAGCTGCCTACGGTGGTGGTGCAGAAGGTGTACAGACTTACATTGATAAGATTGGCTCTGAATTAAAAGATACTATGCAGATGTGCGGTGTACATTCTGTTTCCGAAATCACAAGAGATATGATTCGTAAATAATCAAATATTTTGAAAAAAAGAACTGTTTCTTCATTCTGTGATGAATACAGTTCTTTTTATGCAAAGTATATTTCTAATATTTCATGATACCTCATCTGTAATAATTCTTTTTGCCCAGACCCCGGAGTGTAAAAGTTTTAATCCGATTAATACTTTTAATCCATCTGCAAACTGTACACAAAAATAAATTGCCACAATGGAGAATCCACTCCATCTACACAATGTAAATGCCAGTGGAAATGATATTACCCAGGTATATACACAGTCAAACAAGAAGGTAATCATTGTCTTGCCGCCTGAGCGTAGCGTAAAATAGGTTACATGAACAAATGCATGAAGCGGAAGTGCAGCACCGGCAACCACAAGAAGCCTAGTAGTCAATTCCGAAACCGCTTCCTCAGCATGATAAATCATTGGAATATATGGTGCACTTAATATAATTGCTAGTCCAATTAGCATATGTAATATTACAGTGAAGAAAATCAGTTTCGTATCCGTATCTTTTGCCTCATCTATTTTTCCCGCTCCCAAAAGCTGACCTACTATGATGGATACCGCTGAACCCATCGCAGTCATGATTACACAGAATAAATTCCAAACTGTACTCGTTATATTTGTTGCTGCAACAACAATAAGTCCTTTTGTAGAATAACTTTGATTAATCATGGTAGTTCCAAGACTCCACAGAATTTCGTTTAAAATAAGCGGTGTCCCTGTCACAAATATTTGTTTTACAATTATCTTAGGAATGAAGAAAGATTGATATACTCCATCGATGAAAATAAATCTGTGTTTATTCCTTTCCGTTCGTATCATTAAGAAGATAGCTTCTGTATAACGTGAAATAACCGTTCCTATCGCCGCACCTGTAACGCCAAGTTTTGGCGCGCCAAAATTTCCAAATATCAAACAATAATTCAGAAAAAGATTCATCAAAATAGCAATACAGCTTGCAATCATCGGTGAAAATGTCTCTCCGGTTTCCCGCAAAGTACTTGCATAAGTTTGAGAAATCCCAAAAGGAATCAATCCAATGAGCATAACAGCCAGATAATGTTCTGCTTCACTTAACGTATAAGAAAGGTTTCCTCCAGACTCCGTCTCGGTCAGGAATAAAGAGATTAAATTCGTGTCCCATGTTTTCAGAATAAAAATAGCGATTACCGTTGCCGCAAAAGTAAACAGCATTTTAAACCGAAAAGTAAATCGGACACCTTCGTGATCACCTTTTCCATAAAATTGTGCTCCATAGATAGAAGCACCCGATACTCCGCCAAACACAGCAAGAGAATATACGAATAACAGTTGATTAACAATGGCAACTCCGGACATAGATTCTGTTCCAAGTTGACCTACCATAACATTGTCAATCAAATTGACGAAATTTGCTATTCCCTGCTGAATAATAATAGGGAATACAAGTATCAATAATCTATGATAAAAATTTTTGTCTCCAATAAACTTCTTTTTAAAATGCTGAAACATCTTTTCCTCTATTCTGAACCAACCTACGATACAATTTCTGCCAGCGGTTTAATTGCAATCTGCTCATAAGTCAGTTTCTCCCGTATTTTTTTCACAAATTCTAGTGCCTTAACTCCATCTCCATGTACACATACAGAGTCTGCTTTTATTGAAATATCTTTTCCGGTAATTGCAGTAAGCTTGTTTTCTTTTATCATCCGCACAACTCTGGCAAGGGCTTCATTTTCATCGGTAATAACTGCTCCTTCTTTTCTGCGGTTTACCAAAGTACCATCTTCTTCATACGCACGGTCTGCGAAAAATTCCAACGCAGTCCGAAGTCCGATATCTTCTCCGGCACGAACCAATTCTCCGCCTGAAAGAGCAAGCACAATCAACTCTTTATCGAATTCATAGATTGCTTCGCAGATTCCTCTTGCAAGTTCATAATCCTTTGCCGCCATATTATATAAAGCACCATGCGGTTTCACATGCTGCATTTTCACTCCTTGTGTTCTGCAAAATGCATCCAGTGCCCCAAGCTGATATAAGGTATATGCCTTTGCCTCTGCCGGAGATACACTTAAATTTCTTCTTCCAAATCCCATCAAATCCGGGAATCCCGGATGTGCTCCGACTGCTGTTCCGAATTTCTTTGTCATAGCAATGGTTTTCTGCATGACGATTGGGTCTGAGGCATGATAGCCACAAGCTACATTTGCAGAAGAAATCAACGGAATTACTTCCTCATCCATACCGATTTTATAATTTCCAAAACTTTCTCCCAAATCGCAATTCAAGTCTATCTGATACAATGTTCTCTCTCCTTCTACCGCTCTTGTCCGAGCTTTAAAATATTGGCAATAAATCCCGTATCCGCTTCTCCTGCCACAAAAACAGGATTACCCATAATCTGATACTGGAAATCCAGATTTGTATTGATACCCATTACCACCATCTCATCCAGAGCTGCACGCATTTTCGCAATAGCAAGTTCACGGTTCTGGGCATGCACAATCACTTTGGCTATCATAGAATCATATTCCGATGGAATGGTATAACCAGCGTAAAGTCCCGTATCTACTCTTACGCCATTTCCCGCAGGCAAATGAATATGGGTTACTTTTCCCGGACTTGGCATAAAGTTCTTTTCCGGTATTTCCGCATTGATACGGCATTCAATAGCATGACCGCGAAGCCGTACATCCTCCTGGGTAAAGCTCAATGATTCTCCCATGGCAACCCGGATCTGCTCGATAATTAAATCTGTGCCGGTTACCATCTCAGTCACCCCATGTTCAACCTGAATCCGGGTATTCATTTCCATAAAGAAGAACTCGCCCTTCGGACTCATGATAAATTCAATGGTTCCTGCATTGGTATAATTGACCGTCTTCGCTGCCAGAATGGCATATTCATTCATTTTCTGCCGGATTTCCTCCGTAATTGCCGGAGACGGAGATTCTTCAATCAGTTTCTGATGATTTCTCTGTACGGAGCAGTCTCGCTCTCCAAGTGCTACCACATTTCCCTGAGTGTCTGCCATAATCTGGATTTCTACATGGCGCGGATTTTCTACAAAACGCTCGATATACATGGTATCGTCGCCAAAAGCATTTGCAGATTCTCTCTGTGCCATATTGAACTGAAATTCAAATTCTTCCTCGTCCTGGGCGACACGCATTCCTTTTCCGCCACCACCCGAAGATGCCTTTATCATAACCGGATACCCAATATCATGCGCCAGTTCTTTTCCTGTCTTGGCATCATACACTGGTTCTTTTGTTCCCGGAACAACAGGAACTCCCGCTTCCATCATAGTCTTTCGTGCCTGGGATTTATTTCCCATCTTATCTATGACATCTGCCTCCGGTCCGATAAATGTAATTCCATTTTCCTGGCATTTGCGAACAAACTCGCTATTTTCTGACAAAAAACCGAAACCAGGGTGAATAGCATCTGCTCCTATATTTTTCGCTGCTGTAATAATCTGGTCCATGTTCAGGTAACTGTTTCTTGCAGGTCCTTCCCCAATACAGATTCTCTGATCTGCAAGCTGCACATGCAAACTTTCTGCATCTTCTTTGGAATATACCGCTACACTGCGGATTCCCATATTCCTGCAGGCACGGATAATTCGGACTGCGATTTCCCCTCGGTTGGCGATTAATACTTTCTGAAACATCTTTCCAACCTCCTTGCTCCTATAACTTCTTTACTCTGAATAATGGCTGGCCGTATTCCACTTTCTGCTCATTGCTTACCAGAATTGCCTCAATTTCGCAATCATAGTCACTCTGAATCTCATTCATCAGCTTCATGGCTTCCAGAATACAGACCGTCTGACCTGCCTTCACATGGTCACCTACTCTTACAAATGCCGGAATATCCGGTGCCGCAGCGGAATAGAACGTTCCTACAATTGGTGACGTAATAAATAAGATTTCATCCTCTTCATCCGCTTTCTCTTCCAGTGCTGCTGTATCTGCAACAGGTGCTGCTGGTGACGCTGCAATCATTCCCGCTCCCACGATTGGCGGATGACTCAATTTGCTCATTGTGATTTTCAAATCGCCCTCTTCAATCGTAAATTCTGTGAGTGAAGAATTCTCTATGATATTAACAAGACCTTCTATTTTCTCTAAATCCATTTACTATGCTTCCTTTCTACCAATCTATGCTATATATATCTATACGTTCTTCTGTATATATTCTGTTAGTTCTATTGTTCTTCGTGAAATAATTTTGTCAGACGCTTTGCTACCAGCCGGCAGTCCAGCACTTCTTTACATGGTTGATGGATTTGATGTCTCATGTCATCCAGTTCCGTCATTTCTTCCATATATAATTTTTGTGCTTCCTGAACCGTAATTGCCTGAAAACGAATCTTATGGTCCGTCTTTCTCTGAACAAGCTTTGGTATATCCACAGATGCCACCGTTGCAATTTTCGCATAACCACCTGTAGTCTGTCGGTCCGCAAGTAAAATAATTGGTTTTCCATGGGATGGTACCTGCACGGAACCAAAAGCAATTCCGTCAGAAATCATATCGGAAGTCGTTTTCGGTGCAATAAATGCTCCCTCCAATCGGCATCCCATCCTATCAAATTCACTGGTAACTGTATATTCTGTATTCAGGAACGTATCAATCCCTTGTTTGGAGAACATATCATCCTGTGGACCCATAACTACTCTCAATGTAGCCTCTTCCTGTCCAAAATCTTCCGGTTCTAAGCTTCTGGACAAGAAAAACGGAAGATAACGTCGTTTAATACGGAAATTAATATAATCTCCGTTTTCGAGTTTCCGTCCTTTAAATCCACCAATGGAACTCTTCATGTTGGTACATCTGCTTCCCATCACAACCGGAATTTCCAGGTAACTGGAAAATGCAATGTATCCACGGCTTCCAGTATGGGCACTTCCAAATGCCAGAATATCACCTTTATGCATATAGATAGCTGTATACATTGGTGCCGGTTTTCCATTAATTTTTGGTGTAAAATTACCGCCGGTAATTGCAATAATGGTTTCAGATGTAAATTCCAGGGTAGGACCAATTAAAGTAAATTCCAACACTGCTTCATTTTCCGGATTATCCAGAAGAAGGTTTGCAATCTTAAAAGAACGCACATCCATAACTCCTGCCACACTGAAGCCCTGACTCTGATACCCGGTTCTTCCAATGTCCTGAACCGTAGTCAGCATTCCGCTTTTTAATACACGAACTCCCATGCTACACCTCACCTTCATGAATAACACACTGATATTCACCTTTTTCCACTAATTTCTGAATGCGTAAGAATTCTTCTTCATCAATAGGTATAAATCGAATATAATCCCCCGCCTCCACAAGAATCGGTGTCTGTCTTTCCGGGTCATAAGTCCGTACCGGAGTCAACCCCATCAACTGCCAGCCCCCAGGTGAATCCAATGGATAAATACCGGTCTGGGAACCTCCTATTCCTACGCTTCCTGCACGGATTGTCAGTCTTGGACTTGCAAGCCTTGGTGTATGAATCCGTTCATCCAATCCCCCCAGATAAGTAAAGCCCGGCAAAAATCCAAGCATATAGATTAAGTAATCTTTCGACGAATGGATTTTTATCACTTCGTTTACGGAAAGACCCGCATGCTCCGCGATATTATCAATATCCGGTCCATATTCCCCACCATAACACACCGGGATTTCAAAAATACGTTTCCTCGTAGTTTCTGTTTTTGTTTCCATTTTCAGCAAATTTTCCATTCGTTCTTTCAATTCTTCATAGGAAAGAACTCTTGGATCATAATTGATGAGCAGGGAGCAGAATGCAGGGATCACATCCACAATTCCTTCTATATGCTGTTCTCTCATCAACTGTACAATTGCCGTGATTTTCCGGTTTGTCTCCGGATTAATTTCTTTTCCAAATTCTATCAAAAGTGCGGAATCGCCCGCTGTTAAAATTCGGATGTCAGGCATTTCTTTATACCTCCTTAGCGAGTTCTTATTAGAAGAAAGAGCTCATATTTGAAATAAATGTTGTTACACCCAGATAAGCTGAAATCAAGACAACAATCAGTCCCAATACCCAAAGCCATGCTGGATGTTTATAGGAATCTCCTACAATTTTTTTCTTTTTCGCTGCAATCAGACAGATTCCTAAGGTAATTGGAAGAATCAGTCCGTTTAACGCACCAGCAAGTACCAGTAAGGTTGCGGGCTGTCCAATTAATAACATAATAAGAGTCGAAACAGCAATAAATGCAATAATGACTTTATTTTCATTCTCTTCAATTGCAGGATGGAAAGTTTTCAAAAATGATACGGATGTATAAGCTGCACCTATAATAGAGGTAACCGCTGCACAAAGCAGTACAAGTCCGGCAAAACGATAACCGATTTCTCCTGCACCTGCACGGAATGCATCCGCTGCCGGATTCCCTGAAGTGCTTAAATCTATTCCTTCTTTTACGACAACTCCCAGTACAGCTAAAAAAAGCAGGATGCGGACAACTGTTGCAATTCCAATTCCCATAATAGAACTCTTGTTGATTTCTTTTAAATTTTCTTCTCCTGTAATTCCTGCATCAATCAGTCTGTGTGCCCCTGCAAAGGTGATATATCCACCTACAGTTCCACCAAGCAAGGTAATAATAGCCGGAACCAGAGTGTTCATGTTTTCTGATGGAAGAACGGTGTTCTTCAATGCATCTCCTACCGGAGGTTGTACTACAATAATGATTCCCAGAATTACCACAATCATAATTCCTGCCAGCACCTTTGTTAAGGTATCCATAGCTGATTTTGCATTTTTTACTAAGAATACCGCAATTGCTACAGCGCCTGCCAATATGTATCCGGCTTTTGTAGGAATTCCAAGAAGTGTATTAAATCCGAGTGCACCACCGCCTACATTACCAATGTTGAATACCAGACCGCCAAGCGCTACCATGAATGCCACAAAATAACCCAGACCCGGAAGTACTTTATTCGCTACATCCTGTCCACGAAGTCCTGTTACACAAAGCACACGCCATATGTTCATCTGTGCAATGGCAGATAAAATGATGGAAACTAAAATAACGAAACCGAAACTCGCCAAATGCTGTCCTGTAAATTTTGCTGTCTGAGTTAAAAATCCTGGTCCAATTGCTGAGGTAGCCATCAAAAATGCTGCGCCAAAAAGTGCACCCCCGCTCTTTTTCTCTTTTTTCATACTGTATACCTCCATTCACTTTTATAAGTCAGTATTGTATCACATTTGTCATCAGAATCCAAGACTTTTCCTTTCGTACTTTACCATCTAAAAAGCAGAACGCACTGAACAAAGCATATTTTGCAACACGCAAAAAAACCTTGAATTATCCCATTTTTCATAGGAAATTCAAGGTTTTTCGTTAATTTACATGATAATAATACGGTTCAAATTCTTATGCGAACTGTAAGATTATGCGTTCATCTGTGCTGCCACTTCAGCTGCGAAATCTTCGTTTTTCTTTTCCATACCTTCGCCTACTTCAAAACGTACAATGTTCTTAATTACAAGAGCACTGTTTACTGATTTAAGATATGCAGCAACTGTCTGTTTTCCATCTTCAGCTTTAACATAAGTCTGATCTAACAAACAGATTTCTTTCAGCTGTTTTGAAACACGACCTTCAATTGCACCATTGAAAATTTTGTTTGCCATGATATTTTCTTTATCTGCCATAGCTAAATTAACAAGTACATCTTTTGCTTCTTTTGAAAGGAAGTTGAATAAATAATTCATATTACTCTTCTTTTCCTGGTAGATAGCAATATCTTCATCGCTCCAAAGTTTTTCTGTACAAGCTTTGTTGATCAAATCATTCAAAACTGGCTTTGGAAGAGAAGCAGGATCATTCAATGAAGAGTCAACAATGATTTCTCTCATTTTTGCCACTGCTTCCGGAGCAATATCATCTCTGCTGATGTATTCCGGTCTCATAGCTGCAACCTGCATAGCAATATTGGTAAGCACTTCTTCTACACCTGTTGCACCATCTGCTGCAATAACTACACCAATCTTGCCACCTGCATGAAGGTAGCTGGCTACACATTCACCAGAAATCTTAGCAAATCTACGTACAGATAATTTTTCTCCGATTGTAGCAGTTTTATCGATTAATTCATCTTTAAGACCATTCATTTCAAGAAGAGCTTCTACATCTTCTCCGTTTAAACCACCGTTTAAACCTGAAACAAGTGCGTTGTCAGCTACTAACTGTACAAAATTCTGGAATAATTCATTCTTTGCAACGAAGTCTGTTTCAGAGTTAACTTCTACAACAACTACTTCATTGTTATTCGATGCAACGCGAGTGATACCTTCAGCTGCAATACGAGAAGCCTTCTTTTCCATCTTAGCTGCACCGCTTTTCTTTAATACTTCAACAGCTGCATCCATATCTCCGTTTGTTTCTGTAAGAGCTTTCTTACAGTCCATCATACCGGCACCTGTCATTTCTCTTAATTCTTTAACCATGCTTGCTGAAATTGCCATGATCTATTCCTCCATCTGATTCCTAATGCAATTGATTATTCTTCAACTGATTCTTCTACTGCTTCCACTTCTTCTGCTTCGTAATCTACTCCGGTTTCACCCTGATTAGCTTCGATTACAGCATCTGCCATTTTAGAAACGATAAGTTTTACTGCTCTGATAGCATCATCGTTACCCGGGATTACATAATCAAGTTCTTCTGGGTCGCAGTTTGTATCAGCGATACCGATCAAAGGAATTCCAAGAGTATGAGCTTCCTGTACGCAGATTCTTTCTTTCTTAGGGTCAACTACGAAGATTGCATCTGGAATTTTCTTCATTTCTTTAATTCCACCAAGGTTCTTTTCCAGTTTTTCCCATTCTTTCTTAAGTTCGATAACTTCTTTCTTTGGTAATACATCGAAAGTTCCGTCTTCTGCCATTGTTTCGATTTCTTTTAAACGATTGATTCTGCTCTGGATTGTCTTAAAGTTAGTAAGCATTCCACCTAACCATCTTTCGTTTACATAGAACATTCCACAACGCTCTGCTTCTGTCTTGATTGCGTCCTGAGCCTGTTTTTTCGTTCCAACGAAAAGAATCTGTCCACCTTCTGCTGCAATATCAGAAATTGCATTGTAAGCTTCGTCTACTTTTCCTACAGATTTCTGTAAATCAATGATATAAATACCATTTCTTTCTGTGTAGATGTATTCAGCCATTTTAGGGTTCCATCTTCTTGTCTGGTGTCCAAAATGTACACCTGCTTCTAAAAGTTGTTTCATTGAGATAACGCTCATGTTTTTTTCCTCCATTTGGTTTTTACTTCCGTATGCTTCATTATACAAACCGGGTATCCGGCACCAAAGTTAACGGCATACGTGTTTTTTTGCAACATTTATACGATAACATAAAAGCCCTGCATATGCAAGGCTTTTTTACAGTCAAATATTTGATTTCAAATATAAATTTCAGGTAAAATTTCACTTCCAACAGGTAAACATCTGATATCCGACTGTAAAACACAGAATGCAAATTAAAACCCGGCAAAAATCACTCGGCAGGAACATTCCAAGTATGATTCCTACAGCAATGAAAAATAATGCGAATCCTATTACCCGTTTCATGACATCACCTGGTTTTTGCTTCTTACTCTCATTATATTCATTTGAGTCAGATACCATTACTTCAAAGTATGTTTATTCCTTTTCTGCCGCATCCAGAATATCAACTACGTCCTGCTCTGTCATCTTTTCTTCTTTTGGACCTTTTACACGGTCAATCACATCCGGCACCATATCAAGAATCTTGGTAATTGCATCCTGATTCTTAATATTTACCAGACGGGTTGTCCCGTTCTGAATCACAAGCACCGCACACGGCGTCATCTTACCTCCAAGACCTCCGACACCTTTTTCTTTTTGGTCTGCATTAAATGCACCTGCTCCAATTCCAAAGGAAACATCCACCAATGGTAAAATAATGGTATCTCCTATATGAATTGCATTTCCTACAACGGTCTTGGATGATAACACACCGTTGATTCCTGAAAATAAGGATTCTACTGTCTCTTTAAATTGTTTTTCAGCCGCCATTTCTTTCCTCCTGTTTCTGCATATATCGTTCTATTCATAATGTTCTATTACAATGTTTTATTGTAATGTTTTATTTCATAGCCATGTGTATGATTTCCATTATTGTCTTCCGGGTCTCTTTGTTTATAAACAGTTTTACTGCAAAAATTGCCAGATGAACCATCCGGATTTTTCCTTTTATATGGATATTACCTTTTAAGACTTTATGTTCAAAATCTGGCTCTATCTCCATATTATCTCCAACAAATGGATAAACCATGCCAAGTAAACCTAAGACTTGTCCAGTCAGACAAGGGTCTTCAAATCCATAATTGAAACGAACTTGAAAGATTTTCGGCTTTAAAAGACGTTTTATCCAGACCAGTTCTTTCTTTACCCTTCGGAATGCACTTCTATGGACTGTATCATTTAAAAAAATCCGAACCGCTTCTTTCGTATCTGAAACATTCTTTGATATGTCTTTTATTTTACCACATATCTTCGCAAAAGTATATTTTATCTTGTGCCAGACAGTGATGATTTTTTGTTTCAGCCGCTCATAAGCAGATGGCTTCTTTTTTCTTATACCGCTTTCCTGTTTACTATTTTCTATTTTTCCGTTTTTCTGCTTTTGGGTCTCCGGTCGTTTTTTCGAAGATGCTTGATCTATTTCTTTTAACTTTGTTCGTGGTTGTTTCTCCAATGTCTCATTCGATGATGTTTTCACTGGTTCTTCCTCTGTTTCTTTGACAGGTTCTTCTGCCTTTGGAAACTTTTTCCATGCCGCACGAATCCACCACGCAAATTCTTGGTTCTCATAGTGAACCCTTGCAGAAACAAAATGTAACAACCACGTAAGTCTGAATCTGACTTTAGTGCAGCTTAGTTCTCCCGGAAATTCTGCCTTCAGTTCGTATCGGAACGGCACAAATAACAGTATGCAAAACAGCAATAGCAGAAGTCCTATTATACTCAGTAGAAGAATTCCCAATATTCGCAAAATCAATCCAATTATATGTAGCATATTCTACACCTCTGTCTTGTTATTTTCCTCATATAACTTCTGTTGTTGTAAAAGGTAAGAGCGCAAATCTGCCTCTCCTGTCTTCGCAAACACTTCTTTTGTGATTTCTTCTACCAGATAAATCGCATCCATGTAGCTTTCTGCAAGTCCTACTATAAAAACATTCTCTGTTGGGACAATGCTTTGGTATAACATCTTTGCACTGTAAAATTCCAACTGGTCATCTCCAGTCTCACACACAGCAAGGATATATGCCTGAAGCGGATATTTCCCCACTTCTATCCTCTTCATCCATTTTTCTTTTTTCTTTTTCAGACCTTCACTGACATACAGATTGTTATAAAACTTCATATTTACCCATCCATCTTATCTGACATTTTCACTCTACCTATAATAATAAGCATTAAAAATCTGTTTCGCAACACTGATTCCGGTTATAGAAGAAGTATCTGCATTTTCAACTACTACTGCCACTGCTAAATCCGGATTATCCACATTTGAAAATCCCACAAACCATGAATGTACCTGTGTCTTATCCATACTTACTTCTGCGGTTCCTGTTTTACCGGCTACGGTGTAAGATTCACCAGAAAGGGAAGTTCCTGTTCCATAAGAAATAACTCTTTTCATATACTCGGTAAGTACAGCCGCCTCTTCTGAAGTCATCAAATCTGTATATTTTTCAGGCATATATTTCTTCACTCTGGTTCCCTGATAGTTCGTAATCTCATCCACCAGATACGGTTTCATCAGTTTACCGCCGTTCGCAATAGCTGCTGTAATCATAGCCATATGATATGGACTTACCAACGTATCCCCCTGTCCGATTGCAGTCATCATAACCGATGCGCTATCCGCGCTCTTATCCAGAGAAAAGCTGCTCTGATTAGATACTAAATCACATTTCAACTTTGTATTAAAGAGTAAATCCTTTGCAGTATCCTGCCATTTTGAAATATCAAGTTGAAGCCCGATTCCGGAAAACGCAGTATTGCATGAATTTGCCACTGCATCCGCCAAAGTTTCCTGCCCATGCGCCTGATTTGCATAGCAATGAATGGTCGTTCCATCTACGGTCATTTCTCCGGAACAATCATTCAAATATGCTTCGTAATCTGCATTCTGCCGCATAAAGGAAAGCGTTGTTACCAACTTAAATACAGAGCCCGGGGCATATTGTCCCTGGGTTGCACGATTTACCAGTACGCTATTCTTATCATTAATTAAATTATCCCAGTTTTCACTGACCGTATTCGCATCAAATGAAGGCTTGGAAACCATCGCAAGTATTTTCCCTGTACTTGGTTCCAGTACTACCACTGCACCTTTGTTATTTCCAAGGGCATTATAAGCCGTGGCCTGCAAATCGGAATTCAAAGTTGTGACAACATTGTCGCCCACATTCTTCTGATCCTGAAATTCCTTCATTAATTTTTCCAGAAACGGTGCATTGGATGTAAGAAGATTGAAATTCTGAATAGACTCTACTCCTGATTTCCCTTTTACTGCATATCCCACTGTATGCGTAAACATATCACCGTATGGATATTCTCTGGTTTCTGTCCCGTCATCTGCTGTAACTGTCTGCGCAAGGATATTTCCTTCACTATCCAGAATCTTCCCACGGATCACGCGTTCTGCAAGAATATCCTGTCTGATGTTATACACACTGTTTATCACATCTTTACTTTTTACCACATTAAAATAAACCAGATATCCAATCATCACAAGGAACAGGGTAACAAACATATAGGTCACTCTTGTAATCTCCTTATTAGTCATCCGTTTTGTTTTCTTTGGTTTCTGCTTCTTAGCGCTCTCTTCTTCTCTCTGTTCCTGCCGAAGCTTTCTTTCTTCTCTTGCCTTTTGCTGCTGACGTCTCTGTCTCCTCAGCTCTTCTTCGTCCGGAAGATTTGCCAGTTCCATATCCAGATCGTCTTGCCCGTAATTGTTCTGCTTTCTTTCTTTCAATGTCTTCTTCCTCATCTTCTCTTAAAATATATAATCCCTGAATAATTGCAAACATAATCACTGTACTCAGTACGGAACTTCCGCCATAGCTGACAAGTGGAAGGGTAACTCCGGTTGACGGAATGAATTTCGTAACTCCGCCGATTGTCAGAAACACCTGAAAAATATAACAGGTTCCAAGCCCCAGTGCTACCATTTTATAAAATCTGTTCTTAAGCTGCATGGATATGTTCAAAAACATAATGTATACACTGACGCAGATAAGTATTAGGCAAATACCGAAAATCAGCCCCATTTCTTCTGCAATTGCTGAGAAAATGAAATCCGATTCTGCCACCGGAATCTTGTCCGCCGCTCCCTGCATCAGTCCCATTCCAAACCAGCTTCCAGTTCCGATTGCCATCAGTGACTGTGCTACCTGTTGTCCACCATTCTGGTAAATAGCAAACGGGTCTTTCCATGCCAGTACACGTACTCTTACATGGTTGAATAGATAATAAGCACCTACAGAAGCTACACTTCCGGCTCCAAGACCCAGAAATACATATCTCGCCTGTTGAGTTGCTACATATAACATTACCAGATATACCGCAAAAATAATCAGTGCCGCTCCAAGATCCTTTGATATGACAAGAATCAACACATGCAGCGCTGCCACTGCGGTTGTAATAACAATATTTCGAAAACTTTTATCCTCCCGGAAGCTTGCTGCAACATAAAATACAAATATAATTTTTACCAGTTCCGAAGGCTGTAAGGTAAAGCCTCCAACCTTAATTGCAAGCATGGCTCCGCCTGTAACCCGTCCTCCTACAATGACTACTGCCAGCATCACAATTCCTGCTATAGCATAAAATCTTTTCCACTCCGCAAGTGCTTTTACTTTACGAATAATGACCGGTATAAAAAGACTGATAATCAGTGCCCCTGTCGCTATAATAAACTGCTTTACCGCCAGTTCATAGGACAAACGGGTAATCATGATAAAGCCTATCGACAAGAGCATACACATATTATTGACAACCAGCCTTGATACTTTCGGATATATCATATGATAAAGCACCAGGATTGCAATAAACAATATGACCTGCATTCCATAAAATCCAAGCATTTTCTTTTCTTCTGTCTGAAGAAACATTACCATAAACGCTACAAAATGCATCAAAAACATTAATACATTTTGTCTTCTCAATATGCTCTTTTTTGTATGTGCATCTTCAAATCCAAATATCGCAAAGCATTCAAATGTGTAGATTGCAATAGCCAGAATCATGACATATTTTGATAATTCTACTACTATATTGACCAAAATCTCACCTACTTTATTCCATTTTTCCAATGTCCTCTGGTAAATGTGCCTTCCTCCATTGGCTTTTTCTGTTCAAAATCTTGCAGAACCTTTTTTATTTCTGCGCCATTCTCTGTCGTAAACATCAGTCTGCAGCTTTCCGGGTGAATGTCGTATACTTCCCGCATTTTATCTCCCAGATACAACGGCACCTGATTATAAATCACATTATAGCAATAGTCACATTCATGTTTTACCACAAAATCTTTACGGTATCTGTCGGTAATTGTCGTCATTCCGGGAACATTTCTACAGTGTCCCAAAGTCTTCTGCACACATCCTGCCGAAACCATCATCGGCAAATGTCCATATACAAGAACTTCTCCATTCGAAACATCCAGTCGTTTCATTTCTTTTGCGGTCAGCTCCAAAGGTGCTGTAAAGGCCTCCACATCCTGTTCCTTCCAAAATGCTTTCGCCTCTGAGTTAAACTGATACATATTATAATCCGTCAGAATATTTTTATCGTATCCATGCTTCTTCAGAAAGCCAAAACTTTCATAGTTACGAATCAGTACACCATCCCATGAAGCAGAGAAAATACTCTCATAGGCCGCTTCGTACTGCGCCCGTGTTTGTTCACGAAAAATGTACGGCATGATAAAATAAATTTCCTTCTGGTTTTCATGGGTCTCCCGAATCAGTTCTTCATACACCGTCTTCTGGTCTTCAGATACTTTCCATAGCTTTGGAAATGCGCTACAATCTGCATAAATCCGTTGAATCATTGGTTCTGCTATAAGAATCCGTAATTGTTCTAAGGTCTGTGCAGATGCGGTAAATACACATTTTTTTCTATCTTTACCTCCTACTGTTTCACATTCGCCTTTTTCTTCTAATACGGGTTCTGTTCTCCTGTATGCTTCTGTAATTTTCTTTTGCAGTGATTCCAGTCCCTCTCTGCGAAGTTCATTTAAACTCTGCATCGGAAGGAACACATTTCCCTGAATCTGTACATCCAATTCTTCAAATTCAAACTCTGTATTTCCGGTTTTCTTCATCTGTTTGATGACACGTTCTTCATCAATTGGCTGATTGAAAGCTTCCTGAACCAAATCCCCCTGAATTGTAACTCCTATGTTACCATGCCATAGCTTAAATGTAGCATAATCATTGGAAGATAAAATTAAAATTCCCTTAATTTTTTCTTTTATGTTTCCTTCCACATAGGTCTTATGTAATGACTGAATCAGCTTTTCATTTCGTGTGCGGTTCCACACCATTCCTTTTTGAAATGAAGTATCTGTAAATACAGACATCATAAATTCTTTTCCCTGTGGTACTTCTTCTTTGAAGGTATAAACATCTGCCTTATCTTTTCCCTTTCGAACCGGAAGTTCTATTACATCCTGTGCCGAAAGCGGAATAAGTGCTTTTGCAGTTACTTTGTTCCCCTGCTTTTTGAGTACCTTTACAGCCGGAACACCGGCATGATTCGGTCTGTCCAGCGAAACCATTTCCCTGCCATTACGGGTATAATAATATCCCGTGTGAAAACCACCACGGTTATATAAATCCATCAATAAAACCTTATCTTTGTCTTCTACCGCGTATTTTTTACCTGATAGATATAAATCTACATACTTCCGGTACATAGCCACAACACCTGCCACATACTCCGGCTTTTTCATTCTTCCTTCAATTTTAAAGGAGTAAATACCTGCCTTGTCCATCTCTGGAATACACTCTAATGTGCAGATATCTTTCAGACTAAGCAGATACTGGCTTTTCTTTTCCCCTTGTGCCTGATAAAGCAGACGGCACGGTTGCGCACACTGCCCGCGGTTCCCGCTTCTTCCGCCTAAAAAGCTGCTGAAAAGACACTGTCCTGAATAACAGTAGCAAAGTGCTCCATGTACAAAGCTCTCTATTTCCACATTGGTATGCTCTGCAATCTGCTGAACCTCTTTCATACTCAGTTCTCTGGAGGTAACAACACGCTGTACGCCCTGTTCTTCCATAAATTTGGCTCCATCAATTCCTGTGATGGTCATCTGGGTACTTGCATGAATCGGCAAATCCGGAAAATGTTTCCTCACAAACCTGAGAACACCTACGTCCTGAACAATCACTGCGTCCAGTCCTCGTTTATAATACGGTAGTAAATATGCATATAGTTTTTCTTCTAATTCCTGCTCTTTTAAGAGCGTATTGACAGTCATAAAAAGCTTTTTACCATGTAAATGCACATAGTCAATCGCATCTAGCAATTCTTCTTCCGAAAAATTATTTGCATAAGCTCTGGCACCAAACATACTGCCTCCTACATATACCGCATCTGCTCCGGCAGCTACCGCGGCCTTCAGACAGTCCATGCCACCCGCAGGTGCAAGTATTTCTATCTTTCCTTTCATAACAGACCCCTGTTTCCATTCATTTTATTTTCTTTCACACATTACGAAAAATAGACTGCCTTCAGACAGTCTATTTATTACGGTGATTCTTCATCTCAGTCTCTAACTGTACGACTTTCATTTGAAGTTCTCTGTTCTCTTCCTTTAACTTATCCAATGCTTTCTCCGCATTTTCATATTTAATCTGAACAGAAATCAGCTCATGCTTCAGATCGTACATTTCTTTATCTTTGGTTTCAATATCGCTTTCCAAAGCCCCGCCTTGCTTCTTAGCCTTGAAATAGTCATCTGCCACATTCAACGCAAGCAGAACACTTCTGGTTTCGGCACTCTGCTTGCGATATCCCTCACTGCTTGTGCACTCGTCAATTTTATGATTCAAATAAGTAGATACTTTCTGTAAATAATCTTCACTCTCAAAACCACTCAGCGTAAACACTTTACCGCCAATCAATACTTCTGTATAATTCTTAGATGATGCCATAATGAACCTCCTCGTTCATATTCCTAACGGTATTATACATGATATTTTTCCAAAAACCAACTATTTTTCCGTATTTTCATTGGTTTTCGTCAGTTTTTGTCAAGATTGAGAGAGATTTTCTATTCCCAGATGCTGATATGCTGACTCTGTTGCTATTCTTCCTCTTGGTGTCCTCTGAATAAATCCGTTTTTAATCAGAAAAGGTTCATACACATCCTCAATTGTACCCGCATCTTCTCCGATGGCAGCAGCAAGAGTATCCAGACCTACTGGCCCTCCGCCGAATTTTTCAATTATGGTAAGTAACAGATTGCGGTCTACGTGATCCAGTCCACAACGATCTACATCTAGCAAATCCAGCGCATAAGAAGCCACCTGAGCGGTAATGACACCATTGTATTTTACCTGTGCAAAATCTCGTACCCTTTTCAGCAGACGGTTTGCAAGTCTCGGAGTTCCTCTGGAGCGCCTTGCCATTTCCAATGCCCCTTGCCCATCAATTTCCACATCCAGCACTTTCGCAGAACGTAAAATAATCGTCTTCAATTCTTCTTCCGTATAAAATTCCAGCTTATTGACAACACCAAAACGATCACGCAGCGGTGCCGTCAGCATCCCGGCTCTCGTAGTGGCCCCAACCAGAGTAAACTTTGGCAAATCCAGACGAATCGAGCGGGCAGATGCACCCTTTCCAATCATAATATCAATGGCATAATCTTCCATGGCCGGATACAGCACTTCCTCTACCTGACGGTTCAATCTGTGAATCTCATCCAAAAATAAAACATCTCCTTCTTGAAGATTATTGAGAATCGCAGCCATCTCCCCCGGCTTCTCAATCGCAGGTCCTGAGGTAATCTTCATGTGAACCCCCATCTCATTTGCAATAATTCCCGCAAGAGTGGTCTTTCCAAGCCCTGGTGGACCGTAAAAAAGAACATGATCCAATGCCTCGCCACGGGATTTGGCTGCTTCAATATAAATCTTCAATGTCTCTTTTGCCTTCTTCTGTCCAATATAATCATCAAGCATCTGAGGACGCAGATTATTCTCTATTTTAATATCTTCTTCTAAATTTTCCGTTGTAATAATCCTTTTTGCCATAGCTTTCCTCTTTTATCAATCCTAAACCAAAAATTTTAATGCCTTCTTCAAAATCTCTTCCACGGAATCTTCCTGCTCCGTCATTACATTGGTAACGGCCCGCAATGCCTCGGTACTTCCATAGCCTAATGCCACCAATGCCTGAACCGCATCTGTCTGTATTTCCTTAGAAAATGGAGTATTTCCTGTAACAGACTCTGAGGTCGGCACTTCTTCCGGCTCTATAGAACCTAGCTTATCTTTCAATTCCAGAATCAGTTTTTCAGCCGTCTTTTTTCCAATTCCCGGTGCCGCCGAGATTGCTTTCACATCGTTTGCCATTACTGCAAACCGCAAATCATCCGGAGTCAGATACGACAAAATACCAAGTCCTCCTTTAGGTCCAATACCATTTACACCAATTAATAGCTTAAATATCCGCAGCTCATCTTTCGATAAAAATCCATATAACTGCATCAAATCTTCCTTCACATTCAAATACGTATATAATTTTACCTCATTTCCTTCCAATGGTAATCTGCCCATTGTATAAGAGGATACGAACACACTATATCCGATTCCTCCCACATCTATAATAACCCGGTCTGATTCCATATCGGCCAGACTTCCCTTGACAAATGCAATCATCTTTCTTCTCCTCTATATTCCATTGTTTGATTTTAACGACATATCTACCGTCTCAAGGCGCTTTAACATTGCACCGGACACTATTCCTATTACCAGTCCGGCAATCATTCCTGCTACCAATAACACTGGTATATAATATATAATACTTGTTGTCTGTGTCACAATCATTGCCATAAGAAGCTGTCCCATATTGTGCATCACACCACCTGCCACACTGACTCCGCAGACGCTGAACCAGCCTTTCTTTTTCAAGATTATCATCACAATCAGACTAAGAATACTTCCGGCTATACTATATAAAATACTGAATGCATTGGAAAACAAAAAACCTGAAACAACTATTCGGACAAGGGAGACTGCATATGCTGCCCGGTTTCCCATTTTATATAATACAATCACTATTACCAAATTCGCTATGCCAAGCTTCACACCCTGAATCCCAATATGAAATGGGAATATTGCCTCTATATATCCAAAAATAATAGCGAGTGCTGCAAACATGCCAAAATACGCTGTCCTTTTTCCCACAACATGCCTCCTAATTCGTTACCGCATCTAGCCCGGATTCTTCTCCATTTACGATTTCAAGTACCACTTGATTTGGCAGGCAAATGATACTTTCATGATTTCGATATATGGGAACATGATTGACGCAAATCTGATCCGGGCAGTCTGCTTCCTTCATAGATACCCTACCATCATGCACCAATACCTGATTTGTCTTACCCGGAAGCCAGAAAATCTGATTTTCTTTTAATGAACAAGTTTTCACAATCTCTCCGTTTACTTTTACCACAAGCTGCGCATCTGGTTCTGCCTCTCTATTTGCCTGAAAAAAATAAAAACCAGCCGCACAGATTAAAATACCGATTATAAGAATGACATCACTCTTTCTGATTCCATGCTTCACATTCTCACCTTCCTTCCGTTATTCTAACACAACGGTTTTACAAATACAACCAAATGTTCGATTGATTTTCTTGCCTTCATTTTTTATAATAAACACAACTTTAATGATTCAGGAGATAATATGAAACGAATTTTACTTAACAAGACTGCCGGGCTGGGATTTTTTATCTGGATATTACTCTTTTTAATTGGATGTACTTCGGGAAATTCAAATCCTCTTACCTATCAGGATACCCTTTTCGATACGATTATTCAGATTCGCATCTATGATGCCAACGCCTCTGACGCACTTGAAGCGTGTAAAACCGCATGTGAAACCTATGAAAATCTGCTTAGCCGTACCGTAGAAGGCAGCGACATTTACCGTTTAAACCATGCAAATGGTGCTCCAACCGAGCTTTCCGACGAAACAATTTCATTGTTAAAACTCGCTCTTAAGTACTGTGAGCTTTCTAACGGTGCCTTTGATATTACACTTGCTCCTTTAAGTGATTTATGGGATTTCCAGAATAATTCCGGTGTTCTTCCTGATAGCACAGATATTACAGAAGCTGTATCCCATGTGGGTTATCAAAATATCCACATATCAGGAAACACGGTTCAGCTTTTGGATTCACAGACAGAAATTGATTTAGGGGGAATTGCCAAAGGTTATATTGCAGACCAGTTAAAAACAATTCTCAAAGAATATCATATAGAACATGCTCTGATTGACTTAGGGGGAAATATACTTGGTTTAGGAGGTAAACCGGATGGTACATCTTTCCGAATTGGAATACAAAAGCCTTTTTCCTCTTCCGGAGAGGCTATGACATATGTGGAAATCAAAAACCAGTCTGTTGTTTCATCTGGAGTTTACCAACGATATTTCAAAATTGATGATACAATTTATCACCACATTTTGAATCCTCAGACCGGATATCCTTATCAGAATCATTTGTTTGGCGTTTCCATCCTTGCCGATTCTTCTGCAGATGCAGACGCCTTAAGTACTACCTGTTTTGCGCTTGGCGCAGAAGAAGGAATGAAACTGATTA
Source organism: uncultured Bariatricus sp. (assembly GCA_934307065.1). Classification (GTDB taxonomy): domain Bacteria; phylum Bacillota; class Clostridia; order Lachnospirales; family Lachnospiraceae; genus Allocoprococcus. The sequence continues at coordinate 86,220 of CAKRCD010000001.1, read as the reverse complement.
ATTCTCTTGACTATGCCGAGGCCGTATTTATCACTGACCAATACGAACTTCTGTATTCTGATAATTTTCCGCAGCACTAAATAGATGTGCCGAACTTCTTTTATATACCTGCCACCTGAAGATAAAATAATCGAACCTCTAAAACCAGAAAAAGGTCCTTCCGGACCTTTTTCTTTTGTCAATCAACTCAATTAAATAACTTCAATATGCGATACAATACACTTCCATAGTAATATGTCATAGGTGCTTCGTCCGGGAACACAGTTGCCATGCGATAAACATAAAACACGACCATTCCAACTACTATTATCAGTAAATACTTCAGTATACTTCTGCATTCTTTTTGAAGGATATATCTTCGAACCAAGAACACAACACCATAAACCAGCCATGCATAGGAAAATGGATGCAGCCTCCATGCACCGACAAAGCTCCCTTTCAAAATAAGTATCATTGCCCGCGTCATCCCACAACCGGGGCAGGGAAAGCCAGTCAGTACAACGATTGGACAGGAACTGTAAAACCATTTACGCATAATCAGAAAATACAAGATGATCATAAAGAATCCGATATCATAATTTCGGATATCTTTCCCTAAAAGCTGCGCTGCTTTTTTTAATCGCTCCACGAATTTTCCATTCATTGTACTATTAGCAGATAATTTTCTTCGGACATTTTTCTGCACATCTTCCGCAGTCAACACATTTATCATAGTCAATATGGGCAATATTGTTTTCTACTTTCACTGCACCAACACCGCATAGCTTTTCACACATTTTACAGCCAATACATCCACCAGAACATACGCTCATTACATCTTTTCCTTTGTCCTGTGAATTACACTGAACCAAATGTTTCTGTTCATACGGTACCAATTCAATCAAATGCTTCGGGCATGCTGCAACACATTTTCCACAAGCCTTACACGCTTCTTTATCCACTACCGCAATTCCATTTACCACATGAATCGCATCAAACGGACATGCCTTCACGCAGCTTCCAAATCCCATACAACCATAGGAACATCCTTTTGGACCACCATTCTGCATATTAGAGGCAATAACGCAATCCTCAATTCCCGTATATTCATATGCCTGTTTTGCTTTGTCACAAGTTCCTGCACATTTTACAAATGCAACCTTATGCACACTTTCTCCTGCTTCCTCACCTAGCACTTCAGCTAAGAGGGTCGCAACCGCAGGACCGCCTACAGGACACTGGTTTGCCGGTGCTTCCCCTTTGGCAATTGCTGCCGCAAGAGCTGCACATCCCGCATAACCACAACCGCCACAGTTATTTCCCGGAAGCAATTCCAATATCTGCGCTTCTTTTTCATCCACTTCAATGGCAAATTTCTTTCCTGCCACACCAAGGAAGACACCGATAAACAGACCCGTTCCACCAACAATCAGTGCGGCTATTAGTACACCTGTTATACTCATGATTTGTTCCTCCTCTTAAATCACTCCTGAAAACCCAAAAAACGCAATTGACATCAGTGCTGCCGTAAGAAGTACAATTGGCGTTCCCTGAAAAGCTTCAGGAATGTCATTGTATTCGATTTTTTCACGAATTCCAGCCATAATCGTAATGGCAATTGTGAACCCTATTGCCGTAGCAAGTCCGTTGACCACACTGGAAAGAACACCATATTCTTTCTGCACATTGGTCAGTGCCACACCAAGGACTGCACAGTTTGTTGTAATAAGCGGTAGATATACACCAAGTGCCTCATAAAGCGGTGGCATAGCCTTTTTCAAAAACATTTCTACAAACTGTACCAAAGCAGCGATTACCAGAATGAATACGATGGTCTGCAAATATTCAAAGCCAGCAGGCACCAGTATAAATTTGTAAATCAGACTCGTACAAAATGATGCTATAGTAATAACAAACACAACAGCTCCGCCCATACCTGCCGCTGTATCAATCTTTTTTGACACTCCGATAAACGGGCAGATTCCGAGGAACTGACTGAGTACAACGTTATTTACAAGTGCAGAACTCACTGCAATAATCAATAATTCTTTCATCTCATGCTCCTCCTATTCTTCCTGTCCTGTAGGGAATATCTTCTTATCGCATCCACTGCAGGAAGCACAACCGCCTTCTGCACATCCCTGTGCCTTTGGAACTTCTTTTCCCTTCTTTTCCAGATTCCGCATGATTTTATTTCTTGCAGCAACCAGAAAAGCAAGAACAAGAAATGCACCAGGTGCAAGAATGAAAATAGTAATCGGCTCATAAGATGCCGGCATAACCTGAATACCAAAAACGGTTCCGGCACCGATTAATTCACGTACAATTCCGATACAGGTTAATCCAAATGTAAATCCAAGTCCCATACCAATTCCATCACAAATAGATAATAAAACCGGATTTTTAGATGCATAGCTTTCCGCACGTCCAAGGATAATACAGTTTACAACAATCAGAGGAATATAAATTCCAAGCGCTGAATACAGACTTGGGATATATCCTTCTAACAAAAACTGCACAATCGTTACAAAGGATGCCACTACTACGATAAATGCCGGCATTCTGACTGAATCAGGTATAACCTTTCTCAGCATGGAAATCAACATATTTGACAAAATCAGAACTACTGTTGTAGAAAGTCCCATACCAATTCCATTGGTAGCCGATGTGGTAACTGCAAGAGTCGGACACATTCCAAGCATCATAACAAACGTAGGATTCTCTTTGATGATTCCATTGTATAATCGTTCCATATACTTATTCATTTCCAGAACCTCCTAACTCATGGTAATAAAAATCAAGCGCATTATTGACAGCTCCTGTTACTGCGCGCGAAGTAATGGTAGCACCACTTAATGCATCAATCGGTTCTCCGTCACCACCATCTTTCGATACATAAAAATGATCGGTCTGTTTTCCTGCATACTGATTATAAAATTCCGGGTTCTTTGCATTCATTCCAAGTCCGGCTGTCTCGCTGATGGATAATATGGAAATGCCATTTACCGTTCCATCGGAAGTGATTCCTACGGAAATCTGAATATTTCCGCCATAGCCTTCTTTGCTGGTTGTTGTAATAACGTAACCAGCATCCGCTCCAGCTTTTTTTACTGTATAAACTTGGTCAATTCCTTCTGTAAGCTTCACATCTGCTACTTCAAATGCATCTGCGTCCGGAAAAACCTGCAGACAGGCTTCCTGTGTTTCTTTCTCTTTTGCCTGTGCAATCGGCTCTTTTGTAATCTCATATACCAGACCAAGCGCAGTTCCCGCAATTACAGTAATTGCCGTAAGAATCAATGTATTTTTCAAAATTTTATTCATTATTTTTCTCCTCCTTTCCCGAAAGGTTTCGGAAGAGTCACTCTTTCAATCAGCGGCACAAGAAGGTTTCCAATAATGATCGCATAAGATACCCCTTCTGCAGAACCTCCAAAAAGACGGAAAATTCCTGTTAAAATACCAAGCACTATGCCGTATACAATCTGCCCAGTCTTTGTAATTGGTGCAGTCACATAATCTGTTGCCATAAACCATGCTCCAAGCATAATTCCACCACCACAAAGTTCAGCAACAATATAATTGGAATTAAAAAATCCAATGCCGTTTACAAACCCGCCACAGATACCAATAAAGATAGCAAATGTAGCCAGATAACTTCCAGGAATCTTCAAATCAATAATTCCAAGTCCGATCAGAAGCATTGCCCCTGCCATAATTGCAAGTACGGATGTTTCTCCGATGGTTCCACCAATATTTCCAATCAGCATATCCATGGTATTCACACCGGATAATAATGCATTTCCACTCTGTACATTGGAACGGATAATCGCAAGCGGTGTTGCACCTGAAATACCATCATACACAAAATTTGTCATTCTTCCAGTAAAGGAAATCAGCAAAAAGCATCTTGCGCCAAGAGCCGGATTCATGAAATTCTGTCCCAGGCCACCAAATAACTGTTTCACAATCAGAATAGCAAAAATACTTCCGAGTGCTCCCATCCAGAGTGGTGCTGTCGGTGGCAGGTTTAATGCAAGCAATAAGCCGGTTACCACTGCACTGAAATCCTGAATGGTTATCTTTTTATGCATAAGTTTTTCATAAATGTATTCTGTAAGAACTGCAGTAGTAACTGTAACCAGTACAAGAAGCCACGCATTAGTATCTCTGAAATTATAAATTCCAAAAGCTGTTGCCGGTAAAAGTGCAATAACAACCCACATCATAATATTGCTGGTTGTGGCTTTGGAACGGATATGTGGAGATGATGAAATCTTTAATTGTTCGCCCACGTAGGTTCACCTCTTTCTCTGTTTCTTTCTATTTTTTACGTCTGTTTGCCAGTGCCGTTTTTCTCATACTTCCGATTGCCTGCTTTAACTGTCTCTTAGCCGGACATACATAGCTGCAGGAACCGCATTCCATACATTCCAGACCATTCATTTTGATAAATCCTTCTTCATCTCCGCGTTCGGAAATTCTGGCAAGGCGTGATGGAATCAGTCTGCTCGGGCAAACTTCCACACATCTTCCACAGTTAATGCAAGGAGTCGGTTCCATAGCAGAAACTGCATCTTTCTTAAGACAGACAATTGCTGATGTGGTTTTAGTTACCGGAACATCAAGTGAATACATAGCAAATCCCATCATTGGTCCACCGGAAATTACCTTCTCTGTTCCTTCTACAAGTCCGCCAGCTGCTTCTACAAGTTCACGTTGATTAGTTCCGAAATACACTTTAAAATTTGCCGGTGATGCAATGCCGTTACCACTTACCGTTACAAGGCTTTCCATGGATGGACGTCCTTTCACGACTGCCTGATAAATATGTATTATCGTCTCTACGTTATCCACGATACATCCTGCATCTGCCGGAAGCATAGCAGAATGAATTGCTCTTTTGGTTGCCGCATAAATCAACTGTCTCTCAGAACCTTGTGGATATTTTGTCTGAAGCACCTTAACTTGCATACGAGGCTGATCTTTAATCAGCGCTTCTATTTTCTCTACACAATCCATCTTGTTATCTTCAATTGCGAAAATACCAATCGCATTATCAAACAGTTTCAGAATCACAGCCATCCCGTTTACCAGTTCTTCCGGGTTTTCAATCATTCTGCGATAGTCTGTAGTAATGTACGGTTCACACTCTGCACAGTTTGCGATTACATAATCAATCTTATCCGGTTCCTTTGGTGATAGTTTCACTCTTGTCGGGAATCCGGCTCCACCCATTCCTACAATACCTGCTTCAGCAATGATACTTAAGATTTCTTCTTTCGTTAATTCTTCCCAAGGCTTTGCCTCTGGATATTCCACCTCTTCGTAAAGCTGGTCATTTTCAATGACAATGGATTCTACTTTACCTCCCGTTGGAGTAAGACGCGTTTCAATCGCTTTTACTTTTCCAGATACAGAAGCATAAATAGGTGCAGATACAAATCCACCTGCCTCTGCAATCTTCTGTCCACGCAGGACATGGTCCCCTCGACCGACAATAGATTTAGCCGGTGCGCCAATATGCTGCGAAAGTGGATAAACAAGATCCCCTTTAGGTAACAGCTCCGTAATTTCTTTGTTCTTAGAAAGGCTTTTCCCATCGTCTGGATGCACACCGCCCTTAAATGTAAATTTAACCATCTTCTCACCTTCCTTTTTCACGTTCTCACTTTAATATACTAAAAAACCATACACAAATCCAGTTAAAAATATATTTTTTTATAGTTATTTTCTTGACAAAATTGTGATATGTAAAATTATCTTATATGAAAAGAGACAGGAAACTTTATCCTGTCTCTCTATCATCTGTCTCTGTAATAACTTTGACTATTTTATTCTTCTACAGCTTCTTCCTGTTCCGGAGCTGCAAGAGCCTTCATACTTAAGCTGATTTTCTTTTCAGCTTCGTTTAAATCTACAATCTTTGCAGTGATTTCCTGTCCAACCGATAATACATCAGAAGGTTTCTCTACATGATTTCTTGAAATCTGTGAAACATGAAGTAATGCATCAACACCTGGAGCAAGTTCAACGAATGCACCAAAATCTGTCATTCTTGCAACTTTACCTGTTACTTCTGTTCCTACAGCATACTTCTCAGCAGCGTTAGCCCATGGATTTGTCTCTGGGAACTTTAAGCTAAGCGCAATCTTTGTATCATGAATATCTTTAACAAGAACTTTGAGTGTTTCTCCAACAGTAAATACTTTCTTAGGATTTTCCACTCTTCCCCATGACATCTCTGAAATATGAAGAAGTCCATCTACTCCTCCAAGATCGATGAATGCTCCAAAATCTGTTACATTCTTCACTGTACCTTCCACTGTATCTCCTACATGAAGTTTTGCAAATACTTCTTTCTGTTTTTCAGCTTTTTCAGCAACAAGAAGCTGTCTTCTGTCACCGATAATACGATTTCTTCTTGGATTGAATTCACTGATTACAAATTCAATTTCCTGATTCTGATATTTTGTCAAATCCTTTTCATAAGTATCTGACACAAGACTTGCAGGGATAAATACTCTTGCTTCATCAACAACAACACTTAATCCTCCGCCAAGGATCTGAGCAACTGTTGCTTTCAGAACTTCTTTGTTTTCATAAGCTTCTTTTAATCTCTCATTGCCTTTTTCAGCAGCAAGTCTCTTATATGTAAGAAGAACCTGTCCTTCTCCATCATTGACTTTTAATACTTTTGCAGTCATTGTATCGCCTACAGAAACAAGCTTTGTTAAATCGGCATTTGCTTCATTCGTATACTCATTTCTTGTGATGATACCGTCGGCTTTGTATCCAATATTTAAGACGATTTCATCTGGTTTCACGTCAATTACAGTACCATCTACGACCTCTCCATTATGAATTGTTTTTAATGATTCTTCTAACATTTGTTCAAAAGTTAATTCTGACATTATTTTGAACCTCCTCAATTATATTGTTGGGCGTGGATGCCCCTGCTGTAATACCTACTGTTTCCACGGACCTCAATTGATTCATATCCAAATCGCCTAGTGTCTGTATATAGTACGTATTGTTACATGCTTTTTTGCATATTTCAAATAGCTTCTGGGTATTAGAGCTATGCTTATCGCCGATCACAATCATAGCATCTACCTCTTCTGCAATGCTCTGGGCTTCTGTCTGACGCTCTTTGGTTGCATTACAAATTGTATTTAAAACATTTATATCATAACCCTTTTTCGAAATAATTTCAACCAATTCTTTGAATTTCTTGTAATTAAATGTCGTCTGTGCAACGATAGAAACAGAAGGGTTTTCTGATGTTTTTTTATCCTCTCCGGATGGCAGGAAAAATGACTTTGCTTCTTCCTGATTCCGGATAATAAATACCGCACCTTCTACCCAGCCCCGGATTCCCTGTACTTCAGGATGACTCGGATCTCCTATGATAATAATCGTTTTTCCTTTCCTGCTTTCTTCCTGTACAATATTATGAATTCTTTTCACAAACGGACAGGTAGCATCTACATAAGAAATCCCCTTTTTTTCCAATCTGTCACAAATTCGTTTCGGGACTCCATGGGAACGGATAATTACCAGTCCTTCTTTAAGAGCTTCCAGTTCTTCCTCTGAACGCAGTACTTTAACCCCATGCTTTTCCATATCCTTAATGACTTCTTCATTATGAATAATTGGACCATATGTGTATATCTGCTTTTCTTTTTCCTTCTCCACCTGCTCATACACAGTCTCAACGGCACGCTTTACTCCAAAACAAAAACCTGCGCTTTTTGCACGAATGACTTCCATCACTTTACTCCTTTTATAAAGAAATCCTGACGGATACCTGTCCGTCAGGATTATGTTTTCTTTTACCAGCCTTATTCTACCAATATCTTCTGTACCAAGGTCTGCCGTATACACTTTGAATTTTAACAACATCGCCCGGCTGTGGTGCATGAATCATCTGACCACCACCGATGTAAATTCCTACATGTCCGGAATAACAAACAACATCACCCGGCTGTGGATCGCTGACTGCCTGACCACCTGAGCCCTGAGGACCAGAAGTTCTAGGAAGGCTAATGCCCGCAACTCTGTGACAATACTGTACAAGTCCCGAACAGTCAAGTCCTACATTCGGTGTAGTACCGCCCCAAACATACGGTGTTCCAAGCTGACTATATGCAGCATTTACAATGGCAGAAGCAGTGCTGCTGTTCCCTGGACTTACATAATTACTACCACTATTGTTAGAACCTGCTGAGGAATTATTGTTCGAATTATTCGTTGTATTATTCCTATTATTCGCTGCGGCAATCTGCTGCTGACGTCTTGCTTCTGCCTCTGCAGCTGCTTGTCTTTCTTTCTCAATTTCTTCCAAAGCCGCCTGATATTCAGCATCCAAATCTGCCACTTCATCCTGTTTGCTTTCCAAAGTATCATTCAGGCTTTGTTTCTTCGCCTCAAATTCAGTCTGCTTCGATTCCAGTTCGGCCTGTTCCGTCTCTAATGTACTCTTCAGTTCTGCAACTTGTTCCTTTGTATTTACATACTCTTGCAACTGTTCTCTGTCATAATTATGTACGCTCTGAATATATTCTGCTTTGTTCAGAAATTCTGTGATACTTCCAGACTCTGTAATCTTCTCAAGAATCGTAGAGTTTCCTTCTTCATACATATATCTGATACGAAGCTTCATCGCCTCATACTGTTCTTTTTCTTTTTCTTCTGCCGCCGCAAGATCTTCTGTTGCCTGATTAATTTCTTCACCTGTAGTAATCAGCTGTTCTTCCAAATCATCAATCTCACGCATTACATCTGCAATCTCTTCTTGCAACGAAGAAACCTCTGCTTCTGCAGCTTCTTTCTTGTCTTTGATTGCATCTGCATCCGGAGCAGCATAAACGGATGATATGGTGAGCGAGCTAACGGCTAACGCAACTATAAATGCGCGGAATAACTTATTTTTCATCTACAATACCTACCTCATTTGTTTTATTTATAACCCCGCATAATAGCGTACACTATTTTCTCTGTTTTTTCAAGCCTTATTTGCGGGACTAGATGTTCTGTAGCTTACTATAAATGATTATAGCGGAATACTCACTTTTTTTCAATACTTTTTAACATTTTTGTAACATTTATTCGTTAACATTTTGTGAATAAATGGTTACAAAATACCAAATCGTGATAATCGCAAACAATATCAGACAAAATATAGTTACAATCCAGAGATATGGATGTTCTAAAAGGACAGAAAAAACATTAAGCCATGTACAGATAAGAGAAGTCATATTTAAAACCACATGAAACAATACGGAAGCCTTTAAAGAGCGATATATCTCGTACAAATATGCCATCACTGCTCCTGTAATGAACGCAAAGACAAACTGGACGATATTCCCATGATTTACCCCAAAAATAATCGCGCTTCCTAATATCGACATCCATACCGGAAGCATATTTCGCATTCTCCTGTAAAGCATCCCCCGATAAACCAGTTCTTCTGCCACCGGAGCAAGAAATGCCACCCCCGACAGTTGTATAAAAACGGATGCACCATATATAGACTGACTTGTGGTTTGATAGGTTTCGCTATACTGTGTAATGCCACTTCGCATAATTAAACTATTCAGTGAAATACAAATACAAACTCCACATATCACAATTGCAAGGATATCTTTTCCTGCAAGTCTGTTCTTCTTGCGGCAGCTCGCCTCCTCATTCTCCCACTCTCTCTGATAGATTTTTCCAAAAACAAGAATCGTTATCAACGATACAAGAATCGTCGTCTCCATCAGATAATTTTCAGCTTTCTCTATTCCAACAAACGCAATCACTATCAACTGTATTATTATCGAAAGTCCCCACCTCAGTGCCAGTGGCTCTATCAAATATAAAAAGGGATATCTTTTCTTCTTATTTTGATTCACGCTTTTTTCCTTTCTTCGCATTCGCATGAAAAGCAGCTTCAATATCCTGTCGTTTTCCCTGAATCGTTCCCTGAATCATATCTGGCTTTCCGCCACCTTTTCCATTAAAGCTTTGATACAGATATTTTCCAAGCTCCTGCATATTCTTGTCTTTGCTTCCAATCACATAGCGGTATTCTTCTTCGTCCTTACGGCAGAAAACAGCGCAGATTTTCACACCTTTATCCAGCATAAGATTCATAAATTCTCTTGCAAGTCCCATGTCCATATAGTCTTCAAATATGCAGACCTCTGAATCAGCGGAAATCTGTTCTGCTTTCATCCGCAGCATACTCCTTTGTAATTCCAACATCTGCATTTTCAGTGTATTGTTGTCCTCTTTCAACTGCTCCACTGCTTCCACAACCAGTTCTTCCTTTGCGGCAAGCAGAGACATAATACTTCTTACACTTTCTTCCTTTTGCTGGTAATCAGCCAGTGCCCTGTCACCGCTTAACATTGTAATCCGGACTCCGCCTTTATAGTTCTGTACATGAACCATTTTAATCAGACCGATTTCTCCTGTTCTTTTCACATGGGGAGCGCAACAGGCACACACATCGTACCCAGGTATTCTGACAATTCTTACCTGACCCTCGATTTCTATTTTACTTCGATAATCCAGTTTTTCCAGCTCCGCTTTCGATGGATATAAAACTTCTATCGGGATATTCTGAAACACTGCTCCATTTGCTTTCCACTCAATTTCCTTCAACTGTTCTTTAGAAAGTGGACCATCAAAATCCATGGTACAGTAAGTATCAGCCAGATGGAATCCAACATTCCGGTAACCATACTGTTTATGAACCAATCCGGAAATAATATGCTCTGCTGTATGCTGCTGCATTTTTGAAAAGCGTTTTTCCCACTGTATTTTTCCGTGAACAGTTGTGCCTGCAGGTATTATATCTCTGATGTAGTGATAAATCTTTCCGTCCTTTTCCTGCACATCCAGCACTTCCCTCTCATTCAGCCATCCTGTATCCGATGCCTGTCCTCCCCCTTCTGGAAAAAAGGCAGTTCTGTCAAGAACTGCCCGGTATCCTTCTCCATATGGTTCGCAGGAAATAACAGTGGCATCAAATTCTTTCAAATGGCTGTCCATATAAAATAATTTTTCCGTCATACTCTGTGCTTCCTTCTTTTTTGTTTTCCGATGAGCGTCTGTCGATCATATAGCCCATACTTCTATAATAACTACATTCTCTCCGGTGCTTCAAAACCTAGCAGATCGATGCAGGTATTTAGCACATCTCTTGTAAGTGTAAGAAGTGCAATATAACTCTGCTGTTTTGCTTTATCTTCTTCTGCCAGGATCTTTGTCTCATGATAGAACCGGTTAAATGCATTTGCCAGATCATAAATGTAAGCGCAGATTTTATGAGGTGCAAGTTCTTCATAAGCCACATCTATTACGCTGTTATATTTAGCAAGTTCTAACATCAATGCTTTCTGGCTGTCATTATCCAAAGCGGAAATCTTCAAACCTTCCACCTGATTGCCAGCTTCCTGATATTTGTTCAAAATAGACTTGATACGGACAATCGTATATAAAATGTATGGTCCTGTATTTCCTTCGAATGAAGTGAAGCGGTCTACATCAAAGACATAATCTTTCGATGCCTGATTGGACAAATCTCCGTATTTTAATGCCGACATTCCGACTATCTGTGCAGTGCGTGCAGCTTCCTCTTCTGCTACAGTACGGTTATCCGTAATCTTCTCCAGCATCTTATCTGTAATATCCTTAATCAGAGTTTCCAGACGCATAACACCGCCTTCTCTTGTCTTGAACGGCTTGCCATCTTTTCCATTCATAGTACCGAATCCCAAGAATCGAAGTGCCGTTTCTTCTCTTACAATTCCTGTCTTCTTTGCACAACGGAATACCTGTACAAAATGCAGTTCCTGTCTCTTATCTACAACATAGATAACTTCATCCGGATGATATAATTCTTCTCTTTCTACAAGAGTAGCTAAATCTGTTGTATCATACAGTGCCGCGCCGTCTGATTTCAGAATCATACATGGTGGCACTTCTTTTGTATCAGATTCCTCCTTTACATCCACAACCAGTGCACCGTCATTATAATATGCATAGCCTTCATTCTTTAAACGTTCTACCATATCAGGGATATACTTCTGTGCGTCTGCTTCGCCCTTCCACAAATCAAATTCTACATTCAGTTTTTCATAATTCTTCTTCAGATCAGAAACCGACACATTCATGATATGCTTCCAGATTGCACGATATCCAGGCTTACCGTTCTGAAGCAGGAAGGTTGCCTGAAGTGCTTCCTCACGGTATTCTTCATGTTCCTTGGCATAAGCAGATGCTGCCGGATAGATTTCTTCCAAATCCGAAATTGTAAATGGAGCTTCTTCCGGATATTCGCCAGTAAATGCATCATCAAAATACGGAAGATCCGGCTGACGTTTCTTCAGTTCAGTAATAATAAGTCCCATCTGATATCCCCAGTCACCTAGATGGATATCTCCTACCACTTTGTTTCCCTTAAATCTGGTAATACGCTTAATGCTTTCGCCAATAATCGCAGAACGCAGGTGTCCTACATGTAATGGCTTTGCAACATTCGGTCCGCCATAATCTACCATAATCATCTTAGGGTTTTCTTCTGCGTCTACCCCAAGCTTGTCTGACTGCACCATCTGATTTAAATATTCTGCAACAAATTCCGGATTGGTCTTAATATTAATAAAACCTGGTTTTACAGATTCTACTTCCCGGATACATCCTTCTTTCGATATCTTAGCCACTACTTCATCTGCTATCACAAATGGGGCTTTATGGTACTTTTTAGCTCCTGCCATTGCACCGTTGCACTGATACTCGCACAAATCCGGTCGGTTCGAAAGAGTTACCTTTGCTAATTCCTTCTCATATCCTGCTTCTACAAATGCCTGTTCCAGTTCTTCTGTTATAAGCTCCAGGATTTTTTTCATATCTATCTTCCTCGCTCTCTTTCATAAGTAAACATTATCTTTGATTATAACGTAATTCCTATATTCATGCAAGAAAACTCTTGATTTTTCCTTCTTGGAATGCTATATTAATTAATGTCTCTGTAGCTCAGTGGATAGAGCGCCGCCCTCCGGAGGCGGGTGCGTCAGTTCGATTCTGATCAGAGACGTAAAGCACTGACTCTTGCCAGTGCTTTTTTCGTGGAACAATGAACCAAAATCCGTGCTTACACGAGAATTTGTTGTTGCCAAGCGCCAGTGACGCTTGGCAGCAACCGAAATGGAGTGTAGATGCCGCGATAACTTGCATAAATGTACTTTGTTCCGCATTACATAGAAATACTTTCCATTTCTCTGTCATAATAGTACACCGTATCCGACAGTACTTCTTCCGCCGCCACTTCTGTCTCATTGATTTCTTTTACCATAACCTCCAATTGCTGTCTCTCCATTCCAAAACTTTCCGGAATCAGAATCAGCTCATGAACACTGCTCGGAATGATAAAAAAGTTTTCACCTATTTCCGCAACTCTTCTCTTCCAATCCTCATACAGCATGACACCAGCCCCCAGACTATGTGTCCTGTTAGTGGCTATATACATATACTCTGTGACCCTTTCCATCTCCATGGGCAATAGCTGTGGTGAATTCCGTCTGGCTGCCTGGATGATATCTTCTTTTCTGACATTCCAGCCTTCCATATGCTCATTATGAATCAACAATGTCGCAGTCCCAAACTCCGTTTTTTCCAGCAGTACATAATATACAACTGCCAAATCCAGGAATTCCTCATGCGGCAAATCTTCCAGCAGATGTTCATTTGCCTGTTTCTGAATCAGCTTATATACAATACGATTCTGAATCTGCGAAAAATCCAAAATATGCTGATATGAGATGGACTGCTTTATTTTCACTTCTTCATAAATTTTTCGGAGTTTCTGTGCAAGTGCGTCAAAAGTGGAACCTTGTAGATACTGTTCATAAAATTCTTCCAGATAAATCGTAGGTGATATGTTTACCCCTGTCTGTGTAAATAACAATCCTGTGCGGAGCATTCCGTTATTTTTTACCGCACGGTAAACTTCTACCTCCGCCTCCGGCTGCATCTCTGCTTTCATTCTATCGTGCATAGTAATAATAAATGTCTGATAATCCATTATTCATCCTCTTTCTATTCTATGCACCGACAAAAGATATTGATTTGGACGTAGATTCATTATACCTGTTGTTTTCTCTTATCGCAATGGATAATCTACGTGCCACATTTTCTATTAACATACAAAAAAGCCGGAATTAAAGGCTTCTCCCTTAATTCCGACTTAAATATGCTTTTATATTTTGTGAAAAACTTACAATTATGCTCTTGAAAGATATTCTCCTGTACGTGTATCAATTTTAATTCTTTCACCCTGATTTACAAACAATGGCACTAATACGTTTGCACCTGTTTCAACAACAGCCGGCTTTGTAGCACCTGTAGCTGTATCTCCCTTAACACCTGGTTCTGTTTCTGTAACTTCCAATTCAACTGTAAGAGGTGGTTCAATTGCAAATGCTTTGTTCTGGTAAAAGCTGAGTGTAACTTCTTCGTTTTCTTTTACAAACTTCAGATCTTCATCAACAACATCTTCACCGACCGGAATCTGTTCATATGTTTCCATATCCATGAAGTAATATAATTCTCCGTCATTATAAAGATACTGCATCTTCTTTCTTTCGATGATAGCATCTTCAAATTTTTCTGTTGGACGGAATGTTGTTTCTGTTACGCTTCCTGTAAGAATGTTTTTAATCTTTGTACGAACGAAAGCTGCTCCCTTTCCTGGTTTAACATGCTGGAAGTCTAAACATTTGTAAACGTTTCCCTCCCATGTAAATGTCTTGCCTTTCTTAATATCTCCTGCTGTAAATGCCATTGTAATCCTCCTTATAAGTGCACACGCACCATCATTTTTCTAACATAGTACACTTAATTTTATAATATTATTTCTCATTTTTCAACTATTACTTTCCGGTTTTCACAAATTTATTCATTCTGATGAATAGTTTCCAGTATCTCATACAGCTTTCCGGCATCGTACTGTCCCGGTGCAGACGATTTTTCCACTGTTCCAAAAGTAACGGAAGACCCGAATATTTCTCCGGAAATACGGCTGATACTGCCATACCTTCCCATGGAAATCGTAATAATCGGAATCTCAATTCCTTTTGTCGTCACTTCTTCCGTTGCAGATAGCAGAGTAAGTACATCTTTCTTTTTTTCCGGCATAACCGCAATTTTTGCAATATCGGCTCCCAGTTCCTGCATAGAATCCAATCTGAAAATCAGTTCTTTCTCCGATGGAGTTTTTTCAAAGTCATGGCTGGAAACTACTCCATACAGCTTACATTCATGTGCCGTTTTCAGAATTTCTTTTACAATCTCTTTTCCAAAAGAAAACTCAATATCAACCAAATCTGTCATGCCTGACTTACATACACCGCAATTGAGTTCCCGGTATTCTGACTGCCCGATTGCCCGTTCTCCGCCTTCCTGTAAGGTCCGGAAGGTAAATAACAGTGGCATATCCTTCAGTATTTTTCTCAAATCCACAAGCACTTCATATACCTTGTCAGGTTCCATAACAGACTCATACCAGTCTGCACGCCATTCTACCATATCTGCCTTCGACTGTGTTATCTTTTCCGCAAAACTCAGAATCTCTTCTTTGGTTCGTTCCACAATCGGAACACAGATTTTCGGTCTTCCACATCCAATTGTCAGGTTTCTTATCTGCACTGGTTTCATAGCAGTTTCTCCTTTTTGCTCCGCTTGTAAAAAAAGAGAACAATTTTTTCCAGATACCGTTTCAGGACAATCTGAATCTCTTCTTTTGGATGAATCGGTTTTACCAGAATACTTTTCATTCCGGTTCGTTTTGCTCCCCATACATCTGTAAAAAGCTGATCCCCCACAAAAAGCGTATTCTCTTTGCTGGTTTTCATTAATCCCATGGCTTTTTTATAATTCTTTGTAGAAGGTTTGTGTGCGTCAAACACATATTTACTCCCTACCCTATCAGCAAAAGGCTTTACTCTCGATTCCTGATTATTCGAAATCAAACAAGTATCAAACCCTATCTCTCGAAGCCTTTCAAAAAGTGTGATTGCTCTTTCATCCGCCGGTGCACCATGGGGTACCAGTGTATTATCAATGTCAAATATAAGTCCACGATATCCTTTTTTGTACAGTTCTTCAAAAGGAATAACATAGGTAGATGCGATATAGTCATCCGGATAAAATGTTTTAAGCATTGTTCTCATCCATTTCTAATAATTTTTGAATTAATTCTTCACAAATCTGTAAGACCGTTTTGCCATCTGTTGCCACAACTACATCTGCCGCAGCCTCATATTGGATCCTCCGTTTCTCCATCAAGCTTTGGATGTCTTCTACATTCTTCTTTCCATTCAAAAGTGGTCTGGATTCATTTTCTTTCACACGTTCCAGAATGGTCTCCGGCTTGGCTGTCAACAGTACCACTCGCCCATTCTTCTTCATTTCTTCTACATTACGTTTCCGCATTGCAACGCCACCGCCACAGGAAATAATTGCATTCTTCCTTCCCTGCGTTTCAACCAGAAGTTCTGTCTCCAGATTACGGAAATATTCCTCTCCTTTGACCTCAAAAATATCGGAAATTGACATGTGTTCTCTTCTTTCGATAATCTGATCCATTTCAATAATATCCATAGAGAAGATAGAATTCAAATAGTCAGCAACAGTGCTTTTACCTGCCCCCATAAATCCAATCAGGACAATATTGTAATCAAATAATTTTCCTCCTTGGATTTTGCGACTGTTTCTCTCTATTCTGCCAAACACATCCAGGACTTCATCTTTATGACTGCTATTTCCAAGTAAAGCTTCCAGATTCTTATTACGTTTTTCGCCCTGAAACGGCTGAAGAATAGGGATTCCATACTCTTCTTTGTATTTAACGATTTTTTCGACAATTCTATAGCGTTCATTCAACGCATCTATAATTTTTTCATCACAATGGGCCAGTTCTTCCCGAAACATTTCCAAGTCATTCATATTTTTTATCCCTTTCTCGTGTCTCATTCCGCATTATTATAACAAAAAAGCCTACTTTTTATCAATAGGTTTCTTAGTTGTTTTCACCTGTTTCCTCTGTACTCCGTTCTCTTGCCTTCTGAACTGCATCTTTAAATGTATTCCATGCATCTTCATGCTCCACAAAATATTTCGGGCAAATCTTTCCTGTAATATCATAATGTCGGATAATATCATCCTTATTCAATTCAAATTTTTCACTGAGCCATGCCGTAAGCTGTACAAGTGACTGGTAGGTAGCCTGATTCAGTTCTCCTGTTTCATCCGGGTGACAACACTCAATAGACACTGTGTCCTTATTGCGGTCATTGGAAGCATAAGCTATTTCCCATGTTGGAACACACTGGATAATCTCGCCGTCAAGACCAATAACAAAATGACTGCTGGCACTTGTGATATGTGTATCCCGAAGGTCATTAAAATAGTCTCTGTTCTGCTGTGCCGTAGAAGCCGGATTTGCCGTATAATGTATTACAATTCCTGTAATCTGCTCACTCTTGGTTCCCGGTCTGGAATAAGGATTCACATCCAGAAGTTCCACCTGAATATCCGGTTTTTCTGCTGTAATTTTATCATCTGCTACTTCTGTGTATTTTTTCGTTGGCAAAAGATTTGTGACTTTCAAGACAATCAGTAAAATTAAGACCCCAATTAAAATTCCGATTCCAATCCTTCGGTTTCTCTGCATAATCCGTTTTTCTTTCGCAGTCAGATTTCTTCTTTTACTTTTCGTTCGTCTTTTCTTCATACTCATCCCCCGGTACTATGTATTCTTTATATAATATATCTGCTTTTTCTTTTCTGTACAATGCACTTTTGAAAACCTTAAGAAATCTTCTCGTTTTTCTTTAAGAAATATTACGTTTAAAAGATACACCGGATCTTTTAGCAGTTGCACGATTTATAATAAAAAAAGAGCTCCCAGCATACTGAAAGCTCCATAGAGCGACAGACGGGACTCGAACCCGCGACCTCCACCTTGGCAAGGTGGCGTACTACCAACTGTACTACTATCGCAAACATAATACAAAAATTAAATAGAAAAAGCGACAGACGGGACTCGAACCCGCGACCTCCACCTTGGCAAGGTGGCGTACTACCAACTGTACTACTATCGCATGCTTTTGTGAAGCATCATCGCCTCAACAAAAGCTATTATACATTGACTTTATTCATATGTCAACCTGTTTTTTTATTTTTAGATTACAATATATTTAAGAATGAATAATACTGCCAATACATACATCAGCGGAGACACTTCTTTTCTCTTTCCGCCAAGAACTTTAATAATCACATGTGAAATAATTCCCATAGCAATACCTTCTGAGATACTGTAAGTAAACGGCATTGCAATGATTGCAATAAATGCAGGAATTGCATCTGTGTAATCACTGAAGTTAATTTTTGTAATAGATGTCATCATCAAAAATCCTACCAGTACCAGTGCCGGTGTTGTAGCAAAGGATGGAATTGCAAGAAAAATCGGCGACAAGAACAGCGACAGTCCAAAAAGAATAGCTGCCACGATTGCAGTTAAACCTGTCTTACCACCTTCGGTAGCTCCTGCAGCACTCTCAACGAAAGTAGTAACAGTAGAAGTTCCCATTACTGCACCTGCTGTTGTGCCAACAGCATCTGCAAGGAGTGCTCCCTTGATTCTAGGAAGTTTTCCGTTTTCATCAAGCAGTTCTGCTTTTGCAGCAACACCAATTAACGTTCCAAGTGTATCGAATAAATCTACAAACAAGAACGCAAACATAATTACCACAAAGTCACCTGTAAATACTTTACTGAAATCCATTGCAAGGAAAGTCGGTGCCATACTTGGAATGGAAATTCCGTTACTGAAATCAGGAAGTAGACTGTACCATCCTGCATCGGCAGACGGTGTGTAAAGTCCTGTAAACTGGCAGATAATACCAAGTCCCCATGTAATCAGAATTCCCCATAGAATATTCCCTTTTACTTCTTTTACCATCAAAATAGCTGTAATCAGAATTCCGATTAATGCCAGCAGTACAGTAATACCTTCGGTTGAAAATGTACCGGCTTCTACCGAATTCTTAAAAGAGAACAAAGTAACTAAGGTAGAGGAGTCTACAACCACATGTGCATTCTGTAAACCGATAAATGCGATATAAAGTCCAATGCCTACAGAAACTGCATGTTTCAGATTCATTGGAATTGCATTAAAAATTGCTTCTCTTATACTGGTAAGGGAAAGAATAATAAAAATAATACCTTCCACAAAAACTGCAGCCAGAGCTTCCTGCCATGTAAATCCCATACCCATAACTACGGTGTATGTGAAATAAGCGTTAAGCCCCATACCGGGTGCCAATACGAATGGATAATTTGCTAAAAGTGCCATAACACATGTTGCAATAAACGCAGATAATGCTGTCGCGGTAAAGATAGCCCCTCTGTCCATCCCTGCCTCTGACAGGATATTCGGGTTAACCGCCAGAATATACGCCATTGTCATAAATGTAGTGATACCTGCGATTACTTCTGTCTTAAAGTCTGTGTTGTTTTCTTTCAAATGAAAGATTTTTTCCAGTGTGTCCACTCTCGTTCCTCCTCATTGTGCTTCTCTTCTAGTTGTCTTTTTTTAACAGTTCCAGACCCAGTTCCTCAAGCTGTGCTGTCTCCACGGCTGCCGGTGCCTCTGTCATTAAGTCAGATGCATCTTTTACCTTAGGGAATGCGATCACATCACGGATGCTGTCCTGTTTTGCCATAAGCATCACAAGTCTGTCCAGACCATATGCAAGTCCTGCGTGTGGTGGAACGCCATACTTGAATGCGTTTAGAAGGAAGCCAAACTGCTCCTGTGCCTGTTCTGGAGTAAATCCAAGCACTTCAAACATTTTCTTTTGAATTTCCTGATTGAAAATTCGCACGCTTCCGCCGCCGACTTCGGTTCCATTCAGAACGATATCGTATGCTTTTGCGCGGACACGTCCCGGATCAGAATCAATATACTGCAAATCTTCTTCCATTGGCATTGTAAACGGATGATGCATCGCAGTAAAGCGGTTTTCTTCTTCGCTCCATTCGAGAAGTGGGAACTCCGTTACCCACAAGAACTTGTATTCCTCTTTATTCAAAAGTCCCATCTGACGGGCAAGCTCCAGGCGGAGTGCTCCAAGCGTTGCCCACACAACAGTATTCTTATCCGCTGCAAATAAAAGTAAATCGCCATTTTCTCCATCCATGGCTTTGATAAGTGCCTGCATTTCTTCTTCCGTCATAAACTTGGCAAAAGAAGATTTCACGGTTCCATCTTCCTGAATTGCAATATAAGCCAGTCCTTTTGCACCGTAACCCTTTGCAAAATCAACCAATTTATCAATTTTCTTTCTTGGCATCGCGCCCTGTCCCTTTGCATTGATACCGCGGACAGTACCGCCATTTTCAATGGCATTCTTGAATACAGCAAATTCGCATTCTTTTACTGTCTCTGTGACATTTACCAATTCCATTCCAAAACGGATATCCGGCTTGTCTGAACCAAATCTGTCCATTGCTTCCTGCCATGTCATTCTCTGGATTGGAAGCTGTACATCTATATCCAATACTTCCTTAAACAGCTTCTGGAGCAGACGTTCATTTACTGCAATGACATCATCTACATCTACAAAAGATAATTCCATATCAATCTGTGTAAATTCCGGCTGACGGTCAGCACGAAGATCCTCGTCACGGAAGCATTTTACAATCTGGAAATATCTGTCATATCCGGAGCACATTAACAACTGCTTGAAAATCTGTGGCGACTGTGGGAGTGCATAGAAATCTCCCGGATGCACACGGCTTGGTACAAGGTAATCTCTTGCCCCTTCCGGTGTACTCTTAATCAAAAACGGAGTTTCAATTTCCAAAAATCCTTCATCAGCAAGGAACTGTCGTGTCAGTGTAGCCACTTTACTTCTCATCATCAGATTTCTCTGAAGGTCGGGTCTTCTCAAATCCAGATAACGATATTTCAGACGAAGTTCTTCTTTGGTCTTAGAATTTTCCTCGATCGGGAACGGAGGCGTCTCTGCCTCTGACAGAATACGTAGCTCTTCCGGTTTGATTTCAATTGCTCCGGTTGCCAGATTCTCATTGACTGCACCGGAACGTGCTTCTACGGTACCTACAACTGCAACTACAAACTCACTTCTGAGCTTTGCAGCTTTATCCAGTAATTCTTTCTCTGTACCTCCTTCTTCAAATACAACCTGTATCAGTCCTGAGCGGTCACGCACATCGACAAATACAAGTCCTCCCTTATTTCTGTTCTTCTGCACCCATCCCATGATGGTTACCTTCTCGCCAATATTTGCCTGGGAAAGCTCCGCACATCGGTGCGTTCTTTTCAGGCCCATCATTGATTCAGCCATCTGTTTTTCCTCCTGTATTTATATTTACATAGACATAATAGAATCTTTATAACAATCTATAATTTCTTCGTATCCTTCTGCAATCATCTGATCTTTTTGGAACTTCTTATTCTTCTTCATATTGGAAATCAGAACCTGACATCCTGCTTCTCTATCCTTCTTTGCCATCTCCAGAACTTTCAGAAGACCTTCCTGATGCATATTCTTCTCTAAAAGATATGCTTTCTTCTGTTTCTTTGATGGAATCTGATAACCATTTTCCAACATCAGCATAACAATTCGTTCAAATCCAATGGAAAATCCACATGCCGGAGTATCTTGACCTGTAAATTTACCAATCATCTTATCATAACGTCCACCGCCTGCAACAGAACCGCCAAATTCATCCATGGTAACTTCAAAAATTGTACCTGTATAATAAGACTGTCCACGGACCAGAGTCGGATCAAACTTCACTTTAAAGTCTGCTTCCTTCATTTGTTCCACACAGGTAATAATCATTTCCATGCTGTCGGCAACATTTTCATCCAGAAATCCTGCAAGTTTTTCCTTACAGAAACGGATACCTTCGATATCACTGCTGATTTCATCAAAGAGTCCAAGATATTTTTCAACATTTTCTGCTGTATATCCACCCAGTTCCTGCAGTTCTGCCTGAACTCCCTCTTTGCCAATCTTGTCCATCTTATCCAAGATAATAAAGACTTCATCATAGTCCTCTTCTTTAAAACCACTGTATGCAGCCATTGCCTTCAGGATATTTCTGTCATTGATACATACGGTAAAATTATGAAAATCCATTTTGCCAAGCATAGCGGTTGTGGCAAGAATCAGTTCAATTTCAGCCAGATTTCCCGGTTCTCCGAGAATATCAATATCGCACTGAACAAACTGGCGGAAACGACCTCTCTGAGGTCTGTCTGCTCTCCATACATTTCCAATCTGCATTGCTTTAAACGGAGATGGCAATTCGTTTGCATGATTTGCATAATATCTGGCAAGAGGAACTGTTAAATCATAACGAAGCCCCCCATCCACTAAATCGATTTCTTCTTTCGCATCTTCAATCTTCAGCTTTTCTCCACGCTTTAAGATTTTGAAGATTAATTTTTCATTATCTCCGCCCTGCTTACTGCAAAGGTTTTCAATATGTTCCATACATGGTGTCTCAATGGAAATAAAGCCAAAAGTCTTGTAAGTATCCTTAATCATCTGTAATACATAATCCCGGATTTCCATTTCATTTGGCATAATGTCCTTCATACCGGTAACCGGCTTTTTCTTTAACGCCATAGCCATTCTCCCTTTCGCTCTATCATTTCGTCGATTCGTGTGATATATTCATTCACATCTCTGACGTTCTCTATTCGAATCAAATTCGTCGTCCTTCCATTCTTGCTCCCCGGAGCAGGAATTTCATATGGAAGTACAATTTTTGTCGATGCTCCTGCGCCTGCAGCAACAATGGACTGTTTTTCTTCCATAATAAGTATATTGTATATTCCGGCTTTGTCAACCTTCGCATAGCCCACATTTTCAAAATTACCTGCAATATTTTTCTGGCGGTATAGATAATATGGCTGAAGTCCCATATTTCTTGCACTGTCAGAAGCCATACGAATCATTTCTTCTAATTCTGCCGCCATTTGCTTATAATTTGGTCGCACCGCTGCTTCTGCCCGCTCCCGGCTGAGTCTGGAACCATGCTTCATCGCCAGTGCGTGTACTGTCAAACTATCCGGCTTAAGATTCTCAATCTGCCTTAAAGTATCTGCCATATCCGCCGGTGTTTCTTCCGGGAGACCTGCAATTAAATCCATGTTAATATTATCGAACCCGATTTCTCTTGCCAGTTTAAATGCCTGAACCGTCTCTCCTACCGTATGTCTGCGTCCGATTAAATCTAAGGTTTTCTGCTGCATAGTCTGTGGATTAATTGAAATTCTTCCCACATGGTGTTTGTATAACACTTCCAGTTTTTCTCTGGTAATACTGTCCGGTCTGCCCGCCTCTACGGTATATTCTTGTAAATATCCCATATCGAAATATTGTTCCAAATGGGATAATACGCAGTCCATCTGGGCTGCACTCAAAGTAGTGGGTGTGCCACCTCCCATATAAATTGCATTTAATTTCTTTTCTTTGGACGCTTCTGCAATATAAGACAATTCTTTTAGTAATGCATCTACATATTCGTCTACCCGTTTTTCCCATTTTGCAAACGGATAAGATGTAAAGGAACAATAACTGCAGGTAGTCGGGCAGAATGGGATTCCGATATACAGACTGTATCCATCCTGATAATCCAGTTTTTCAAGCTGGCTCTTCTCTCTTTTTGCAATTTCTATGCCCAACCTGGCTTTTTCTTCTTCCACAACATAGACATCCTGCATGTAAGCAACAATCTCGTCATCTGATTTTCCTTCTTCTAACTGCTCCATTATCATTTTGGTAGGACGAACCCCTGTCATATCTCCCCAGGCATGGACTTCTCCCATAAGCTGACTTAAAAAGCAATATAATTTCTTGTTAATATAACGCTTTTGTTCCCGCTTTTCTCCGATTGTTTCAATTTCCTCCGGCAGTACTTGAAAACATACTTCTTCTGATTCAGAAATGAGAAAACAAGAATCACTTCCGATGGAAATCGTAATCAGCAATTCTTGTTCTTCGTCTACTGTCTGAGTGATATCTGCATCGGGAAAAAATGATTTTACAATATGATACATATCATAGGTAAATCGTTCATTCTTACACTTGATTAAAATCATTCTCTCCATATCCTCTCTACACGTATGGATTATGTTCTTTTTCGTATCCAATCGTTGTCGGATGACTATGTCCCGGAAAAACATTGGTTTCATCCGGCAATAAGAACAGCTTGTCTTTTACAGAGTGAATCAGATCTTCCTTGCTGCTGGTAGCAAAATCAAATCTTCCCACAGAGCAACGGAATAAGGTATCTCCACTGAAAAGTACCCCTTCATCTGCCACATAAAAACAGACTCCGCCTGCGGTATGTCCCGGTGTATGGATTACTTGAAAGTCATGTCCGATAAAAGAAAGCACATCACCGTCATGAATCACATTTCCGCCCGGATGACTGTATCCTGTTGTATAAACCATGGACTCGTTCTGGTCTGCATTGTTCAGAAGTGCCAAATCATGTTCTTCCACATAGATTGGCATCTCGCCGAAAGTTTCTAATGTTTTATCAATTCCCATAATATGGTCAAAATGTCCGTGTGTCAGAAGAATTGCCTGTAATTTCAGTCCTTCTTCTTCGATATAAGCTATCATCTTTTTCGTCATTCCTGCCGGGTCAATGATAATAGCTTCCTTTGTTTCTTCATTGCTTACAATATAGCAATTTGTACTGATAATTCCTGTTACAAATACTTCAATCTTCATCTCTGTTCTTACCCCACTGCTCGTTCTATATCAAGGATTCCCGGTAATTGTCTGAGTTTTTCGATTACACGGCCAAGTTCATCCCTGCCGTTTATAATAAAACCAGTTTCAATCGTAGCCTTTCCCTGCTTACTGGTTCTTACATTCATTGATTTCACATCAATGGTCATCTCAGTAAATACCTTCGTTATATCCATCAGCAGTCCTTGTCTGTCCTGTGAATAAATTTTGATTTCAGCCAGATAGCTTGCTGCTTCACTGCCGCCTTCCGGTTTGCCCCATTCTGCCGGAATCAGACGTGCTCTTTCTCCGTCAGGAAGATGGAGAATATTGATACAGTCTGTCCTGTGAATCGACATGCCACGCCCTCTGGTAATAAAGCCCACAATCTCGTCTCCCGGAACCGGGTTACAACATCTGGAGAACCGGACTGCCATATCGTCAATTCCTTTTACTACGATTCCACTCTTGGATTTGGCAACATGCACCTTGTTCTTGGATGCCTCTGCCACTTTTTCCAGAATCGTCTCGTCTGTAATCTCTTTCTTATGGTCTTTGCTGTATTCTTCTACCAGACGGTTGACAATCTGTCCTTCCTTTAAACCGCCATGTCCGAGTGCAGCCAGTGTAGAATCCCAGTCTTTGAAGCCATATTTTTCCTGTACTGCCTGCATATACTTCGGCTTTAACAAATCTGAGAGTACCAGACTCTTGGCTCTGCAATAAGAGGAAAGCAATTCTTTTCCCCGTACAATATTCTCTTCTTTGAATTCCTTCTTAAACCAGTTATTGATTTTATTCTTTGCCTGTGTACTCTTGACGATATTCAGCCAGTCACGGCTCGGTCCCTTGGAATTCTGGGAAGTCAGGATTTCGATACGATCACCATTCTGGATTTTGTACTCAATACTGACCAGTTTCCCGTTTACTTTTGCTCCGACCATCTTATTACCGACCGCCGTATGAATAGCATAGGCAAAATCGATTGGTGTAGAACCATTCGGCAGGTTCTTCACATCTCCGTTTGGTGTAAAGCAGTATACATCTTCTGCAAATAAGTCCAAATCTCCTTTCAACAGGTTCATGAACTCCTTGTTGTCCGACATATCTGTCTGCCACTCCAGAATCTGGCGGAGCCAGCTCAGCTTTTCTTCTTCTTTCGTCTCTACACTCTTTTTGCCGTCATCTGACTCTTTGTATTTCCAGTGTGCCGCAATACCGTATTCCGCTGTCTTGTGCATCTCCTTGGTACGAATCTGGATTTCAAACGGCTGTCCCACAGAGCTCATCAAGGTCGTATGCAGAGACTGATACATATTCGGTTTCGGCATAGCAATAAAATCCTTAAATCTGCCCGGAACTGGTGTGTACATTTCATGGATAACACCAAGGGCTGCATAACAGTCCCGTACAGAATCTACAATGATACGCACCGCAAACAAGTCATATATCTGGTCAATGGTTTTATCCTGATTGACCATCTTTTTATAAATACTAAAGAAATGCTTTACTCTTCCATAGACATCTGCCTCAATTGAAGCATTCTTCATATGCTTGGAAACTTCATCTACAATCTGCTTGATAAATGCCTCACGTTCTGTCTTACGTGCATTCACTTGCTTTACAAGGTCATAGAACACTTCCGGATTGGAATACTTCAGAGCCAAGTCATCCAGTTCTATCTTAATCTTGGAAATACCAAGTCTTTGAGCAATCGGCGCATAGATATCCATGGTTTCTTTCGCCTTTTCCTTCTGCTTCTCCGGCTTCATGTATTCCAGTGTCCGCATATTGTGCAGACGGTCAGCCAGCTTTACAATAATGACACGGATATCTTTTGCCATGGCCAGAAACATCTTACGGAGGTTCTCTGCCTGTACATCCAGCTTATCCGTAGAATAAGACAATTGTCCCAGCTTGGTAACACCGTCTACAATCAGTGCAACTTCGTCACCAAATTCTTGCCGGATTTCTTCATCGGTCATAACCGTATCTTCCACTACATCGTGTAACATACCTGCAACAATGGTTTCTTTGTCCATTTCCAGTTGTGCCAATATAGTGGCAACCCATAATGGATGGATAATGTATTCTTCCCCTGACTTTCTTTTCTGGCCTTCATGCGCATTTTTCGCAATGTGGTAAGCCTTCTCTACCATGGAAATATCTGCTGATGGATGATATTTCCGGATACGTTCAATCAGGCTTTTATATAATTCATCTGGGTTCTGATAATCAACGGGTGCCTTTACAGCATGCCCATCTACAATTTCCAGCTTTTTGTCAGATGGTTCTATTAACTGTTCTCGTCCAATACCAAATTCGTCTGCCATATCTTCCCCCTCCTTCTCAAGTATTTTCTAGTCTCTCACTTTATTAATTGCCAGGATACTGAATCACACTCTGTACATCATATTCCTGCAACTTCTTTCTTCCATTCAGTCCCATAAGTTCCATAACACATACAACAGATACTACTTCTGCTCCAAGACTTTCTACTAACTTGGTAATTGCTTCGATTGTTCCGCCTGTAGCCATAAGATCATCTACGATAATTACTTTATCTCCAGGTTTTAAAGAGCGTTTATGAATCTCGATCTCTGCGCTTCCATATTCCAGTTCGTATGTAACTGATACTGTCTCACAAGGAAGTTTTCCCTTCTTACGGACAGGTACAAATGATTTGTGCATATTATATGCCAGAGGCATGCCGAAAATAAATCCTCTTGATTCTGGTCCGATAATCACGTCGAATTCTTTGTCTTTCACAAGTTCCTGCAAAGAATCAATTGCCAGCTTTAATCCGTCTTTATCTTCCAAAATGCTTGTTACGTCCCGGAACATGATTCCTTTTTCCGGAAAATCTGGAATTGTTACCACATAATCTTCTAATTTTTTCATAATCCATTCCACCCTTTAGTCAAAAAATTCAGAATATTCTTTAGTATAACATATTTTTATTATTTTTCAAAATTTATTTATAATTCTGTATGATAATCTGTGTGTTTTTTATACCGTGGTACTCATTGATATCGGGATAATAGGTAAATGCCATGAAAATATCACTTCCCTTTCCCCGAAATAACTGCTCCATAGCATCCCTTCCATATTTTCCGGCTATGTAAGTCTGAAAATCCGGAATATTTCCAAAATACATTGCATCCACCTGCTTATGACTCTGGTCTTCTACCCGGAGTTTCAATACATTTCTGTTTTTTCCAAGAATGCGGGCGCTGTGTACCATTACATTCCGTTCTGCAAACAACGGCTTTGTATTTCCTTTTCCAAAAGGTTCTAACACACGTAACTCCCGTATAAACGTTTCAGTCGCACAGGAAAATGGGAGCTGCATATCAATGGATATTTTTTCCGTCAGGTCATCTTCCGTAATTCCGGATTTTTCATTAATAAGCCGCCGGAATGCATCCAGATTTTCTTCAGGCAGCGATAAACCAGCCGCCATTTTATGCCCTCCGTACTTTGTAAGAAGATGGGCACATCTGTGGATTCCTTCATACATATGCCATGTCTCAATAGAACGTCCTGAGCCTTTCAGTCCTTCTGCTGCTCTCGTCAGTACGAATACAGGCTTATAATATTCTTCCCGTACTTTTCCGGCTACAATTCCTGCCAGACTTTCATGACAATCCGGCAAATAGATTACCAACACATCATCTTCCCGAATTTCCGTTGTTTCCACCTGGATCAGAGCTTCCTCAAGGGCGCGTGCTGTCATATCCTTTCTGCTGTCATTCAGTGCTTTCAAATCTCCTGCCAGTACATCTGCCTCTTTCTTCTCTTTGGCATTTAACAGGGCCAGTGCCCGTTTTGCAGTATCCAGCCTCCCTGAAGCGTTGATACAAGGTCCAAGCACAAATCCGATATGATAAGGGCTGATTGCATCCTTGTTGATTCCGGTACATTCCATTAATGCCCGAAGTCCCAGATTGCTGGTATGTCCAAGCATTTCCAGCCCTTGTTTTACAAAAATTCGGTTTTCATCCTTTAAATCCATTACATCACCGATGGTTGCAATAGCTACATTTTCCATCAGATAATCGACTTCTTCTGCGTCACCACCCATAGCCTCCGTAAGTGATTCTACTAATTTGTAAGCCACCGCCGCACCACAAAGTTCCTTGAACGGATAATGACAGTCCTCCCGTTTGGGGTCTACCACTGCATCAGCCGGCGGAAGTAAATACAAACGTTCTCCGTTCTGTTCCTCAAACGGCACTTCGTGATGGTCCGTCACAACTACTGTCATATCAAGACTCTTGGCATACGCAATCTCCTTTGCCGCCGCAATTCCATTGTCACAAGTCACAATGGTATCAATTCCCGCTTCCAGCGCCCGGTCTATGAGGTTCTGATTCAGCCCATATCCATCTGTCATTCTATCTGGGATATCACTGTCCACAACAGCTCCCAGATGTCTGAATCCTTCCATTAAAATGTAAGTTGCCTGGACTCCGTCTATATCATAATCACCGATGATACGGATTCGTCTGCCTTCACGGATTTTCTCTGTCAGAACTGCAATTGCCTTATCCATGTCCTTCATCAACATTCCATCGTATAAATCCGCAATCGTTCCGTGAAGATACCGTTCAATCGCATCATCTCCAATAATTTCCCTGTTTCGAATCAAAGATGCGATTCTGGGACTGACATGAAATTTTTGGCTGATATGTTCAAAATCAGCTCCTTTTCTTAATAAAACCCACTTTTCCATCTTATCCTTTTCCCTGTGCTTGGTTTCTATAAATAAAGAAAAAAGGACTGAGATTTCTCCCAGTACCCTTTCTCTATTTCATACTCTTACCAAGTTTAAGCTTTCTTTTTGGAATGTTTCTTCATTATATACCACAGTGCACCTGTAATGCATACAGATGAGTATGCTCCGCCGATAAATCCAACCATAAGTGGACTTGCAAATTCTTTAATGGAACTTACACCAAGGACATATAATACTGCAACCATAACAATCGTTGTAAAGGAAGTATAAATACTTCTTGTCAGTGTGTATGTAATACTCTTATTCACCACATCTGCCAAATCTTCATCCCGTTTCTTATACTTCATTTCTTCACGGATACGGTCAAAGATAACGATAGTTGCATTAATAGAGTAACCTACAATAGTAAGCATGCATGCAATAAAGGTATTACCTACAGATACTCTTGCGATCGCATAGAAAGTAAGTACAACCAATACGTCATGTATCAATGCGATAACCGCACTTGTAGCGAACCGGATATCACTGAATCGGAACCAGATGTAAATCAACATACAGATAGTTGCAATAATCACTGCAATAAATGCATCCTGACGCATTTCCGAACTTACAGTAGAGCTGATATTTTCTGCTGTAATCAGAGAATCATCTACTCCAAAGTTGTCTACCAATGCTTTATTCAGTGCTTCTCTTCCATCAAGGTCAAGCGCTTTTGTCTTAATAATAACCTGATTTGTTCCTTTAACCTTCTGTGTCTGAACATTCTTATCACCGACTGTCTCTTCTACAACCGGCACGATCTTTTCGTCAATTTCTTCAATGGAATAATCTTCGTTAAATGTTACATTGGTAGAAGTTCCACCCTTGAAATCAAGGCTGTAATTCAATGCACCGTTTCCATTTGCTGACTGGATTCCCATAGTCACGAATCCAATTACAATTACAAGAGCTGAAAGTGCAAAGAAATACTTTCTCTTTCCAAGGAAGTCGATTGTTTTTCTTGCTTCTTTTGCTTTGCCATAGAACTTCACGTCACGGATACCGATTGCGTAGAATGCAAATACGATAATTCTGGTAATGACCAGTGCAGTGAACATAGACACAATGATACCAAGTGCCAGTGTCTGTGCAAACCCTTTTACTGTTCCGGATCCTTTAAGCCAAAGTACTAAGGCTGCAATCAACGTAGTAATATTACCATCCAGAATTGCAGACATCGCTTTCTGGAAACCATTTTTCAGCGCAGTCTTTACACTGATGCCTGCTGAAATTTCTTCACGCACACGTGCGAAAATAATAACATTCGCATCAACTGCCATACCAATACCAAGAATGATACCTGCGATACCAGGAAGTGTCAGGGTAATGTTAAACGCATTCAGAAGCACAATGACAATACCTGTGTAAATCAAAAGTGCAAAACTTGCCGCAAATCCTGGGAGCAAATATACGATGCACATGAACACAAACACAATTGCAAGTCCGATTACACCTGCTTTTAAGCTTGTCTCAATTGCTGCAGAACCAAGCTGTGCCCCAACTACGTTCGAACGGAGTTCTTCCAGTTCAAGCTGGAGTCCACCAATACGAATGGTAGATGCAAGATTTTCCGCTGCTTCATAGCTGCTCATGCCGGAAATATACGCTTCTCCGCCATCAATTACACTATTCACAACCGGAGAACTGATTGTTTCTCCATCATAAACAATGGCAATCTGTTTACCAAGATTATCTGTTGTTGCCTGGGCAAACTTGGTAGTTCCTTCCTCTGTAAGAGACAGAACAACCACATATTCGTTTGCTTTTGTAGACTGGTTCTGCTGCGTCTTTGCTTCTGCGCTCTTAACATCGGTTCCGTCCAGAACTACATTACCATCCTTATCCTGGAATTCCAGCGAACCCGGCTTACCAAGTTCTTCTAAGATAGCATTTGCATCAGTAACACCTGGAATTTCAATATTAATCCGGTCATCACCTTCCTGATATACGCTTACTTCCTTACTGTACTGTTCTACTCGTTTCTGCAACTTATAAATGGTGTCTGACATCTGTTCTGATGTCGGGTTCTCTCCCTTTACCTGGTAAGTGATACTTACCCCTCCATTCAAGTCCAGTCCCAGTTTTATATTTCTTGCTGACCCGGTATGGTTTTCTCCAAATCCAACAATACATGTAAAGCCCAGGAGGGCTGTCAGTACAACAATCAGGATAAGGCTCAAAATGCCCTTATTCTTTTTCATTTTGTTACTTCCTTTCTCTTTCCATCTTCTATTTCACAATCTTGTCAAGTATAACAGATTTATGCCTAAACGTCAATATTCCATGCGCCTTCTGATACCTCAGAAAGTGTTGTTCTATAAAACATTTCCATAGCTTTTACCATATAAAAAGTATCTTTTACTCCTGCTGTCTCATAGGAAGAGTGCATAGCAAGTTGTGGAAGCCCAATATCCACAGCATTCATTGCAACTTTTGTAGAAGAAATATTACCCAGTGTACTTCCTCCTGCCATATCCGATCGGTTGGAGAAGAACTGGACAGGTACACCTGCCTCCTCACAAATTTTGCGGAAGATTGCAATACTCACTGCATCGCTGGTATACTTCTGACCTGCATGAGATTTCACTACAATTCCTTCGTTCATGTATACACAATTGGTTGCATCCGTCTTTTCCGGATGATTCGGATGAACCGCATGTGCATTATCCGCACTGAGCATAAAGCTGTTGGCAAGTGCCCGGTAATATGCTTCCTCCGGCTTTCCAAGTGCAGTATTTATTCTGTGAAGCACATCATGCAGAAAGGTAGAGCCTGCTCCCTGCTTGGTACCGGAGCCCACCTCTTCATTATCGTAACACACCATTACATTGATATTTTTAGAATTATGTCCTTGTAAGAATCCCTGTAATGCGGAATAAGCACACTGAAGGTCATCCAGATGAGGGGCAGAAATAAACTCTTCATTCACTCCCCAGATGGATGGTTCCATGCGATTGTACAAATACAAGTCACTGCCATATATAGCGGACTCATCCACACCAAGCTCTGTAGCAATTAATTTCTTAAAATCGCCCTTTTGGGTATCCGTTCCTCCAAAAAGCGGCAGCATGTCTATCTGCTTGTTATATTTATATCCGTCATTTACCGTTCTGTCCATATGAATGGCTATATTCGGAATCATAAGTAAATCCCGGTCAATTTTCAGCAGTCTGGTAACAATGTGATTTCCTTCACGCACCAATACGCGTCCTGCAACAGATAATGGCCTGTCCATCCATGTAGCGCAGAGCATTCCTCCATATCCTTCTGTATTCAGCTGGGTATATTTTCCACGTACTTCAAGTTCTGCATTTTCTTTTACCTTAAAAGTCGGTGAATCACTGTGAGAGGCTACAATATGGAACCCATACTCCTCCAGCTCTGTTCCCACTTGAAACGCAATGATACTAGAGCCATTCCTTATGACAAAATATTTCCCACCAGGAGAAATTGTCCATTCTTTTCCTTCTAACAACTCCACATATTCATTGGCTGTCAATTCCTCTTTTATATTCTGAACAGCGTGAAATGCGGAAGGACTGTTTTTTAAAAATGTCAGCATATTCTTTGATACTTCTTTATACATCATTATGCCTCTCCTTCTACGTTTATCAACGCAGTGGATTATATCACATTTCCGCTGTTTTCTCCACTATTTTCTCTGATATTTCTTGTTGCTTTTCTCTCAACATATGTCGATTTGCTTATTCTGTTTTGATGGTTCTGTTTTCAGGACATCATGCCGCCCGCCATTCCTCCCGCTGTGCAGAACACAAGGGCAAGCAGCCATTCGGTACCCTGAAAAGCAGAACGATATACTCCAAAAGAAATGCATGCCAGAAAAGCAAAATACAAAATACCAGCAGCCATCCCCCACAAAAATCGTCTTGTTTTTACTTTTTTTCCCATTACAAATCCACCAACAAAAGCAGACAGTATATAGGTTAAAATAATTCCTATCTGTACTGTCTGCTCTGACAAATCAAACTTGTATAGCAAAAAACTTAAAAGAAATAACATCATACAGCTTACCACATATGCCGCCAGAAGCGACTTGATAAACCAGCCAATCCGGGTTTCATTTTCCTTCTTTCTTTCCATCACATTTCCTCCTTCTCTTTCTAAGAGAATTTATGAAAAGAAATCCGAAAATATTCCCATTCCTTTATGCCTGTCACATTTTCTAAAACTGACTCTGATAAAGCTGCTGATAAAATCCGCCCTGTTTCAGCAAGGTTTCATGATTGCCCTGCTCAATAATCTTTCCATCACGCATAACCAGAATCAAATCCGCTTCTTTAATTGTGGAAAGTCGGTGGGCAACAATAAAGCTGGTTCTGCCTTCCATCAACTTTGTAAAGGCTTCTTGAATTTTCATCTCTGTTCTGGTATCAATAGAAGACGTTGCTTCATCCAGAATCAACATTTTCGGATTGCTGAGCATGACTCTTGCAATACATAGAAGCTGCTTCTGTCCCTGTGAAAGATTTCCACCATCTTCAGAAATATAAGTATCATATCCCTGTGGAAGTCTGCGGATAAAGGCATCTGCATAAGCAGCCTTTGATGCCGCCAGCATTTCTTCTTCGGTCGCATCCGGTCTTCCCATACAGATATTATCCCGGATAGTGCCGGACTTCAGCCAGGTTTCCTGAAGTACCATACCGTAGCCGGTGCGAAGGCTCTTTCTGGTCATCTCTTTAATATCAACCTTATCCACAGAAATCTGACCACTCTTTACCTCATAAAAACGCATAAGCAGATTAATCAGTGTGGTCTTGCCACATCCCGTTGGTCCTACAATGGCAATTCTCTGCCCCGGCTGTACATGTAAATTAAAATTCTCAATCAGCTTCTGCTCCGGCAGGTAAGAGAACGAGACATCCTTAAGCTCAACTTCGCCGGAAATATCTGTCAAATCCGCTGCATTTTCTGCATCTGGAATCTGAGGTTCTTCCTCAATCAAATCAAAAATACGCTGGGCACAGGCAATGGCATTCTGAAGTTCTGTAATGACACCGGTAATTTCATTAAACGGCTTTGTGTACTGATTCGCATAACTTAGAAAGCAGGACAACTGTCCTACGCTCATATACCCCCGGATAACAGTAAGTGCTCCGGTAAATCCAACTCCTGTATACACTAGACTGTTTACAAAACGGGTACATGGATTCGTAAGGGAAGAAAAGAAAATAGCTTTTAAAGAGCAGGTTCTGAGTTCCTCGTTGATTTCTCCAAACTCATGGAGTACATCCTCTCCTTTACCAAAAGCCTGTACCACTTTCTGATTTTCAATCATTTCATCAATCAGTCCGGTCTGTCTTCCTCTTGTCTCTGACTGCAGCTTAAACATAGAAAAAGTTCGTTTAGAAATAAAATTGGCAACCAGAAATGACACCGGTGTAATGAATACTACCACCAGTGTAATTTTTACATTGATGGAAAGCATGAAACCTAAAGTTCCGATAATTGTAGCCACTGCTGTAAATACCTGGGTAAATCCCATCAGAAGGCCGTCTGCGAACTGGTCTACATCTGCAATTACACGGCTCACAATCTCTCCATGTGGATGCCCGTCAATATATTTCAGTGGAAGAATCTCCAGCTTTTCAAACGCCTCGTTTCGAATATCCTGCACCACCTGATAGGTCATCTTATTATTACAAATGTTCATAATCCACTGCACAAGTGCAATGAAAAGTGTTGCAACTCCGATT
Organism: uncultured Bariatricus sp.; assembly: GCA_934307065.1. Lineage (GTDB taxonomy): Bacteria > Bacillota > Clostridia > Lachnospirales > Lachnospiraceae > Allocoprococcus. The sequence continues at coordinate 50,911 of CAKRCD010000001.1, read as the reverse complement.
TTTATTAAAATCTGAAAGACCTTGGCATATTCCACCTGTCCCGGTCCAATGATATAATCAATGGCATTTCCGGTAAGCTTTGGCACATAAAGAGTAAGTGCAACACTTGCCATTGCCATCAAAATCGAAATCACTACAAAAATCCGGTATTTTCCCAGATAATGGAATACTTTCTTTATGGTCTGAGTCTGATTTTTTTTATTTTCCATCTTTCTCATCCTCCTTTGGAAACTGGGAATAATAGATTTCCTGGTAAATATCACATGACTTCAGCAGTTTCTCATGTCTGCCGCAGCCCACAAGCTTTCCGTCATCCAGCACCAGAATCTTATCTGCCTGCAAAAGGGAAGACGCTCTCTGGGAGACAATAAATAAAGTCGGTTTCTTCTTCATTTCTCTAAGTGCATGTCTCAGCTTTGCATCCGTTGCAAAATCCAGTGCAGACACGCTGTCATCCAGAATCAGAATCTCCGGCTGACGCACCAATGCTCTTGCGATGGTCAGACGCTGACGCTGTCCACCGGACAAATTCTTTCCACCCTGCTCAATCCGGAACTGCCACTTGTCTTCTTTTGCCTCCACAAACTCTCTGGACTGGGAGATTTCCAGTGCTTCTTCTAAATCTTCTTTTGTTGCATCCGGATTTCCCCATCTTAAATTTTCCTCAATAGTTCCTTTGAATAAAACTGCTTTCTGCGGTACAATTCCAATATGCTTCCGCAGATTTTCCACCTCATAATCCAAAATATCCTTTCCGGCAATTCTTACTTTTCCTTCAGTGGCATCGTAAAATCTTGGAATCAGGTTGATTAGCGATGTTTTTCCGGAACCGGTTCCACCTATAATTCCTATGGTTTCACCCTTCTTTACGGAAAATGTGATGTCAGAAAGTGCCTCTTCTCCGGCATCCTTATATGCCAGAGACACATGTTCGAATTCCACCATCGGTTCTTCCGTCTGTTCTTGCCATATAGTACTTCCGTTTTCCATAGAATTTTCCACTGCAAGTACACTTGCGACACGGTTTCCGCAGGCAATGGCTTTCGTTGTGCTAATCAGCAGATTGGCAAGTTTCACAAGTTCAATCAGAATCTGCGACATATAATTTACCAGTGCCACAACCTGACCCTGAGTAAGTAATCCGATATTTACCCGGATGGCGCCTATGTAAATCAATGCCATGATTGCCGCATTTACAATAATATAGGTCAGCGGATTGAGAAGTGCCGAAATTTTACCTACAAATTTCTGGGCATTTGTGAGGAGCTCATTCGTATCCTCAAACTGCTTCTGTTCGCTTTCCTCCTTGTGAAACGCACGAATCACACGGACACCCGTTAAATTTTCCCTTGTCACAAGAAGTACCTTATCCAGATAACTCTGTACCTTTTTATATAAAGGCATGGTAACAAGCATAATTCCAAATACAATCACAGACAAAAGCGGAATTGCGACCACAAAAACCAGCGCAGCCGTAGTGTCCACGGTAAATGCCATAATCATAGCACCGAATACGATAAACGGAGAACGCATAAACAGACGCAATACCAGGTTTACCCCGGTCTGTATCTGGTTCAGATCACTGGTCATTCTGGTAATCAATGTAGAAGTACCAAGATGGTCCATCTCGGTATAACCGAATTTCTGAATATGACCAAACAACACATATCGAAGTTCTGTTGCGAATCCCGTTGCTGCTTTCGCTGCAAAATACTGGGCTGTCACGGAGCACACCAGACCTATAATGCCAAGTGCTATCATAATCCCACACATCCGGATGACATAGCCTGTATCCGAGCCAGCAATTCCCACATCAATAATAGATGCCATAACAAGCGGTACCAATAATTCAAAAGATGCTTCCAGCATTTTAAAAAGTGGTGCCAGAATGGATTCCTTTTTATATTTTTTCATATATTTTAACAAAGATTTCATGGTTTTCTTCCTTTCGTACAACGTAACTTCTATAATAGCACACACAAAAAAATGGAGCAAGTTTTATTGCTCCATCTGTTTACCAAGAAAAAGTGCTGCGCAGGCTGCAAGCTTTCTTTCCATTTCGCTTATACTTCCTTTTCCTTCTTTTGTCTGAATTACGACAGCTCCGATTACATCTCCTTCCGAAATCACGGGACACACTACCTGACTTAGGTATCCGCCCTCCTGTTCCGGTGTCACTTTCAGGAATCGTTTTTCCCCGCTTTGTGCCTGGAAATTTTCTCGTCTTACAATCGCTTCTCTAAGCTGTCTTGTAATTGGCTGTTCTGCGAACTCCCTTTTCCCCGGTCCTGCTGCCGCAAGCACCTGCTCTGTATCTGTAATGCAGACCAGAAACCTGGTAATCTGGGCAAGACTCTCTACATAAGACTGTGCAAAATTTCCCATTTCACCCAGTGGAGAATACTTTTTTAAAATAATCTTCCCCTCCCGGTCCGTATATATTTCCATCGGGTCGCCTTCTCGAATCCGCAGGGTTCTTCGAATCTCCTTTGGAATCACGACTCTCCCAAGATCATCAATCCGCCGGACAATACCTGTTGCTTTCATACGTACAAATCCCTCCTGTTTCCTACATACTTTCCATATTTATACTGTGTGGGTAGTATGTGGAAAAACGGGAGGAATTATGTATCAAACTTAAAAGGAAAGATTAACATCCGAATAATTTTGCTGCTTTCTCCATGCGCTCTGCAATAGAAACTCCAAACGGACATCGTTCCTCACAGGAGCGGCATCCAATACATTCAGAAGCTTTGTGCTCTAATAATTCATAGTGAGACTGTATCGTTGCCGGAACTTCCGGCTGCATAACCGCCAAATCATAAAATTTATTGATCATGGCAATGTCCAGATTTGCCACACAAGGCTTACAATGTCCACAATAGGTGCATGCTCCTCTATAAGAATGAAATGGAGCATTTGCAATCACGAAACCATAATCTTTTTCTTCTTCTGATGCAGTTTCATATGCCACTGCATCGTCCACCTGTTCTTTCGTATCATATCCACACATAATCGAACAGACCGCAGGTCGCGTCAGTGCATAATGAATACACTGTACCGGAGTCAGGCTTACTCCAAACGGAGAACGTTTTTCATCAAACAGCCTGCCTCCTGCAAAACCTTTCATCACTGTAATCCCCACATCATTCTGTTCACAGATACGGTACAAGTCCGCACGTTCCTTATCAATTCCCTTCAAATTACTGTCGAACTCGTCAGCAAACATGGTATCAATATTTTCACTTGCCGGTAGCATATCATAAGCCGGATTGATGCTGAACAGAATCATCTCCACATATCCTGATTCTGCTGCCTTTGCTGCCACCTTGGGATTATGGGAACTCATACCGATATGATGGATGATTCCTTTCTCCTTCAAATCCATAATATAATCCAAATAATCAGAATGTTGAATCTGCTCCCATTCTTCTTCGGAGTCAATATAATGAATCATTCCCAAATCAATATAATCTGTCTGTAATCTCTTTAATAAATCGTCAAAAGCAGGACGCACACATTTCATATCTCTTGTACGGAAATATTGTTCGTCTTTCCAGGTGGAACCAATATGTCCCTGAATAAACCACTGGCTACGGTTCTCTTTGATTCCTTTTCCAATAATATCCCTTGATTTCGGATCTGCCATCCAGCAGTCCAGAATATTGATTCCAAGGGAATGGGCATAATGAATTAATGCAATCCCTTCTTCTTCCGGATGACGCTCCAGCCATTCTCCGCCAAATCCGATTTCACTTACCTGAAGTTCGGTTTTCCCCAATCTACGTGTCTTCATTTCACTTTCTCCTTCCGTCTAATAGTAAACGGGCTTATCGCCTCAATGTAACCAGATCTGAAAATCAATTTTCATTTATCCTGCTTATATTGTAGTAAATAAGCCCGTTTTAGCCAAGGAGTTTTTCCTGTTAAATCTAAAAACTTTCTGTTTTTATTTCTTATTTTTATTTCACACCGAACAGAGCCAATAATTTTTCCAGGAAGGTCTGTGACTGTGTATCTTCTTCCTTTGTCGGTTCTTCTTCTGGTTTTTCAATGGCATCTGTCTTGATAACGAACTGTACGGAATCTACATTGGTATTCTTACCGGAAACGAAAGATTCTGTCTCTGAGGCGCCACCGGAAATGGAATCTATCATTTCATTAATGGGAAATAAATGTAATATTTGGGAGAAAATTTGTTATGACACACGAAGAAACTTCTTTGCAGACAAAACAGATGCGTTTGATTTTGTAGTAGATTATGTAGAAAACAATGCCTATTTTCTGAACTGCATTTATGATTCCGTTGGCCGTGATGAGTTAAAACGATTCTTATATCAGGACTTCATCGGAATTATGAAGAAAATCGTCCGGGACTGCGAAGAAGATTTGCAGGTCCAGCTTACAGATGCTTTCCGGCACTTTTTGTGCAACTTCTACACGGAAGCCATAGCCGGCACTGTAATTGACTTGTTCCAACATCCGGATAAATATAAGAAAAGCGAGTTATTTGAGTACTTTACGGTCATACTCAGAAACTCGCTTCCATCTATCCTGCTCTCACAGGGCACTTCTGATTTTCATGATAAGTAAGATAATTCCAATAACAGAGATAAGATAGATAGCTCCTATTACTAAGGAGCTTTTCTTTCCCCTGTTCCACTTTCCTGCTGCAAGATACATAGCATCTAACACATCTGTCAGGAAAAAGAATTGAAATATAATATGTAAAATGGCTGCTATCAGACTGATTTTTCCAGCCTTATAGCTCATACGGATGACTTGAATTCCATAAATACTTCCCGGCAAAATGGCAAGCCATGTAGCAAAAACAGAAATACAAAGTCCCGCAATCCATACTGGGAGCCAAACCGGTGCAAGCAATAAGAGTAATCCTCTTGTTCCCATAACTGCCGCCATACTAAATAGTCCATACCAGAAACCCAACACTATAAAATTGGCACAAAAGAAAACCACCAGCCCGTATTTGTGAATCAACATACCATTAATACAGGCAACGGTATCACCTTCCCGATATAGCTGAAATGATTTTTTCATATTCAGAATTCCAAGTATCCCAATAATCAGCCAGTAAAGAAAAATCGGAATTAGTGCCAGTAACAGCACTGTCTTAATCATTTCATCTGAAATATATGACAACATCTGCATTACCAGCATAAAATACAGATAACCAAGCGGTGCACATAAAGTAAGAAGCACTACAAAGCCGATTGCCAGTTTATTCTTCCGCTTTTTCTGTTCTTGCATATCCATAATCTCATCCTCCAGTTCTTTCAGTGCAGTCTCTCTGTCTGGAAACATCTTATTCCTCCTCTTTATGTGAATCCGATTTTATCTGCTTCTGCTTTTTATTCTATCACACTATACATAAAAAGGACAGATTTTACACCTGTCCCTTTTCTCTCTATAATGATTTATTTTAACTGAGATGGTTTTTCTACTTTGTAGTCAGACCATGTAGAACTCTCTGAAGCCCCTGACACATCTCCTTTTGTTGAATATGAGGTTACTGTAATCGTATAGGAACCGGTTCCCTGCACATAGACGGTTCCGTCACTGCCCTTAATCGTAACTGTATTTCCGTTTTCATCTACAATTGTTCCTGCACAGTCAAGCGAAGTTACAGTACTGTCTCCGGTTACAACCCATTTGGAATTCTTATCAATATAGACGTTGCAGTATCCACCGCTTCCGCCATTTGCACAGCTGTCGTCCTGAACAACTGCGCCGGTCAGTGTACTTCCATCTGTCATATAGAAGTCAAGCTGACTGATACTATCCCAGATAACATCTCCTTCCATTTCCTGTTTGATACCTGTAAAACTGCAGTCTGCACCGTTGGAACCACTTGTTCCCCAGCCACGCTCATTGGCATTTCCGGTACATTTCAGGAAGAACTCGGAATCTTCCGCATTGGTAATGTCTACATCAGATAAAATAAAGGTTGATTCTGTATTGGTTGTATAGAACATACCGCCATTTTTCGCAGTCAGTGAACCTCCATTCATTTCGAAAGTACTGTTTCCTACTTCAGAGTCTCCTGACATGCTCTGGTACAAAATAACATTCCATGTGCAGTCATTCTGGTTCAGATCACTCATATTTCCGGTAAGGTCACAATCGAACAACCGAATACTATTCAGACCTTCTATGCAAATTGCTTCAGAGCCGTTCGCTGTAAGTTCGGCATCATTTACTGTAATATCCGCGGTACTATATATAGCCGGAGAACCTACCCCATTGGAGGTATAAGTTCCGTCATCTACTACCATAGTTCCACCGCCTCGGTCACTTCGGATAGCTGCTGAAGATTCGCCCTGAGTAGTCGCTGTGACATCCCATGCATATAAGGTTCCGCCTCCTGCCACATGGATGCCTCCTGAGGTATCTTTCGCTGTGGTAATATCCGTATCCGAGATATAAACGGTTCCATTTCCGTAAGCAAAAGCTCCTGCTGCACCTGCTGCATCTGTATCAATGGTACTGTCACTGATATAAGTTGTTCCATCTGTATCCAGAAGGGCTGCGCCTACTCCGTAGAAGCTGGAATTGTCACCACCTTTGCTATCGGAAGAATTTCTGGTAATCGTCATGTCCTTCAAGGTAACCTTAGCGCCTTCATAAGCGTGAATTGCATTCTCGTCAGTACCTGTGGAGGCAACGGTTTCACCGCTTACCTCTGTATCTTCTGTATATTCTTTGACTGCAGCATAGCTTTCAACACCCTGACTCATCTGTCCGCCCTGATTACCTGACAAAACTGTGATTTCTTCTGCGTTTCCATCTGCGTCCAGTTCAACCGAAACTTTATCACCTTCTGAAATGTCACTTAATTCAATATCCTGAACCTCACTACTTGTATTTCCATCTGAAGAAGTATCTCCATCCGGTTTAGCTGGAGGTTCGCCATTGGTATTTCCATTTGTCGTTCCATCTGTGGATGTATCTCCATCTGGTTTGGCTGGTACTTCGCCGCTTGGTGTGTTTCCACTCTGTGTATCAGCATTTGGTGCTTCACCACTCGGTGCTTCGCCATTTTGTGTATCACTACCCGGTGCATTTCCGATTGGTGCTTCACCATTTGGAGCCTCGCCGCTTGGCATCTGTCCTCCCGGTCCTCCGGTGCTCTCTTTCGTAATTTCTGTGTCATCGGTTACTTTGATCGTCTGTTCTTCTCCCGATGTGCTGTCATCATCTTCTGTTTCCAGTGCAATGGTAATGGAATCATCACTGACCTCTACTACCTCTCCGTAAAGCACCTGTCCATCTGTAGAGCTTGTGCTTGTGTTCTTTTCACATCCATTCATCATAAGTGTGGATGTGCATAAGGTAAGACTTAATAAAGCAACTGCGTATTTATATTTCATATTCTTTCACCCTTTCTGTGATTTCTATTATCTTGTTCTTTATGCTGTTACTATACTCAAGTAACCTTAGACGAACTTTAGAAAATAGAAAGCAATTGTGAAAAAGGTGTATCTTTTGCTTTTTTTACTTCTGAAGCAGCTTCTTCAAATCTTCTTCCGGGGTGGTAATCGCACCGATATTGTAATTTTCTACCAGAAGATTCAACACATTTGGCGAAATAAATGCCGGCAGTGTTGGTCCTAATAAAATATTCCGGATTCCAAGGTATAAGAGTGTCAGCAGGATACAGACTGCCTTCTGTTCATACCAGGATAATACCATTGATAATGGCAAATCATTGACACCACACCCAAACGCTTCTGCCAGTGCCACTGCAACCTGGATTGCACTGTAAGCATCATTACATTGTCCCATATCCATAATACGTGGAAGTCCTGCCACTGTTCCAAGGTCTAAATCGTTAAACCGGTATTTTCCACATGCAAGTGTGAGTATCACGCTGTCTGCCGGGGTCTGTTTTACAAACTCGGTATAATAATTTCTTCCGGCTCTCGCCCCGTCACAACCGCCAACAAGGAAGAAATGCTTGATATTGCCATTTTTCACTGCTTCGATAACCTTATCAGCTACAGAGAGTACTGCGCCATGCCCGAATCCGGTCATTACCTTTGTTCCACCGTTAATTCCGGTAAACTGGGTATCCTCTGCATATCCACCGAGCTCCAGTGCCTTTTCGATTACCGGTGTAAAATCCTTGTCTTCTCCAATATGCACCATTTCCGGGAACTCTACCATCTCTGTAGTAAATACGCGGTCTGCATAGCTTTCCTTTGGTGGCATGAGACAGTTGGTTGTAAACAGAACCGGTGCCGGAAGATTGGCAAATTCTTTCTGCTGGTTCTGCCAAGCTGTTCCAAAGTTACCTTTCAGATGTTTGTATTTCTTCAGTTCCGGATAGGCATGTGCAGGAAGCATTTCTCCATGAGTATAGATATTGATTCCTTTACCCTCTGTCTGCTCCAGAAGCTGTTTTAAATCATATAAATCATGACCTGTAATGACAATGAACGGTCCTTTTTCTACCATAAGAGGTACTTCTACCGGGCTTGGATTACCATAGGTTTCTGTATTTGCCTTATCAAGAAGTGCCATGCATTTTAAATTGACTTCTCCCACTTCCATAACGATTGGCAGCAATTCATCAATACCCCAGTCCATGCCAATAGCAAAGAGTGCCTTATAGAAAAAGCGGTTCACTTCTTTATCTGTGTAACCAAGTACGGCTGCATGATATGCATATGCTGCCATTCCTCTGATTCCGAATAAAATCAAGGATTTAAGTGAACGGATATCTTCCGGTGCATTCCACAGCAAATCCATATCATAATCATTATTTTTCCCACAAGGAGATTCACATTCGTAGCACATCGGAATACAGTTTCTTTTTTCTTCTTCAATTCTGTCAATTAGCTTCTGAATGGTTTCATTATCAAAATTGACATTGGTAACTGCTGTAAACAGTCCCTCTATGATTAATTTATCTGTAGTCTCTGAAATTAAGTGTTCATTGCCATCACATGCTCTGGCAATTCCAACCAATGCTCCCGTCAGCTTATCCTGAAGTTTTGCAGTATCGGCCTTTTTCCCACAGACTCCTGCTTTCCCCATGCAGCCCACACAGCCCGCAGTCTGTTCACACTGAAAGCAAAACATTTCCTGATTCATATTTTTGTCCTCCTCATACAATAACATTTTGTGGATTTCGTATTACATTTGCATTATAAGAGATATTTTTTCAAATTAATGTTGAATTTTCAACAGATAAACAAAATTTTTCAAACAAAAATGGGACATCCTTTTCCGACATCCCACTTTCCTTACTCTAGTTCTTTTTCATACTGCTGCTTATGAATCCTCTTCTGCTCATACATAACAATATCAGCAGCTTCTAATATTTCACTGATAGTTGGTTCTTTCTCAGTTTCTTCCACCCGTATAATGCCATAACTAAAACTTACAGGATAGTCATGGTAATCCGTATATTCAAATTCAAGCAGAATCTGTTCCATTTTCTTCTGCACAACCTGTTTTTCACATTTCTGAAAAATTATGCAGAACTCATCTCCACCGATTCTTGCGAAAACATCTCCATCCCGAATTCGATTTTTCACTATATTTGCAAAATCCTTCAGATATTTATCCCCTTCAACATGTCCAAATCTGTCATTGACATATTTTAAATGATCTAAATCCAGATAACACAGCACAAACGGCTGATGCTCGCTTAACAAAGCACTGATCTTTTCTTCAAAATAATATCGATTTCTAACATAAGTAAGCGTATCCGTATAGGCATAATCCTCAAGACTGTCTGCCTTTTTTCTTTCCCGCTCTGCTTCATGCTTTAATAACTCGTCCCGTTCCCGGAGCTGCTTTATCATCGTGTTAAATGCATCAGAAAATTCTCCCATGTATGAAACATGTTGCGAATAATCTCCTGCGGCCACCTGCTTTGCCTGTAATGTCAGATGATTCAGATTCGCATGCAGACTTTTCAAATTCTCACACAGGAAATTCTCCCGTCCCGGACACTCTCCGGACAAATTGCCGGCAGCCAAATCTGCCGTATAGGCTTTCATCTCTTTTACAGCCTGCTCCAGATACTGCAGACCCATTCCAAGCTTTCTGAAAGGTTGATCCAAATTCTCAATATCCAGTGTCTGAATCTCGGAATCGTATAAAATACTTCTAAGATACTCAAATAATAATTCACAATTTTGATTATCCATAATCTGATATGATGCCATCCTTATTTTCTAATTCTGCTGCACCTCTGCCCGGAATCTGCACACCCTGTCTCCGGTTGCCCAGCAGTCCACTTCAACAGCTGTATACTGTCTTCCTGTATAAGTCGACAAGACTCCGGCAATAAACCCTTCATCATAGTTGCAAACAGTCTCACCCAGCACCGGAAGTCCTGAACAGTCTGCATCCTCAGCAACAGTAAGAACAAACTTTCCTGCCGCTTCGTCCATCTGTTCCAGTCTGAGTACTCCCATCTTCATTTCTTCCATACGCTGCTGAAGCTGCGCAACAAACCGATTCAATGAAAGCGTCAAATCCAGAAAATGACTTGCAAAAAAAGCCCCGGCCCGATATCCTGCTTTACGAAAAATCGCAATCTGTTCATTCTTTCCCCATCGTTCCAGCAATTCTTCTCTCAGTGAATATTCCAACAGACGATAAACCTGCACCGGAAGCATATCCCCCATATTCCCGCGCGATTCTTTGTTAAAGGACATATAATCCTCAAATGTAAACTCTGGAGTATTTTCCAAAAAAATATTGTTTTTCAAATTATATCCTCCCATTTGCGGCACATACCATAGCACCTTTACAAAACCATAGCCATTATAGCACTTACAAATAACAGTTTCAAGGCACAAATTCGTAATGCTTATTTGTGTAATTTAAACACTTCTTTCACTCGTTTCCCATGGTTCTTCCTGCTCCAGATTACACTTTTCTACCACAGACTTCTGACCCATTTTAATATGCAATTCTTGATTTTTGATACTCACACGCGCTCCCGGTTCAACCGAATTAGTAATAAAGACGTTACTTCCAATCACAGCTCCTTCTCCAATCACGGTATTTCCACCCAGGATAGAAGCTCCTGCGTAAATAGTCACATTATCTTCCAGCTTCGGATGTCTCTTTACTCCACGCAGGCTCTGCCCGCCTCTGGTAGAAAGTGCACCTAATGTAACACCCTGATAAATCTTTACATGCTCACCAATCTCCGTTGTCTCACCGATAACAATACCTGTTCCATGATCGATAAAGAAATATTTTCCGATTGTCGCACCAGGATGAATATCAATTCCAGTAAGACTGTGAGCATGTTCTGTCATAATTCTAGGAATCATCGGCACTCCCAGTATAAAGAGTTCATGTGCAATCCGGTTTACCGTAATAGCATAATATCCCGGATATGCCAAAATAATTTCGTCCTTATAATAAGCTGCCGGATCTCCATCAAAAGCTGCCTGTAAATCTGTGTCCAGATACGCTCTGATTTCCGGAAGTTTCTTAAAAAACGCAATAGAAATCCGTTCTGATTCTTCCTCGAAAAATGAATCATCCTTTTTCTCATTTTCCGGACTGAACCGGAGTGCAGTCTTTATCTGCTGATTCAGGCGGTACATCACATCTTCAATCAGCATAGCCGTGTAATTGCGCATATCATAGACTTTATGCAGGCGGTCACGAAAATAACCCGGATACATGATTTTGAAGAGCTTATCAATGATATCTGTAATCTTCTCTTTGTCAGGCTGATTTCCTAGATTATTCATCTTATCAATCGGTCTTTCTTTACCATAATCACTTGTCAGACTGTCTAAAATACCATGTATTTCCTGCTCAATTCTGCTCATTTTCTTTCCTCCCAAATTCATTTTCACACATTTCTTTAAATACATTTCTTTAAGTACACTTATTTTATGCTTATACTTTACATTTGTCAATCAGATACACAAACAGGCTTACCCGGTTCAGATATACATTCTCAGAATATGTATCTAAATCACACTGGTAAGCCTGTTTTCTCTTTATCTCCGGGCATCGCCTCTGCGGTCCATGCCCCGTCTCTCGTAAAACTTTCGTTTTCCTATATACATCATCTTTTCTGCCACAGACACCTTGCTTTCGACCTGTTCGATCTTATCCATCCATATATAACCTATCGCAGCCGAACTTTGCTCATCCCAACTGCTTTGCAAGTGTTCTATCATTGTCTGAAACTCTGACTCAGATATATCTTTACAGAATACAATAAACTCGTCACCACCGGTTCTATACACTTTTCCTCCCGGTAAATATCGGAACAGCTTATCCGCAACACTGACAATCAGCCGGTCTCCGGCTTTATGTCCCTGAGTATCATTCACTCGTTTCAAGCCATTTACATCAATGTACGCAATTCCAAGCGTACCTTTCCCTTCTTCTTCCAGCCTCTCCAATTCACTGAAATATGCATTTCGATTATAAGCATTGGTCAGGGAATCAAAGTAACTCAGCTGTCTCAGCATCTCCATATTCTTTCTTCGCCTGATATCGTTATAGATAAATGAAGTAATCGATACAATGAGCACCTTGGAATCAATATTGGTAGTAGGGTTGTCCACTCCAACAAACCCTACAATATCTTTGTTCTTCATGAGCGGTGCTGCAATCAGACTCTCTATATCCTGCTCATGCAGAATACGATATTCATCCGACTCCTTCGCATACTGATGCTCCAGTGAAGACAGATAGAATGCTCCCCCCTGCACAAACTTATCCATCCACAGATCAAGCAGATGAATGTCGAGATTCTGAAGGATGTCCATGGCCGGAACCACACCTTCTCTGCACCACTCATATGTATTATTCATCTTCTGATTATCATTCGAAAATTCAAAAATATAAGCCCGGTCAGCCTGATAATATTCAGCAAGAATTTTCAGAAAAGAGTCAATCGCAAGCCTTGTGTCCTCTATCTCCGAAAGTGTCCGCACGCAATCCAATAATGTAGACTGTATCTCCAGCTCTTTTTCAATTGTAGCACTCTTCAATACATTTCCCTTATTGTCTTCCATAAAAAACCTCTTTTACAATTTTACATTTTTTGTTTATTATAGCATATTTTTCCATTTACTGGGGTAAAATTTCAGTAAAAGAATAAATCGCAGCTTGTTTCGTGTAACAGACTACGACAAGCTACGACTTACCTCTTATTAAGTGTCATTATTTATGAAATGTCATTATTTCGCATTACTTGCAGCTATTTTTACTTTACTCCACAAGTTGCTGATAATCTTTTTGGTGTCTTCATTGTATACAAAGACTTCATCTTTCTCATATCCAACTCTCGGCATATAGGCATCAATTCCTTCATAATCTCCGCCTTCCCCATAAAGATCTTCCATAACTTCTTTGTTGGCCGAAGTATAGCCTACGTAACTGGAATTATCATACGCGCCTTCATAATCCGACGCAAAATTAATGAATGCATGAGCCAGTTCCGGATTTTCCGCATTCTTTGGAATGACCATGGCATCTGACCAGAGATTGGTTCCTTCTTCCGGCAAATAGAATCCCATATCCTCGTTTTCGCTCATAACATAGGCTGCATCTCCGGAATAAATCAGACCCAGTGCCTTTCTGCCCTGTGCCATGTTGTCAATGATTTCATCCGTTACGATTTCCGGTTTCATGGTCTGTACACACTGTACCAACCAGTCATAAGCTTCCTGAATCTCAGATTCATTTTCGGTATTCATAGAATATCCAAGAGACTTTAATGCCATCATAAAGGAATCCCGTTCGGAATCATACAGATAAATATCCCCTTTATACTTTTCATCCAGGAAAATACGGAATCCTTCTTTTTCCAAATCCGCAATATCTACTTTCGTCTTGTCATAAACGATTCCAACTGTTCCCCAGAAATATGGTACCGAATATTCATTATCAGGGTCATAAGGAAGTCCTTTTACATCATCAACCAGCTTATCCATGCAGTCTAGCTTTGACTTATCTAATTTCTGAAGATAATCTTCTTCTATCAGACGCTGTATCATATAATCACTTGGAACAAGAATATCGAAAGACTCGCCATTTGCGACCTTGATGTACATCTGCTCATTGGAATCAAAGTTTTCCATAACAACTGTAGCGCCTGTTTCGTCTTCAAAATCGTTGATGATATTTTCTCCCGTATATTCCCCCCAGTTATAGAGATGTAGGGTCTGTCCTTCAAATGGTCTGGCACTGTTTTCTCCATGATAATACAAACCACCACCAATCAGTACAATTACCAGCACTGCTGCAACCGGTATCAGAACTTTCCCTCTGCGGTTTCCACTTAAAATTTCTTTTTTCTTCACAAACATCGGAATCACGTTCAGCAGAATCAGTGCAATTGTAATAATTACCACCACCAGTGTGGAAATAGCATTAATACTTGGGTTTACACGTTTACTCATGGTATATACCATAATACTTAAGTTTTTTACCCCACGTCCGGTCACGAAATAAGAAATAATAAAATCGTCTACCGACATGGTAAATGCAATCAAAGCCCCGGAAATAATACCCGGTGTAATCTGAGGTACGATAACTTTCGTAAGAGCCTGCCATGGTGTTGCACCCAAATCCATTGCCGCGTCTGCCAGATTCTTATCCAGCGAACGGATTTTCGGCATGACAGACAGCATAACATATGGAATACAGAATGCAATATGTGCAAGCAACATCGTAGCATATCCCTTTTCCACACGGAAGGTAATGAACAGCAGCATAAATCCAATGGCTGTTACAATATCCGGATTCATCATCGGCAGATTATTAATCTGATCTATTAAATCCCGGATAATTTTCTTTGATTTACTCAGTCCGATAGCCGTAATGGTTCCCACCACAGTCGAAATAACAGTTGCCAAAATCGCCACACCAAAAGTGGTATAAAGTGCTTCCATCATATCTCTGGAATCCAGCATATGCTCATACCAGCGCAAGGAAAATCCGGTAAAAGCCGTCAAGGATTTCCCATCGTTAAATGAGAAAACAATCATGTATAAAATCGGCAGATAAAAGAAGATAATCATTAAAATCATCAGAACCGAGCCAAAAGTACGTTTTTTCTTCTTCATAATGATTACTCCTCCTTTCCGCCTCTGTTTCTGACTTCCACTTTACGCACCAGCATCATCAGCAGCATCATGATTGCTGCCATAATCATGGAAATGGCACTTCCGAAGTTCCATTCTCCCACGGTGATAAACTGGTTTTCAATCAGGTTACCTATCAGGAAGTACTGTCCACCGCCAAGCAGTTTTGGAATGAAGAAAGAACTGACTGCCGGCAGAAATACAAGTGTAATTCCGTTAATGACTCCCGGAACGGAAAGCGGCAGTGTTACCCTTAAAAATGCCTGAATTGGATTTGCCCCCAAATCTGCACTTGCCTCCAGAAGGGAATGGTCCATTTTACATAAAGAGGTATGAATCTGCAGAATCATAAACGGAATAAAGTTGTACACCATTCCAAGCAGGACTGCTCCTTCTGTATAGAGAAGCTCTGTATTGCCAAATCCGAAAAGACTTAGGAACCGCTGCATCATACCACCTTCACTTAAAAGTCCAATCCATGCATAGGTACGGACCAGCATATTGATCCATGTTGGAAGTGTAATACAAAGCACCAGAATGTTCTGCATTTTTTCGCTGCTTCTTGCTACAAAATATGCCACCGGATATCCGAGAAGCAGACAGATAACCGTTGTTTTTAATGCAATCACAATGGAGCGCCAAAGGATAATCAAAAAATCAGGGTCGGTAAAAAATTTGACGTAATGCTCCAGTGTAAGGGAAAAGGATATGATACTGTTTCCCGGCTCAACGATTGAATATAATGCAATCAGAGCCATCGGAAGAATCAGCATCAGTCCCGCCCAAATCATATATGGGATTGCCAACTGTGAAAATTTCTTCATCTTAATATATTACCTTCGGCATAACGTGAATATCTTCCGGGAAGAATGTCAGACCGACCTCCTGACCTTCCTCTGTATAATCGGTAGTATGAATCTTAAATTCCCGTCCTGTAGTAGAGAAGGTAATCTTGTAAACTCCTTCTTTTACTTCTTCCGGCTCAAAATCATAATCTACACTGATATCCACACTTTCTTCCTCGTTGCTCAGTTTCCAGCCCTGTGCATTTGCCCAGGTCTTCAAATCTGTATCCAGTGCCTGCGATTCTAAGATTTCATCTACTGTCTTGACGAAGTTAAATGCCATAACCGCTTCATTGGCCTTTTCATTTTTAACGAATGGCTGATTGACTACGAAAATGGTACGTTCCACACTGGTTCCGTTAGAAGTTGAGAATGTAACCGGGTACTGTCCTTCTTCTTCCGATAAATTGTATTCCAGCTTGGCAATAGAAATATATTCATCACTTTCCGGGTCCCATGCCTGTGCATTGGAGCGGGCAATAATTTCCTTGTCATCCAGATCTTTTACATCTTCCACATCCACATAGAAGTTATTTGCGCTAATCTTCTCCTTACCATCTTTACTGGTCACATCCTGATTGTGAATCACACGCATATTTACCGTAACACTTGTTCCCGGAACTGTCTCTACAATAATCTCATAATGAACCCCTTTAAAGAGTACACTTAAGACTTCTCCTGTCATCTTACCGTCTTTCACATCTACAATATCAATATCCTCTGGTCTGATTACCACATCAACCTTCTCGTTTTCTTTAAATCCAAAATCCACACAATCGAAAGTAATGTCATCAAACCGTACCTTGTAATCTTCTAACATCGTTCCAGAAATAATATTACTTTCACCGATAAAGTTTGCAACATAGCGGTTTGCCGGTTCATTGTAAATTTCCTGCGGTGTCCCGATTTGTAAAATTTCACCATCTTTCATAACCACAATCTTATCCGACATAGTAAGCGCCTCTTCCTGGTCATGGGTAACGAAAATAAAGGTAATGCCTACTTCCTGCTGAATCCGCTTTAATTCATACTGCATTTCCTTACGGAGTTTTAAGTCCAAAGCAGCAAGAGGTTCATCCAGAAGCAGCACCTTCGGCTCATTTACCAATGCACGGGCAATGGCAACCCTCTGCTGTTGTCCACCGGAAAGTAATGTTGTATTCTTATCCTCATACCCTTCCAGACCAATGAGCTTTAACATTTTCATAACCTTCTGGTCAATGATATCCTTACTCATTTTCTTGATTTTAAGTCCAAATGCAATATTCTCATATACACTCAGATGCGGAAACAGCGCATATTTCTGGAATACCGTGTTCAGTTCCCTCTCATATGGCGGTTTCTGGCTGATTTCTTCTCCATCGAAAATCACTTTACCTTCATCCGCATCCAAAAATCCACCCAGAATACGAAGCAGCGTAGTTTTTCCACATCCACTTGGTCCGAGCAGGGTTACAAATTCATTTTCATAAATATCAAGATTGACACCCTTTAATACAATCTGTCCGTCAAAGTTCTTGACAATATTACGAAACTCAATCAGTTTCTTTTCCTCCATCTCTCACCTTCTCCTTCCAAAACTTCTAAAACATTGGCGGTGTTGTTATCCACAACACCTTTGTCTCATTACTTCCGTGATTATATAAGTAATGACTTTTCGTTCCATCTAAATAAAAGGTTTCCTGTGCTTTTAGTTTGTATTTTTTATTGCCGCGCACCAGCGTCACATTTCCCTTTAATACATAACCGAATTCTTCACCGTGATGAGCCACCATCTCCTGACTCCTCTTATGGGGAGCTAATGTAAGCATAATCGGCTCCATCTGATTCTTCTGTGCATTAGGAATTACCCATTCTATGGTGTAATCATCCTGCTTGTCCTCGAAAAAATCCTGTGTACCAAAGACAATCTGTGTCTCTTCTTCTTCCCGGAAAAATTCAGACAGATTCGTTCCGAGAGCTTCCAGAATATCTTCTAATGTTGCAATACTTGGTGCAGTCTGATTACGTTCTACCTGTGATAAAAAACCTTTTGTCAGTTCACTTCTTGAAGCAAGGTCACTCAGCGTCAGATCATTCTGCAGACGTAACTCTTTAAGCTTCTTACCGATATCCACAATGTCACCTCCAGTTTTGTAATACTATACTTTTTTTTCATAATTACCTGACCACTACTTATTATACATAAAACCGGTAATATTGCAATACCGAAGTTATACGGTTTTTTATCATAAAAAAGAACAAAGCATACATTTTGCGTATACTCTGTTCTTTGTTTATGTCATTTATGACAACCTCTATTTTCGTCTATTTTATAATAGATCATTCATACTCTTCCATCCAATCAACAAAGTAGAAGTATTATGTAATAATGCGGAAGTTGTCGGCTGAATGATTCCACCGACTCCAAGCAAAATCAGCATTGTATTAAATCCTACAATGACACGGTAGTTCTTATGTATCCGTTTCATCAGCGCGTCACTTAAGTTTTTCAACGTAACAATCTGGTATAAATCATCTGCTCCCGCAGTAATGTCTGCAATCTCTCTTGCGATTTCTGCTCCATCACTGATTGCAATTCCCACATCTGCCGCGGAAAGAGCCGGAGAATCGTTGATTCCGTCACCAATCATTACTACTTTTCGCCCGAGAGCTTTCTGCTGTTCTACGAACGTTGCTTTGTCTTCCGGAAGCACTTCTGAATAATAGTCATCTACTCCCACACGTTTTGCTACAGAAGCTGCAGTACGCTCACTGTCGCCTGTCATCATAACAATCTTAGTAAATCCGGCTGCTCTCAGAGAGGAAATTACATCTGCTGCTTCTTCTCGAAGTGGGTCTTCGATACAAATAACCGCAGCCAAAACTCCGTCAATTGCCAGATAAAGCTGTGAACATTCTGACGGAAGCGATTCAAATTTTTCTTCTGCACCTTCCGGAATCATGCACTGTTCATCTTCAAATACAAAATGATAGCTTCCGATAATCGCACGTTTTTCTCCAATAGTGGTAGAAATACCATGTGCTACGATGTATTCCACTTTACTATGCATTTCCTCATGCTGCAGATTTTTCTCATTTGCTGCATTTACAACTGCTTTTGCCATGGAATGAGGGAAGTGTTCTTCTAAACAAGCTGCAATACGGAGCAGTTCATCCGGTTCTTCTCCATTAAAGGAAACCACATCTACTACAGTAGGCTGTGCTTTGGTAAGTGTGCCTGTCTTGTCAAATACAATGGTATCCGCTTCTGCAATCGCTTCCATATATTTACCGCCCTTAACCGTTATATTGCGTATACTTGCTTCCCTGATTGCGGATAATACCGAAAGTGGCATAGCAAGCTTCAGTGCGCAAGAAAAATCCACCATTAACACTGACAGTGCCTTGGTTACATTTCTTGTAAACAAATAGGTAAGTGCAGTTCCTCCAAGCGTATATGGAACAAGTCTGTCGGCAAGATGCTCTGCCTTGCTTTCCAGACCGGACTTCAGTTTTTCTGATTCTTCAATCATAGTCACAATCTTTTCAAAGCGGCTGGAACCTTCTACTGCATTTACGCAGACAACAAGCTCGCCTTCTTCTACGACTGTTCCGGCATAAACACTGGAACCCTCCATTCTTCTGACCGGAACAGATTCCCCGGTTAAAGAAGCCTGATTTACCATAGCTTCACCCTTGACTACATTTCCATCATAAGGAATCACATTACCCATATGTACGACAACCTGGTCTCCGGTCTGCACTTCGTTGGATGATTTTAATACTTCTTTGCCATTCTCTACCACCCAGACTTTGCTGATATTCAGGGACATTTTTCTTGCCAAATCATCTACAGACTTCTTATGGGTCCATTCTTCCAGTAATTCACCAATTCCGAGCAGGAACATGATGGAACCCGCAGTACTGATATCGTCTCTCAGTACGGAAACACTGATTGCCGTAGCATCCAGTACCGGAACTTCTATCTTACGGTTCCATAAAGTCACAATACCTTCCTTAACATATTTCAGTGACTTATATGTTACGATGCATGCCCGCACCGGATAAGGCAGGAACCATTTCGATGCATAGTGAAGAATTACCTTCGTAACCAGCTTTTCCTGATAATCTGCATTCATTTCTCTTCCCGAATTCTGGATGATTTCTGCCGGAATTTCCACATCTGCATAGTGGAATTTTCTCAACATCGTAATCAAGTCCAAGCGCTTACCTGAATATTCAATTACTGCATCTGCTGTCCGTTCATAGACCTTTGCAAATGTAATCTGCTCCTGATTCTGTAAATAATATAATAACGTATCCGCTTGCGCATAAGTCATACGTGGTCCTGCCACATGAATACGCATACGGGATTTTGTCTCATGCTTAATTGTAAATTTCATTTTAACACCTTCTTAACAGAAAAGACACCCGCTATAATCAGCAGGTGCCTCATAAGCCTTATTCAGTCACTTCTTTTTCGAAATCTTCTGTTTCAAAATCTTCGAATTCCGCTGCTTCTGCCTCTGCTTCTCTTTCTTCATTGATTGCTTTCGCATCAGCAAGAATATCTTCTGCATTCTCCTGTACTACAGAAACAGTATTCATCACGCAAGTCTTTGCTCTTAATACGGCTGCTGTGCAGTTTGTATATAATTTCTTTGCATCCTTGCTTGATAAAACTTTGATGCCAGCAGTTCCAAAGGCAACACCTGCTGCAAAAATTCCTGTTTTCTTCCAGTTGATGGCGTCTAAACATTTCAACATATCTATTACCTCCTGTATATGTTTAATCAATATAGCATACGTTAGTATATAACCCCCTGTACGAAAATTTCAAGTGAAATTTAATTTTTTTACTCTATTGAAATATTTTCTCAATAAGAGATGATAGTATCACAATATTTGTCAAATTTTATCAGTGCTTTAACCTTATCCCGGCATTATTCTACACTTTTCAATGCTTCGCTCATCGGAATCCGTCTTATTTTCTTCATCTGAAGCCACACAACTACCAGATAAGAAACGACACCGATTACAAAGATTTCTCCAAAGATTCTTCCCGGTACATAATATGCAAAATATCCCGGATAACTCATGAATATATATGCACAGATTTTATCCATCAGTATATTACAGAGCGGAAGCGTTATCAGCATAGAGGAAATCGTCACAATAGATGTAGACGTAACGTATAACCGGTTGATTTCTTTGTTGCTGTATCCAAGAATCTTCGCCATGGAAATGGGCAATGCATTTTTCTCAATAATAATCTTCGACAATAAATAAATAATCATGATAAACATGACAGCTCCAAAAATTAAGATCAAATTCATTGCACTTCCCATTGAAACTTTTAACTGTCTGGATGTCTTGGTAAGGTCATCCTTTCCAATCGTTGTAGCAATCATTTTTTCATCTATATCAGTCAGTTTCTTATTTGAAAAATATCCGTTAAAATATCCTTCCTCTTTATCGAAGATATGACAGAATTCTTCTTGATTCATGAAAATCGCAATTGCAGCAGGATACTCATAAATACCAGTTACTTCAAAGGTATGCTCCTTATCTGCATACTCTTCTTTCAGTGTAATCTCATCGCCTTTCTCAAGGTGGTATTTATCTGCATATGCACTGGAAATGTAGATTTCGTCATCTTTAATCGTCAGATGAATATATGCGCTGTCATCCTCAATTCCGTAAATCGTAATGTCTTCGCTCTTGATGCTGCCTCCTAGTGTTTTCAAAGAGCCTGCACAGTATTTCTCTGCTCCTTTCGTGTCTGTCTCCACCGGAGTTTTCAATATATACTGATAACTGCAAATCATATTATCCACAATCGTATCGGAAAAATGGTCCAAAAGCGGTGGCAGCATTAATCCAAACAGAATCAGAAAGTTTGCCATAAACGCGCCGATAAAAATCATCAGATAATTTGGCACGTTCTGAAAAATAATACGCATCCTGAATCTCTGAATAAATGGAATGTTCTTATTCAGTCGCACTGCCGATTTTTTCTTATTCTTTGCAAAATCTCTGCGGATAAACTTGAGCGGTGAAAGCTGCATTCTCTTTGTCAAAATTACAAGATTTATCAGAATCATAATTACAAGCGGCACTACCGTTGTCTTTACAAACGCATCTGCATTCCATCTTGTCACATAAGTCGGCAGACTGTAGCTTCCATAATACATGGCTGCCATATAGCCTTTCAGTACCGTATAACCGAGAATATTTCCTACAATAGCTGCAATCAGCATTACAATTACCGGCAACTTCATATAGTGTAAAACCAGCTCACTCTTCTTATAACCGGATGCCCGGAGTGTCCCAATTACACTGGCCTCTTTCCAGATAGTGCTTGTAGTGGTAATTGCAATAATGAATGCAATTACTGCCACAACAATATACAAGAAAACAGTGAACATAGAGTTATCGCCTACCATATCATCCCCGGTAAAATGAATCGCCTGATTTAAGTATTCCGGAATATAATTGATCGGTATGGTATTGGACGTCAGCACTTTCAGGAAATCATCTGACATTTTCTTTGCCTCGGTGTCATCCTTTGGTTCATTTTTATATTTCCATGCATAAGACGCATGAAAATGGGTGTCTCCGAAAGCATCAAACTGCTCCGGTGTAACAACTGCCACACCGAATTTAATAGAATCAAACATCAAATCTGAATTATTGGAAAACAGTGCGCTGTAATCAGAAAGGGCTACAAGTCCCACGATATCCAGTTTCTGTTTTCCAACCACAATGGTATCTCCTACCTGCAGATTATTGTTGTCTGCATACATACGGTCAATGGCAATCTCACCTTTCTTTGTTGGTATTTCTCCATCCATAATGCAGACACCATCAATCTCATCGTTTCTGTTCCTGAAAATGCGAAGCGTACTGTCTACATCTTCTGTCTCCTCTTCCACATAGAAATTTTCGTAAATCGTGACATCTTCTTTTTCCAGTGTATCAATCAGACTCTGGTCCGCCTTTTCCGACAGTTCAAAATTACCATCTTCAATCTGGTATTTATCAAAGCTCTCATTATAAGAATAAATCATACTGTCGCTGGCAACCAGAAATCCTGATACCAGTGCAATGGTTCCTGCAAGAAACAGGAAAATGACCAGATATTTTCCAAAATCTTCTTTTAATTCTCGCTTCCATCTTTTATTCAGAGGGTTTCTCATAACAATCCCTCCTACCATTCTAAATCTGCGGCTGAAATCTTGTTCTCATTGACATAGTCTTTCTGAATCTGACCATCTCTTAATTTCAGTACACGGTCTGCCATATTTTTAATTGCATCATTATGGGTTACCATAATAATCGTGTTTCCATACTTCCTATTTACCTTTTCCAGAAGCCCCAGAATTTCTTTTGAAGTATGATAATCCAACGCACCTGTGGGCTCATCACAAAGCAAAATATCCGGATTTTTCACAATTGCACGACCGATTGCCGTGCGCTGCTGCTGTCCGCCTGAAAGCTGATTTGGAAGTTTATTCCGATGTTCATAAAGTCCAAGGGTTTTTAAAATTTCATCCGTATCGAGTGGATGTTCACTCAAATATCCGCCCACCTCGATATTTTCACGTATATTTAAGTTCGGAATCAGATTGTACATCTGGAAAATATACCCTAGATGATTTCTGCGGTAGAGCGTCAGATTCTTTTCATTCATATCCTCCATCTTCTGCCCGTCAATAATTATGCTTCCACTGTCTGCCTGCTCAATTCCTCCGATGATATTAAGCAATGTGGATTTGCCTGAACCAGATGGTCCCAGCAGTACGCAGAATTCCCCTTTCTTAATTTCCATGTCAATACCCTTCAGCACTTCCACACGGCTCTCGCCTTCCCCATAGTTCTTCTTAATCTGATTAATCTCTAAGAACATTGCATTCTCCTTTCCTTTACCGATAACTGCCTCAGTAAATATATCTTTTTGTTCCCCAGCATCATTTTATTTGAATAAAAAGAATTTCTTCTTCTGATATGGTTCTGTCTTCACATCCAGTAATTCATAACCAATTCCATTGACCTGCTCTCCCAGATTGGATAAATCCAGTACATCCTCACTGATAATCTCTGTTTCTCCCCTTGATACAGAAGAACTGACCTTTTGTACCTTATAATGATTTCGAATTAAATCATTCATGTGTGCTTCACACATTCCACACATCATTCCATCAATTTTCAAAGTTGTCTTTATCATATTTCTCCTCCTTATGAGTGCCAGGCACCATTAAATTTCTATTAAGTTTTATTAGATACTACTAACTTAATTTAGTATAGCATAATGCAAAATAATGTAAATAGACTTTTTGTAAAATTTCCTTGCGGTTTTCATGATATCTTTAGCTAAAAAAGCAAAAAAGACAGCATATGCCATTTGGACATATACCGTCTCTGTACTTTCAGGGATTTCAAAATGATGCCCTCATTCCATGAACATTAGTTTTCGTCAACTAAAAAAGACACTTGCCCCTGCAAATGTCTTTCTATGTTTACATTTTCCTTATGCTTCTTCACTGTCAAAGATTTCATCGTAAATCTTTTTGGCAGCTTCCTGTACACGCATAGTATAACGTTCATATTTCTCAATCAGTTCTTTGCACTGTTCGGTCAGATGTGCTTCTCCGCCATTCGTACCACCGGTAGTACGTTTTACCAGAATCCAGCCTGTCTCTTCCTCGGCAATATGAATCAGCTTCCAGCCCTTGCTGTATGACATGCCCATGTGGCTACATGCCTTCCGTACAGAACCAAGACGATCAATCTGTTTCAGCAAAGTAACAACTCCCGGTCCCAGAAAAGAACGATTTACAGCCAATGCTGTTTTCACAAATCCATGCATTTTTTGTTTTCCATAAATGGATTTATACCTTTGAAATTCTTCCGCTGTCTGAATCCGGATAAACACAGATTCCTCTTCCACTTCAATATACTTCGGAGTAATATCCCAATGTTTTATATATTGATGGGAATTTTTTTCAATTTGGCAACAAATTTGCTGCGCACCAGTTTTACTGAGCCCTAAAATACCACTTTTCTTTCCGTCATGAGAAATTACGATAATCTCTTCCTTGCTTTCCGTTAATGCCGTTATAACATCCGAAGAAAAAAATGGATACGCTATCGTTCCGAGCAGAATACGGTCACACTGTTCCTGTAAGTACCGGAGTCCTGCACTGACAGCCGAATCGATTCTGGATTCTGCAACCTGCAAAAAGGATACCCCTTTATGTAAAAGCGTATCTTCAATCTCTCTTGCTTTCTTCTCTTCCACAAGAACGATGATATCCTTCACTCCGGCTCTCTGATAGTTCAATACTGCCTCTTCAAATATATTTGGATGATTATCTGTCAGAAAACGTTCTATTTCATCATCAGAAATATCATTTCCTGTTGCAATGATTACTGCGCCAACTTTCATTTCTTTTCCTCTATTTGCTTTCAAAATAACTCTTATTATTAAGTTCATTTTAACAACAATCTGAAATTTGTCAACGCAGTTTTTTTCATATAATCATTTTCTGTAGTTAAGAAAAAAATTCTATAGTATTCCTATTTATTTTAATTGTATTTTTGTTCCTTCTAATCCGCGTAACAGCTTCTTTCCAAGCCAAAAATAGCTGCCGCACAGCATCCTGTCGTACCATAAAAATATGTGGATTTGTCCAAATTCATATAATCTACAATGGTTGCATTTCCTAAGGTACTGCTTGTACAAAATACAATATCTGCCCATGCAATCGCATCATCGCGGGCTTCAATTCCATCTTCCACAATAACTCCATAGCGTTCATCCCCAATGTTGTCCGGATTCAAATCCAGTACACGGGTTGGAAATTCTTTTGCCATTTCTTCTAACAAGAACGGCTGATATCCAATCAATGTAATCTTCGGACATCCAAAATGTTCACGAATCCATTCTCTTGTCTTTTTCGCACAATCATTCGGTCCTCTGTCTTTACAGTGAATTGTGCGATCACATTCTCCATTTTTCCGCATCAGTGCATTTAAAGTTGCGATAAAGACAGATCGATTATAACCATCTTCCACAATCTCCATATTTAAAATATCCTGAAGTGTGCCCTGATAACTGCATGCAGTACTGGTAAATGCCTGACCGATGTAACCATCTACTTCTGCTTGAATCATGATTTCTTTTCCGTTCATAATCGGCATATCTACACGGTCTGTTTTACCGATTGCTTCTTCCGGTGATAACCCACGACATTTTACATGGACTGCCTGATCTGTAATATCCATTTTCTCGATAATTTCTTTGTAATGCTCTTTCAGCCTTCCGAAAAGCTCTTCCTTTGTCATTTTATCCTCCTGCCTTTCTTTTTAAATAAGGAAAAGTGGGAGCACAACTGTACTCCCCTCTATTATAACTGATTGCAATGATTATTTGTAAGATTTTTTCTTACGAAGCATAACAACGATTGCCATACAGCTTACTAATACAAGCATCAAATATGGATATACATGATTTACATCACTTGTACTTACCTTCTTTGTTGTATTGTCTTTCTTTGTTGTGTTATCTTTCTTCGATGTATTGTCTTTGTTTTCTGTAGAAGCGTCTGTCTTCTTGTCTAACTTCGGAACTACTTCCTGAGCTTTCAGGACAGTACCACATACGGAACAGTGGCTTCCTTCTGTAAGACCTGATGCATCTTCCGTTGGAGCAACCGCTGCATCAATTACTTCTGTATGAGCATAATTGATAGTTGCTTTGTACTCATTCATCCGAACAGCGATTTCTTCACCTGCCAATGGACTATCAGCTATAACAGTGAAGTTTGTCTCACCATCTGTATAAGTTGTTGAGTATCCATCTAAACCATTAATTGCATTTGCCATTGCTTTTGCAATTGCAGCTTCAGTGATAGATCCATAGAAGTTGTGTGCATGGCTTACGAATGGTCCGCCAATCACTTCTTCTTTTCCATCTACAATTCTTACAAGTTCGAAGAAATACATACCACGCATATTAGCTTTGTGTGCAACATTTACATAAGTGCTTGCTGCAACTTTATCTGTTCCTTTTGCCAATACATCGTTATTCACTACGATACCGATTGGAATTCTGCCTTCCTGATGAGCAACAACAACCTCTTTGTCTGCACCGGAAGCAGCCTGAATAGCATCTCCAAGTCCATATCCTTCTACTGTAAGCATACCATTGTAAATAGCAACCCAGTCTGTAGAAGTCATCTGAATCATTAACTGTTTTGGATTTTCAGGATTTACACGAAATACAATATCACGATCGGTATTTAATACATTTCCACCTGCAATTTTCATTGTCAAAGCTT
The DNA here is from genome assembly GCA_934307065.1 of uncultured Bariatricus sp. GTDB lineage: Bacteria > Bacillota > Clostridia > Lachnospirales > Lachnospiraceae > Allocoprococcus. The sequence goes on along the minus strand of CAKRCD010000001.1, from coordinate 23,638 downwards.
CTTTTAATTTATCTGCATCAACAATTTTAATTGCTTCGTTGAAATCAAGAGTAACATTAATCTTCTGATTTAATTCTTTGTCAGCATCATTGTGTTCAACATTTGTAATATTGAAATCAGTTACAGTGACTGCTTTATCTTCCGGAATCCATTTAGCATAAAGTGTTGTATCCTGTTCTACTGTTCCGTCATTGTCATTAAAATCAAATTTTTCAGTACAATCCGCATCTGTGTACCATCCACCGAATACATATCCTTCTTTTGTTGGTTCTGCAGGAACTGTAATCTTCTTAGCTGCTGTAGAAGGTTCCGGAGATGAATGATCTTTTCCCTGACCTCTGTAAATTACGAGAGAGTTTGCCCAGTAGCTTGATTTAATTGTTGTATTTGACGTAGATGTCATTGTATGTGACAGTACCGTCTGTTCTGCCACATCAGAACCACCCTGAGAATCAAAAGTAACTTTACAGTCTTCCTGAGTAAGTGCGATTCCATAGAAGAAACGGAACTGATTTTCATAAGCTACCAATTCATTATAATTTGTGTTTTCATCTGTCGGAAGTACTGCATCTTTCAGATTAGAACCACTAATCATTGATTCTACATACTTCACGTTAATTCTAGGTTCTACAGTGGAGCCATCTTCGAGGCACTGTTCTGCAAGGTAACGACGTAATGTAAGTGTTGCTCCGGCATCATCATCGGAAGAAACCAGTTCATTGTATACATCTGCGAAGTTTTCATCATAGATGCCTTTCAGGAAGTAACGGGTTGTGTTAAAGAGTTCATCATATGTGAACTTGTTTCCATAATGGTCTGAAGTATCCAGTAAGAAGTAATCATCTGCTGAAACTTCTACACCAGCTTCTTTCAAAAGGTCTTTCAGCGCAACACCTTCTCCGCTGAATGTACGGAAACCTGTCATACCACATTGAGAAGAACCATTTGCAAATGTTGACATATCTGTAATTTCATCTGATGTCCAGCTCTTTACTGTAGTCTGGGTTCCATCTTCATCCTGAACAATAATAGAAAATGCTGGTGCTGTTCCTGTATAGTAAGTTACAGTTCCTTCAGCATCTTTATAGTTGTCAGCTTTTACAGTTACTTTGTAAATCTGAGACTGTGGATATGTAACCGTACTCCGACGTCCTACGATTTCAATTGGATCATGTCCCTCCATGACATAGACAACCGGGTCATCTGCTGTACGTGTAAAGTAAATGCTGTTTCCTCTTACTGTCAGTTTATCTTTGCTCAAAGTGATTTCCTTTGGCGCATGTGGATACTCTGCACCGTTCGTATTCACAGCAGAGCCATCAGATTCGATCGGAGTAAGAGTAACAGATGTAATATGCTCTGCATAGTCAGCAGAAATACTCTTAAATGAAATACCTGCACTTGATTCCTCCCCGGCTGCACGAAGAGAAGATGTTCCGTTCGCACATACTGCCGGGTCTAATAAGTTCTGAGCATCTACAACATCAAACTCTGCTTTCACTGTTCCATAGTAAGTTCCTGTTCCAGTGATTACAACAGTACCTTTCCCAGCCTTATCATTATTCTGATAAGATACTGTATAATCTGTACCTTTTTTCAGAGTTGTTCCGATATAAGTTATCACTGGTTCCGGAGTTGCAGCCTTGTTTGTATCTGTCAGCATCTGAGACGGAATTCTTGCAACACTTGTTGTTCCTGCCTGTTCCAGATTACCTTTTACAACATTTGCTACATTTGTAACCTTGAATCCCCATTTTGCTCCGGACTGGTCTGATTTAAGACGAATCTTAAATGTAGCAGTCGGTACAGCTACAGAAGCTCCTGCAAGCTCTTTTCCTGTGTATTTACCAATCTGATTATCATTTGCATCCAAAACATAAATAAAATCATAGTTAGATTCTACTGCTGTCTGTTCATCAAATGTAATCACTACACCTGCTGTTGCACCTTCCTGAGTATAGCTCCATGTGTTATCATAATTATTTTCATAATTATGAGCACTTTCAGGCAATACCTGAGCTTCATGCACTTCTGCTTTCGGTTCTGCGTCTGTTGCTTCCCCTTCATTATTGGATGCATCTGCATCAGTTGTCTGCGCTGCAGTTGTTTCATTTTCTACAACCGCATTTGCTGCTGCGTCTGCATCAGTATCTGCTGCAAAAGCAGTTGCTGAGAGATTAAATACCATTGTACAGGTTAATAACCAGGACAACAGTCTTTTTGGAAATTTCTTCTTCATTTCCATATTCCTCCTTTACTCATTTCTATAGCCAGTCATATAGATAAGCTATACTTTCCCCACATGACAAACTACCAACCTTATAATTCCGGCAATACACTTTTCATCCATTTGCCTTTTCGATTCTGAATTTCATGAATAGATGCCTCCAGTCCATAGACCTCTCTTAACAGTTCTTCGGTAATAACTTCCGATGCCGCTCCTGCCTTATATTTCCCATCTCCGGCTACTGCCAGTACATCCCGGTCTGCTAATAGCACCTGATCCGGGTTGTGGGAAGTAAGACAGATTCCTTTTCCTTCCTCCGCCAGTCTGCGGATTTCCTTCAGGACTCTGACCTGATTGCCAAAGTCCAGGCTGGAAGCCGGCTCGTCCATTAACAGATAATCTGTCTGCTGTACCAGTGCTCTTGCAATGAGCACCAGTTGCCGTTCGCCTCCACTGATTTGTGTATATATCTCATCCCGCAGATGTGAAATGCCCATTTTCCTCAGCATTTCCTCTGCAATCTTGTAGTCTTCTTTTGATGGAGTTCCTACATCGGACACATGGGCTCCCCTTCCCATCAATACCACATCAAACACGCGATATGGAAATGGCGGATTGTGGTACTGAGGTACATATGCTATTTTTTTTGCCAGATTCTTTGCGCTCATTTCCGAAAGATTTTCTCCGTCTATCAGAACCTGTCCGCCAAGCAAAGGCAGAAGTCCAAGCATAGTGCGGTACAAAGTGGTTTTTCCTACTCCGTTCGATCCCAGTACACAGAGTAACTGTCCTTTATCGAAGGTAAAACTTAAGTGATGTAACACTTCTTTTTGTGTCCTACCCTGCTTATAACCGAGCGTCGCATCTTTTACTTCAATCATTAAGGTGCCTCCCTGTTCAGAATCTTCTCTGCCTGTTCCCGGGTAAGAGGATAGTCATAGAAGGTCTGGTAAAATTCCTGTACTTCCCGTGCCATATCCAAATCTTCAAATTTATCCGGATATAATGTTTTTGCCATGTTCATCACAAGCAAAACTTTTTGCAATCCCATATCCCAGTAGAACACACCTGATGGAACTAAATATACGGCATCGTTTTCTACAGCTGCAAGCTGTGCGTACTGCTGCCCAGACAACATTTCCTGTCGCACCCTCTCTACCGTATCACCACCGTTGATTCCTCCGTGGTCAATAAATACCACATCCGGGTTCCATTCCATTAACTGTTCATAATCAATCTGGGTTCTGCTCCCGGCTTTCAAATCTTCGGATACGCAGATTCCACCGGCTGCCTGTATGACCTCCGGCATATCCGAATATGCGCCGTAGGTTGTAAGAATATCCATTCCTGCATAGTACACTTTTGGTCTTTCAGAATCTTCCAATTTATTGGTTACCTCACGGATCATTTCTATCTTCTGCGAATAATATTGTCCATAAGCTCTTGCTTTTGCCACTGCATCTTCATTGATGGTTTTTGCATAAGTCATCAACTGCTGCGGTGTATCTTCCAGCATTTTTGCACTCTTTCCAGCCAGATAAGCCACCCCTGCTTCTGAAAGCTGCTTTTCCTCACTCGGCCTTGGAAAAGAATATACCATGTCCGGGCTATAGGTCATCAGTTCTTCAAAATTAACTGCTGTATGTACATTGTCCAGATACGGAATTGAAGTAATTCTCGGAAATACTTCTTCTGCCCAAGGGAAAGTATCCGTCTGTACATCTGCTCTTACCACAATACGGTCTTCCACTCCAAGCACCTTTAACATTTCATAGGACGGCCCGTATACTGCCGCAATACGCTGTGGGTCTGTCATCTCTTCACTTTCTGTAGATGATGTCCCTGAAGCTGAGCCACTGCTTCCAGCCAGTACTTCTACTTTCCCCTGCAATACCTTACCTGTCATTGTAAGCCCCTGCACACTTTCCAGACCAGGAATCTGTTTAACGCTTCCTGCCTCTCTTTCCCGTACAACCAGTACTCCGTTTTCATGGGAAACCACATCCCACACATCATCGGCACGTTCAATTGCTTCTGCCAGTTTGTCACAGACCTCGTCTGCGGACGCTCCTACATAAAAGCTGACTGGCTGATATGCACAGGTTCCACAAGGATTAGACGATTCATCCTGATAAACATTCATTTCATAGCCCAGATAAGAAATGACACCGCTTTCTTCTGCTTCTCCACTGATGTCGATTTCATATTCTACTTTTTTAGCGGAACAGCCGGTTAAAAATAATGCCAGCATACATCCCAAAAGAAATAGTTCGATTTTTTTCATTTTTTCTGCAGTTATTTGATTTGCAGTTATCACATAAATCCCCGCCTTCCTCTTGATAGTAACAGCAAGAATACCGGTGCTCCTAAAATTGCAGTCAGAATTCCAATCGGAATTTCCTGCGCCATAAGAGAGCGTGAAATATCATCTACTAAAAGTGTAAATATCGCTCCAAGTACAGCCGCACAAGGCAGAAGCCTACGGTAGTCTGCGCCCACCATCATTCTTGCAAAATGCGGAACAATCAAGCCAACCCAGCCTATCATTCCCCCTACGGATACAGCCCCGGCAGTCATCAGTGTGGCACATCCGATAATCAATAACTGAAACCGTTCAATCTGGATACCCATGGTTTTTGCTTCATCTTCCCCGAAGGACATGAGATTGATTTTCCACCGTACAAGAAGCAATGGAAACCCGCCTATTAATATCGGAAAAATCAAAAACTTTACCTGGGAAGCGGTTACATAATTCAGACCTCCCATCAGCCAGAAAGTAATCGACGGAAGCGTATCGTACGGGTCTGCCACCACCTTGATAATGGAAATAAATGCCTGAAACAAAGAACCCGTCACAATTCCACAAAGAACCAGCAAAATCCTGCTGTTGTCCACCTTTCCTCCAACAATGTGGCTGACTGCTATGGTTCCAATTACTGCAATCACGCCAGAAATAAATGCCATGACCGTAACCATTCCCGTATTCACTCCGAGCAAAAATCCAAGTGCTGCGCCGAATCCGGCTCCTGCTGACGCACCGAGTAAATCAGGGGATACCATCGGATTGCGGAAAATTCCCTGATAGGATGCTCCTGCTACGGAAAGCGCACACCCAATCAAAGCTCCTGCACACACTCTCGGAAACCTGGATGTCCAGAATACTGTGGCGGCACCTTCATTTTCAAAAATATCAGATGTCAATTTTGCCCCAAGCATCCTGAAAACTTCAGCAGGTGCTATCTGATAACGTCCTACACATAAGGACAACAAAAATACTATTATAAGCAGAGGAATCAAAATTATTAAATACAACTTATCATTTTTGTTCTTCATGTTCGTCTTTGTATCCATCTCTTCTCTTATTCCCCTTCACCGGAAGAACGTTTTAAGAAATCCGGTGCTTCCGAATATGGGATAAACTGATATACCCACATATCACTGCCTTTCACTTTCAATGCCGCCAGATATCCTCCACGGCTCATAAAATAATTATTGTGCATAACCTTACGTAAAGTATTAATTCTCTTGTCACTGGTAATGGTTATCTGCTTTCCAAAATCCTTCTGGACAATGAATTCATTTTCTGACTCTGCTTTATATGCCATAAAATACATAGAAAATGGTTCTTTCAGTCCATTTACACTGGCATACGGATTAAACTCCTGCACTACCACTGATTCAATCTCCGGCTTTGTATCTGTCAAATCGGCAAAACCATATTTTTCAAGAACCTGCATGGTATTCGTAAATTCATCTGTGATAAATACAAAGGCATTGTCCAGATGATATGAGTAATACTGCAAATCATATTCTGTGTTCTGTGTAAACATCAAAACCGCTTTTGCAGTCTTATCTGCAAAATATCTGTCTTCGAAAGACTGGTTTGTAATGTCATCTGCCATAGCCTGTAACAGCTCTTCACGCACAGTATCGCTCAAGGATAACTCCCAGGTATTCTGATATAAACTGTCTGTCAGATATACAGAGCCCTTCCGGTAAGCTTCGTTTGCCCAGATTACACTGTTTTCATCACTTAAGGTATCCGTAAACAACATCTTCTGCTTATCCTTAATTTCCGTCTGGTTTTCCAGAGACAGCAGATTCTCCAGCTGTGCCATAGATGCTCTGTCATAATACCATGTGTATTCTTTCCCATTTTCGTCTTGATAAGAGAATTCCACATCATACGGGACTACCGTTTTTGAAAAATCATCTTCATCTAATTTCATTTCCTTGCGACCTGATGTCACAAAATCTTTCTGAGCCTCTGCCACTGTCTGAATAGCAGCATCATCTTCAAGAGAAAGCCGGCTCACTACGTAATAACCTCTGCTGCTGCTTCCGGCTCCTGTCGTATACAGATAATCCGGAGAACCAACAAAAGACACCTCCGCTTTTGTAAACTCATCGGATTTATTTAATATCTGTTTGCAGTGCACCGGACACCAGAATACAAATACCAGGCAAATGGCAGCGGCAATGATGGTTTGTCCTACGAAAGACCCTATTACTCGTTTGCGGTTTAAATCATAAGCAAACAAAGACTTTCTCCAGAACAAATGAAGCACTCCCATCATGCCAAAACCAAACAGAATTCCAAGGGTCACACTGAATTTGCCAAGGAAATAGATGGTTAATGCAAACGAAAGTAAAGCCGTAAGTCCTATAATAATTTCTGATAAAACCGGATTAGTTCCCGAAATTCCTGCTGATTCTGCCTTTCTGATCCGGAATAAATAATAGGAGAATGCGAGAAGCAAAATCACCATAATCGTCCAGCCGATAACCGCAGCAGGTTTCAGTGCTTCCGGAACCGGATTGTCATTTGGTCTTACAAAAATATAATGTGTCTTTAATTCATTCCAAAAGAACATAATTGGATTTGCCCAGGCAAACTTTTGCAGAAGGTTTTCTCCAATCTGTCCGTTTCCAAGCCAGTTATCAACTCCCCATGCATTTCCCCAGAAAAACTGTTTTGCAAGGAGATTCACTCCATAAAACAGCATTTCCGGTGCGCATAATATACCAATTGCATAAATAACTGCTTCTGCCACGGTACCTGCAAGCATACAGGAAATAACCGCTGCGCCAAAACCTGTCAGTGCGATCACGCACAGACCCCATATCAGATAAAGACAGTCTCTTACCTGACACATGTAGCTTCCCACTGCCATGCGGTTTAACCACAGCGACAGGAGCATTGGAATTGCAAGACTGAATATACAAATCATACATCCCATCAGTGCTCTGTTAAGAAACAGTTTTCCTCTGGTCAGCATCAGTGACAGATACATCGTTGTGTCACGTTTATTCAATAAGAACCGGAATAATTCAATTCCGCAGATTACTCCCATTGCCAGCGCCAGTATCAGTATTGGAACCAGTACACTTCCGTGAAAGAAACGGTACTTTACCTGATCATGTGTATAATCCACGCTGAACATGGAATCTCCCGGAAGTCCCACTGTTGAAAATGGAATCAATACCATAAAGAGAATGAAAAACAGTATCTGCATCCAGTAATTATTTTTGATTACATATAGAAAATCATGCCTGATTTCTGTCAGCTCTGAACACTTTTTCCCAGTCCACATGTTTCACATTCCTCTCTACTTCGAAAAATTCTTCCAGTCGAATCGGCCGAACCTGTATATTTGATACATTCATTTGTTCTAATAATTCAAATGCCTGCTCTTTTGTTCCTTTTATGATACAGCTCCATCCGCTCTCCTCCGGTTCCAGATGAATCAGCCTCACACAGGCACGTATCTGTTCTTCCTCCTCTGTCTGAAAACCGCATCTTTGATATTGCTGACGCATATAAGTTGTTGTATTGTCAAAAATCAACTCGCCATTATTGAGCATTCCAATGCAGTCTGCCAAGTCTTCCAACTCCTGTAGATTATGGGAAGATATTAAAATCATTGCATTCCGGATTTTCACATAACCACGAATCATTTCTTTCATCAGACAGCGCATAGAATAATCCAATCCATCAAACGCTTCATCCAGAAACAATGTGGTAACGCCTGTCGAGAATGCCAGAATCAATCCAGCCTGACGCTGCATCCCTTTGGAAAAACTGCTGATTCTGATATCCTTCGGAATTCCAAATACCTGTAACAATTGCTGATATACCTCATCACTCCAGGTGTGGTAATATCCCCGATAGAATTTCCGCATATCTTCCAATGTTGCCTGCGGAAAGAACGTTACTTCTTCTGTCATAAGAAAGCATTTTTTCTTCACTGCCGGATTTTCATAAGCAATCTCTCCGTCATTCTTTATACATCCTTTGTCCGGCCGGTATATTCCACTGACGATTTTCAAGAGTGTTGTTTTACCCACACCGTTGTATCCAATCAGTCCATATACCTGCCCCGGCCGCACGGAAAAACTCACATCATTCAGTACCGGTTTCCTGCCAAAGGATTTGGTCACGTGTTCTACTTCAATCATGATTACTCTGCCTCGTTATTTTCTACCTTGTTTTCCTCTGACAGCTCTGTTTCATTGACTACTTCTTCTGTGTTTTCTTCTTTCAAAGTATCTTCTTCCGTAGTCTCTTTCTGAGCCTTCTCTTCTTTTACTGGATTTTCTGAAGCATTTTCTGCTTTTCTATTCTTTGCCTGTTTTGAGAAAAGGAACAAGTAAATTCCTGCTGCAAGTGCAATAAGGATAGCAGCAACAATATAAATCATAGACGAATTTGATGAAGCTGCTTCTGTCTCATTCTCAGCTTCATTTGAAGTTACTACCACTTCATCTTTCGCAGAAATTTCTTTATCACTTAACACACAGTCGAAGCATTCTTCTAATTCGATGGTAACATATCCGTTTTCAACCACTAATTCTTTTGCAAGCTCTTCTGCTGAATCCTTTTTACTGTCATAATGATATAAATACCATTTGCTTCCATTTTGCATATCCTCTGGCACTTTGATGAATACTTTTGCTTTTCCAGGAAGTTTTCCATCGTGTGCAAAGCGCAAATACAATGCCTGGACATTACGGAATATTTTACATCCGTCAAATGCAGTCTTGCTGGATGTCACTGAAAAATCCATATCAAATACAGACTTTACATCCGTTCCCAAAAACTCCCACGCATATACAATATTACCCGCATCATCTTTTTCCTGAAAATCAACATACTCTTTTTCTTTTCCCTGAATAGCTTCCAGATATTCAGAACCCATTTTTCCGTCTTTAATCGGAACAAATGTAATGGTTCCTTTGTCACTTTCTACCACAGTTACACCATCTGCGTTTTCTTCTTCTATCAATTCTTCTGTTGTTTCTTCCGTAGTTGTATCTCCACCTACCTGACTTGCTGTAGCCGACTTATCTGTGCTGTTATTATTTTTTCCGGTTGAACTCGAACTGGATGTCGTATGATTTTCATTCGTTGTAGTGTTATTTCCAGCGGATGTATTGCTTCCACTGGAACTACTATTGTTTCCACCAGACGTATTGTTATCTCCAGAAGACGGTTTCTTACTTACATTTACCGTAACCGAGGTAGTTCCACTACTGAACTGGCGGAGAGATGCCGTCAGTGTGATAACCGCAGTTCCTTCCGAAACACCATGTACAGTCAATGTTCCACTGCTGTAGCTTGCTGTAGCCACAGAGGTATTACTTGATGAAACCGATACGCTTGTATGATATGTCTGATAAGTTTTTCCATTACAAGTACACTGTCCGTTTGCATCCAGACATTCTTTTTCCCCACATATCTGTGGACATTCTGCCATACCACATCCCGGCAGCTGCGAATCACTTGCAGGGGTAAGGGATACACTAACCGAAGTATTACTTCCCGCTTCCACCGAAACACTTCCCTTTCCCACGCTGACTCCGACTGTTCCACGGTTAAAGTAAGCCTGTACTGTAGAATTTCCCACACCAGTTACACTCATTGTACCTACTACAGCTGCTGCTATAATTCCTGCCCATCTTTTTTTATTCATCATTCTAATTCTCCCGTTCTTTCCTATTCATCCAGATAAATATCCAGTCGTATACAATCACCGCCAGTCTCGATCTGATATCCTCCAAAGACACCTGATAAATTACCGAGACATGCAACAAACGGTCCTTTATCATTCTTCACCGCACCAATAGAAGAAGTAACTCCCAACCCATCTAATCTGTCACTCAGATGATTGTATGACACAGAGCCCTCACTCTCATGGTCATGCTTTGGCATAATCGGATAACCATTTTTCACACAGGCTAACATCGGAACCGCATAAGGAATCACATAGCCTTCACGATTAATGACATTATACTGTTCTGCTCTGTCCTGCCATTCAAAATAACTGATATCGTCCATTGTCAGATACAGGTCATTATCCCGTCCATAAAACTCTGCATAACCAGAGAGCGAATCCAGTCCAACCTGTTCTGTAAGCAGCCAGTATAAATCAATTCCCGTGAAGCAATCCTGCCATCCACCTACACCCATACTTTCAAACTCTTCCTGGTTGCCAATCAGCCCGTAGTAATTCTGATATACATAATCCGGATATTCTTCCATTAAGTTTTCCAGTTGCTTTGTAGTGAATGACTTTGTCTTAATTGCTCCGAGATACGGTGCATTACTGTTATATATATTCACAGTAAATGTGATATCTTCACTTTCTGAATAGGGTTCGCGTGTGTGAAATTCATATTCAGGATCTGATGGATTTTCTGTAGTTCCCAGAAGCACTTTTTCCAAACTGTCTACATATGTAATTTCATTACCATTCATAACTATAATCGCAAGCGGACCTGCAAGTGGTGTATTATTTTCTGTAAGCGGCTGACCATCTACAGCCATGGCCAGCATAATCTTTTGTCCATTCTGTTCTGTTTCATTGCTGATACAGATTTCCTGTGTCACTTCTGTAAGACGTTTCTGTACTCCGGAAGCTGTTCCGGAATAAAGGTCTGCATATACCGGATTCGTGAAGTCCACTCCACATAATTCCAGAAATGCTTTGAAATCAATTCCCTGTAAGGTATGACCCTTTAACGGACAGTCACAGAAACTTCCGGTATCGTGTATTTCGTTCATTGTAATATCATGCTTGTTCATGTTTTCATTCTGATAACACAAAGCAGCAAGTTTCTCCAGTTCATATACGGAATAGATTTCTTCTTCTCCCAAAGGAACCCCTGTTACAGTCAGAATGCGATATGCAACATTTGCGACTTCTATTTCATCCATATGGCTGATATGAAGTCCATTTACAAATGCTTCTTCCTCCGAAGACATTTCCCGGTTCACCTCATCTTCTTTATCTTTAGCTCCGGTACGGTCCACACCATCATCATGTGTTTCTTCCTTTGCATATTGCGCATTGTCACATGTCACATTCACATAATGATATACTTTTAAATCAAGTTCCACATTTTTATCGCCATTACATTTTTCCACACTGATTATGTCATCCATGCTGGTAAACTTATAATCGTCACTGTAATATTGGGAAAGTGTCTCTGCAATTGTCTCCGCTGCTGAATACTCATCTTCCCGTAAAAACTCATGTCCGTGTACTGCAACTGCCTGGTCAAGAATCTCAATATTCTTGTTCTCTCCCACTTTTACCGGCTCTCCGTCTTCCAGCAGACGTATCCATGCAATGCTCCGAATGTTCCATGCATGGGTTACCTGCTTCATTACCTGTGGATTTCCAGTACCACTTCCTTCTTTTTCTGATACATCTGTAAGTTCTACTCCCGATGGAATCAAAGCATTAATTCTAAAATTCTGGGTAGCATACTTTCCGTCTGCTGATGTAATTGCACTTATTACGGTCTCCGAATCTGCACGGCTTATATTCAGCGTTCCATTTGTGACAGAATCAACCTGAATCCTCAAAAGCAGTTCTTTCTCACTTTCGCCTTTCAGAAACTGCATTTTCTTATCCGATATCTTTCCATCCGATATAGTCACACGCAAACTGTTTGTATGCTTTTCCTGCCAGCATACTTCACGGTCATATGACAGCGTTACATCCACATATTGCGTATCCACGCTTCCGTCATTCCAGCTTTCAATTACCGCATCCTTTAAAATCAGAGAATTATCATCGTCTACCACTGCTTTCTTTCCACATCCGGTTGTCAATACTGAAATAGACAATATAACCGCAAAAAGAATGACTACAGATACAAATCTCCTGCCATTACCTTTCCGTCTCATGTTATGATGCATTCTCATCTCATCCCTTTTCCTTTATTTGTATAGTTATCCAATCTTTTACTATTTACTCCATTTATTATACACGTATATTTTATAAAAAGCAAACGGTTTTGAAAAATAATACGCGTATTAAAACATTCTGATAATACAAATCCTGCTTATGAAAAAATATGCCGGGCACATTAGTCATTCATCCAAAAACCTTTTTGCTTTCTCGTTGCAAAATAGATAACACTGTGACGTTTTTATGCAAAAAAACAGAGATGACTGTATACCTTGAAAATGATTTACATGTCATCCCTGTTCTCTTATTTTATTCACTTATTTTTTCATAATCCATTTTCTATGAATCCATTCATAGTGCAGCATAATCTTTGCCCGCTTATCTCTTCCCGTTCTCAGTGAAGTTTTTATTTTTGTCAGGAAAATCTGAATGGTTCGCATCTCATTTGGTTTTAGTTCCATATCTCCATAAACACTGCGCTCAATCAGTTCACAGGTTCTTGTATATTCTCCCGGTTGTATTTCTTCAAACCGTTTGGATATGATTTCATCTACTTCTTGCGTATTCCATCCAAGGCTTGTCCTTATACCGATAAATGTAAGCACTTCAAAGATGCTCTGTTCAAGGAAAAGGACCTGCCCTTTCTGGTCATCCTTCCAATACTTTCTTTTTTCTGCCCATGCAAAAATAACTCCCACTAATTCCAGAATAACAAAGGATAAAAGGATAAACAACAACAGTACTGTCAGAATACCAATGATAATTGTCGCGACATTCCATGCTTTTTCAGCACGATTGGAACCTTTTCCACTATTTCCATTTTCCAGCTTCGTAGAACTTTCCACATCATTTCCGTTATTCTGGATTGCTGCACTCATATGCTCGGTATCTGGTGTACTAATCATATTACGAAGCGACAACGCATCATAGTAATACCCCGGCGTTACATCCACAGGCTGCCAGCCTACTCCGTCAAAATATACTTCTACCCACGCATGGGAATCTTTTCCGGTAAGTGTCACAGTTTTGTTATCACTTCCGGTCACCGTATCTGCCGATAAATAATATCCTTCTACATAACGTGCCGGGATTCCATGTGTACGAAGTGCCTGTACTGCAACTGATGCAAATAAAACATCATTTCCTTCATGGGACTTTGTCAGTCCCCAGATAATCGGGTCTTTACCTTCCGGTGCTGTTTCCGGCTGTTCCACATAAGACAAATTTTCACTCATTCTGTTTCGGATATGATTCAGTGCACTGTAAATCCCGTCATTTTCCGACTGATAATCATCCCAGAACACTTCGTTCATCAAATTATAAATATCGGAATCTACTGAAACATAATTATCATATACAAAATTTCGGTACACTGCCTCAGCTTTACTATACAGGATTTGAAGCTCGGTATCCGGATTAGAAACCCAACTGTCTGTCACTGTCAGTTCTGATGGTCTTGTCCCGGATTTTTCTTCATAGGTATATTCTTGTTTGCCGAAAAATCCCTTGCTCACAAATCTTGTATCGGACTTTTCCTTCAAGCTTCCACCTGTCACTTTAAGGACGGATGTAGGCACATACACATAATATCTGGATGCACCTTTCACTGTAATCTGTACTTGATTTTCCGGATTCTTATCTGCCTCTTCTCCCAGATTCAGATAAGAAGCACTCTGGCTTAACGGGTCAAATGTCTGCTTCCTAAGCCATTTCAGCATTCCCGAATTATCCCCGCCATAAGCCGACTCAGAAAGCGGTGTCCAACTGCCATCCTGATATGTACTTCCGATAAATCCACGCAGATATAAATTCTTATCCTGCTCTGTTCTCACAGTCAACATTTCTTTTTCACTGGTCTTCAATTCGTCTGCCTGTCTGATGTTCCCTTCCGGTAGTACATCCTCTCCATAGCGCCATATATGAATCTGATTACAAACTTCCTCACGGGTCTGCTGAATACCTTCAATCTCTGTCTGACCCATCAATCCGGAACCTGCACTAAATACAATCACAACAACTGCAAGCCACCAAAAACCTCTTCTGGTCATATTCTGCTTCTTTGTGGAAATGCAAAGTCCTACAAATGCCGCAATCATAAAACCACCTGCGAGAGAATCAAAGATTCCTCCTGACAACATCAGATAAAACCAGACGAATTCATAAATAAAGCAGGTTATAGTATGATGTCCTTTTACTAGCAAGTATCCCACCATACCGATAAATAATGCAACTGCTATAGAAAATGCCCGGATTCCCACATCCGATACCTGCACCTGAAATACAGCTATTCCACTTTCATGTATCTGATTCCACCTAGATATCAGAAGATTTACCCAGATTTTCATTCCGTTGTAGAGATTCCCCCAGCCAACAATCAACAACAGAAGCACCCACGGAAGGATTTTCAACACTCCGGCAGACGGATATTTTTTCTTAAAGAATTCTACCCCTGCGGTAAATCCTACCATAAGAAATGTTGGAATAATGACAATTACAATCTCTGGTGCAACATTTCCCCACATTTTCATAAATGCAATGATATTGCCTCCTGCCAAAAAAGTAACCAGACACAATATCCAGATCACATTATTATATGAATTTTTTTCTCCTACTGCACTGAGTTCTCTAATCTGCCCTTTTCGTACGGAATATTTCATAAATAATTTCCTTACTTTCTTTTAATTTCATATTCAAACTTCGGGATTATGTTAATGATATCAGAAATACTTCTGCATTAACAACGAATCCGATACTGTTCGTCTGATTCCAGATTTTCCGGAAGTTCTACTATATCCAGACGGTTTCCAAGATTCGTATGTAAGACGCGCTCTTCCTGCGTTGTTCCAATCACTGTAATTCCGATTCTCTGACTCATTCCTTTTAAATCCTGCTCATATTTTCCAGCCGTCAGAATAAGCATCCTTGTAAACTTCTGTTCCATCCGCTCTCTTAAAAACAATTGGAATCCTGTTCCCGCGTTTCTCTGCATTGGAATTCCATACCAAATCGCACAAAATTGATGTAAATCCCGCTCTTCCCGGATTTCATATACCTGAAGTCCAGTCTTTGTTGGTATTACAACGCAAAATGCTACTCTCTGTCTTACCAGTTTTTCCATAATTCCTGCCCCATACGCAATTGCTGCATTGAGTGACGCTGATGGCACCGGTTCGTCCTCCTCTTCCAGCCCCAAATCAATTAACACTACAAGATTGTAATGAGACGGATCACTGGCCTCTCTTAAAATCAATGTGTCTGTCTTACTGGACAGTTTCCAGTGAACAGCCCGGATATCATCTCCAGGTACATACTCCCTGATATCAAACATTTCACTTGGATCATTTCCTCTTCGATTCTGTATCTGACCTTCTTCTCTCGGTCTTCCGTAAATATCCTTTGACATTTCTACATGCATTTGGACTTTCTGTGGATAGATTACCGTTGTCATCTCTCCAAACGTCGTAATCGGCACCTTGAATAATCCAAGAAGATCATATACATACGCTTCCTGGCATCGAACCATAATTTCTCCACACTGTTCTTTCGAAACCGGAATCTCATACTCACTTTTCTTGTCCCCCAAATTAAGCAGTAAACGTCTCGTCTGAAAAATATCGAACATACGATTCTGGCATTCCAGTTCAATGCCAACTGCCTTAGATGCCAGCAATATTCCTTTTGTCTCTACAAGTAAATTCAGTACAATTTTCTTTTTCTCCTCTTCATCTATTCTGAACTGAGCCTGAATCTGCATATTTTTTGCATCATAATGAATCAAAATTCCTAAAACTACTGCAAAGCCAATCCAAAAAAGAAATAACAGAAGAAAAAATGGAAGACCAAAAGTAAACAGTAAAATCGCACTCAGAATCACAAGGAACAAATACCCTAATCGATTCTTTTTCATAGTTTTCTCCATTCTACCGTCAAATACCTGACGATATTATTTGCTATCTCTCTCCTGCAACCGGTGGCTTTACCTGCTCCATAATTTTTTCCAGAATTCCTTTTGCACCGACTCCGTTTACCTGCGCCTGTGGTTTCAGAACAAGACGGTGCGCACACACATCCAGAAATACATTCTGAACATCTTCCGGAACCACATAATTTCTACCTTTTAAAATTGCATTTGCACGCGACATCTTTACGAGAGCAGACACTCCACGAGGTGATACTCCGAGTTCCACCAGAGCGTGATTTCTTGTTGCCTCACAAAGACGGATTGCATAAGCCATTACACCATCTGTCATGCGAACAGAATTTAAATAATCCTGGATTTCCAAGATATTCTGTCCATTTGTTACAGTTTTTAAATCCTGCAGTGGATTATGATAACGCTGTGCACTCAAAATTTTCATCTGCTTTTCCAATGTCGGATATCCAATGGACAGACACACCATAAAACGGTCAAGCTGTGACTCCGGCAGCGGCTGTGTTCCCGAAAATCCAAGCGGGTTCTGTGTGGCAATGCAGATAAACGGCAACGGTAAAACATGTGTTTTACCATCTACGGTAATTGTATGTTCTTCCATGACCTCCAACAGAGCGGACTGTGTTTTTGGAGAAGTACGATTAATTTCATCTGCCAGAAGAAGCTGACAATTGGCTGCTCCGTCTATATACTCTAACTGATTGGTCTCCCGATTAAACATGGTAAATCCCGTAATGTCAGACGGCAACGTATCCGTTGTAAACTGGATACGCTTATTGCTCAGTCCGAGCACCTTGGAAAATGCCAGGGCCAAAGTTGTTTTCCCGACCCCCGGACAATCTTCCAACAAAATGTGTCCGCCTGCATAAATAGTCATCAGTACTTTTTCTACAATATCATTCTTTCCAATGAATGCCTGATTAACCTGTTCAATAATTTCTTTGGATTGTTCTACAATCATTCCTCTGTCTCCTCTTTCGTTTCCTTATCCTGTGAAATAGAATCATATTCTTTTTTTGCATCGTTTCCTTGTACTGTACTTTCCAGTAAGTTTTTATCATCCTCTAGATGTTTTTCAGCATTCGCATTTTCAACATCGTCTGTAATGGCAGCTGTTCCTGCTTTGATCTCATCAACCGACTCCACTGCTGCAAGTCCAAGCCATCGGCGAACGGTATTCATATATGGAAGAATACGCTTATCTACTTCCGTCTTTAATTCATCCTTTGTCGGTTCTGAGCCGTTTGCTGCAACTATTTCAGCTTTCACAGCTTCTTCCATAGCCGTGCGATTCGAATATCCGGCCAGTGGATAAGACCAACCATTAATAAATTCTTCTCCCATACCACTATTTATCTCAAGTTTGATTTTAGCGTTATCCACACCAAAGGTAAATGGAACACCTTCTTTATCAACAATCAGCTCCGGAACGGCACTTGTCCAGAAACGAAGGGTAATTTCATCACTTTCTACTCCCTCAAAAATATTCGGATATATACCTGTCAGATTATCAATAAACGTAAGGCTTTTCAGATGCTTACTCTTAGAAAAGGCCCCGCTTGCAATATAATCCAAAGACCATCCTTCCGGGAATTCCATCATTTCACCATATAGGAATGCATAATCAATGTTGGATGGTGCTCCAACCAGAGTAAGCGTGGTTCCGTCCTTACGATATGGATAGAAATTCGTCGGCTCATCCACAGTTTCTTTTCCCATCATTTTACGGATTCCATTTTCTGCTGTCAGAAGCTTTTCTTCCACTTCTGCATCAATCTGCTCATAAGTCGGATATTCTCCGTTTTTCCATAAGTAATCCTGATATAAGCCTTCCCACATAACCAGGTATGCCGGAAGAATGATACCATCCTGGGCATCAAATTCTTCCCGGTAACCTGCCATATAATAGCGCCATTTTTTGATATAAAAGTTCTCCGGGTCATAAGGGATTTCTATATGTAGTGTCTCCCATTCTTCTTCCTGTGTCCATGCGGTATTGAACTGGAACGGGGACCCTTCCTGCATGGAAAGTGCGTATTCATTACTATAATCCTCCAGTATCAGATTACGTAAAGAATTACAGCCATAAAAAATATTTGAAGAAAGTGCAACGCCTTTATCTGCCTTTCCCAGTGTAACAGATTGTAAACTGCTGCAATCCCTAAACACCGTATATCCTAGCTGTGTGAGCTGCCCTCTTACCGCAAAATTTGTAATCTTCGAGCAGCCACCAAAAACGTAGTTATCTATATAAGTACTTTCCTGTGTAAGTGTGATATCTCCTCCAAGGTCTGACTCAAAGAAGGCTCCCTCATCAAAATACTTCAATGTACATAAATCATCCCAGTTTAACTGATAGCTTCCTTCTGATGAACGGATATCAGCCATAGAATAACTATAAAGTTCCGATGTAGAAGAAGGCAAGGTCACTTCTGCCCCTACGTTTACTCCAGAACGAATGCCAAGCCATGGATAACCATCCGCATTCTTACCAAACAGCATCTTACAACCGCCACCAATATCTTCCATCGAGTACGATGTTACTCCTGACTGCGGTGTAAATGCCAGTGCATGGCTACCGTATCCTGTAGAATTGGTCGGTGCATAGAAATAGGTCATCTGTGTCCATCCATAGGTGTGTGCAATAATTGGATCATATCCATCCTGCATCTCAGCAGTCATTGCATTCGAAGCAACAAATCGTAACGCATCACAGCCATCAAATGCTTTATTTCCTATGTAAATATACTCCTTAGCATCAATCATTACCCCTTGAAGAGAGGTACAGCCATAAAAAGCTTCATATCCTATTTTGGAAATGCTCTCTGGCAATTCAACCCACTCCAAATCCCTGCAAAATTCAAACGCATTATTATCAATAATCGTAATCGGAATCTTCGTGCCATCCTGAGCTGTGACCGTTCCATCAAAATCGGTTACATCCTTTGGGGCAGCTACCAGAACGTAGTCGGCTGACTCTCCTTCTTCCCCTTTATAATAAGCATAGCCTTCTTTAGAAATCTGAACCTTTGTGAACTCTACCCGAACACCTTCCGGTGCTCCACTTTTTTCCAGATTTTCCATAATATAGTCATATTGTTGCTGACTATAACATACAATCGTCGACAGATTACTCTCAGCAAAGCAATCTTTTTCCAACTCTACTATTTCTCCATTCGTAGGCATTAACAACCGGCTCAGAGAATAGACACCAGTAAAAGCATTCTCTTTTATAATCTGCACATTCTCATTAA
This sequence comes from uncultured Bariatricus sp., assembly GCA_934307065.1. GTDB lineage: Bacteria > Bacillota > Clostridia > Lachnospirales > Lachnospiraceae > Allocoprococcus. The sequence goes on along the minus strand of CAKRCD010000001.1, from coordinate 4,027 downwards.
TCTGTACAGAAAATCTTCCCGTATCTATGACTTTTCGAAGAACTCCATCACTTCCTGTTATCTGTCCACTGGCATCCACTGTATATACAATCTCTGGGATTTCTTCAGCGGCAATTTCACTAAAATTAGCAAAGTCTGTAGAAACATTTCTGTCTATAAACTGATTAAAGTTCGCTTGAACAAAGGTATCCAAAAGTGAATCTTTCAGAATAATCTTACAATTTTGACCCTTAATTCCTTCTGGATTTCCGAAAATATCCGTCTTATCAATCACAAACTCCGGAATCTGAACCGCCGATTCTGCTTCAAGCTTTATAACAGATACTTGGTTATTCCCGGATAAGTTTATCTTCGTTACATTCTTTTCTACATTCAACTCTGTAATCCTGGCTGGAATTACCTGATATTCGGTTCCTGTTTTATTCGTCAAGACTCCATCTTCTGTCGATGCATAATTCGGATTATTCGCATCCACTCTATATGCATGATTTACCGTAATTCCCTGACTGCTTTCATTAATATACAAAACAGTGTCCGGAACAAACAAATAGTCTGCTGACACACCTGCACTTTCATCAATATCTACAGATTGTATGTATTTGGGAATTGGAAGCATTGTATATTCATTATCAGCTTTTCCAAGCTCCTGCTCTCCCTTATACCCGGTCATTGTCTGCAAATTAAATAAATTAGATGCCCCAAAATCCACCTGAAAATCATCGTTCATCCAGTAATATTTCATGGTTGCCCGGTATTCGTCACTCAAAGGAATCAAATCAAGAGGTTCCAGAATATGGCGTCCTTTTGTCACAGGGTAAATCCATGGCTGGACTTCATCCTTCTCTGTCCATCCAGGTACCAGTGCATGTATCGCAGTGATATTGTCGTATTCATTGGTATCACAGGCTTTATTTATTTTCAGCATCTCATCCACATAATTAAATAGTGAAACACTGTCGCCCTCCGGATATTTCAGTTCTTCACTGTTTAATATCTTAGACTCATCAATTTTCTCACTATCCTCTGTCAGTGGTTCTGACAAAACAAACAAACATGCTTTCTGTACTACATAAGTAACCCAGCTTTCTTCCGTAACCGGGTCTATATATTCCTGCCATTCATCGTCTGTTTTCAATCGATAACTTGCCTTAATCAGCATAGTATCCTGGTCTGTTTCTGTCGGAATCGTCAAAGGAAAGACAGTCAGCCATGTCTTGCCCCCATCAAAGGACACACCATCGATTCTGACATATTCATCCAATGCCGTTTCATCCCAGTTATAACGAATCAAGTCACTGTCTTTGAATCCTAGCACATAAGTATCCAAAGCATTATATACCCTTGCTTTATCTACCAATTGCCCCATATACAGACAGTTACCAGAATTGGCAGGCTGCATAAACCGAATGACCAATCTATCCTTGTTTTCCATATCCTTTTCAGAGTACGGCCTGTTTGTAAACATATCATTTACAGGTGCTTTCTTGGAGTCCGGATCCTGCACTCTGTCTGCCGGATGTGTATTGGTGTTTGAATTGTCGCCATTTCCGGTATTACCATTATTTCCAGTGTTTCCATGATTGCTATTATTCCCATTACCGGTATTCGTTCCATTCTCTCCGGTTCCGGAACCGTTTCCGCCAATAATCAAGTCTGCATTGGAATCATTACCCGTTATATCCAGAATTGTCCCTGAATTCTGTGTGCCATCATCCAACTGATTTCCTGCTGAAGTATTATCTCCATTATTAATCGCTGCATTATTTTCTACATTATCACCTAATTGCTTTTCGTTATCAAACAAATAGTCGGCCTGATTTCGAAGCGATGTATTATTCTGCTTGTTCTGATCTTTTTGCAGAAGTTCACTTTCTTTTTTTCCACTGTCTTCCGTGTGATTCGTTGTGTCATCATCTGAAAAAACAACCTGATTCGTCTGAATATCCCGGTCTTTACCAGATGGGTTAAAAGATATACCTGCCTGATATGCCGCTGCAAGCGCAACAGTTCCCGCCGTCAAAACTGACGCCGAGAATGCTACAACCCCTATTTTCTTTCGTTTCGTTTCTTCCATGTCCTATCCTGCTCCCTGTTTTCAAGAAATGCACCAACATTTCTCTGCAATGCCTGAAAATCAACAGGCTTTGCATAATGTCCATTCATACCACTTTCTATAGATAAACGTTCGTCTTCCACAAACGCATCTGCTGATAATGCAAAAATCGGAATTAATGTCGCATCCGGGCGTTCTTTCATCCGGCGGATTGTTCTTGCGGCTTCCCGTCCGTTCATTACTGGCATCTGAACATCCATAAGAATAATATCATAATAATTTTCAGGATGTAACTTAAAGGAGTCAACCGCCTTCTGTCCATTCTCTACTACTTCTACTTCTGCCCCCATGTTCGCAAGAATTTCTTCTGCAATCATGGCATTAACCTCATTATCCTCTGCCAGGAGAATTCTGCGTCCCTTAAATGCTGTACATTCGCTTTCCTCACTCTGTACAGGATTGTTCCGATTAGGTTCAACGATTTCTTCCGGCTTTTCTGCTTCTGGTAAATGAAGAAAAATTGTAAAATCAGAACCTTTTCCAGGTGTACTCTTCACAACGATTTCTCCTCCCATCAAACGGACAAGCTGATCAGTGATTGCCATACCAAGTCCCGTTCCACCGTATTCTTTTGCTGTTTCAATTTTTTCCTGTTCAAATGGACGGAAGATACGATTTAAGAATTCTGAACTCATACCAATTCCTGTATCATGCACACAAATCATCATATCTACCATTCCATCCCGTTTCATCATCTGACGGAACGTAAGAATAATTTCCCCTTCTTTTGTAAATTTTACCGCATTTGAAAGGAAGTTAATTATAATCTGACTGATTCGAAGTTCATCACCGATCACATAATCCGCAGTTACCTCTTCCACTTCTACTGCATAATGAATTCCTTTTTCATCCAATTCTTTTGCAAACATGTCGTAAAGCTTGTTTCCAAGCTGTCTCAGACTAAATGGCTGATTCTCAAGTTCCACTTTCCCAGCCTCGATACGGGACATATCCAGAATATCATTAATCAGAGATAACAAGTGATCGGACAGTTCGTCTGCCCGTTCCAGATACTGATAGGCCGGATGTGATGTTTCCATTTTCCCTTCTGCCAATGTCAGCATACCTATAATTCCATTCATTGGAGTACGGATTTCATGAGACATTCTGGACAAAAATGTCGTCTTAGACTTGCTTTCCTCTTCTGCCTTTATCAGTCTGCACTCATAGTCTTCTATTTTCTGATGTATCTCTGTAATGACGTAGAAAGAAAGCTGATCATAAATGCCTGTTCTGCTTCTTTTTATAGTAATTTGAATCCACTGTTCATTCTTTAATTGAACCTGTTTTTCTAACAGATGTAGACCATCCCAGTTCTGATAACTCTGCCATAATTGATTCATATCCTCTGGTTTCTTGCATACTCTTTGCAGATTTACAAGATCTTCCTGTAATTTCTGAAGTGAGACCCCAAGAAGAGTACTAAGATTTCCTGTTCCATACACGGGCATCATATCATTTCTGCGAAACAGAACATAGGCTTCTTTTTCCCCGTCATCCATTTCGTGAAGCATTTCCTTCTCTATATTACTTTTATTAATCTTTGTTTTCTTACGGATATTTCTAAGTATCCTTCTTAATATGAACATGATTGCTACAAAAAGTTCTGCTGCTCCGACCAGTAACAATACATAGTTATTTCCGATTGCTGTAAGCCCGTTTGCTAATTGGCTCATAATCTGCTCCTCTCATCTTGCATTACCACAGTTACATCTTTTGTTAATTCTTTCTCAATACTTAATGATAACACAGACATAGGTTTTTTTCTACACAAATAATTTCAATCCTTCACCTAGAAAAATACACAGAAAAAATCAACGGAGCCGTCGCCACTATTATGGGACTTGACCGTGCGATCCGCTGTGGAAATAATACAGGCGCTTCTGTCTATGATGACAGAGGAATTTTATTCAT